>DATLUD010000029.1:0-61956 GCA_035533275.1 Candidatus Dormiibacterota bacterium | reverse complement strand
AACCCGTGTGCCGATCGTTTGGAGCCCAAGGGCCCAGATGCAAGGAGACGGCGAGGGAGCATACCCGCTGCGGTCTGCGACCGAGCCGGCGACGACGCAGATGGGTCCTTGGGCTCCAAACCCTTGGGGCAAGGGCGTTTCCGCCGCATCCCATTGTCACTGCGTCGGTCACGTAGCGCTGGGGCTACGCTCCCTCCTCGTTCCTCGGTCTGCTGGCGGAAACGCTCCTAGCGATCAGCGCAGGGGTTCTTCCGCACCCTGCTAGCTCGGCTGCGGTCCGGCCGGCGGCTGCGGAGACTGCTGGCCGGACTGCTGCTCGCCTTTCCCTTGGGCGCTCTGCGCGATGTTGCCGCGCATCTCCGTGTCCGCCAGCAGGTTCTTGTACCGCACGTAGTCCATGACGCCGATGTTCCCGCTGCGCAGCGCCTCCGAGATCGCCAGCGGAACCTGCGCCTCGGCCTGCACCACGTTGGCCTGCATCTCTTGCGTGCGTGCGCGCATCTCTTGCTCCAGCGCCTGCGCGGCGTACTGGCGCTCGGCGGCCTTTGCCTGGCCGATGCGGCGGTCGGCCTCGGCCTGGCTGATCTGCAGATCGGCTCCCACGTTGCGTCCGACGTCCACGTCAGCGATGTCGATCGAGACGATCTCGAACGCGGTGCCCGCGTCGAGCCCCTTGGCCAGCACGGCCTTGGAGATCTTGTCGGGATACTCCAGCACCTCTTTGTACGACTGCGCCGCGCCCACGGCAGATACCACGCCCTCGCCCACGCGCGCGACCACCGTCTGCTCGCCGGCGCCGCCGACGTAGCGATCGAGGTTCGTGCGCACCGTGATGCGCGCCTTGACGTTGAGCTGGATGCCGTCCTGCGCCACGCCTTGGAACGTGGGCGTCTCGATGACCTTCGGGTTGACGAAGGTCTGCACCGCGTCGGGCACGTCGCGGCCGGCCAGGTCGATCGCCGCGGCGCGCGGCCACTCCAGAGGGATCCCGGCGCGCTGCGCCGCGATCATGCCCAGCGTCACCTTGTCGACGTTGCCGCCCGCCAAGATGTGCGACTGCAGCTGGTCGACGTCGATGTGCAAGCCCGCCTTGCGGGCACGCACGAGGTTCGCCACGATGACGCCGGGCGGGATGCGGATCAGTCGCATCCGCACCAGCGCGATGATCGAGAGCGGCACCCCCGCGGCGACCGTGCTCAGCCAGAGCCCGAACGGGAAGTAGTAGAGAAAGACGATGATGCCGAAGAGGATGACCAGCGTCAACAAGAGTCCACCGAAGCCGATGGCGACCATAGCGTCCTTTCCGTCTAGAGAGGGAGAGCCGACTACCGCGGCAACTCTGCGCGCACTACGTCGGCTCCGATGCGAACCACGAAGATGCGGCCGCCCTCGACCCGCCGCACGTTGACCGGCGCCCCGGCCGGAACGAACTCGCCCTCGGTGAGGACGTCCAGGCGCCGTCCAAGGATCTCGGCCACGCCGCTGGGGCGCAGATCGGAGAGAGCTACGCCGTTCGCGCCGAGGTACCCGCGGTAGTCTGCGCTGGCGATGTACTCCGGTCCTTGCTCGCCGACGAATACGATGCGCCGGTAGAAGGCGTTCTGCGGGAAGATTCGCGTCGCGAGCACGTAGAGGATCGCCGTCGCCACGATCGCCGTCGCCAGCGCCTGGATCGCCGCCCCCATGAACGCGATGCCGAACGCCAGGAAGACCGCGGCCACCAGCATCAACGCTCCTAGGGCTCCAAAGACTCCGTGGCCGGGGAAGACGTGCAGCTCCGCCAGGAGCGCGGCCACGCCCAGCACGGCCAGCACGATCACCAGCTCGTTGGAGAACCCCGCGATCACGTGCGCCCCGAAGAACAGGCTTAGCGAGACGACGCCGATCAGCCCCGCGATCCCGTGGAGCGTCTGCATCTCGATCAGCAGGCCCAGGAAGCCGATGGTGAGCAGCAGGCCGCTGACCACCGGGTCGGTGGCGAAGCGCGCCAACCGCTCGCCGAAGGTGTAGTGCGCCGTGCGCACGGTGCTCCCCGCCAGGTGCTCGTCGGCGAGCAGCTGACCGAAGCTCGAGACCGTCTCGTTGGCGATGCCCAGCTTGAGCGCTTGGTCGGCGGTGAGCGTCAGGATCTGCCCCGGTTGGCTATAGGGCGGGAACGGACGCGTCTTGTCCACCATGGCCGCCACGATCTTCGGATCCCGCCCGTTGCGCGCCGCGGTCGACTCGAACTCGGCGCGCAGGGCGGAGACGGTCTTGATCGTCGTGGGGATCGGCTCGGCGGCTCCGATGCTGGCGCCGGGCGCCATGGCGATGCGCGACGCGGCCAGCGTGACCAGCGCCCCAGCGCTCCAGGCGCGCTCGGAGACGTATGCGATCACGGGCACGCGGGCGGCGAAGAGGCTGTCGCGGATCTGGGTCGCGGCGTCAACCAGGCCGCCGGGCGTGTTGACGTCCAGGATGATCGCCTTGGCCCCGGACGTGTCGGCTTGGGCCACGGCGGTCTGCACCAAGTGGGCCATTCCTTGATCGATCGTGCCGTGGATCGGCACCACCACCACCTCGCCCGGTCCCGCGGCGCGCGCCGCGCCCAGCGCCACACCGAGCGCCAAGCAGACGAAGAACCCCAAACGCAGGACGCGACGCACCAAAGAACCGGACCTCCCGGGCACTTCTACCCAGGAGGTCCGGAAAAGTTGCGGGCGGGCGAGGATGCCGCGGCGCGGATCAGGACCTCGCGAGCTCGGCGTTGACGATCTCGGCGACGGTCCGGCCGTCGGCCACGCCCTTGACCTTGGCCATGACCACCTTCATCGCCATCCCGCGGTCCAAGGGCCGCGGCAATCCGGCCAACGCCTCGCGCACCACGCCCTCCAGCTCCTCGCGGGTCAGCTGACGCGGCAGGAACGCCTGCAGGATCTCGCGCTCGCGCGTCTCCTTGGCGGCGGCCTCGGCGCGCGCCGCACGCTCGTACTCGGTGATGGCATCGTTGCGCTGCTTGACCTGTTTGCGCACGATTTCGAGCTGCTCGTCCTCCGAGAGCTCGTGCCCTACCTCGATGCGGCGGTAATTGATGGCGCTGCGCAGCATGCGCAACGTGTCGACGCGGACCTGATCGCGGGCCTTCATGGCCTCCTTCAGGTCCGCGTCGATCTTGCTCTGCAACATGGACGGCCTACGAGCGGCGCTTGCGCGCGGCGGCGGACTTCTTCTTGGCTCGCACGCTGGGCTTCTCGTAGTGCTCGTGCTTGCGAGCCTCGGCGAGGATACCGGCCTTCTGCGTCGCTTTCTTGAAACGACGGAGGGCGGACTCGATGGACTCGCCGGGAGCGATTCGGATTTCCATGGTGATGCAACCCCCCTTTCGTCTCGACCGCGAAGGGCCGTAAAATCGCCGGGCCCCCTCCGGGAGCCAAACAGCCCTCATACTATACCAGCTTCTCCATGCCAGTCAATCCACGATGCGGCAAGGAGCGGCGTGGGCGACGGGGTAACAGGCGGGCTATGACTTCCACTACCTGGATCGGACGCTCGCAGCGCCGCGTCGAAGGCGGCGACAAAGTTCGCGGCCTCACGAGATTCGTCGGCGACCTGCACCTCCCCGGCATGCTCTCGGCCCGGCTCGTGCTCAGTCCGTATCCGCACGCCCGGATCGAGCGCATCGACGCGTCGGCCGCGCGGCTCCTCCCGGGCGTGGTCGCGGTGCTGACCGACGAGGAGATGGGCGTCCGCCGCTTGCTCGCGCGGGGGGAGGTCAACTACGTCGGCGAGCCCGTCGCCATGGTTCTGGCCGTCGACGACGCGACCGCGCTCGACGCCGCCGAGCTGGTCGACGTCACGTACCGCGAGCTTGCGGCCGTCGTCGACCCGCTGGCGGCCCTCGAGCCCACGGCGCCCACGGTGCTCGACCCCTCGGCCCACGAGAGCGAGGACGCCGGTGCCCACGGCGCCGCGGTTGGCACGGAGGACGATTCGGAGCCGCGCCCGGCCAATATGCACCAGCGCATGCGCTTCCGCCGCGGCTCGATCGACGCCGCGTGGAACCTCGCCGATGCCGTGGTCGAGGGCACCTTCTCCCTTGCCCGCGTCCACCAGGCCTACATCGAGACCCAGGGCTGCATCGCCGAGCCGCGCTCCGACGGCGGCGTGACCCTTCACGCCTGCACGCAGGGACAATTCTTCCTGCGCGCCGAGACGGCCAAGGCGCTGGACCTCCCCGAGAGCCTCGTGCGCGTGGTGCCGCTGCCCGTGGGCGGCGGCTTCGGCGGCAAGATCTTCCTCGTCGAGCCGCTGGCCGCGCAGGCGGCGCGCGTGGTGGGCCGCCCGGTGCGCCTGATCCTCGACCGCGCCCAGGACTTTCTCTTTGCGCAGCCGGCGCCGGCGGCCCGCATCGCCGTCAAGCTGGGGGCCCGCAACGACGGCACCCTGGTGGGCCTCGACGCCGATCTGCTCTTCGACAGCGGTGCCGTCGGCGGCTCGCCCGTCGGCATTGGGGCGATTCTGCTCGGCAGCACCTACCGCACCCCGAACCTGCGCGTCGTCGCCGCGGAGGTTCTCACGCACAAGACTCCGCAGTCGGCCTATCGCGGGCCGGGGGCCCCGCAGGCGTACTTCGCGCTGGAGTCGGCGATGGATCTGCTGGCGCGCAAGCTGGAGATGGATCCCATCGAGCTGCGCCTGCGCAACGCCGTCGTCGAGGGGGACGAGCGTGCCGACGGCCGCCGCTGGCCGCGCATCGGGCTGATGGAGTGTCTCGAGCGCGCGCGCGACAGCGAGCTCTGGCGCGAGCGCGGCCGCGCGCGCGCCGCGGGCGAGGGCTACGGCGTCGCGGCCGGCGGATGGCCGGGCGGCCTCGAGCCCGCGGCCGCCGGCTGCCGCATCGAGAGCGACGGCACCCTCACCATCCAGGTGGGCTCGGTTGACCTGACCGGTACCAACACCACGTTCATGACCATCGCCGCCGAGACGTTCGGCGTGGATCCTTCGAAGGTTCGCGTCGTCACCGGCGACACCGACCGCGCGCCGTACGCCGGCTTGACCGGCGGCAGCAAGATCACCTATACGGTGGGCAAGGCGGTCGAGCGCGCCGCCGAGGACGCTCGGCGCCAATTGCTGGAGCTCGCCGCCGCTCGGCTCGAAGCCGCCGTCGGCGATCTCGTCATCGAGGACGGCCGCGTCTTCGTGCGCGGCAACCCACGCACCGGTGCCGCCATCGCCGACCTCGCCAAGCTCACGGTCGGCTTCGGCAGCCCCTACGCTCCGCTCCACGGCCAAGGGCGCATCGCCAACCCGGAGTCCTCGCCGGCCTTCGCCGTCCACGTCGCCCGCGTCGTGGTCGACCGCGCCACGGGCGTCGTCCGCCCCACGGGCTATCTGGCCGTGCAGGACGTCGGCCGCGCCATCAACCCCGCCGAGGTAGAAGGGCAGATCCACGGCGGTCTCACGCAGGGCCTGGGGCGAGCGCTGGGCGAGGAGATCGTCCACGACGCCTACGGTCAGGTGCACGGCGGCTCGTTCCTCGACTACGCGGTGCCGCACAGCGTCGATCTCCCGCCGATCCACGTGGAGATGGTCGAGGTGCCTTCCGTCTACGGTCCGTTCGGCGCCAAGGGCGTCGGCGAGCCACCCGCCATCCCCGGCGCCGCGGCGCTGGCCAACGCCGTGCACGACGCCGTCGGAGTTCGCGTCTACCAGGTGCCCATCACCGCGCCGCGTGTGGTCGAGGCGCTCCGCCGGAGCGCAGCCCACTAACGTCGCGCGCGGTTGACCAGCCGGGCCGCAAGCGCGCACGACGCGGTGCGCGCGAGCGGTGGGTCGGCCCGCGAGGTCAGCAGCAGGGGGGCCGAGCCGCCCAAGATGACGCCCGGCGTGATCGCGCCGCAGAGATAGACCATCGACTTGTAGAGGATGTTGCCCGCCTCGATGTCCGGAACGCAGAGGATGTCGGGATCTCCGGCCACCTGCGAGGCGATGCCCTTCGTCGCGGCGGCCTCGCGCGAGATCGCGTTGTCGAACGCCAAGGGCCCCTCGATGATCGCCGCGCCGAAGGCTCCACGGCGCGCCAGCTCCTGGAGCGCCGCCGCGTCCGCCGTCGCCTCCATCGCCGCGTTCACCGTTTCGACCGCCGCCAAGACCGCCATCTTCGGCCGTTCCGTGCCCAGCACGCGCACGAGCTCGATGGCGTTCGCCGCGATGTCGACCTTCGTGTCGAGATCGGGAGCGATGTTCATCGCTGCGTCGGTGACGACCAGCGGCTTGTGATAGGTGCTCTCGGGAAGATAACAGACGAAGGCATGGCTCATGCGTCCGGAGCCGCGTAGACCCCTCGCCCGGCCGACGGCCGGCCTCAGGAAATCGTCCGAGTGCAGGTGCCCCTTCATCAAGATGTCGGCGCGGCCGCCGCGAACCAGTTCCACCGCCGCGCAGGCCGCCGCCCGATCGTCCTCGGCGTGCTCGATCTCGAAGTCGCCCTCGCGCCGCCCCAGCTCCCGGAGCCGCGCAACGATCCGCTCCCGGCTCCCGACCAAGAGGGCCCGTACCAGGCCGCGATCCACGGCATCGATGATGCCCGTCAAGGAGTCGGCGCTCACCGGCTGCACCACGGCGACCGCCGGCGGCGTCACGCCGGGCCGGGGCGCCAAGAGCGCGTCGAGAGCGGGCGTCGTCGTTCCGAGCATCTTGCCCCGAGGCTCCCTTTCTCGCCACGCAAACACACTG
The DNA here is from genome assembly GCA_035533275.1 of Candidatus Dormiibacterota bacterium. Classification (GTDB taxonomy): domain Bacteria; phylum Vulcanimicrobiota; class Vulcanimicrobiia; order Vulcanimicrobiales; family SCRA01; genus SCRA01. Next base: position 55,242 of record DATLUD010000029.1, on the reverse strand, counting down.
GCTCACCGGTCCGGACAACCTGCCGGCGGGCCACAGGTTGTCCTGAAGGCGGCTCGAATCTCCCGATAGGCCGGAACGTGACATCCTTGCCTATACCTGTACGGACAACCTCATTCTATAACAGGACGCGATGCGAAAGTCAACGCCGCCCGATACCATCGAACGCGACGGGCCGATCCCACTCTACGAGCAGATCAAGAATCGCCTGGTGGCCGAGCTGCGGGCGAACCCTCCGGGTGCCAAGCGCATCTTCTCCGACGCCGCCCTCATGAGGCGCTTCGGCGTCAGCCGCATGACCGTGCGCAACGCCGTCGCCGACCTCGTCCGCGAGGGCGTCGTCCAGCGCATCCCGGGCCGGGGCACGTTCTTGGTGCCGGAGCCCGTGCAGGTCCGGCTCGACGGCCTGGAACGCTTCATCCAAGAGTGGGAGTTCCCGTATCCTCAAGCCCCGGTCAAGGTACTCACGTTCAAGCGCACGGTGGTCCCGCCGCGCGTGGCCGAGCGGCTCCACATGGCGCCGGGCGAGCGCGCGCTCCTCGTGCGCCGGCTGCGCGAGCGCGAAGGCGACGCCGTCGTCCTCGACGTGCGCTACGTTGCGCCGTGGTGCGCCGAGGGGATCACCCGCGACGACGTCTCCAAGCGCTCGCTGTTCGTCACGATCTCGGAGAAATCCGAGATCAAGGCCGTCTCCGTCCAGCAAGAGATCGGCGCCGAGGCGGCCGGCGCCGACATCGCACGCCTCCTGCACATCGCGCCGGGGGCGATCCTCCTGCGGCGCGAAGTCACCTTCTTCTCCGGCGATCAACGCCCCATGCTCACGGGCGTCAGCTTCTACCGCGCGGACCGCTTCACGTTCCAGATGCACGCGACGCGCTGAAGCGTCGCCGCGGAAGCGCGGGCCACGCGGCGCCTCACTGCAGGTGCTTGTAGCGCTCCAGGAAGCGCGTGGGCTTCTTCAGAGCGTCGCGACGGAAGGGATCGGCCAGCTCCGCCGAGTCGACCATCAGGTTGATGACCGCCGGACGGCCGGCCGCGAGCGCGGCGCGCACCGCGTCCTGCAGCTCGGACTCCCGCTCCACCCGGTAGCCGTCGGCGCCCATCGCGCGCGCCACCTCCGCAAAGTCGGGATTCTCGAGGTTGCTCCCCACGAAGCGGTCACCGTAATAGTCGACCTGGTTCTTCTTCTCGGCGCCCCACTGCGCGTTGTTCCAGACGACCGCGACGACGGGGATGTTCTCGCGCACCGCGGTCATGACCTCGGCCAAGCTCATCCCCCATGCCCCGTCGCCCACGTAGGCCACCACCGGGAGATCCGGGCGCGCGAGCTTCGCGCCCAGCGCCGTGGGATAGGAGTAGCCGCAGTTGCCGAAGCTCATCGCGGCCAGAAAGCGGCGCGGCTCCTCGAAGTGCAGGTAGCTGTTCGAGACGGAGGAGATGTTGCCGATGTCCGTCGTGACGATCGTCCCCGGCGGCAGGGTCTCCGCCATCAGCTTCAGCGCGCGCCGCGGGCTGATCGGCTCGCCGTGCCGTGACGAGATCCCGTCCAACTCGCCGGCCCAGGCCCGCTTCTCCTCGGCGATCCGCCGCGCCGCGCTCTCGTCGCGCGCGCGCTGCGGAGCGGCCGCGCGCATGCGCCGCAGTAGCGCCTGCGCGCTCTGCTTCGCATCGCCGCAGATGCCCAACGAGATCTTCTTGGTCAAGCCGAGCACGCGATGATCCACGTCCACCTGGATGATCTTCGCGTCGCGCGGCCAGTAGTCGAGGCCGTACTGCGGCAGCGTCCCGAAGGGCCCAAGCCGGCAGCCGATGGCCAGCACCACGTCGGCCTTGGCCATCACGCGCATCGCCGCCTTCGAGCCCTGGTAGCCCAGCGGCCCCACGGCCAATTCGTGACCGGCGGGAAAGGCGTCGTTGTGCAGATACGAGCAGGCCACGGGCGCCGAGAGGTACTCCGCCAGCGCCCGCACCTCGTCCACGGCGTTGCCTTGCACCACGCCGCCGCCGGAGATGATCACGGGCGACTTGGCGTTGGCCAGCATCTCCGCGGCCGCGGCGATCTGCGGCTCCGCACCGGGGCCGCGCTCGAGCGTGAGCGAGGGATAGATCTCCGTCTCGATCTCCCCGTAGAAGTAGTCGCGCGGCACGTCGACCTGTACCGGCCCGAGCTCGGCCTTGGCCACGTAGAACGCGCGCCGGAGCAGCTCGGCCATCCGCTCCGGGCGGTTCACCTGCACCTGCCACTTGGTGATCTTCGAGAAGATCGGGAGCTGATCGGTCTCCTGAAAGCCGCCCAGGCCCACGCCCGCCGAGCCGGCCGAAGGCGTGCAGAAGACCATCGGGGTGTGCGCCCAGTACGCCGCCGCCACCGCCGTCACGAAGTTCGTGATGCCTGGCCCGTTCTGCGCGATCGCGAAGCTCGGCTTCCCGGTCACCCGCGCGTAGCCGTCGGCCATGTGCACGGCGTTCTGCTCGTGCGCCACCGGCAAGAAGCGAATCCCCGCCGCGGGAAACAGATCCAGCGCGTCCATGAACGCGGATCCGACGATCCCCGGCGCGAGCGTCACGCCCTCGGCGGCCAGCGTCTCGACGAACGCCTCGCTGGGCGTCATCCTCTGCGCGCCGTGCACCACGTGCTCCGCCGATCCGTTGCTCTGCTGCGTCGACTTGGTCTCAAGCATGGTTCCTTCTCATCCTCTCAGCACTTGGTGTAGAGCGTCGCCGACCTCGGTCGGCGTGTTGAGCACGCGCGCGCCGGCGCCGCGCAGCGCGCGCACCTTCGACTCCGCGCTCCCGCGATCGCCCTCGGCGATCGCGCCGGCATGTCCCATTCGTCTCCCGGGCGGCGCGGTGCGTCCGGCCACAAACGCCACGACCGGCTTGGCCATCGCGGCGATGAACTCGCACGCCGCCTCCTCCATCACGCCTCCGACCTCACCGATCACGACCGCCGCCTTCGTCCTCGGATCGTTCTCCAGAGCCCGCAAGGCGTCGAGGATCGTGGTGCCGAGGATCGGGTCGCCTCCCACGCCGATGAAGGCCGACTCGCCCAATCCGGCGCGCACGACGTTCAAGCAGGTCAGGGTGCCCAAGCTCCCGCTGCGCGCCACCACGCCGACCGACCCGGGCCGGAAGATCCGCTCGTCGAAGGCCGGCATGAATCCCAGCGAGGCCTCGCCCGGCGTCACCAGCCCCGCCGTGTTGGGCCCTACCACGCGCGCCCCGCGCGCCGCGGCCTCGGCCAAGACCTCCATGACGTCGTGCACGGGAACGTGCTCCGTGAGCACCACGATCTTTCCGATGCCCGCCTCCAGCGCGTCGAGCGCGGCCCGCTTGGTCGCGAGCGGCGGCGTGAAGAGCACCGCCGCGTCGATCACCGCGTGCGCGCACGCATCGACGGCCGAGTCGTAGACGGGCACGCCGTGCACGCTCCGCCCGCGCTTGCCGGGGCTGGAACCGGCCACGATCCTGGTGCCGCACGCCATCATGCGCGCCGTCCAGAACGAGCCTTGGTCGCCGGTGATCCCCTGCACCAGCACCGCCTCGCTGCCGCGCGCAATCACGAGACCGCCGCCCTGGAAGCCTGCGCCCGCGCCGCGGCCACCGCGGCCAGCACCGCGTCGTCCATGCGCTCGAAGGGCTCCACGCCCAACCGGTCACGCGCCAGCGCGCGAGCATTCTCTTGCCCCGTGCCGTGGATCGAGAAGAACATCGGGACGGCGGGATGCAGCCGCTCCACCGCCGCCGCCACGCCTTCGGTCATCACGTCGGTGCGGGCGAACGCGCCGCAGAAGATGACGACCACGCTGCGCACGCGCGGGTTCGCCAGCAGCAGCTCCAGCGCCGGGGCGGCCTGCGTGTACGCGTTCCCGCCGATCTCCAGAAAGTTGGCCGGCCTGCCGCCCAGGAAGTCGACCGCGTCGACGGTGGCCATGCCCAGCCCCGCGCCGTTCGTCAGCACGCCCACGTCGCCGTCCAGCTCCACGTAGAGCAGTCCGCGCGCCTTCGCCTCGCGTTCCAGCGGCGTCCCCGTGGGGCCAAGCCACCGCTCCGCCTCGTCGGCGAAGGCGCGGTGCCGCACCCTGGCGCTCTCGTCCATCGAGAGCTTGCAGTCCAGTGCCCAGAGCCGTCCCTCTTGGTCCAGCGCCAGCGGGTTGATCTCCAGCAGCTCGAGGTCCAGCGCGCGGTACTGGCGATAGAGCTCGGCTAGCACCTCCGCCACGCGCGCTCGGACGCGCTCCCCCAAAGCGGCGCCTTCGAGCATCACCCAGGCGTCGCTGGCATCGAAGCCCAAGCGGATGTCGACGACGCGTTGCAGCAGCGAGCCCGCAGAGGCCGCGCTCGCCCGCTCCACGTCGACGCCGCCCTCCGTCGAGAAGAGCACCACCGGCGACTTTGCGGCAGCGTCGTTCGCGATCGCCGCGTACAGCTCGCGCGCCGCATCCACGCGGCGCTCCACCAGCACCTTCGTCACCCGGTAGCCGGCGATCTCGGAACCCAGCAGGCGCGCGGCCTCGCGCTCGGCCCCCTCGGAGTCCCCCGCGAAGGCCACGCCGCCGGCCTTGCCGCGCCCTCCCGTGGAAACCTGTGCCTTGATCACCACGGGGCTCCCCAAGGCCCGCGCCGCGGCCGCGGCCTCGGCGGGCGTCGCGGCGATGCTGCCCTCCGGCACCGCGATGCCGTTGCTGCGCAGCATCTCCTTCCCGCGGTGCTCCGCAATCACCATCGCTCAGCCTCCATACCGCGCCCAGTAGGCGCCGAACAGGTCGTCTTCGCTGGGCTCGCGCGGCGGGATCGGGCGCACCACGTGGGTGGTGTTGAGAAAATGGCGGTACGAGAGGTTCTCGCTGATGCTGTTCTTGGCCCAAGAGCCGCACCCCATGGAGAGCGTGAAGCCTAGCCCGTTGTCGAAGCTCCCGCCGTTGGCGAAGCAGTGCGCCTGGTTCACGATCACGCGCACCACGTTCATGGCGCGCGCCAGCTCCTCCACGCGGCGCTCGTCCTTGGTGTGGATGCCGCACGAGTGTCCGGCCCCCGAGTAGTCGAGGATCGCCCGCATGGTGCGCAGGGCCTCGCCGAACGAGCGGTAGCGGTAGACCGTCAAGACGACGGAGAGCTTCTCGCCCGAGAAGGGGAAGTCGGGCCCCACGCCCTCCTCCTCCACCATGAAGAACTCGGCCGAGAACGCGCGCGGATCGCTCAAGCCGGCCGCCGCCGCCACGCTGGCCGGCGATTGCGCCACGATGCTCGGGCTGAGCCGGTCGCCGGCGAACATCACTTCTTGCAGACGGAGCTTCTGCTCCGCCGAGAGCAGGTAGCCGCCTTCGCGCCGAAGCGCCTCCAGCGCCTCGTTGTAGACCGCGGCGTCGATCAGCAACGCGTTCTCCGACGAGCAGCTCGTCGCGTAGTCGAAGACCTTGCTGCGCTTGATCTTCCCCGCGGCATCCGCCAAATCGGCCGTGGCGTCGACGATCACCGGCACGTTCCCGGCCCCCACGCCGATGGCCGGGGTCCCGCTGCGGTAGGCGGCGCGCACGTTGCTCTGCGACCCCGTCGCCGCCACGAGATCGCTCTCGCGCATCAACTCCGCGGTCTGCTCGCGCGTGACCGGTTGGGGCAGGATCTGCACCAGATCGCGCGGCGCCCCCAGCTTGTCCATTTCCGCGTGGATCAGCTCAACGGCCAGGGCGCACGTCTTCGCGCCTTTGGGGGACGGCGCGAAGACGGCGGCATTGCGGCCCTTCACGATCATCATCGCCTTGTTGACCAAGGTGTCCGCCGGGTTGGTGGACGGGCAGAGCGCCGCCACCACTCCGACGGGCTTGGCGATGAGCGTGAGTCCCGTGCCATGCTGCTCGCTGATCACGCCGACGGAGACGGCCCCGGGGTCGAGCAAGTCGCGGAGCGTCCCGAACGTCTTGCGACGGATCTTCTCGATCTTGTCCTCGTACCGGCCGAGCCGCGTCTCCTCCATGGCGACCCGCGCGAGGCGCTCCGCATGCTCGCGCTTGTAGCCGGCCCACGCCACGGCCGCGACCAGATCGTTGGCCTGCTCCTGCGTGTAACTCCCGACCGCCGCACACGCCGCGCGCGCCCGGCTCACGAGAGAGGCGACGCTCTCAGCAACCATCATTTCGGCACCGACCGTCAGATCGCGATCTTCCAGCCCCAGCTCTCGTCGTGGATCAGCCGCTCGCGCTGACCGGGCCTCCGGTCGACGAAGATCCGTCCGTCCCTCATCACGACCAGGATCTTCTTCTTGTCCTTGAGCACGGTGATGTCGTCGAGCGGGTTCCCGTCGACCGCCACCATGTCGGCGATCTTTCCGGGCGCGAGCGTCCCCACCACGTCGTCGATGCCCAGCGCCTCGGCGGCGTGCTTCGTCCCGGCCTTGATGGCGTCCATGGTGGTCATGCCGAGGTTCACGTAGATCTCCAGCTCCGCGGCTTGGGTTCCCATCTCCGGGTCGCACGCCGTGTCGGTGCCCAGGGCCAGCTTGACGCCGGCTCGGTAGAGCCGCTTGAAAGTGTCCATCGTGTGCGGCTGGAGCGTCTTCATCTTGTGAAGCACGAACTCGGCCGTCCCCATCTCGCGGCGTAGCTCGATCGCGTGGTCGGTGCGGTGGTTGAGGGTGGGGAAAAGGATGATGCCGCGCGCCTTCATCATGTCGATCGCCTCGTCGTCGGTGAACACCGAGTGCTCGAGGGTGTCGGCTCCCGCGCGCAACGCCATCTTCTGCGCCGCCGGCGTGAAGCAATGCGTCGCGCAGCGCTTGCCGAAGGCGTGCGCCTCGTCGACGATGGCGTCCAGCTCCTCCTGCGTCATGTTGCGCACGGTGGGCCCTTCCTTGTCGTCGCCGGCGCCCCCCGAAACGCACGTCTTGATGAGGTCCGCCCCGGTGCGCAGCTGTGAACGCACCAGGCGGCGCAGCTCCCATGGCCCGTCGGCGGTGACTCCCGGCAGCCGCGGAAGATTCGACGGCATGAGGCAATCCAGGTGAGAGTTCGTGATCATCGCCCAGCCGGCCACCAACAGCCTGGGTCCGGCGGTGATCCCCAACTTGACCGCTTCGCGGATAGCCACCATCTCCGGCGTGAAATGGCCGGCATAGCTGTAGCCGCCCACGTCGCGCAGGGTGGTGAAGCCCATCTCCATGGAGATCTGGGCATGGAGCAGGGCGTAGAGCTGCTGGAGCTGCGGCGTCACCTCGAACGCCGCAGCCCGATGGTTCTTGAAGGTCATCGCGTTGAAGAACGAGAGGTGGAGATGGCCGTCCATCAGGCCCGGTATGAGCGTGGCGCCGCCGGCGTCGATGATCTCCGCCCCATCCGGCACCTTCACGCGCCCGGTTTGCCCCATGTCGGTGATCGTCGTCCCCTCCAGCACGACGTCCACGCCTCCCTCGAGGGTGCCGCCCGCGCCGTCGATCAACCGCTCCGCTCTCACGACCTTCATCGAATTCCTCCTAGCCTGTGTGGGAAATTGCCTTACCGTGTCATCACGCCGTTCGGGTCACTGCGCACTCGCCAATGCCGCCGACGCCGCCGCCTGCCGCTTCTCCCACATGGCCATGCCGATGGAGATCGCCGCGATCGCCAACGAGGGAATGATCACAACGTAGAAGCTGCCCATGCGCCACCCGATCGTGCTAGCGCTGGCGCCGAGCTCGACGCCCGTGAACATCGCGAATGCGTAAACCAGAGTGTTCGCCGCGCCCAACGCGGTGCCCAATCGCGCGCTCGGCACGTACTCCACGATCAACGCGATCACGTTCGTATTGATTCCAGCGATGAGACAGCCTTGGATCACGAAGGTCAAGGCGGCCGCCGTGAGCGGCGTCAGGGCGACGCTGAAGAACAGCGCGTAGGCCCCCGCCACGATCGCGCCCGCGATGGCGATCAGATTGAGACGGCCGAACCGGTCCGCGAGCAACCCGAACGGCAGCGAAAGGCTCAATACGGCCACGCCGCCGGCCATCCCCGCCAGGCCCGCTTGCACGACGGTGAGATGCTGCACCTTCACCAAGTAGGTTGCCCCCAGGCCCTGGAAGGGCCAGAGCGCCTGAGACCACAGCGCGATGAGCACCGTGGCCACGCCGAAGCGCCACATCCACCGGCGATCGGCCGGCTCGCTCACACCCTTGGCGGCCGCGGCGGCCGCGGGCTTGTAGTCCGAGTAGCCCGTGTCCATCATGAACGCCATCACCGCCGTGCCGATCACCCCGGCGACGCCGAAGACGATCAGCGGCATACGCCAGCCAAAATCGGCGGAGTGCGTCGAGATGATCGCCGCCGCGATCGGCCCGAGGATGATGCCGAGGCCGAACGTGGCTTGCAGAATGCCCTGTCCAAGGCTCCTGCGCGTTTGGAAGAGGGCGCCCGGAACCGCGAAGGCGGCGGGCTGGAAGATGCCCTCGCCGACGCCGCTCAACAGCCGGAAGAAGACCAGCTCATTGACGCTCCTGCTGAGCCCGCTGAAGAGAACCGCCAACGAGAAGACCGCGAAACCGAGAATGAGGACCCGCTTTCTTCCCCAGACATCCGAAAGCCAGCCGGCGAGGATCAGGACCGCCGCTTGGCCGCCGAGGAAGCTCGTCGCCACGAACCCCGCCAGCGCGGGGGTCAGGTGAAATGCTTTGATGACGCCGGGTACGAGCACGCCAAAGGACGACCGGTCGATGCCGTAGATCGTGTAGCCGATGGCCACCTGAATCAGTACGTTGATGAGCCCGAAGTTGTTCCATCGTAGCTCAAAGGATCGCTCCGCCTTCATGTTCGACCTCCCTTATGGGTTAGGCGCGAGAAGTGCTGTATTCCGCGTTGGTACACCCGCGTTGTTGAGCGACCGGGATCTCAGGAGTGTGCTTAAGTCACGCCCCTCCGACGTCTCCGTAAGTTCCGAGTGAATCGAGGAAAGGTGAGGACTAGGCCGTCACGGACGACGCGCAGGCCATCACCTGCGAGATTGCCACGTCGATGCGCTCGACGCTGGGCAAGATGGCCGATGCGAGCACGTGACTGGCGGGGATATGCGTCTCCAGCGTCCCCACGCGCACCGCCGGAGCGCGCAGCAGGACGTGGGGCGGCTCGCAGACGGAGGCGACGATCTCGGCGCCGATGCCGTAGCTGGCCCACCCCTCGTGAGCCACCACGAGCCGTCCGGTCTTCGCGACCGATTCGCGGATCGTGGTGACGTCCAGCGGCCGAAGGCTGCGCAGGTCCACCACCTCGACGGATACGCCCCGCGGCGCCCAGTGCTCGCGCGCCTCCAGCGCGAGCTTCACGCATTGGCCCACCGTCACCACGGTGACGTCACTCCCCGGGGCGCGCACGTCGGCGCGGCCGATGGGCACCGTGTACTCGCCCTCCGGCACCGGTCCGACGTCGTCGTAGAGCCGGTGCGGCTCGAGAAAGATGACGGGATTGTCGTCGCGGATCGCCGAGGTCAACAAGCCCTTCGCGTCGGCTGGCGTCGAGGGGATCACCACTTTGATGCCGGGCACGTGCGCGAACCACGACGCGAACGTATCCTGGTGCGGTCCCCCGTCGGGACGCCCGCCGTCGGCGCCGCGAATGACGTATGGGGCCTTCACCCGCCCTTCGGTGGAAAAATAGAGCCGCGCAGCCGTGGTCACGATGCTGTCGGCCATGTAGAGGATGATGTCGCCGATGTACACCTCGGCCACCGGGCGCAGGCCGCTCATCGCCGCGCCACTGCAGATGCCCGCGATCGCCATCTCGGATATGGGCGTGTCGATCACCCGCGAGGCGCCGAAGCGGTCCCACAGCCCCTTGGAGACTCCGCGCGCGCCGCCGTGGCGCCCCACGTCCTCGCCGATGACGAAAACCGACGCATCGCGCGCCATCTCCTGGAACAGCGCCTCGTTGAGCGCCTGTCTCATGGTCTTGACGGGTCCTGACTGCATCGTCCTCGTCCTACTCCGCGTACGCGCGCATCATGCTGGCAAGTTGGTCGCGGTCGTCGGGGTCCAGCGCCGGCAGGGCGCGAGCCTCGCGCTCCGCTTCGGAGATCCGGCTCCGCACGCCGTCGACGAGCTCGGCGAACTCCGAGTCGCTGAGGAGATCCGCTTGCTCGAGCAGCGCCTTGAGACGGAGGATCGGGCAATTGGCTCGAGCAGCCTCCTTCTCGGCAGCGGGGCGAATGAGGTCGGCATCCCTGAGCGTTTGCCCGCCCCACCGGTAGCTCTTCAGCTCGACCAGCGTCGGGCCCGAACCCGCACGCGCCGAGCGGATCGCGTCGTGCACCACCTCGTACACGGAGAGGACGTCGTTGCCGTCCACCGTGATGCCCGGGATGCCGTATCCGAGAGCGCGCGAGGAGAGATCCTCGACCCGCGTGACGTCAGTGATCCTGGTGGAGACGCCGAACTGGTTGTTCTCGATGACGATCACCATCGGCAGCACTTGCGCGGCCGCGTAGTTGACGCCCTCGTGAAAGTTGCCCGTGTTCGTCGTGCCGTCGCCGAGCATCGCGACCACCACGTCGGGCTCGCCGCGGTACTTCTTGCTCAGCGCCACGCCCGCCGCGCTGAGGAGGCCGCTGCCCAGCATGCCCGTTTGCGGCAAGATGCCGATCTCCGGGACGCCGGTATGCCAGTGCGCCCAGCGCCCGGCACTGATGGACCCTTGGCGCTCGAAGAACGACGCCATGAGTTGGACCATCGACGCGCCTCGAGAGAGGTAGACGCCCATTCCGCGGATCGAGGGGCAGATGGGATCGGTCGCCTCGGCCGCCGCGCAGGTTCCGACGGTGAAGGCTTCTTGGCCGAGGCTCAGATGGAACTCGCCCACCAGCGGCTCGCCGGCGGCCCACCAGCGTTCGCAGGCGAGATCGAACTCGCGCACCAGGACCAAGTTCTCGAGCAAGCCGAGCAAGAAGTCCGGTGTGAATCTCCGGACCCTTGACACGTCGCTCGCGGACGTCACGTTACCCGTAGCCATGCTCTCGTGAATTTCCTCCAGGACTTCTGTCGCGGGGTAGAAGCGAGGATGAATCCAGCATACGGCGAGTACACTCGCCGTTGCCGCCAGGCGCACCGGTGAAAGATCTGCCGTCGATAGGATATGTGTCCGTACCTGTACGGACTACTTTCGAAGTACTATAGCACAGGTACGTGGCAACGTGTCAACATCGTCAATGCAGAAAGATCGCGGCCGCCAGCCCCGCCCGCGAGCGCAGACGCTTCGGTGGCGCGATGACCTCACCTCCGGAGCTCAGCGTGACGACGGCCAGCCGGTCGAGCAGGTCCTCGGAGCCCGGCTCACGCTCGCGCGACGCGCATCGGTGTTGGGGCGGCGCCCCACGACCTGACCGCTCCCGACCACGTCGACGCCGACCGCTTCGACGCCCATGCTACGTCTCGACGACGATCGTCTTGCCCATTTTCTTCGCCGCCTCGCCGGCGTAAAAGCCGTAGCGCCCCTTGATCTGCTCCCAACCGGACTTCGGGTGGTCGTAGACCCAGGCCACGCGCGGCGTGCGCGCGCCGTCCGGTGCGACGGCGTCGATGTAGAAGCACGTGCCCTTGTAGGGACACGTGTAGTCGTGCTTGGTGACCTCCAAGCGCGCCGCGTTCACCGCCTCCGGCGCGATGTACCAGTTGCCCTCGACTTTGCGCGCCTGGTCGTCCACGGCTTCCGCCAAGACCTCTCCGCTGGCCGCGTCCTTGATCGTGACCTTCATGTTCCTCCTTTGCATCGCGGGCCTTGCCGCAATACAACGCGCCGCGCCGCCGCTCGGATCATCGCGCGGCTACGAGCCCGTCTGCACCAGCAGGAACTCGTTGCCGTCGGGGTCGTGAAACGTCGCCTGCGTTCCTCCCCACTCGGTGGGCTCCGGCTCGCCGTCGAAGGGGACTCCGCGCGCCACCAGCTCGCGGTACGCCAGATCGATGTCTTCGGTCTGGAAGACCACGCGGCTCCAGCCGCCGATGCGTTCGGCGGAGGCATGCCCGTCGCGCGCGGCCGCCGGCACCAGCACGAGTTGGACCGAGTCTCCCTCCGGCGCCACGGTGAGCCAGCGAAAGCCGGGGGCGTACGCCACGTCTGAGCGGACATTGAAGCCCAGCAAGTCCCGGTAGAACGCGAGCGCGCGCTCCTGATCGGTCACGTAGACGCTCACGTTCCCCAAGCGCATCGGTGCTGTCATGCTCGTCCTCTCCTCTACGCGCGCAAGACGATCTTGCCGCTGATCTGCCCCGTCTTGCTGCGCTCTAGGGCCCGCCCGGCATCGGCCAACGCCATCTCCGCGTCGATCCTCACGCTCAGGGCGCCGCTCTCCACCATGCGGGCCAGCTCGGCCAAGCCCTCCGGCGACCATTGCGGCGTCTTCTGCGCGGCGATGTTGGCCGCCCGCAGGCCGTGCTGAGCGAACCACGTCTCGTCGGCGGCGAAGACCGTGGTCGCCAACCGCCCGCCGGGGCGGCGCAGGACCTCCGAGATCCGCTTGAGCGCTGCGTCGTCGCTCACCACGTCGATGAGCGCCTCGACGCCCTTGGGGTGAGCCTTCGTCACCTCGGCCACGACGTCGCAGAGATCGTATGCGATCACCTCGTCGGCGCCGAACGAGCGCGCGACCCGCTCCTTGCCCGATCGCGCGGTCGCGACGACGCGCACCCCGCGCGCATGGGCGATCTGCGTGGCGTAGCCGCCCACGCCCCCCGTGGCCCCCACGACGAGCAGCGTCTCGTCCGGCTTGGGATCCACGAACGCGATCGAGGCCAGGGCCGTCAACCCCGCGGTGGGCAGGGCAGCGGCGCGCGCGTCGTCCAGCGACGCGGGAATCCGGGCCATGGGTCCGCTCGCGTCCACGGCTGCGTACTCCGCATACGAGCCGTGCGGCGCCACGCCGAAGACGCGGTCGCCCACCGCATAGCCGCTCACCTGAGCGCCGATCCGCTCCACCACGCCCGCGAAATCCTGTCCCAGCACCAGCGGAAACGGCCGCCCGCGCGTGCCGAACAAGCCGTCCCTCAGCTTCCAGTCGGCCGGGTTGACGCCCGCGGCATGGATGCGGACCAGCAACTGGCCCGCCCCTACCTCAGGCGTGGGTAGCACGTGGAGCGAGCCGGGCGCCCCGTAGTCGTCGATGGCGAATGCGCGCATCCTTTTGAGTTCCTCCCCGGATCGCTTACCCGCCGGGGAGCGCCGTGCAACGCCTCGACGCACCGCTCGCTCGGCCGACAACCCGCGCGTAAGGTCGCCTTCACGCCGCCTTAAGCTGCGCCGCCTAGCGTATCGGTGCATGAGGGTTCTCTTCTTCGGCGACGTCGTCGGCATCGAGGCCGTCCGCCACTTGGCCGCACGCATCCCGCAGTGGCGCCGGGAGGCCGCCGCCGACCTGGTGATCGCCAACGCCGAGAACGCCGTGGTCAGCCGGCCCGAGAGCGTGCAGCGCGGCTTCGGCACCAGCGACGAGGCGGTCGACCTGCTTCTGGGAGCCGGCGTGGACGTGCTCACGGGTGGGAATCACTCGTGGGACGCCCCCGATGCCGATCGCGTGCTCCGCCGTCCGCGCGTGCTGAGGCCGATGAACCTCCTCGAGGACTTGCCGGGCACCGGCATCGAGCGCCTCGTGCGCGCCGGCCGCCGCGTTGCGGTGGTCAACCTCATCGGGCGCAGCGCCGCTCACCCGCACATCACGGCCCGCGATCCCGTCGAGGCCTTCGCCTCGCTCTCGTTCGAGGACGACGAGCTGGTGATCGTCGACTTCCATGCCGAGATGGTGACCGAGAAGCATGCCTTCGCGTTCGCGGCCGACGGCCAGGCCGCGGCCGTGGTGGGCACGCACACGCACGAGCCCAGCTTGCTGATGCACCGCCTGCCCTTGGGCACGCTCTTCTGCGCGGACGCCGGGATGAACGGGCCCTCGGGCGGGATCGTCGGCATCGCTCACGAGGTCTTCGTCCGCCGCCTCCGGGGTGCGGACGCCGGCCCCTTCGCGCTCGCCGGCGGCCCCTTTCAACTGGGCGCGGTCCTCATGGATCTCGGCGACGAGCCCCGCATGGAGCGCTTCTGGCCCTCGGCCGCGTGAGTGCGGAGGAGAATTCGCGCGACCACGACCGCGATCTTCATGGGGCCGTGATCAACCATTCGATACCGAAGCGATCGTGCAACATGCCGAATTTCCCACCCCGAAAAGCATCAGGGAAAGCGAGATGTTCCGGCTTCCGGGTCGATGGGCTTGGCTTCGCGCCCATCCGAGGCCATAAACGCAACGCCCACCGCTTTGAACGCGGCGTGCATCACTCTCCCTTTCTCAGCTCCACCCGCATCACTCGCTATGGACGGCGTGAGTCGCTAGCCGCCCGCGATGGCCCCCACGACCAGAAAGGGCTCGGCTCCCGTTGCGACCGCATCGGGCAGCGGGGCGTCCGGCGGCTCGTGCGAGAGATCCCGCTCGCATGCGAAGAACCTGACGAACGGCCGGCGCTGCTGCGTGGCGTGGTCGCGGATCGCCCCGCGAAGCGCCGGATAGCGGGCCTCGAGCGCGTCGAGGACCGATCGCTGCGTAACGCGATCCTCGACCTCGAGCTGCACCTCGCCGGTGACGTGCGCCAGCATCCGAAGCTGCGCCGGGAGCACCACGCGGATCACGGCAGCGTCTGCACCTCCACGGAGAGCACAGCCGGAAGATCTCGGACGATCGGGGTCCAGCTATCTCCGGCGTCGGCCGACGCATAGACCTGACCGCCGGTGGTTCCGAAGTAGATTCCACACGAGTCGAGCGAGTCGACGGCCATCGCGTCGCGCAAGACGTTCACGTAGCAGTCGCGCTGGGGCAAACCCTTGCCGAGCGGCTCCCACTCGTTTCCACCCGTGCGGCTGCGGTACACGCGCAGCTTTCCGTCCGGGACATAGTGCTCCGAGTCGCTCTTGATCGGCACGACGTAGATGGTCTCCGGCTCGTGGGCGTGAACGTCGATCGGGAACCCGAAGTCGGTCGGCAAGTTCCCGCTGACTTCGCGCCACGACTCGCCGGCGTCGTCGCTGCGCATGACGTCCCAGTGCTTCTGCATGAACAGCACACCCGGACGCGAGCGGTGCATGGCGATGCGGTGAACGCAGTGGCCGACCTCGGCGGTCGGATCCGGGATGTATTCGGACTTCAGGCCACGGTTGATCGCTCGCCAGGTCTCGCCGCCGTCGTCGGTTCGGAAAGCGCCGGCTGCCGAGATGGCGATGAAGATCCGCTTGGCGTCGCTCGGATCCAGCAGGATCGTGTGCAGGCACAGGCCGCCGGCGCCCGGCTGCCACGAGGACCCCGTTTGGTGGTCACGCAGCCCAGCCAGCTCCTGCCAGGTCCGGCCGCCGTCGGCCGAGCGGAAGAGCGCGGCGTCCTCGACGCCGGCATAGACGGTGTCCGGGTCGGTCAGCGACGGCTCGAGGTGCCAGACGCGCGTGAACTTCCACGGGCGCGGCGTGCCGTCGTACCACAGGTGCGTGCCCGGGATGCCGTCGTACGCGAACTCGTTGCCCACGAGCTCCCAGGTCTTGCCGCCGTCGGCGGAGCGCTGGATCTGCTGCCCGAACCACCCGCTGGACTGCGAGGCATAGAGACGATTCGGGTCGGCGGGGGAGCCTTTCAGGTGATAGATCTCCCAGCCCCCGAAGTGCGGGCCGTCGATCTCCCACCGCTCGCGCTTCCCGTCCGACGTCAGGATGAACGCGCCCTTGCGGGTGCCGACCAGCACGCGTACGCTGCTCATCGCTCGCTCTCGCTTTGAGCGGCTGCGGGCATGACCTGCACGAGCAGAAAGTCGTTGCCGTCCGGATCGCTGATGTCGTCAATCTGCATATCCACGATCGCCCCTCCTCCGAAGCATCGATCCTCATGCCGTCAGGCTCAGGCTACCACCACCATACGCGTCGCGCTTCTCCGATCTTGTCCTCCGGCGCCGCGGCGGCGCACAGTTCCACGGCCAAAAGGGGGAGCGCCGTGAGGATGGGCGGAGAGATCGGGGTCACCGGGTGCAAGGCCAGCTCCACCCGGGATGACCGTCCGCCCTCCACGTCCACGGGACCGACGCTCCCCACGCGCAGCGGGTCTCGCGGGACCACGTACGCCAGGAGGGAAGGCGCGCGCGGAAAGGCCGCCGCCAACAGGAAGTAGCGCCCGTCCGGCACGGGCGCCAGGCGGAACTCGCCGGGCCCGGCGAGCACCTGCCCGGCCACCGGACGGCTGCGCGGGATCGGACGCGGAAAGAGACCGGCGAAGATCGTCACCTCGCCGGCGCCCTCGCAGCGGATCTCTCCGGCCACGCCGAGTTGGCGCCGCGGCGGCGCGGGCCACGGCGAGCGCAGCGCGTGCATCCGCTCGAGCAATCCCTCGCTCTCGGCGCGGCTCAGCGTCTCGCGCAGACGCCCCGGCGTGGCGCCGACGCTCTCGGTGAAGATGCGCGTGAAGGTGCCCAAGCTCTCGTAGCCCAGGGCGAAGCAGATCTCCGTGACGCTGCCCGCCTGCGCCAGCAGCAGGCGCTTGGCCTCGTCCAAACGCAGCGCCGCCTGGTACATACCGGGCGGAACGCCCGTGACGGAGCGAAAGAGCCGGTCGAAGTACGTGGGGCTGAAGCCCGCGTCGGAGGCCATCTCCGCCAGCGAGAGCGGTTCGGTGCAGCGCTCCCGCATCGCCGCGACCGCGCGCGCGGCGACGTCGACGGACACGGTCCTACCCCGGCGGCCAGGTGAACGGGCGCCCCGCCAGCACGTGCAGGTGCAGGTGGTAGACGGTCTGCCCGCCGTCGCCGCCCTCGTTGATCACCACGCGGAAGCCGCGCTCGCCCCCGAACTGCGTGCCCAGCTGCGCGGCCACGCGCATCAGGTGAGCCAGCTCCCCGTCCTCGCCGTGCTTGGCCACGTGCTCGGAGAAGGTGGCCGCGTGGGCGCGGGGGATCACCAGCACGTGCGTGGGCGCCTTGGGGTTGATGTCGCGGATGGCGATCGCGCGCTCGTCCTCGTAGACGCGCTCCGCGGGGATCGCCCCCGCGATGATCTTGCAGAAGAGACAGTCGTCCATCACTTGCTCGCCTCCGCCGGGTGCATCAGCTCGTAGTCGACGATCGTGTCGGCGTTGGGCACGTAGCCGGCGATCGACTTCTTCCAGATGATCGGCACCGTCGTGTGCACGATGGGGATCGCGGGCACCTGGTCGTGCACCAGCTCCACCGCCTTCACGTAGATCTCCTTGCGCCTGGCCTCGTCGACCGTGCGCTGGCCGGCCAGCATCAGCGCGTGGAACTTCGGGTCCCGCCAGAACGAGTAGTTCTGCGCCGCTCCCTTGACCGCCGAGTCCTGGTCCAGCAGCGTGTACAGGAAGTTGTCGGCGTCGCCGTTGTCCCCCGTCCATCCGATCAGGCACATCGGGTGCTCGCCGTTCTTGATCTTCTCCAGGTAGACGGCCCACTCGAACGGCTCCAGCGTCACGTCGATGCCGGCCTGCTTGAGCTGGGCCTGGATCGCCTCGGCCACGCGCTGCGGCTCCGGCATGTACGGGCGCGGCGCGGTGCCGTAGAAGAGCTCCGTCTTGAAGCCGTGGGGAAAGCCGGCCGCTGCCAGCAGCGCCTTGGCCTTGGCCACGTCGTGCGGATACGCTGTGACGGGGGCGCTCGAGCCGTCCATGCCGTCGGGCACCCAGGTGTTGGCGACCTCGCCGCCCTTGCCGTAGAGATCCTTCACGATGGCATGCAAGTCGAGCGCGTAGGCCACGGCGCGCCGCACGCGCAGATCGCCGAAGGGCTTCTTCTCCATGTTGAGCGCCAGGTAGGCGACGTTGTTGGCCGGCTGTTGGTAGACCTGGAGCGAGGGGTCCGTCGCCAGGCTCTTAGCGTCGTCGGGGCGCGGGTCGGAGAGCCCGTCGATCGATCCCTTCTGCAGCTCAAGCACGCTGGTGGCCTGATCGGGGATGTCGCGGATGACCACCCTCTGGTAGGTGGGCTTGGGATCGTCGAAGTCGGGGTTGGCCGCGAGCGTGATGTGGTCGTCGTGCACCCACTCGGCCACCGTGTACGGACCCCAGCCCACCGGCCGCTGCGCGAACTTCTGCGGGTCGGCCTTGATGGCCGCGGGTGAGCCGATGGCGAACGAGGGCATCGCCAGGTCGCGCAGGAACGGGCCGAACGGATGCGCCAGCGTAAATTGCACGCGCGTGGGCGAGAGCACGCTCACGCCCGTGATGATGCCGGGCTGACCGCCGAACATCGAGATGTAGTACGAGAAGGGCTGCGTCCCCGCATACGGGTTCTTCGGCTCGCGCCAACGGTCGAAGTTGAATTTCACGGCCTGCGCGTCCACCGGTGTGCCGTCTGAGAACTTCAGCCCCGGCTTGAGATCGAAGATCCAGACCTTGCCGCCGTCCTCGGCGTGCCAGTCCTTGGCGATCGAGCCCGCCACGTCGAACGTGCCCGGCTTGAAGCGCAGCAGGCCGCGCATCACTTCCACGCTCACGTTGAGCGAGAGGCCGTCGGTGGCCACCGCGGGATCCAAGCTCACCGCGTCCTTCACCCGGGCTTGGATCAGCGTCGAGGAGCTCACCGCCCCGCCTTGGCCTCCACCGCACCCGGCCAGCGCCAAGACCAAGAGAACGCCGAGGATCCGTTTCACTGACCCCTCCCGATGGTGAAGCTCCACGAGCGCGAGACCACGTTTCCGGCCAGGTCGGCCACGCTGACCGAGACATTGACGCTGCCCGGCGCCATCGCCTGCTGCGGCGAGTAGACGATGAAGTCGGGGTTGCGCATCGCCAGCGCCGTCACGTCCTGGCCGTTGACCACCAGACGGATGCTGCCGGGATCGATGCCGAGCTGCGTGGGCGAGGAGAAGGTGGCGAAGATGTTGGGGCGGTCGTTGTTGATGCGCTCGCCCGCCAGCGGCGCGATGTCGCCGATTTGCGGCGGCGTGGTCGCCACCGAGAGCTGCGCCGGCGCCTCGGCGCGCGGCGCGGCTACGCCGTTCACCGCCAGGTTGCCGAAGACGGAGATGTCCGTCAGGTTCATGCCGTCGGTGATCGGCAGGCTTCCGTGGTAATGCCCCGGCGAGACCTCGGTCATCGGCAGCCCCTTGACGATCGGACCCAAGTCGAAGGTCGCCGCGCCGCCCGGCGTACCCGCCATCGAGACGTCGAGCGTCTCGCCTGCGCGCAGCGGGGTGGTCGGCGCGAACGAGAACGCGGTGATGCGCACGGCGCCCGCCGGCGGCGGCGTGCCGGTGCTGGGCCGCGAGGCGATCACGGCCTTGACTTCGTTGGTCTGCGGGTTGGAGCGCAGGGTCACGCGGTCTCCCACGCGCAGGTCGGCCACCCGCGCGCGCACGCCGTTGAGCGTGACCACGCTGCTCGAGGGCGGCGTCACCACGCGACCATCCTTCAGCACGAAGGTCGAGCCGGAGACGGCGGCGATCCGCCCCGAGTGCGAGGCGAAGAAGTCCACCACCTGCACCACGGCTCCGCTGGGATCGATGGTCGCGGCAAGCTCGTCGCCGGGCTGGATGTCGGCCAACGTTCCCGCGACCGTGGTGTGCACGGAGACGTCCTGCAGCACGATCTGCGCCTGCGAGGTCATGCTGATCGTGCGCGGCAGGTCATCCTGCATCACGGTCACCGTCGGCGGCTCGCTGTTGCGGTCCACCGCCGTCACGGTGCCGCTCACGCGCGCGGCCGCGCCCGAGGCTCCGGCGGTCGGTGGCGCCTGGGCGGCCCCGGCGAAGATGCTGACCATCGTGAGATGGCGCGTGATCGGATCGTAGGTGACCTGCGCTCCCAAGGCCGAGCTCACGAAGCGCAGGGGCACGAAGATGGTCCCGTCGACTTGCACGATCGGCGCACCGATGGCCACGGTGCCGCCGCCCGTATAGACCTCCGCGGCGCCCACCGTGAAGTCGATCGTCCGGTCGGAGAGGCGCATCTCCACCTGCTGGCGCACGGCGTGCACGGGAATGCCCAGCGCCTGGGCCAGCGGCCGCAGGGGCAGGTAGATGCGCCCGGCGATCGTGCGCGCCGGCGGCGTCAGCGTCAGCGCGCTGCCGTCCAGCGTCGCCGTGACCGGCGGCCGCTCGGCCAGCGCCGCCGTCGCCGGGAGGAGCGCGCAGGCCGCCAGCATCGCCGCGGCGCGCACCCAGCGGCGCAGTCGTGTCGAGATCATGGTCGAGCCAACTCCTTCAGCACCGTACGGTACAACGCCGCCGTCGCCTCCGCCGTTCGCTCCCAGGTGAGTCCCCGGGCGATCGCCATGCCGCTCTGGCGCAGACGGATGCGCAGGAACTCGTCGCTCAGGGCGCGCTGGGCTTGCCGCCGCAGCGCCGCGGCATCCAGCGCGGGAAAGGCCAGGGCCGCCGCGCGCAGCGGCTCCGGGATGCTCCGCTCCGCGGCCACCACGGGCGTCCCGAAGGCCATCGCCTCCACCATCGGCAAGCCGAACCCCTCCACCAGGGCGGGGTGGACGTAGGCGCCCGCTCGCCGGTAGAGCGCCGCCAAGAGGCCCCGGTCCACGTCGCCGACGGCCACGACGCGGTTTCCCTCGTGCGCGTACTGCCCCAGCCCGCCGGGGAAGTCGTCGTGGCCGGTGATCACCAGGTCGCACGGCAGTCCCCGCCATGCCTCGAAGAGCGTGGTCAGGTTCTTGTGCTTGCGATGGTTCCCGGCGTAGAAGAGAAAGGAGCGCTCTCCAACGCCCAGCGCACGGAGACGCGCCGCCTCGTCGGGCTGGGGCCGCTCGGCGAGCTGCAGCATCGCGTCGTCCACGCCCAGCGGGATCACCGCGACGCGCTCGCGGGGCGCGCCCAGGTAGCGCCCCAGTCCTGAGACCGTCGCCTCGTCGTCGGTCACCACGCGGCGCGCGCGCGCCGCGTGACGACGGGTGAACAGTCGGTAGTACGCGCGGATGGTCGGCTTGAACTGCTCGGGAAACTCCAGGTGGATCAAGTCGTGGATCGTGATGAGGAACGGCACCCCCGGCTCGTAGGGCGCATAGAGCGAGAGGTGGTGCATCAGCGAGGCGCCTAGGCCGCGCGCCGTCAGCGGCACCACCAGCTCCTCGGTGATGCCGAAGTTGCCGCCCCCAACGCCCACCACCTCGGCCTCCGTCTCGATGGAGCCGTTGGCGATCACCACCACCTTGAGGTCCGGGGCCACGCGCGGCACGCGCGCCGCCAGCTCGCGGATGTAGTGCCTCATCCCCACGCTGCAACGCCGCGTGATGCGCGCGTCCAGCACCACCACGGGCTTCACCGGCGGGCCTCCGAGCGGCTGCGCGCCAGTGCCTTGAGCTGCACGGCGCTGGGATAGAACGCGCTGGCCGCGCAGACGTACGCCCCGCGCCATCCGTCGCGCCAGCCGCCGCGCGCCAGGTAGAGCCACGCCAGGCGCGCCGCCGAGAGCACCAGCGCCCGCGCCGCGCGGGCCGGCGAGGGCGTCACCCCCTGGGCCTCGATCTCCGTGTAGCGGGCGAACTTGCGCCGGTAGTCCGCCAGCGTGGGGTACGAGCGGTGCTCCAGCGTCCCCGTCAATCGCCCCACCGGGCCCTGGGCCACCCAGCGTTCGTGCAGTTGCGCGGCTCCCCCGGCGGCTGGACGCGCCTCCAAGCGAGCGGCGTCGCGCCGCACCAAGCGCACCAGCGGCTCTTGCCACCAGCCGGCTCCGCGCATCGGGCGCCCGCAAAATTCCGTCGTGCGCAGCACCTCGTACGCCGCGAACGCTCCTTCCGGCGCGGCAAGGACCGACGTGCGCAGCGTCCGGTCCAAGCGCTCGTCGGCGTCCACGAAGAGCACCCAGGGCGTCCACGCCATGGTCAGCGCCGCCCGCCGCGCGTCTACGAAGCCCGTCCACGGCCGCACCACCACGCGCGCCCCCGCGCGCTCGGCGATCTCACGCGTTGCGTCGCGCGACTCAGCGTCCACGACCAGCGCGCCCACGCCGGGGGGCAGCGAGGCGAGGCAGCCCTCCACGTTGGCCGCCTCGTCCTTGGTCAAGACCACCGCGGTGATGCGGTCCGGGTCCACGCTCCGCCGCGCGGCTAAGCGATCGACGAACGCCGCAAACGGCGCTCGAACGCGGTGATCTCCACCCCCGCGTGGGCAATCGCCGCACGCACGAAGTGGAGATAGAGCGGCGCGGGCTTGGTGGGACGCGACTTGAACTCCGGATGCGCCTGCGTCCCCAGGAACCACGGATGGAGGCTTTGCGGCAGCTCGATCATCTCCACGAGCTGCTGCGTCTCGCTCACGCGGTGGAAGCCGCTGAAGACCAGGCCGTGCGCCGCGAGGCGCTCGCGATACGCGTTGTTGAACTCGTAGCGGTGGCGGTGGCGCTCGGTGATATGCAGCTCGCCGTAGGCCGTGGAGGCCAGCGTGTCGGGAACCAGGTCGCAGCCGTACGCGCCCAAGCGCATGGTCCCGCCCATCATCTGCAAATTGCGCTGCGAGGGCAGGAAATCGATGATCGGGTCGGGCGTGGCCTCGTCCACCTCCGTGGTCATCGCCTGCGGCAAGCCCGCCACGTTGCGCGCGAACTCCACGCACGCGAGCTGCATGCCGAAGCAGATGCCCAGGAACGGGATGCGCCGCTCGCGAGCGTGCTGCACGGCCAACAGCTTGCCCTTCACGCCGCGCGAGCCGAAGCCCGGCGCCACCAGGATGCCGCCCACGCCGTCCAGCAGCGAGACGCCCTCGGCCTCCAGCCGCTCGGAGTCGATGCGCCGGATCTCCACGTCGGCGCCGCTGGCGAAGCCGGCGTGATAGAGCGCCTCGTTGATGGAGATGTAGGCGTCCTTCAGCTCCACGTACTTGCCGACCAGCGCGACGATCACGCGCCCCTCGGGGTGGAGCACCCGGTCCACCATCTCCTCCCAGGCGCGCATGTCACGCTCGCGCGCGGGGAGGTGCAGCTTGCGCACGGCGATCTCCGCCAGACCCTCGGCTTCCAGGTTCAGCGGCACCTGGTAGATGGAGGTCGCGTCGACGTTCTGCACCACCGCGCTCGCCGGCACGTCGCAGAACAGCGCGATCTTCTCCTTCAGCTCGGTGGAGATGGGATACCCTGAGCCCGTGCGGCAGACGATGGCATCGGGCTGGATGCCGATGGCGCGCAGCTCGCGCACGCTGTGCTGCGTCGGCTTGGTCTTCAGCTCGTCGGCCGCCCCCAGGTGCGGCACCAGCGTCAGGTGGATGTACATGACGTTCTCGTCGCCCAGATCGTGGCGCAGCTGGCGGATCGCCTCCAGGAAGGGGAGCGACTCGATGTCGCCCACCGTGCCGCCCACCTCGACGATGCAGACCTCGGCGCCCGAGTTCTCGGCCACGCGGCGCACGAGCGACTTGATCTCGGCGGTGATGTGCGGGATCACCTGGACGGTGGCGCCCAGGTAGTGACCCTGGCGCTCCTTCTCGATCACGCTGGCGTAGATCTGGCCCGTGGTGACGTTGTTGACGCGCGTGAGCTCTTCGTCGATGAAGCGCTCGTAGTGGCCCAGGTCCAGGTCGGTCTCGGCCCCGTCCTCCGTGACGAAGACCTCGCCGTGCTGGTACGGGTTCATGGTGCCGGCGTCGACGTTGATGTACGGGTCGAGCTTCTGGATCGAGACCTTGAGGCCGCGGCTCTTGAGCAGCCGTCCCAGCGAGGCCGAGGCGATGCCTTTGCCCAGCGAGCTGACCACGCCGCCCGTAAAGAAGATGAACTTTGCCACCAGCGCGCTCCTATGATCTCGATCGACGGCGTGCTCGCGCAACAAACCGCGCCATTCAGGCGGGACTCGAGGACGGCTCGCTCTGGGTTGTCGCGCTTCGGGGCGGGGACCCCGGCTCCCTGGTGAGCACGCACACCACCCGCGCGCGGCCGCCGTAATCGGTCACGATCTCCACGGCGGCGTCGGGAAAGCTGGCCCGCGCCAAGCCCGCCAGCCCCTCGATCGTGGGTGGAGCGGCCTCCATGAGCACCACGCCGCCCGCGCTCAGGATCGCGGGGAGCGCGGGCACCAGCCACCGGTAGACGTCGAGGCCGTCACTCCCGCCGTCGAGCGCCAGACGCGGCTCGTACGCGGCGGGCTCGGGGCGGCGCGGCAGATCGGCGGTAGGGACGTAGGGCAGGTTCCCCAGCACGACGTCGAAGGGCGCGTAGGGCAGCGCCGGCTCGTGCAGCTCGCCGTGGAGCACCAGCACGCGCTCGGCCACACCGTGCCGCTCCGCGTTGGCGCGCGCCGCGCTCACCGCCGCGCTCGAGCGGTCGGTCGCCACCACGCGAACGTCCGGGCGCTCGCACGCCACCGTCACGGCGATGGCGCCGGAGCCCGTGCCCACGTCGAGCACGTTCGCCCGCCGGCCGCGTTCCGCCAGCCGGTCGATCTCCGCGAGCGCGCGCTCGATCAGGTGCTCCGTCTCCGGCCGCGGCACCAACACGCCTTCGCGAACGCGAAACTCACGGCCGTAGAAGCCGGCCGACTCGATCAGATAGGCGACCGGGACGCCCTCCTCGCGCCGCACCAGCACGCGCTCGAACTGGGCATGCTCCTCGGGAGGGAGCGGGGAGTCGCCGTGCGCGATGAGCCACGGCCGGTCGCGCTCCAGCACGCGCGCCATCAGGAGCTGCGCATCCAAAAGCGGGGTGTCGCTGCGCCGGCGCAGGCGTTCCGACGCGCGAGCGATCGCCTCGGCCACGGTGACCATGCGCGTCAGGCGGCGGAGTCGTCGCCGGCGGCCAGGAGCACGGCCTGCTCGTGCTGCCAGAGCGCCTCGAGGATCTTGTCCATGTCCCCCTCCATGACGCCGCGAATGTTTCCGAAGTTCTGGTTGATGCGGTGGTCGGTGATGCGGTCCTGCGGAAAGTTGTAGGTCCGGATCTTCTCGGAGCGCTCGCCCGTGCCCACCTGGCTGCGGCGCAGCGAGCTGCGCTCCGCTTCCTGCTCGCGGATCTTGCGGTCCAGTATGGCGGCGCGCAGCATCTGCATCGCCCGCTCGCGGTTCTGCAACTGCGAGCGCTCCTCCTGACAGGCGACCACCAGGCCGGTGGGCAGGTGCGTGATGCGGATGGCCGATTCCGTCTTGTTCACGTGCTGGCCGCCCGCGCCCGAGCTCTTGTACGTGTCCACCTGGAGGTCGCGCGGATTGATCTCCACGTCCACCTCCTCGGCCTCGGGCATCACGGCCACCGTGGCGGTGGAGGTATGCACGCGCCCTTGCGACTCGGTGGCCGGCACGCGCTGCACGCGGTGGAC
Source organism: Candidatus Dormiibacterota bacterium (assembly GCA_035533275.1). Taxonomy (GTDB): domain Bacteria; phylum Vulcanimicrobiota; class Vulcanimicrobiia; order Vulcanimicrobiales; family SCRA01; genus SCRA01. The sequence continues at coordinate 30,032 of DATLUD010000029.1, read as the reverse complement.
GCCCGACTCGAACTTGAAGTGGCGGTACGCACCCTTGCCGTTCACGGCGAAGACGGCCTCTTTGTAGCCGCCCGCATCGGCTTCGGAGATGGAGAGCAGCTCGACCTTGTACCCCAGGCGCTCGGCATAGCGCATGTACATGCGCGCGAGCTCGGAGGCGAAGAGGGCCGCCTCCTCGCCGCCCGTCCCGGCGCGGACCTCGACGAAGATGCTCTTCTCGTCGTACGGATCTTTGGGCAGCAGCAAGAGGCGCAGCTCTTCCTGCGTCGCCGCGAGCCGCGACTCGAGATCCGCCGCCTCGCTCTCGGCCAGCTCGCGCATCTCCGGATCGCCCATCAGCTCGCGTGCCTCGGCGAGCTGCCGCGCGAAAGCACGGTGGCGGCGATAGGCCTCCACCGGCTCCTCCAGCGCGGCGCGCTCCTTGGTCAGCGCGATCAAGCGCGACTGATCGGAGGCGGTGCCGGGCTCCGCCAGCTCCGCGTCGATCTCGGCGATGCGCGACTCCATGCCCTCGAGCCGCGCGAAGATTCCCTCTTGCGCCATCACACAAACGAAAGCGGGTACGCTCGCGCGAACCCGCTCCCCAAGTCTCCCACCAGCTTACGCGTTGGTCGCCGCAGCCTCGGCCTTCTTCTGCTTACGAGCCTCGGCTTCGGCCTGCTTGGCCTGGGCCTTCGCGACCTTCTGGTTGAATTTGTCGACGCGCCCGGCGGTGTCGACGAACTTCTGCGTGCCCGTGTAGAACGGGTGGCAGTTGCTGCAGATCTCGACGCTGATCTCGGGACGCGTCGAGCCCGTGGTGAACACATTGCCGCAGGCGCAGTGGACGCGGGCGGCCGCATGCCACGCCGGATGAATCTTCTCTTTCACGCTCTTCCTCTACCGTTGCCCGCCGACCGCGCACGGGACCCCTCCCGCGCGTATGGCGACGGATGCACGCCCAACAGTATAGCACGATGCCGCAAACTCCCTCGCTTGCCCCGGCAGGCCGACCCGCCCGCGGGGCGAACCACCGTGCCCATGTCCCGATCGCGATTCACGCTCGCGCTCCTGTTGGCAGGAGCCTCCGCCCTCACGTTCGCGCAGGCCCAGGCCGCCGTCACGACGCCCCCCGCCCAGAGCGCGCCCCCCGTACCGGCACCCTCGGCGACGCCCGGGGTCTCGTTCGACCTCCCGGCCATGCCGGCGACCAACGTCAGCGGCGTCTGGGAGGTGGCCCATGAAGCCGACAGCGGCCAGACCACGTACACGCACCTGCGCTTCCAGCAGAAGGGTAGCGTCCTCACCGGCGACTGGCTCGACACCAACGGCAAGGCCTATCCCGCCTCCGGCAAGATCGACGGCAACGCTCTGACCGTGGACATCCAGGGTCCGCAGGGCAAGATCACGGTCCAGGCCCGCGTCGATCCGCCCGCCAACATGGTCGGTATCTTCGTGGAGCCCGGCGGCAAGCATGTGATCTTCACGGCCAACAACCAGGCCAAGTACACTCCCGCTCCGGACACCGAGGGAAGCGGCGACCAGGACAGCGGCGGCTCCGTCCCCCACTAGCCGGCCTTTCCCATCGCTCGAACCGCGTGATTCGATTCCTGGACGCATGCTCAAGCCCATGCGGCCGGGAGAAGGATCTTGCCCGTTCGCGTGCGCGATGCGCTTCGTTTGCTCCGTGCGGCCGGATGGAGGGAAGTCCGTCGGCGCGGCTCCCACCGCCAATTAGCGCATCGCAATCGCCCGGGGCTCGTCACGGTGCCGGGTCGACTTCGTGATATACTCGCTCCCGGGACGTGGAGGACGTGGAACAGCCTTCAGAAGCAAGCGGGGTGGAAACCTTGAGGTATCTCGCCGTCTTCGAGCCCACCGAAACCGGGATCTCCGTGTACGTGCCCGACTTGCCGGGTTGCGTATCTACCGGCGCGACCCGCGCTGAAGCCGTGGCTAACATCCGCGAGGCCATTCGGTTCCATGTCGAAGGTCTGCGCGAGAATCATCTGCCGGTGCCGCCCCCCGGATCCTGGACTGGCGAGATCGATATCGCCTAGAGCCTCTCGGCCGCACGTGTGCGCGACCCAGCGGCAAGCATGTGATCTTCACGGCCAACGACCAGGCCAAGTACACGCCCGCTCCGGACACCGAGGGAAGCGGCGACCAGGACAGCGGCGGCTCCGTCCCCCACTAGCGGCGGCGTTGCATTCAAGGCAAGGCAACGCGAACCACGCCGAGCGCGACGAGCGTCACAGCGAGCGCCTTCCGAAGCAGGTCCCCGCGCGACAGATTCTCGCGCGCGACGCTCGGAAAGAACACCGAGAGCGCGATGCCGAAGAGGAACACGAAGATGCTTGCCGTGCTGCCGACGGCTTGCACCAATCCCAGCGGCGCGAGCAGCAGCGCGTAGCGGAACAGGAGGCTTCCGGCGAGGTTGACCGCCTCGTTCACGCCGTTGATCGCGAGCACGGCGCCGGTGCTCGATCGGAGCAGCAACATGAACAGCCTGCGCTGCGCGGGCACCGCCAGCACGCCTACGCCGAAGACCGCCTCGCCGACGTACGTCCAGAACGTCGTCGGCCAGAACTCGTCGCGGAGCGCGAAGAGCTTGAAGATGACGGAGCTGAGCGCCAGCGAGAAAGCGCAGGCCAGCATCAAGGCGACTAAGCGCACGTTCACCTTTGGTCCGGCGTGGCCCGGCTCGATCGACAGCAGCGCGGTGCCGGCGACGATCAATCCCCCGGCAATGACCTCACCGCGCGAGAGGCGCTCGCCGAGGACGGCGTACGCGAGCGCGTACGCGAAGATCGGCGCCGTTTGGAAGAACGGTGCGACCACCGACGCTTCGTTCGACTGCAGCGCCTGCAAGTAGAAGTACATCGCTGCCATGTACAGCACGCCCGTGAGGGCGATGAGCGATACGCTTCTCACCGGCAGCGCGCAGACACCCGGCACGTACGCGAAGATGAACGGGAGGAGAAGCAGCCCGATCAGCGCCGTGAAGACCAAGAGCACCGCAACGCTGCGCCCCTTGAAGTACCGCTCGACGAGATACTTGTCCAGGTGCGTCGAGATCGCCCACAGGATCGGACCGGCGAGGGTAATCGGCAGCCAACGCATGAGAGCGTCGTTCTGCGCCCCTGCGGCAACGGCCCGCGGCCGGAAGGTCCTAGGAGCCGGTCGGACTATGATCCCGTACGGCGAGACCAACAGCATAGGTGAGCGGCGAATCTGAACCCGCGAACAAGGCGATCCCACCGCAGAGCGAGAGCGTGGCCACCGCCATGTCCGGACAGAGAGCCCGCTGCACGTCCGCCTGCCGCTGGAGCGCGTGTACCGCGCTCGACTCGAACAGTCGAGCCACCTCGATGCCGCGTTTCGCCTCCACGTGGAGCCTCCGCTCAGACGCCGTCCATCGCGTCCAGGTCGCGCGCGTAGTGCTCGATGGCGCGACGGTACCGCCGAATCCGTTCGTCGGCGCTGCTCTCGGCCAGCTCGGTCAACACCATCTCCATCGCCTCGCGCTCGCGTGCCATGTTGTAGTACGCCATGGCCAGGAAGACTTTGAGCGCGCGATCGTCGGGGAACTCGCGCGTTCCCTGCTCCAGCACGTCGATCGCCTCGTCGTAGGCCCCCAGCCACCGCAGGCTGCTCCCCAAGCCCAGCGTCGCGGAGGCGCGCTCCTCTCCCGTCAAGCCGTTCGCCAGCGCGCGCCGGTAGAACGGGATCGCCTCGCGCTCCAGCCCCAGGCTGTCGTGCGCCCACGCCGCGTAGTAGTTGAGCTGGGGATCGTCGGGATGTGCGCGCAGCAGCTCCACGAAGGCGGGGCGAGCCTCCTCGGCCCGCCCCGACTCCAGCGCCTCCAGCGCCTCCGCCCGGTTCAGCGGCACGGCGCGCTCGCCCTCACCCTCACACGCCCGCGCGCTCGCGCAAGCGCTGCTCCACGTACGGGCGCAAGCCGCCCGCGTCCACCAGCGCCCGCATGAACGGCGGCAGCGGCTGGGCCGTCCAGCGCGTCCCCTTGGTAACGTTCTCGATGGTGCCGGTGGCGGAGTCCACGCGCACCTCGTCGCCCGCGGCAATCCCGTCCACCGCCTCCGGACACTCGAAGACCGGCAGCCCGATGTTCAGCGAGTTGCGGTAGAAGATGCGCGCGAAGCTCTTGGCGATCACGGCCGAGATGCCCGCGCCCTTGATGGCGATGGGCGCATGCTCGCGCGAGGAGCCGCAGCCGAAGTTCGTCTCGGCCACGATGATGTCGCCGGGCTTCGCGCGCGCCGTGAACTCCTTGTCCAGGTCCTCCAGCGCGTGCTTGCCCAGCTCGGCCATGTCCGTCAGGTTGCAGTAGCGCCCGGGGATGATCACGTCGGTGTCGACGTTCTTGCCGTAGGTGTGCGCATATCCTTGCAGCATCGTTTCCGTCGCTCCTTAGACCGCCGCCGGCTCGAGCGCCAGGCTGCGCGGATCGGTGATCTTCCCGGTGAGGGCGCTCGCGGCGCAGGTCGCCGGCGAGGCCAGATAGATCGAGGCCTTGGGCGATCCCATCCGCCCCACGAAGTTGCGGTTGGTGGTGGAGATGCAGATCTCGCCCTCGCCCAGGTTGCCCATGTGCCCGCCGAAGCAGGCGCCGCAGCCCGGCGTGTTCACCACGCAGCCGGCGGAGGCCAAGATGCCCAAGATGCCCTCCGCGGCGGCCTGAATGTACACCTTCTGCGAGCCGGGATTGACGATCACGCGCACCTCGTCGGCCACGCGCTTGCCGTCCAGCAGGCGCGCCACCTCGCGCAGGTCCTCGATCCGCCCGTTGGTGCACGAGCCGATGAACACCTGATCCACCTTCACGCCCACGCACTCCGTGACGGGCACCGTGTTCTCCGGGGAGTGCGGCTTGGCCACCGTGGGCACCAGCGCCCCCGCGTCGATCTCCACCACGCGGTCGTAGCGCGCGTCGGCGTCGCTGTAGACGGCCTCGAAGGCGCGGTTGGTGCGCTCTCGCACGTACGCCAGCGTCTTCTCGTCGGGCGCCATGATGCCGTTCTTGGCGCCGGCCTCGATGGCCATGTTGGCCATCGTCAAGCGCCCGCTGATCGACATCGTCTGGATGGTCTCGCCGGTGAACTCGATCGCCTGATACGTGGCGCCGTCGATCCCGCCCAGCATGCGGATCGTGTGCAGCATCAGATCCTTGGCGTAGACGAACGGCTGGAGCGCGCCGCGGTAGATCACCTTCACGCTCGAGGGAACCTTCAGCCAGACCTCGCCCAGCACGAACGCGGCGGCGATGTCGGTCGAGCCCATCCCCGTGGCGAAGGCGCCCAGCGCGCCGTACGTGCACGTGTGCGAGTCGCCGCCAACGATCAGCTCGCCCGGGGCCACCAGACCCTCCTCGGGGAGCACCACGTGCTCGATGCCGCCCTTGCCGACGTCGAAGATGTGCTTGATGCCCTGCTCGCGCCCCCAATGTATCATCAGCGCCGCGATCTTGGCGCTCTGCGCGTCCTTGGCCGGAACCATGTGGTCGGCCACCAGGGCGATGCGCTCGGGGTCGAAGACGCGCTCGGCGCCAGCGATCTTCTCGAACTCCTTGATCGCCACGGCGGCGGAGAGCTCGTTGGCCAACACCAGGTCGACTTTGGCGTTGATGATCTGCCCGGGCGTCACGTGATCGAGCCCGGCGTGCTTTGCGAGGATCTTCTCGGTGATCGTCATGCCCATGGCCAGGCGCGACTCCTTCTCTCTCGATGACTGCAGGGACGCGGCCTGCCGCCGTTCCCATGCCGAAAACAGGCTACCTCCCGCGCTGGGTATCTTCCTGTTTGCCGGTAAGGAGTTCCGCTATCTGGCCGCGCGGGGCCATGAGCTCCGACGTAGCGCGTACCCAAGGCCAGGGTCCTCGCCTACACTGAGCCCATGACGAGCGGCGACTTGATCACCCGTCTGAAGATCGCGCTTCCCATCGTGCAGGCGCCGATGGCCGGCGGCCCCACCACGCCCGAGCTGGTGGCCGCCGTCTCCGCGGCGGGAGGGCTCGGATCGATCGGCGCGGGCTACCTCACGCACGCGCAGATCGCCGCGAGCGCCGCCGCGATCCGCGCGCGCAGCGACTGCCCGTTCGCGCTCAACCTCTTCGTCGGCGGCTTCGGAACGGCCACGGAGCAAGAAGTGCTGGCCGCGCAGCGCATGCTGGCACCGATCCGGCGCGAGCTGGGCCTCGCCGAGTACGGGGAGCCGCCGTCGCGCCTCGCCGAGGACCTCGAGGCGCAGATCGAGGCGGTCCTCGCCGCCGCGCCCGCCGTCTTCAGCTTCACGTTCGGCGTGCCCGACGCGGCCGTGCTCGAGCGCTGCCGCGCGCTGGGCATCCTCACCGTCGGAACGGCCACCACGGTCGAGGAGGCGCTGGAGCTCGAGCGAGCCGGCGTCGACGCGGTCTGCGCGCAGGGCGGCGAGGCGGGCGGTCACCGCGGGACTTTTCTCGGGGCGATGGACGACGCGTTGATCGGCACGATGGCGCTGGTGCCGCAGATCGTCGATCGCGTGCGCGTTCCGGTCATCGCCTCCGGCGGCATCATGGACGGCCGCGGCATAGCCGCGGCGCTCGCGTTGGGCGCGCAGGCAGCCCAGCTCGGCACGGCGTTCCTGCTCTGCCCCGAGGCCGGCACCAGCGCTCCCTATCGAGCCGCGCTGAAGGACGCCGCGCTGACCTCCACCACCCGCGTGACGCGCGCCTTCTCGGGGCGCCACGCGCGCGGCATCGTCAACCGCTTCATGCGGGAGATCGACGCGCACGGGGCCGAGCTGCCGCCATACCCCGTCCAGAACGCGCTGACGCGCGAGATCCGCCAGGCCGCCGCCAAGGCCGGCCGCACGGAGTTCCTCTCGCTGTGGGCGGGACAGGCGGCGCCGATGGCGCGAGAGCTGCCGGCGGGCGAGCTGGTGCGCGCGCTGGGCGACGAGCTGCGCGAGGCGCTCGCGCGCCTGGCGCAGGCGGCCCGCTCCTACCAGAGGTGATAGCAGCCGTCGCGCTCGACCACCTCGACGTCGACGCCGAAGATCTCCTTCATGTGCCCGGTCGTGAGCATCTCCGCCTTCGGGCCGTCGCCCACCACGCGCCCCGCGCACAGCAGAATCACGCGCTCGATCTCGGGGACGATGTCGGAGAGCTGGTGCGTCACCAGCACCAGCCCCAGACCCGAGTGCGCGAGGGCTTGCATCGTCCGCCGCAGCTCCTTCTGCGCGGAGAAGTCGAGGCTGGTGCTCGGCTCGTCCAGCAGCAGCGCGCGCGGCTCGTGCACCAGGGCGCGCGCGATCAGCACGCGGCGCTCCTCGCCTGAGGACATCCGCCCGATCGCCCGGTCCGCCAGATGCGCCGCCTCCAAGCGCGCCAGCGCGGCCAGCGCGCGGCGCTCCATCTCGGGGGTGACCTCCATGCGCGTGGTGATCCCGATGCTGCTGAAGAACCCGGTGAGCACCGCCTCCAGCCCCGTCACGCTCTCGTACTCGGCGATCGCCAGGTCGTTCGAGACGATCCCGAGCAGCGAGCGCAGCTCGAAGACGTTCCAGCGCTCCAAGCCGAAGATCGTCGCCCGCGACTCGGGGCGCGCCAACGGATAGATCTCGCGCGTGATCGTCTTGATCAGCGTCGACTTCCCGCTGCCGTTGGGCCCCAGGATCGCCACGTGCTCGCCGTCGGCGATGCGCAGCGTGACGTCGTGAAGCACCACCTGCTCCCCGCGCATCACCGAGATGTGCTGCAGGTCGAGCAAGGCCGGCTGTGTGGTCTCCATCGTGCTCCGATCGGTATGGCGTAAGGCTATGCCGACCAGCATACAGGAAAGCGCTCGCCCTTACCAGCGGGTCCCCGGATCGCCGCGGTGGATCGCGAGCGCGGTTTCGCCGCCGCGGTTTCGCCAACAGAAGCCTTGGCGGCCGCAACGAGGGCAAGCGGCCGCGCGCGCCCAACCAACGGCCGACGTGAACGAGCACAACGGCGCCGCGGCGCTGGACCGGCGGATCCTGGAGGCGATCGAGCGCGGCCTCGACGACGCCACATTCGATCGCCTGGCGTGCGACATCTTCGCCTACCAGTTGCTGCGCGACGCCCCTTACGGCAGGTGGGCGCGCACCTTGGGCTGGAGCTCCGCGCGCCTCCCCGAGCACTGGCACGAGATTCCCGCCATCCCCAGCGCCGCGTTCAAGGAGGCCGATCTCGCGACGTTCCCGCCCGAGCGCGCCGCGCTGCGCTTCGAGACCAGCGGGACGACGCAAGGGCGCCCCGGCGTGCACTACGTCGAGCGCGCCGAGCTCTACCAGGCCTCCCTGCTCGCGGGGTTCCGCGCCTTCGCGCTCCCCGACGGCGCGCGCCTGCGCTATCTGAACCTCGTGCCCGATCCCGAGGAGTCGCCGCAGAGCTCGCTGGGCTACATGATGCGCCACGTGGCGCGCGAGCTGGGCGAGGACGGCGGCTTCTTCCTCCACGGCGGAACCCTCGAGCTCGATCCCTTCCTGGCGGCGGCGCGCCGCGCCCAAGAGGAGCGCGTTGCCGTCTGCGTGGCGGGAACGGCCTTCGCGTACGTCCACCTCTTCGACGCCATGCGCGACGCGGGCATCGCCCTGCGCCTGCCGCCCGGCTCGCGCGCGATGGAGACCGGCGGCTTCAAGGGACGCTCGCGCGAAGTGGGCCGCGAGGAGCTCTACGCCGACTTTCCCGCCCTGCTGGGCATCGCCCAGGAGCGCGTCTTCGCCGAGTACGGCATGACGGAGCTGCTCTCGCAGCACTACGACGTGATCTTGCGCGAGCCGCAGTGCGCGCTGCACGACGGACGGCGCGTCAAGTCTTCGCCGCCGTGGCTGCGCGTGCTCGTCGTGGATCCCGAGAGCGGGCGCCCCGCGGCGCATGGCGCCGTCGGCGCGTTGCGCCACGTCGACCTCGCCAACCGCTCCAGCGTCGTCGCCGTCCAGACCGAGGACCTCGGCTACGCGCTCGACGCCTCGCGCTTCGTGCTTCTGGGGCGCCGGCCCGGCGCGGTGCTGCGGGGCTGCTCGCTCGACGCCGAGGCCCTGGCGGTGCTCCATGCTGGGTAGCGACCCCGCGGTTTCGCTCCCGGTACGCCGCATCGCGGGCGCCGTGGCCGATGCCGCGCGCCGCTGGGAGAGCCCCGACTATCCGCCGCGCGTGCGCGCGCAGGCGGCGCTTGCGCAGCGCACGGGCTTCAGCGCTCCGGTGGTGGAAGTGGCCCTCGACCGGCTGATGGCGCGCCTCACACGCCAGGAGCTCGAGCGCACGCTGACGGGCGATCTCGGCTCGCTCGACGTGCTCGACGGCCCGGCTCGCGGCCCCTACGGAGGCACCGCGTATGCGGCTCCCGTGGGCACGGTGCTGGTGATCTCGTCGACCACCACCATCGGCGTCGGGCTGTGGTCCGCCGCGCTCGCGCTGTGCTGCAAGAACCGCGTGGTGCTCAAGGAGCCCGAGGACGCGCTTGGCGCCGGCTTCTTCTCCACCCTGGCCGAGGAGGAGCCCGCGTTGCGCGACGCGCTGCAGGCGGCCTCGTGGCTGGGCGGCGACGGTGAGGCCGAGGAGGCGCTCTTCGCGCAGGCCGCCGCGGTGGTGGCCTTCGGCAGCGATCAGACCATGCGCGCCATCCGCGCGCGCCTTCCGGCGAGCGCGCGCTTCGTCGGCTACGGCAACGCCGCGAGTGCCGGCATCGTGCGGCGCGGCGCGCTGGGCGATCCCGTGACGGCCGCGCGGGCCGCCGACGGCGCCGCGATCGATCTCTCGCTCTACGAGACCACGGGCTGCCTCTCGCTCCACGCCCTCTACGTGGAGCGCGGCGCCGCCGTCTCACCCGAGCGCTTCGCCTCGCTCTTGGCCGCGGCGCTCGAGCGTCGCACCGTGGAGTTTCCCGTGGGGGGGCGCGACGTCGCCCAGCAGGCGGCCATTCGCAGCGTCCGCGAGCTGGCGGCCTTCCGATCCGCGGGCGGGCGCGGCGCCGTCTTCGCCGCCGGCGATCTCGCCTGGACGCTGGTGCTGGAACCTCCGGCCCACGAGCCTCCGGCGTTCTTGCCGCGCACCCTGGCGCTCGTCCCCGTCGACGACGTCGCCGACGCGGCTGAGCGCCTCGCGGCTCTGCGCATCCCCATCGAGACGCTCGGCGTCGCTCCGGCCCCAGCGCCCGAGGACGCCGCGGCGCTCGCCACGGCCGCGGCGCGCGTCGGAGCCTCGCGCGTCTGCGCGTTGGGCGCCATGCAGCACCCGCATCTCGCCTCGCACCACGGAGCGCGCCCGCGCGCGGCCGAGTTCGTCCGCTGGATCGACGTGGAGCCATGAGCGGCGCACCGGTCGACGTGCGCACCGAGATCCCCGGTCCGCGCTCGCGCGAGCTCGCGCGCCGCCTGCGCGCCGCCGAGTCGCGCAACGTCACCTACGTCTCCGAGCAGACCCCGATCTTCTGGGAGAGCGCGCGCGGCGCCGAGGTGATCGACGTCGACGGCAACCGGTTCCTCGACCTCACCGCCGCGTTCGGCGTGGCCGCCGTCGGCCACGCGAACCCGCGCGTCCTCGCGGCCATCGCGCGGCAGGCGGAACGCCTGCCGCACGGCATGGGCGACGTCTACCCCACCGAGATCAAGGTGCGTCTGATGGAGCGCCTGATCCAACTCACCGGCATGGGGAAAGCGGTGCTCTGCACCGGCGGCTCCGAGGCCGTCGAGGTCGCGTTGAAGACGGCGCTGCTGGCCACCGGCAAGCCGCGCGTGCTGGCCTTCCAAGGCGCGTACCACGGCTTGGGGCTGGGGGCGTTGCGCGTCGCCGGCATTCCGAAGTTCCGCGAGCCGTTCGCCGCGCTGGTGGAGGAGCCGGTCCTCCTCCCGTACGGCTGCGCGGCCGAGCGGGTGGCCCGCGCCCTCGACGCCGATCCGGCCATCGGCGCGGTGATCGTGGAGCCCTTGCAGGGGCGCGGAGGCGAACGCGTGCCGCCCGCCGCGTTCTTGCCCGGCCTGCGCCGCGCCACGCGCGAGCGCGGCGCCTTGCTGATCTGCGACGAGATCTACACGGGCTTCGGACGCACGGGTGCGCTCTTCGCCTCGCTGGCAGCCGGCGTCCAGCCGGATCTCCTCTGCGTGGGCAAGGCGATGGCGGGCGGCTTCCCCGTCGCCGCCTGCCTCGGCACCGATGCCGTGATGTCGGCGTGGCCGGAGTCCCTGGGCGAGGCGCTGCACACCTCGACGTATCTCGGCAACCCGATGGCCTGCGCCGCCGCCCTCGCCACCATCGACGAGATCGAACGCGAGGACCTGGTTGCGCGCGCGCGGGTGCTCGGCGAGCGGATCGGCGCGGCGCTCGAGCGCCTGCGCGGGCTCGCGCACGTCGTGGACGTGCGCGGCCGCGGCGCGATGTGGGGCGTCGAGCTCGACGACCCCGCGCTCGCGATCGCCGTCACCGACCGCGCGCTCCGGCGCGGGATCATCGTCCTGCCCTCGGGAGCGCGGGGCGAGGTCGTCTCGCTCACGCCGCCGCTGGTCGTCCCCATCGACCACCTCGACGCCGCGCTCGCCCTTCTCACCGCAATCTTTCGGGAGATCCTCTCGTGAGCCAATCCATCGGCGCCGCCGTCCTCGGTCTCGGCGCGGCAGCACAGGTCCACGTGCCCGGCTTGCAGTCGCACGCGCGCTTCGAGTTGGTGGGCGTGGCGTCGTCGCGCCCGGGAGTCGCCGCCCAGGTGGCCGCGGAGCGCAAGGTGCGCCGCGCCTACGAGAGCTGGCGCGACGCCATCGCCGATCCCGAGGTCTCGCTGGTGGTGATCAGCTCCGCGCCCTCGCTGCGCGCCGCGCAACTCGCCGCGGCGCTCGCCAACGACAAGCACGTGCTGGTGGAGCCCCCCGTGGCCGACCACCCGCGCGAGCTCGACGCGCTGGTCCACGAGGCCGGGCGGATGGGGCACGTGGCCGCGGCCTGCCTCACCTTGCGCTATCATCCCGCGCGCCAGGCGCTCCGCGAGCTGGTGGTCAACGGCCATCTCGGCGAGGCGCGCAACGCCGCGTGGCGTCACCTGAGCGCCCGCTGGAACCCGAGCATCGCCGTCCATGCCCTCGACGTCCTGCGCTGGACGCTCGGCGGTGCCGACCGCGAGCGCGTCCAGCGCCTGGAGGGGGAGCAGAGCCTGGCCCTGCAGATGCGCCACTTCGACGGTTGCCTCAGCCAGCTCGCCCTCGACGGCCGCAGCGCCACCGAGGACCTGACGTTCACCGTGGCCGGCACCGCGCGCGTGGCCGCGGTGCTGGGCGACGCTCCCGACGACGGCGAGCTCCACGTCTTCGAGGGAGAGACCGACGACGAGTACCGCCTGCGCCCCTCGCGCTACCAGCGCTTCTCCGCCGCCAACCGGCGCCTCCCGGCCTTCCTGGAGCTGCTCGATGATCTGGCGGCCGCGATCGACGGCAAGACGTCCGCCGTGCCCACGCTGGCCGATGCCGCCGAGGCGCAGCACCTGGCGAGCGCGCTCTAGCCGGCGAGGATCTGCTTGATCGACATGATCTCCTCGAGGCCGTCGAGGAACGCTCGCACCACGGCGGGATCGAACTGCGCCCCCTCCAGGCGCCGCACCTCGCCGACGGCGCGGTCGACGGGCCAGGGCTCCTTGTACGGCCGCTTCGAGGTCAAGGCGTCGAAGACGTCGCTTACGGCGCAGATGCGCGCCGCCACGGGGATCTGCTCGCCCTTCAACCCGTCGGGGTAGCCGGTCCCGTCGTGGCGCTCGTGGTGCCACCGCGAGATCTCCGCCGCGCGCCGCAGCATCGGCGAGGTGCTGTCGCTCAGCATCTCGTGGCCGATCACCGTGTGCCGGCGCATCACGTCGAACTCCTCGGGCGTGAGCTTGGCCGGCTTGAGCAGGATGTTGTCGGGAATCCCGATCTTCCCGATGTCGTGCATCGGCGAGGCCAGCTTGATCAGCTCCACCTCGTCACCCGGCAGGCCGCAGCGGTCGGCGATCACGCGGCAGAACTCTCCCATCCGCGCGATGTGCTTGCCCGTGTCGCTGTCGCGCAGCTCGGCGATGCGCGCCAGCCGCACGATCGTCTCCAGCTCGCGCTCCCGAATGGTCTTCGTCGCCAAGCCGACCTCGTGCGCGAGCTGCGCCGCTCGGTCGGCCAGCATCTGCTGACTGCGCCGCAGGGAGAGCAGGTTGCGGCAACGGGCCAAGAACTCCACGGGATCCACGGGCTTGTTGAGGAAATCGTTGGCTCCCAGGTCCAAGGCTTTGCGGCGGACGGCGACGTCGCGCTCGCCCGTGAGCATGATCACGGGGACGTTCGCCTTGCCGGGCATGGCGTGAAACTCGCGAATGAACTGCAAGCCGTCCGGGGGCGGCATGCGATAGTCCACCACCGCCAAGTCCACGTCGTGCTCGAACGACCACTGGAGCGCCTTCTCCGAGCGTTCGAAGCACACGGTCTTGCTGTCCTCCAGCCGGTCAATCACCCGTTGATAGACGACCAAGTTCGCGCTATTGTCGTCGACGAGAACGATCGCATCCATATCACGCCTCCCGGTCCCTCAAGCGCAGATGCAGCGCATCCGCCTCTGCGCGCAGCCGTTCCACCGCCGCCTCGATCTCCGCGAGAGCGGCGGCCACCGCCTCCATCGAGGCACCCTCCAGCCGCGCCTCGATCTCGACGGCCACGCCATGCAGCTCCGCGGCGCCGGCGTTGGCCGCCATGCCCTTGACGTCGTGGAGCTCCTCGGCGACCCTCCCGACGTCGCCGCGCGCCGCCGCGGCGCGCGCGCCGTTCACGCGCTGGCCCGCGATCGTGACGGTCAGGCGCACGAGGCCGAGGATCTCGCGCGTGTCGCCGCCGCAGATCGCGGTCAGATGCTCGAGGTCGACGACGGGTCGCCGCCGTCCGGCGTCATCCATCGGCATCCTCTCGTCCCGGCATCCAGCGGCCGAGGACGCGCTCGACGTCGGCCAAGCGCACGGGCTTGGCGAGATAGTCGTCCATGCCGGCCGCCAGGCACGCCTGGCGGTCCGCCTCCATCGCGTTGGCCGTCAGCGCCACGATCGGCACGCGCTCCCCCGAGCGCAGCTCGGCCGCCCGGATCGCGCGCGCCGCCTCGAATCCGTCGAGCACCGGCATCTGACAGTCCATCAGCACCAAATCGTAGCGCCGCTTCGCCGCGGCCTCGACAGCGGCGCCGCCGTCCGCCACCACGTCCGTCTCCACGCCGCAATGCGTCAGTTGGCGCATCACCACCCGCTGGTTGACGGCGTTGTCCTCGGCCACCAGCACGCGGCCGCGCCGTCGCCCATCTTGCGTGTGCAGCTGCGCGCCCTCGTCCTGGGCGCCGCGCGCCGCGGACGCCGCTCCCAGCGCCGCAGAGAGCATCTCGAAGAGATGCGATTGCCGCACCGGCTTGGTGACGTACCCCTCGCATCCGGCCTCGATGGCGGCACGCCCTTGGCCCCGCTCCTGGAACGCCGTCACGAGCAGCGCCTTCGTCCGCGCGAGCAGCCCGTCGGCCCCCAGCGTGCGCACCACGTCGGTGCCCCGCATGTCCGGCAGCCGCTGGTCCACCACCACGGCGTCCCATGCGCGTCCGGCGGCGGCGGCGGTGCGGAGCTCGTCGAGGCCGGCCCGCCCCGTGGCCGCAACGGCGGGCTGCGCCCCCCACGCCGCGAGATACCGGCTCAGGATCTCGCTCGACGCCGGGTCGTCGTCGATCACCAGCACCCGCGCGCCGTGCAGATCGCCGCGAGGACGCGTCACGGCTCCCCCCGGCGGCGTCTCGAAGCGGATCGTGACGGCGAACGTCGAGCCTCCGCCCACCACGCTCTCCACGTCGATCGACCCGCCCATCAGGGCGACCAGACGGCGGGAGATGGCCAAGCCCAAGCCGGTGCCGCCGTACCGGCGCGTGGTCGAGCCGTCGGCTTGCGCGAACGGCTCGAAGAGGCGCGGAACGTCCTTCTCGCAGATGCCGACGCCGGTGTCGCGCACGGCGAAGCGCAGCGTCGCGCGGTCCTGATCCGGCTCCAGCGCCTCGCAGGAGACCGTCACCGAGCCGCGGGCCGTGAACTTGACGGCGTTGCCCACCAGGTTCAGCAAGATCTGGCGCAAGCGCCCCGGATCGCCCAGCACCCGCTGGGGGACCTCGGGGGCGATGTACGACATCAGCGCGAGCTCCTTGCGGCGCGCCTGCGGGGTGAGGAGCGTCGCGGTGGACTCGACCACGTCCAGCGGGGAGAAGGCGGCCACCTCGAGGTCCAGCTGCCCCGACTCGATCTTCGAGAAGTCCAGGATGTCGTTGATGATCGCCAGCAGGGTCCGCGCCGACTCGCTGGCGGACTCCGCCAGCTCGCGCTGCTCCGCCGTCAGATCCGTTTGGAGCAGCAGCTCGGCCATGCCGATCACGCCGTTCATCGGCGTGCGGATCTCGTGGCTGATCGTCGCCACGAACTCCGACTTCAGCCGCGACGCCTCGATCGCCTGATCGCGCGCGGCCGCGGCCTCGGCCTCGGCCGCCTTCTGCTCCTCCGTGCGCTTGGTGACGATCTCCGCCATGCGGTGAAAGGCGCGGTCCACGTCGGCGATCTCGTCGTTGCCCGTCAGCTCCGGACCCAGCGGCCTGGACTCCCCGAACGCCAAGGCCTCGGACCGCAACCGCGCCAGCCGGCGCCGGAGCGTGCGGATGAACACGGCCGCCAGGATCAGCGTGACGGCCAGCGCGCCCAAGCCGCCGAAGATCAAGAGGCCCCGGAAGTCGGCCCACTCCGCGGCCAGCGTCAGGCTCCGCCGCTGCTCGAGCGCGAGCTCCGTGCCCTGAAAGGCGTCCATCGCCGAGCGGAAGCGCGCCATCAGACGGTCGCCGGTGCCCGTCGTGAGGTAGGCGCGCGCGGAACGCAGGTCTCCGTGCCGGACAGCGTCGGCTAGGGCCTGCATCTGGCTCTGCTTCTGCCGGGCCGCGAGGCTCACGAGGTCGAGCGCGCCGACCTGCTGCGGGTTGTCCCTCACCAATGCGCGCAGCACCGCGATGTCGT
The DNA here is from genome assembly GCA_035533275.1 of Candidatus Dormiibacterota bacterium. Lineage (GTDB taxonomy): Bacteria > Vulcanimicrobiota > Vulcanimicrobiia > Vulcanimicrobiales > SCRA01 > SCRA01. The sequence continues at coordinate 14,016 of DATLUD010000029.1, read as the reverse complement.
GCGGCTCGGCGGCGCTCGCCCCCGCCAGCGGCCCGACGAACGCCCGGTTCCCGGTGATCACGTACGCGCGCACGGCCACCTCGGCGTCGAGCTCGCTCTTGGTGAGCGATTCGGCCACAGAGATGACCTCGGTGGAATGCAGGGTCCACCGCTCCGCCGTCCGGGTCTCCTTCTGCACCAAGGCAAGCGCGAAGAACAACGCCGCCGCCAGGACGATCGGCACGGCCACGATCGCCACGGTCGTCTGAGCGAGGTTCAATCGCTTCAGCATCGGCCTCTCCCCCCGGCAGAGAGCGCAATTGCGCTAGGGCCGCGCCCAAGAGCCAACCCGTGCGCGCTACTTCCCGCGCCGGCTCGTCATGCCCTTCGCGCGGCGGCGCGCGTCGTCACCGCAGCGCGAACGTCGGGCCGACCTGCTGCACGGTGATCGTGCCGTAGCTGTACATCCCGTTGGAGGAGTACACGCTGGGCGCCGCCGTGTTCCCCGCCGCCCCGAACCAATCGCCCTGATCCACCACGTTGTCGTGGTTGGTGTCGATCCAGACGCCGACTTCGTACGTCGTGCCGGCCGGGATGTCGGAGAGGCGGAACGTGCCGTTGCTGTTGACGGGGACGCCCAGCGGGTACTCCTTGTCGAGGATCGTCGGCGCGTTGCCCTGCCCCGGCGTGTAGGCCATCGCCACGAACGAGGTCAGCGGCGGCAGCGTGCCCTGCGCCGCGACCACCGTCCCGCCGGCGGCCTCCAGCGCCTTCACCACGTCGAGCCTCCCCGCGCCCTGCGAGGCGCCGATGCCGAGGTTGTCGTCGTTGTTGGGATTCTGGAAGATGGCGAGGATCTGCGCGGGCGTGAGGCTGGGGGCGATGGCGCGCATCAACGCCACGGCCCCGGCGACGTGCGGCGTGGCCTGCGAGGTGCCGGCGAAGAACGAGGCGCAGACGCCGCCGGAGTTGGCGGGGTTGCACGTGTAATTCGCCAGGGTCACGCCGTTTGAGTACAGGTTGAAGATCCAGTGCAGGTTGTCATTGTCGCTCTGACCGCTCGGATCGCCGCCGGGGGCCACCAGCGTCGGCTGGTTTACCGTGATCGCGTTGGTGAGCGCATCGGCCGTCGGCCCATAGTTGGAGTACGCGGCCAGCCCCTCGGTGCCGCTCGAGGGATCGCACGCGGGCGGGATGCCCGCGGTGCAGTTGTCGCCGTGGATGGCGCTGGCGCCCACGGAGATCACCCCGCGGTAGCCGCCGGGATAGGAGATGCCGGTTGAGGAGGTATCGTTGCCGGCCGCCGCCACCACCACCACGCCCTGCGAGATGGCCTGCTCGACCGCCGCGTACTCCGTGGGATCCACCGGTTGCCCCGCGGAGCCGCCCAAGCTCAGGTTGATGACTTTGGCGCCCGACTGCACGGCGGCGGCGATCGCCTGCGCCTCGTCCGTGGTCGACGCGCCGCACGAGGGATCGGTCGAAGTGATGCACGAGACGCCGTTCACGTCGGTGTCGGGAAAGATCTTGTACTCCAGCAGCGGCGTGTTCCAGCCCACGCCAGCGAAGCCGAGGCCGTTGTTCGTGATGGCCGCCGCGATGCCCGAGACGTTGGTGCCGTGGCCGTCCGTGTCCTCGATGTTGGCGGGGTCATCGGGGTTGGTGTTATCGATCACCATCTTGCCCGTGCCGCTGTAGAAGACGGCTTCGTGGATCACCTTGCTCGCGAGGTCCTGGTTGTGCGTGTCGTAGCCCGTGTCGATGATCGCGATGGGCGCCGCGGCCGATCCTTCCGTGATGCCCCACGCCGCTGGCATCCCGATGTGGAACATGTCCCACTGGTCGTAGGGGTCCATGAACGTGTCGTTCGCGCTCATGGCCGCATCCTGCGGGCGCAGCGCCAAGAGGCGCCGGTAGTGCGCGGGATAGACGGCCTCCACGTCGGGGCGGGCCTGCAGCTGCGCCACCACGCCCGCCGCTTGCGCGGGGCTCACGCGTATGCTGCGCCACTCCTGGCCTTGCAGCGTGCCGATCTTCTTGCCCACCGCGCCGAGCGCGCGCTCGATCTCCGCGGGCGTGCGCCCTTCCATGCTCAGCGCCCCCGAACGGTAGACCACGGCGTAGACGCCGGGTACCTCGCCGTTGCCGCGCGCGTAGCGCTGAGGGGCGCGCCGCGGCGCGCCGGCGGAGGCGGCCCGCGCCGCCGAGGAGGGCGACCGCATCACGGAGAGCGTGCCGCCGGCGGCCAGCATCGAGCCGCTGGAGTCGCCCAGCGCATTGAAAAAGATGGACGTGCTCACATTGCCGGCCACGTTGGTGACCTGCGGCGCCTGCCCCACGTTGCCCAGCACCGCGACGCTCACCCCCGTCTTGCTGGGGTCGAGGGCGCACGTCAGCGGCGTCTGCCCCACCACGTAGGTGGTCCCGCTCGCGGTGATCTCCACCCACGCGCCCTGCGGATTGGAGGCCACGCTCAGCGTCTGCGAGTTCGTGGGATTGGCGCAGAGGGAGCCCGGCGCCGTCACCAGCGAGGGGTTCGGCGTCGCTTGCGCGTAGGGCGAGGTGGGCGCGACCGGCACGATCCCGCTTCCGCCGCTGGAGGAGCCGCCTCCGCCGCTGCACGAGGAGAGCGCGGCGGCGCCGGCGAGCGATCCCAACAGCATGAGCATCCGTCGCATACAGGCAAACTCCCTCACGACCCGACGGTCATCCCCATTGCGGCCGGGTCGAACCGCTAACGCTTCTTGTTATCGGCGAGTTTCGGCAAACTCCCGCCGCCGGCTTGCGGTCTGCCCCTTCGCTCTGCTATACTACCGCAATCGCCGGGCCGCTCATGGCCCGCGAGTGAGAACCTCGAGGGAAAGGAGGCGCGCATCCATGATCATCATGCACATCGGCCTCCGCCCGGAGCCGGCCACGTAGCGCCTTCATCGCGCTCTCGTCGTGCCGGCCGTGGGCAACGCCCACGGCCGTTTGCGTTCCGTAGCCCCGATCTCATCGCCATCGCATAGGGAGACCCCATGTTGACGAACCTCATCGTCGAGCGCTTGCTCGCCGACGCTGAGGCGGCTCGTCGGCGGGAGCGGGATCATGCCGCCCTCGTCCGCGACGCGCTCGGCGTTCACCGAAGGTCCTGGCTCCGCGTGCGCGTGGGCAACGCGCTCATCCGCAGCGGAGAGGCGCTACTCGGCTCCTTCGAGGAGGCGCCACATCAACGCTAAGCCCGCGGTGCTCGCGCGGCGGATCACGTCCGCGCGAGTACCCGGGAATTGCTGCCGCTGCGTCACCGTGCGCTCCGGCGTCGCGACGGCGAACCACACGGTGCCCACGGGCTTCTCCGGCGTTCCGCCGTCGGGGCCCGCCACGCCCGTGGTGGCCATGCCCACGCTCGCGCCGAAACGCGCGCGCACGCCCTCGGCCATCTCGCGCGCCGTCTCCTCGCTGACGGCGCCGTGCGCCGCGAGCGTCTGCGGGCGCACGCCCAGCTCGCGCTCCTTCACCTCGTTGGCGTACGCGGTGACCCCGCCCAGGTAGATGCGCGAGATGCCGGGCACCGAGACCAGATCCGCGGAGATGGTGCCGCCCGTGCAGCTCTCCGCCACCGCGAGCGTCCACCCTCGCGCCTCGACGGCCGCGCCGATGGCTCCCGGAAGCGTCTGGTCGTCCACGCCGTAGATCCCGCGGCGCACGCGCTCGCGAACCCGTGCCTCCAGCTCGTCGAGCATCGCCGTGGCCGCGCGGCGGTCGGCGGCGCGCGCCGTCATCTTGATGTCCACGGCCCAGCCGAAATGCGCGAGCATGGCGATGCTGGGGTTGCGCTGGCTCTCGAAGAGATCGCGGATCGCGGTGTCCAGGCTCGACTCGCCCCAGCCGATGGTGTGGAGCGAGCGCGAGACGGTGGTCTGCGTCAAGGCGTAGCGCTCCACCAGCCACGGCACCAGACGCTCGTGCAGCATGGCGTGCATCTCGCGCGGCACCCCGGGCATGCAGGCGATCACCTTGCCGTCGCCCCGGCTCACCACGAATCCGGGAGCCGTGCCGTTGGGATTCTCCAGCACGAAGGCTCGACGCGGCATCATGGCCTGCACGCGGTTGTTCTCCGTCATCGCGCGCCCCATGGCGGCGAAGCGCGCCTCGATGGCTCGCAGGCTGGCCTCGTCGCGTTCCAGCGGCGCATCCATCAGCCGGGCCACCGCCTCGCGCGTGACGTCGTCGACGGTGGGACCCAGGCCCCCCGTGCAAACCGCCAGATCGGCGCGCGCGAAGACGCTCTCGATCAACCGCACCTGGCGCTCGACGTTGTCGCCGATGCCATGCGTCGCCAGCACGTCGATCCCCACGCCGTTGAGGGCGCGCGCGACGGTACGCGAGTTGGTATCGACCAGGTCGCCGAGCAGCAGCTCGGTGCCGATGGCCACCAGTTCCGCTGTGGGCATCGCTCGCTCAGGCTCCGATCCGCTCGGCCTCGGCGCGCGCGCGAGCGCGCCGCGCATCGCGCCGCGCGAGGATCTCGCCCACGATGCCGCGCCGGAAGACGAGCACCATCACGATGAAGATGCCGCCGATGAAGACGCCCGGCGCGTTCACGAGCACCGCCAGGCGGTCGGAGAGCAGCAGGTAGAACGCCGCTCCGACGATCGGCCCGTAGACGGTGCCCATCCCGCCCAGGAGGGTCATCATCACCACCTCGCCGCTGGTCCGCCAGTCGACGTTGTCCATCACGGTGAAGTGCTGAAAGACCACGAGCAGGCCGCCCGCAAGCCCCGAGACCGCCCCCGAGAGGACGAACGCCATCAGCTTGAAGCGGTCGACGTCGTAGCCCAGGCTGCGCGCCCGCTGCTCGTTCTCGCGGATGGCCTTGAGCACTTGGCCGAACGGCGAGTGGATCACGCGCACCACGAACGCCACCACCGCCGCGGTGATCGCGAAGAGCACGTAGTACATCACGCGGTCGTGCTGCAAGGGTATGCCGAAGAACGTGCCGCGCGGCACGCCCTGCAATCCGTTTTCGCCGCCGGTGACCCCGATGAACGCGCCGCTGACAAAGAAGTAGATGAGCTGGGCGAAGGCCAGCGTGATCATCGCGAAGTAGATGCCCTGGCGCCGGATGGAGAGCGCCCCCACCGCAAGCGCCAGCAGCGCGGCGTAGGCGGCCCCCGCCAGCAGCGCCAGCGGCATCGGCAGGTGCGCGTGCAGGATGGCGATGCCCGTCACGTAGCTGGCGCCGCCGAAGAACATCGCGTGGCCGAACGAGAGCAGGCCCGTGTAGCCCAGCAGCAGGTTGAAGCCCACGGCGAAGAGGGCCCAGACGACGATGTTCATCGCTAGGACGGGGTAGACGATCCACGGCAGGAGCAAGCCCAGCGCGAAGAGCCCGACTCCAAGCCAGAGCTCCACGCGGCTCGCGGTGCGCGGTCCGTTCGAAAGCATCACCGCAGGCCCTCCGCGCTGCCGAAGAGCCCGGCCGGCCTGATCAGCAGGACCACGGCCATCAAGATGTAGGTCAACGTGCTCGAGATGGGCGGGTAGAAGACGGCGCCCATCGCCACGACCACGCCGACCAGGAAGCCCGTGACGATCGATCCTAAGATGGAGCCCATCCCGCCGATGACCACCACGGCGAAGGTGGGAATGATGATGTCGTCGCCCATCAGCGGCGCCACGTTGGTGGTGGGCGCCGCCAGCACGCCCGCGAAGGCCGCCAAGGCGCAGCCGAAGCCGAAGACCCCCGTGATCAGGACCGGCACGTTGATCCCGAAGGCCCGCACCAGCGCCGGGTTCTCGGTTGCCGCTCGCAGGGTGGCGCCCAGCGAGGTCTTCTCGATGACGAGCCACGTGCCGATGCAGATGATCAGCGAGGCCGCGATCACGAAGATGCGGTAGGTGGGATAGATCAGGAAGCCGAGGTTCACGATGCCCGTGAGCTGGTCCGGAATGACGTAGGGCGAGCCCTGCATGCCGAACTTCAGCCGCATGGCGTCCTCGAGAAAGAGGGTGATGCCGAAGGTGAGCAAGAGGTTGTAGAGGACGTCGAGCTTGTAGAGGCGGCTCAGGAGCAGACGCTCGATGACCATGCCGATGATCGCCACCACGATGGGCGAGACGATCAGCGCGGCCCAAAAGTTCAGGCCGAAGCTCTGCGCGCCGAAGTACGCCGCGAAGGCTCCCAGCATGTACATGGTTCCATGGGCGAAGTTGACGATGCGCAGCAGTCCGAAGATGATCGCCAAGCCAAGGCTGAGCATGGCATAGAACGCGCCGCTCACCAGTCCGTTGAAGATCTGCCCGCCGAGATTCTCGAGCACGCTCGCTCCCCTGATTCCGTATGGATAGCATGGGGGCCGCCGCGGCGGCCCCCAATCTCGCCGCTTCGCTACCGATTAGCTACCGAGATGACACTTGACTTCGGAGAGCGGGCGGTAGGCCTCCGCGCCCGGGATGACCTTGAGGATCTTGAAGTACGCCCAGGGCTGCTTGACTTCCGACGCCGGCAGCACCTGCGCCAGGTACATGTCGTGGATCAGCAGGTGGTCCTGAGGACGGATGTAGGCGTTGCGGGCGAAGGCGTCGCTGAAGTGGTAGCCCACCAGCTGCTTCTCCACGGCCAGCGGATCCGTCGTTCCCGCGCGCTTGACGGCCTCGAGATAGGTCGTGACGGCGGAGTAGTTGGCGAACTGCGACCACGTCGGCGGGTTGCCGTGATTCTTCGCGGCGAAGCGCGCCGCGAACGCACGCGACTTCGCGTCGAGGTCCCAGTAGCCGCCGATGGTCACCGTGGAGCCGGCCCAGTAGTCCGGTCCCAGCGCGTGCACGTCGGATTCGAACAGCAGCATGACGCCGATCTTCATGTTCTTCTTCATGCCGAACTCGTTGATCTGCTTCATGGCGTTGACGGTATCGTTGCCGGCGTTGTCCAGGCCCAGCACGTCGGCTCCGGAGGACTTGGCCTTCAGCAGATACGTGGAGAAGTCGGAGGTGCCCAGCGGAACGTCGTCGTTACCGAGGACCTTGCCGCCGTTGGCCTCCACCGCGGCCTTCACGTCGTTGTAGAGCGCGTGGCCGAACGCGTAGTTGGCGGTGATGGTGTACCACTTCTTGCCGCCCTGCTTGGTCAGCGTCGCGGCCGTGCCGTGCGCCAGCGCGTAGACGTCGTAGCCGTAGTGGTAGGTGTAGGGATTGCAGTACTTCGGATCGTTCGTGAGGGCGTCGGTACCGCCGCCGGTCACGATCTGGATGACGTGCTTTTCCTTGGCCACCCCGGCACCGGCCAGAGCCGTCGCCGAGTTGGTGTAGTCGAGCAGCAGGGTCGCGTGGTCGCGATCGATCGCCTCGGTGGTCTCCTGATTGGCCAAGCCGGGATCGTTGCGATGGTCAAAGCTGACCAGCTTGATCGGCTTGCCGAGCACCTTTCCGCCGAAGTCGTCGATCGCCATCTGGTCGGCCAACACGGCTCCCGCGCCGTCCAGAGCCGAGTAGACGCCCGACATGTCGCCGATGTTGGCGACGACGACCTGATCGTTGCCGGCCGCTCCGGCCGGCGCCGGGGGACTCGCCATCGGGGCGAGCAATGCACATACCGCTGCCAGCGGCAAGAGTCTCGCGAATTTCATGACGATCTCCATCCTAGTAAGACGCGATCATACGCCGAGATGGGCGAGCAGCTCGCCCTCGCGGTGCACGACCTCTTCGTTGCTGAGGGTCTCCACGATCTTTCCGTGTACCATCAGGTAGTGCCGGTCAGACACCTTGGTGGCGAAGCGCAAGTTCTGCTCCACCAGCAAGACCGTGATGCCGTCGCGCTTCATGTCGAGCACGAGGTCGCGAATGGCATTGACGATGACGGGGGCGAGCCCTTCCGTGGGCTCGTCCATGAGCACCAGCCGCGCACCCGAGCGCAGGATCCGCGCGATCGCCAGCATCTGCTGCTCGCCGCCGGAGAGCTTGGTCCCCACGCTGTTCTTCCGCTCGTCGAGAATGGGAAAGAGGCGGTAGATGCGCTCCGCGCTCCAGCCGCCCTGGCCGATGATGGGCGGCAGCATCAGGTTCTCGCGCACCGTGAGGCCGGAGAAGATCCCTCGCTCCTCGGGCACCACGCCGATGCCAAGGCGCGCGATCTTGTGGGAGGGCAAGCCCAAGATCTCGTTGCCGCGGAACCTCACGCTCCCCGTGGCGTTCGAGAGCATGCCCATGATCGACTTGAGCGTGGTGGTCTTGCCCACGCCGTTGCGCCCCACCAGCGTCACCACCTCGCCCTCGCGGACGTCGAGATCGACGCCGAAGAGCGCTTGGCTCTCGTCGTACCACGCTTGGAGGTTGCGCACGCTCAACAATGCATCGCTCATCAGTCGTGCTGACCTCCCAGGTAGGCGTCGATGACCTGCGGGTTGGCGCGGACCTCGTCGTAGGTGCCCTCGGTCAACACGGAGCCGCGCTGCAGCACGGTGATGCGGTCCGAGAGCGCGGAGACCACGGAGAGGTTGTGCTCCACCAGCACCACCGTCCGGCCGGCGGCGAAGCGGCGCACCAGCTCCGTCATGCGCTCCACGTCCTCGGCGCCCATGCCGGCCATCGGCTCGTCCAGCAGCAGCACCTCGGGCTTCAGAGCCATCGAGATCGCCAGCTCCAGCGCGCGCTTGCGCCCGTAGGAGAGGTGGACGGCCAGCGTGTCCGCATAGCGCTCCAACGAGACTTCGGCCAGCAGCTCCAGCGCGGGGGCGTCGAAGCGCGACGTCGCGCTCTCCGGGACCCAGAAGCGCTTGGGCAGGTCGCTCTTGGACTGGAGCGCCACCTTCACGTTGTCCAGCACGGTGAGGTGCGGAAAGATCGAGCTGATCTGAAAAGAGCGCACGATGCCCAGCCTAGCGATGGCCGCGGGCTCCATCCCCGTGATATGGCGGCCGCGAAAGACGATGTCGCCGGCGGTCGGCCGCAAGAAACCGCTCAGGAGATTGAACACCGTGGTCTTGCCCGCGCCGTTGGGTCCGATGAGCGCGTGGATCGTGCCTTCGCTGACGTCGATGTTCACGTCGTTCACGGCACGAAACCCACGGAAATCCATACACAGACCCTTGGCGGAGAGTGCGACCCCGGGTTCGGCCATAGACGAAAACTCCCTAAACGGTAGGTCGGGGCGGGGAGTTTTGCACTACGTGCCCGTCAATCCTGCGGAGCGAGACGCGTCCGACAGGGCGGCTATGCTTCGTAGCCCCTACTCGCCGGGCGGCAGCACGTGGGGACCTTGCGCGCGCTCCCGGCGCTCGAACCACTCCGGGTAGCGGATGGTGACGTCCACGGAGAAGCCGCGGGCGGCGTCGCGCATGCGCTGCTTGCGCTCCTCTCCCACGAACGCGCGGCGCACGCGCCGGCGGATCGCCTGCAGGCAGGCCATGAAGCGGGCGAAGCGCTCGTCGAGCGCCTCCGCGACGGCGCGGCGCAACGCGGCCCCCACGGCCGGGCTCACGCCCCCCGTGGAGATGGCCACCCGCACCGGGCCGCCTTTGGCAATGGCTTGCATCGCCACAAAGCCGTGCGCGGGCTGATCGATGCAGCAGAGCAGAAAGCGGTGACGGTCCGCGTACGCGCGCATCCGGCTGGAGAGCTCGGCGTCCTGCGGGGTGGAGATCACGAAGAAGGCGCCGGCGACGTCGTCCTCGCGCACGGCCGCCGGGTCGCGGTAGCGCGCCACCAAGGCGCCCGCCTCGCGCAGCGCGTGCGCCTTCTCCTCCGCCTCGCGGTCGTCGCCGATCACCACGCAGCGGCGCCCCCGCAGGTTGAGCCCGACGGGATAAAAGAGGTAATCGTAGTGGTCGAGATCGCTCACGCGGGCTCCGCGTGGGCGGCTCGCCCCGCCGCCAGCGCGTCGGCGATCTCCTCGGCGGGATAGGTCATGATCTCCGCCAGCGTGGGGTGCAGGTGCGGAATGCGCATCACGTCGTGGACGGTGGCTTTGAAGTGCAGCAATACGATGGACTCGTGGATCAAGTCGCTGGCCTCGGGGCCGATGATCCCCACGCCCAGAATCCGCCCGTCGTTCGGATCGGCCAGCATCTTCACGAAGCCCTTGGTCAAGCCCACGCTGATGGCCTTGCCCAGGTCGTCGAACGGATACGAGGCCTTCAGGTACGGCTTGCCTTCGGCGACCAGGTCGCGCTCGCGGTAGCCGGCCACGCCGACCTGGGGATCGGTGAAGACGGCGTGCGCGGAGATCAGCGCGTAGTCCACGCGCTCCTGCGCCGGCAGGAAGGCATTGCGCGCCGCCACCTCGCCCTCGAAGATCGCCACGTGCACCAGCTGGAAGCGGCCGGCCACATCTCCGGCGGTGAAGATGTCGGGGTTGGTGGTGCGCAGATGGTGGTCGGCGGTGATGCCGTAGCGGTTGTAGGTGACGCCCGCCTTCTCCAAGTGCAGACCGGCCACGTTGGGCTCGCGGCCCAGCGCGTAGAAGATCTCGTCGGCCTCCACTTCCATGGTGCGCCCCGCGTGGCGAAACTCCACCACCTTGCGTCCGTGGCGCGCGTAGGCGCGCTCGAGCGTGGTGCCGGTGTGCACGGTGATGCCCTCGCCGCGGAAGTACTCCGTGAGCGCCTCGCCCACGTCGTGATCCTCTGATGAGAGCAGGTGGGCGCTGCGCTGGATGAAGGTGGTGCGCACCCCCATGCGGTGGAGGAACTGCCCCAGCTCGCAGGCCACGAAGCCGCCGCCCAGCACGATGGCGTCCTTGGGCGGACGCTCCATCTCCAGCACCTGGTCGCTCGTGAGGTAGCCGGTCTCGGCTAGGCCGCGCAGGTCGGGCTCGGGGATCACGGAGCCGGTGGCGATCAAGAACTTCGCGCCGCGGATCACCTCGCCGCCCACCTCGATCTCGTGGTCCGAGACGAAGCTCGCCGGGCCCTCGAAGACGGGAAACTGGCGGATGCCCTCGATGCGATAGTCGGCGAAGCCGCCGATGACCTCGCGCTTGCGGGCCAGCATGCGCGGCCAGTCGATCCCTTCGATGCGGGCGTTGACGCCGAGCTCCGCCGCCTCGCGGATCAGATGGGCCAGCTCACCCGAGCGCAGGAGCGTCTTGGAGGGCATGCAGCCTCGCAGGATGCACAGGCCGCCCAGCGGCCCCGGGTCCACGAAGGCGACCCGTTTGCCCAGGCCGCGCGCGGTCCGGGCGGCGGCAAAGCCGGCGCTCCCCGCCCCCACGACCACGAAATCGAACTCCTGCATCGCTCTCCTTCCACCGGCGCTCCACAACTTTTTGCAGTAATCCTCAACCCATGCTCAGGGGATGCACAAGGCCACCCACAGAGACTTCGGCCAAGCCTATCACACGGGGCGCCTACCCCACGTTCCGCCCGAACGGAGCACCTGTCCGCAGAATCGAACGTATGTGTGATGCACGTATATCTTGTGTTCTCCGGAGCCTAGGGGTACAATATCTAGTGTTCGGCTCCCCTCGAAGCTAGGAAGGCTTCGGTACGGGGAGCTTCGTCGCCCCCACGGGGCGAGTTCGTCCTAACCCTTCCAGCCATTGGGAACGAGGCACACGCATGAAGCTCAGCCGCATCTACTCCTCGCCGGGCGAGCCTTACGCCCGGGTCACCTTCGAGCACCGGACCTCGAAGATCGTCAACCCCGACGGCTCCACCATCTTCGAGGCCAAGGACATCCTCGTGCCCGCGCATTGGACGCAAGTGGCCGTGGACATCCTGGCGCAGAAGTACTTCCGGAAGGCGGGCGTCCCGCTTGCGCTCAAGCGGGTCCCCGAGGACGACGTTCCCGAGTGGCTCTGGCGGTCGGCAGCCGACGAGGAGCGGCTGGCCCAGCTCCCCCGCGAGCAGCACTTCGGCCGCGAGACCGACGCGCGCCAGGTCTTCAACCGGCTCGCGGGCACCTGGGCGTACTGGGGCTTCAAGCACGCCTACTTCGACACCGAGGACGACGCGCAGACCTTCTATGAAGAGATGTGCGCGATGCTGGCGCTCCAGATCGGCGCACCCAACAGCCCGCAGTGGTTCAACACCGGGCTCCACTGGGCATACGGCATCGAGGGGCCGCCGCAGGGGCACTACTTCGTCGACCCCATGAGCGGCGAGCTGACGCGCTCCGCTAACGCCTACGAGCACCCGGCACCGCATGCTTGCCTCCCGTATCGCGCGCCGGTGACCACGCCCGACGGCCCCGTGCCGATCGGCGACATCGTCACGCGCAACCTGGTCGGCCTGCCGGTCTATGATGCGAAGGGCGTCACCCGCGTGGTCGCAGTCAAGCACAACGGAGTCAAGCCAGTCTACCGCGTCCGCCTGGTCAATGGCAATTACATCGAAGCCACGGCCGACCACCTGGTGCTCGCGGCAGACGACATGAAATGGCTGCCCGTGGCCGCGCTCCAGCCGGGGATGCGAGTATTGCAGCGCCACATGGCCGGTGTTCCGGCGCCGGCGCCTGTGCATGCCGCCAATCAGCGGCGTCGAGCCCTCCGCGCGGGAACCATGGAGCAAGCGGACGAGCACGTCGTGATCGAGTCGATCGACTATGTCGCGGACGAAGACGTCTACGACATCGAGACCGAGAGCCACGCCTTCATGACGAACAACGTCGTCGTCCACAACTGCTTCATCCAGAGCGTGAGCGACGATCTCGTCAACGAGGGCGGGATCATGGACCTCTGGGTGCGCGAGGCGCGCATCTTTAAATTCGGTTCGGGCAGCGGCACGAATTTTTCCGCCATTCGCAGCGCGGGAGAGAAGCTCTCCGGCGGCGGCACCAGCAGCGGCTTGATGTCGTTCCTGCGCGTGGGCGACCGCGCGGCCGGCGCCATCAAGAGCGGCGGCACCACGCGCCGCGCCGCCAAGATGGTCTGCCTGGACCTCGACCACCCCGACGCCGAAGAGTTCATCCTCTGGAAGGTCAAGGAGGAGCAGAAGGTCTCCGACCTCGTGGCCGGCTCCATCGCCTGCCAGAAGCACCTCAACGCCATCATGGCCGCCGCGAACGACGAAACCGTGCCCGAGGCGGCGCGCCTGGATCCCACGCTCAACGCGGGCCTCAAGAAAACGATGCGCTCGGCGCTGGGCGCCGGCATTCCGCAGGCCAACCTGCAGTATGCGCTCGACTTCGCGCGGCAGGGCTACAAGAGCCTGGAGATCGAGACCTACGACACCAACTGGGACTCCAAGGCCTACGGCACCGTCTCGGGACAGAACTCGAACAACTCCGTGCGCGTGCCCAACGCCTTCTTCGAGGCGCTCGACCGCGACGCCGATTGGGAGATGCGCCGCCGCACCGACGGCCGCGTCGCCAAGACCGTGAAGGCGGCCGACCTCTGGGAGAAGATCGCCGTCTCGGCGTGGCAGTGCGCCGACCCCGGCGTGCAGTACGACACCACCATCAACGAGTGGCACACCTGCCCCGAAGACGGCCGCATCAACGCCAGTAATCCGTGCGTGACGGGCGATACGCTGGTCGCCACGGCTGACGGCCTCCGGCGCATCGACTCGTTGGTCGGTACGTCTGCCTTTGTCATCGGCTCCGATGGGAAGCCCCACTTCGTCAACAAGATCTTCCCGACGGGTACGAAGCCGGTATTCCGTCTGCGCACGAAGGCCGGTTACGAGCTCAAGCTCACCGCCGACCACAAGGTCTGGACCGTGAATCGCGGCGACGTACCCGCGAGCGAACTGACGCCTGGCGACCGCATTCAGCTGATCGGCTCAGGCTTCGGCCGCGAATCCCTCGACGAGCGCTTCGCCACGGGCATCGGCATCGCCGTGGGCGATGGGTGCATCACGAATGCGGAGCAGCGCTCGCTCATCCTCACGATGGCCGATGACGAGTGCGACGTCCTCGCCGACGTGGCGACCGGGATCAATGACGCCAAGTGCGCATTCGCCGATGGCCGCAGCCGCCGCGTCACCACCGTGACGATGCCGGCGCGCGGAACCGGCTCGCGCGTCTCGGTAGGAAACGCGGCGATTGTCGAGCGCTTCGCGCACTACGCCGTCCTCGACGAAGGAAGCCACGCCAAGCGCTTCACCGATGCGATCCATG
>DATLUD010000028.1:0-17500 GCA_035533275.1 Candidatus Dormiibacterota bacterium | reverse complement strand
GGTGCGGATCATCTCCGATCCGACGGTGTGCTGCGTCCAGCCCAGGGCGTACATGATCGTCATGGTTCGGTTGGGGACGCTGGTCGAGGCGATCAGCTCGCACGCCTTGGTGAACTGATCGACCGGCGTCCCGGTGATCTCGCTGACCTTCTCGGGCGTATAGCGCGCGTAGTGCTCCTTCATCAGGTTGAAGACGCAACGCGGATCACGCAGTGTGGGATCGACCTTGGCGTAGCCGTCAGCTCCGATCTGGTACGACCACGTCCCTTTGGCATAGGAGCGCTTTGCGGCGTCGTAGCCGGTGAAGAGTCCGTCGTGGAAGCCGTAGTCTTGGTTCACCAGAAACGGTGCGTTGGTGTACGCCTTGACGTACTCGTGCTGGATCTTGTCGTGCGACAAGAGGTAGTTGATCACGCCGCCCAGGAAGGCGATGTCGGTTCCGGTGCGGATCGGCACGTAGCGGTCGGCCACGGCCGCCGTGCGAGTGAAGCGCGGATCGATCACGAGGAGTTGGGCGCCCTTGTGCGCTTTGGCCTCGGTGACCCACTTGAAACCGCAGGGATGCGCCTCGGCGGGATTGCCGCCCATCACGAGCACGAGGTCTGCGTTGCGGATGTCGACCCAGTTGTTGGTCATGGCGCCGCGGCCGAATGTGGGGGCGAGACTCGCCACCGTGGGGCCGTGTCAAACCCTCGCTTGGTTGTCGAAGGCGAGCGCTCCCAGACTTCGTACGACCTTCTGGGTCAGGTAGCCCGCCTCGTTCGTGGAGGCCGAGGCCGCCAGGAAGCCGGTGCTCACCCAGCGGTTCACCGTCACCCCGCGCTCGTTCTTCGCGATGAAGTTCTTGTCGCGATCCTCCTTCATCAGCCGGGAGATGCGGTCGAAGGCCTCCTCCCAGGTGATGCGTTGGAAGCTGCTGGAGCCGGGTGCGCGATACTCCGGATACCGCAGGCGGCTCTCGCTGTGCACGAAGTCGATGAGCCCGGCGCCCTTGGGGCAGAGCGTGCCGCGGTTGACCGGGTGGTCCGGGTCGCCCTCGATGTGGATGATGTCGGAGACCGCGTTCTTCGCGCCGTCACCGCTGCTGGACATGATGAGGCCGCAGGAGACGGCGCAGTAGGGGCAGGTGTTGCGCGTCTCGACCGTCCGAGCCAACTTGAACTCGCGCACGTCCACCATGGCGTCCGCGGGGGCCAGCCCCAGCGCCGCCGCGCTCGTCGTACCCAGGCCCGCGCCGCAGATCTTGAAGAAAGCCGACCGAGGAACGTTCATCGTCACCCCTCCGTGCGGAGACGTCCGTCGTTGCGTTGACGCAATGAGTATATGAAGAGCCTGGGAAGCGTTGAGGAACGTCAGGCCTCAGCGCCGCGGCGCGGCCCGCGCGCCGAGCGCGACCCACTCCCCCGCGAGGGCCGCGAGCGTCAGCGACACGGCTGTGATTGCGGCAGCCGCCGCGGCGCCGGCGAGCGGAATCCGCAGCGCCGCCCCCCACGCGGCCAGCGAGGCCGTCAGCGCAAGCGCGTGCAGGGCGCGCGCCGGTGCGATTGCCCGCGCCGCCTCCCACGCGCGTCGCGCCTGTTGCGCCCCGCTGCCGCTCAACGCGATGAGTCCCAGCAGGCCTGCCACCGCGAAGGCCAGCGGTGCCAGGGTCGGCGGGTTTCCCAGCCATGCGCTCCGCTCCAGCAGCGCGGCAACATCGGACGCGTGGATCGCCACGTGAAACGCCGTCCCCGCCAGGCCCACCAGCACCGTCGCCGCGCACGCCGCTCCGAAGAGCCACGTGGAAAGCCTGCCCCGGGAGAGCAGCAGCCACGAGGCCCCCGCCATCCCCGCCGGCGCCACCTCCAGCGGCACGCGCGCCCACGCGTCGCGCTGCAGCGCCGTGGCCGGGTGGTACAGAAAGACCTCGAGCAAGAGCGCCCCGAGTAACAGCTGGGTCACCAGCACCAACGAGCGAGCCGCCATCGCGCTCACGACCCCGGCGAGCGCGACCGCGGCCGGCCGAGCCACGAGGAGACGTCGCCGCTCACGTCCTTCGAGACCACGGGCGTCGGGATCTCCACGATGCCGTTCATCAACGCGTAGCGCGTCTCGTCGTCGTAGAGAACGAGCTGTCCCTTGACGGTGGCATGACACGACTCACACGAGCCGCCCATGTTCGCGAAGGCGGTCGACCCAAGGTGGAGAGCGTGGATGTCTTCGGCGAATGGGAGCGTCGTGCGCTCGCCGTGGCACGGCAGGCAGTCCTCAACGCGCATCGCGATGCCGTAGCTTGTCACGAACTCGCCGTGGATGATCGGATGATCGCGTGGGACGACCAGCGAGTTCAGGTCGCTCGCGAGGCGATCCGTGTGGCACGCCTCGCAGCCCCGATCCAGGGCGTGTTGCGTCACCACGTTGAACGTCGTGTAGGGGACTCCCATGGCCGCCGCGCGGGCCGCCTCCCCGCGATGCCAAAGCGAGTAGACGCCGAAGAACACAGCGGCGACGACCGCGAGCGCCCCCAGCAGCGTCAGCATGAAGGACGATCTCATAGCGCCTCCCGGTTCCGCGCGCCGCGCGAGACCTCACCCGCCACGGCGGCGATGAAGAGCAGGCATCCCGCCACCACGGCGGTGGAACCGAGTCCGGTCGCGACCGGAACGAGGACGAGTGGCACCGAGAGCAACACGAGGGCAAACGCCGGCACGACCAGCACCGCGCTCGCCCGCTCGTCGGCGCTCCTCTCAGCCGTCGCGGCGCCGGGCGCGCCCACCGCCCCCAGCACCGCCGCAAGCGTGATGGCGATCGGCCAGTTCGGGCACGCCGGGCCTTCCCAGGTTCCCGGGTCGAAGAGGCGCGAGAGCGTGGCCAAGCCCACGCCCGATGCCTGCAAGTGGGCGAAGAAGCCCGTGATCCCGACCAAGCCCAGGAGCGCCATCGTCGCCTGCAACGTCGCGACCGAGGGCGCCGACGGCCGCAGCAATGCCCAAGCCAGCGCCAGCAGCGCCAGCGGAACGGTGACGACCGGCACCAACGCCAGGCCCGGCGCGCCGCCGGCCAGAGCCGGCTGATGACCGAGATCCACTTCCAGCAGCAGCAACGCGAAGAAGAGCGCGTCGAGCACGAGGATCCTCCGCCGCCTCCGCGCGGCCATCTCAGCGCACCTCCACGGCCAGCACGCCCGGCGTCTCCTGCTTGCGCCCGGAGGCGCTCGCCGCGCGCAAGCGCAGCACGTAGAAGCCCCGGCGCGGCGGCTGCCAGCGCAGCGCCCACGTCACCCAGACGTTGGGATCGGGCTGCGGCAGCGCCGGGAATGCCTGGTACGTCTTGCCGTCGTCGGTGCTGATCTCCACCGCGCCCACGTACTCGGGGCCCGAGAAGGCGTACCCGGTGAGCGTGATGCCGCCGAGCACGGCCACGGCCTCAGGGGGCGCGGGTGCGAGGAACCCGGCCATCGGCGGCGCCAGGTGCTCAGGAGCGTGTTTGTCGACGAACGAGATCCTGGTGACCCACTTGGGGAGATGGTTGCCGCCGGCGCCGGGAATCATCAGGCGCGCGTAGGCGCCGCCGTGGGCCAGGCTCGCTTCCGCACCGCCCATGCGCGAGACCAGCACCACGCCGGGACGCCGCAGCTCCGTGAGGGGCAGCAGGAACGGCGGGTGTCCATCGACGGTCTCCACGAGCGCGGAGACGGCGTCGTCCCGCACGCCGGCGGCTTCGATAAGGCGCGCGAGCGGCACGCCCTCGAACTCGGTGGTAAAGATCAGCGGCCCGCCTGCGGTATTCACGAAGCATTCGAGGGTGAGAATCCGCCGTTCGTGAGGCAGCGCGCGCAGCTCTCCGTAGCCGAACGAGGTCGCCTTGCGCACGAGGCCGTCCAGCGCGATCGCTCCGCTTGATGGCGAGAGCGCCGGGGCCGGCGGTGAGCGCATCTGCGAATAGACGAACGTCTGCTCGACCGGCGTGATCAGAGGGCCGCGCGAGGACGGCGCCACCGCGAGGCGCCCATCTTCTTCCGCTTCCGCGGCGCCCAACAGCGGGGCGGCTACACCAAACGCCGCCACGCGCTTCGCGAATTCCGCGCGCGTCAGCCGCGCCCGCCACGCTCCCGCCACGATCCCTCACCCTCCGCAAAGACCGTGCACTCGCCGCCCCGCTAGGGAAGCGCATATACGATACCGTGGCGATGGGAAAAAGCTGGGAATGGGCGATTGCCCGCCATCCGGTTCGACGGTCGTCCGATCGCCGGATGCCTCGCGGGTCGTCCCCTTCTCGGCGCTCTAGCGCGCCTTTGACCTCAAGAGCATGATGATCACAAAGGCTGTGAGCATCGTCATGCCCAGCGTCCAGGCCAGGACCATGAGGAGATGCTCGTGGTAGTACCACGTAGCGACGACCGCCGCGAGGCTCCCCGTCTCGACCGCGCCGAAGACGATGGTCAGCCAGAACGTCAGCAGGTTGCTGTTGCGCTGATAATTGGTGGTGATCGCAAACGTGACGATCTCCATGCGGTCCACGACGGAGTCGTAGAGATCATCGACGCCAAGCAGTTCCTGCCCCTGCCTGGTCGCCTTTGCGCTGAAGGCGTTGGTGACGGTGAGCGTGCCGTAGTATTCCTCGAGAGCATCGAGCGCCTGCTGCTTGAGCATCACGAGATCCTCGATTCCCTCGCTGAGCGCCTCTGTGAGACGGTGTTGCAGCGCCCGCAAAACGGCGCGCTCGAGGACCAGCATCTCCAGGGTGATCAGGAACGGAACGGCATCCAGCGGCGGAAGCGCGCCCGGCAGATCAGCCGGTGCGTGGACGTCCACCGCACCGCGCCGACCAAGCAAGGAGATGCCCCCTTGGTGCAGGCAGAAGTCTCCATCGAGGACCTCGGCGACGTACGTGGCCTTCAACGGCTGACGCGACGGCCCGAGTTGCAGCAGCTGCACGATCTCGGGCCCGTGACGCTCCACGACGTCCTCGAGCTCGTGATCCGGGACCCGCACCACGCTGAACGGCAGGTAGAACTCCGGTCGAGCCGGCTCGTCTTGCGGGTCGTCCGCCGTTCCGGCGAGGATACTCCAAAGGCGGGCGGCAACGCTGCCCGCCGTATCGAAGTCGAGCCAGCCCTTCCACCGCTCCGCGTTGAAGGGCTGACGCCCAACCGGAATCCACACCTCCCAGACCGCCACGCCCGATGAGTGCACGGCCAGATAGACGTCGGCGTCGAGAGGTGTCTCGCCCCCCGCATCGAGATGGACACGCGCAACGGGATGCCGCACGATCCGGTGGAGACGCCGATAGGCCTCTCCCAGTAGGCGTGACGTGATGCGATCCACCGCGTCCAGATACGCGCTCGACGCCTCCGTTGGCAGTGCGCGCGCCTCGGGCCGCCCCGCCGGGACGCCGTCCACACTCGGCACCGACGTCACGGCGTAGAGCAAGGCGAAGCCAGCTTCTGCCGCCAGCGGCATTGGGTGTTTCACGCGATTGTCTCGATCGACTTCGCTCATCTCAGCGGCAGTCTCTGCGTCGCGCGGGGAACCCGGCCTGAAGTTCGGCGATGAAGGAGGTCATCACGTCCAGCGGCTGGTGCACGAGCGCGTAGTATACCCAGCGCCCGGCACGTCGGTCCCGCACCAGTCCCGCTTCCTTGAGCGCACGCAGATGGTGGGAGAGCAGCGGCTGGGAGACTCCGAGGGCGTCGACGATGTCGCAGACGCACGCATCGCCCTGGGCGAGATAGGCCAATACGGCCAGCCTGGTCGGATCTCCGAGGACTCGCGCCATCGAGGAGACCGCGGCGACCATGCGCTTGGAGTGCGCCTGCTTGTTCATGACGCAGCGTAGTTCGAGGCCTCTTCTCGGCTGCCTCTCGGCCCGGAAGGAGCCCGCGAATTGATCAATAAGCATCAATGAAATAGAGGCTTATGCATTCGCGATCATGACGCCCCCTCGGGGGGAAGGGAGGTCCGATGCCGATCTCTCGGCGCTCACTCCTCGGCGCAGGCGGCGCAATCGCCGCCGCGGGAATCGCCGCTCGAGCGGCGGCCCCGGCCGGCGCCGCAGAAGCCCCACGCAAGGCCGTCGGCAAGGCCGGGGAGTTTCTGGTCGGTAAGCCCGTCGCATTCGCCTACCCCGACGCGCGTGCTCCCGCGATCGCGGTTCGCCTCAGAGAGCCGGTTCCGTACGGCGCCGGTCCCCACCATGATATCGTCGCGTACAGCCAGCTCTGCGTCCACAAGGGCTGTCCGGTCGGCTACAACGCGAAGGACGAGATCTTCGTCTGCCCCTGCCACTGGAGCACGTACGATCCGGCCAAGGACGGGCAGATGATCATCGGCCATGCCACCACCGATCTTCCCCGCATCGAGCTAGCGTACGACGCCAAGACCGACGAGCTCACCGCCGTCGGCGTCCACGGCTTGATCTATGGCCGTTCCTCGAACGAGCCGAGAAAGGACGGGGTGCTCTGATGGCCAGCAAGCAGCCGGACCCCATCTCGATTCCGGTGCCGCCGGCCGATGCGCAGCAGTTCCAGACGGGCTGCAAGTACTGCATCGTGGGCTGCGGCTATAAGGTCTACAAGTGGCCCCTGGGCAAGCGCGGCGGCGCATCACCCAAGCAGAACGCCTTCGGAATCGATCTGCGCAATCCGAATCTCACGCACTGGATCTCACCGTCGATGCACTCAATAGTCGAGGACCGGGACGGGCGCTCCTACAACGTCGCCATCATCCCCGACGACACGTGCGTGGTGAACAGCGGCCTCAACTCCGTGCGCGGCGGAACGATGGGACTGAGCGTCTATCGCTCGCACGGGCCGACCGCCGATCGCCTGAATCATCCGCTGGTCTGGGCGCACGGGCATCAAGAGGCATCGTGGGAAGACGCCGTGGAGATTGTCGCGCGCGTCACCAAGGAGCTGCTGACGCGCGACGGTCCCGATGCGATCGGCGTCAAGTTCGCCGACCACGGCGGCCAGGGCGGCGGCTACGAGTTCACGTGGTCCACCGGCAAGTTCTTCTATCACAGCGTGCGCACGACGATGGCCACGGTCCATAACCGGCCGACCGTCTTCGGCGAGCCTATGGCCTCACGGGACATGGGAATCCCCGAGCTCAACATCGCGTACGAGGACGCCGAGATCGCCGACACGATCGTCATCTTCGGCGCCGACCCTTACTCCGATCAGACGAACTACTACCTGAACCACATGGTGCCCAACCTTCAGGGCTCAACCGAGAACAAGAAGAAGCAGCACTACCCCGGAAAGGCGGTCGCCCCCGGGCGCATGATCGTCGTCGATCCGCGCCGCACCGTCACCGTCACCTCGGCTCGCGCAGCCGCCGGAGCCGACCGCGTCCTGCATATGCAAGTGAACCCGGGGATGGACGTCACGCTGATGAACGCGATCGCGCGCGTCATCGTGGAGCACGGCTGGGAGAACGAGGCGTTCATCCGCGACCACGTCGAGGCGGAGAGCGTGGCGCCGTATGAGGAGGTGATCGGCAAGCACCGGTCGCTCGAGGACGTGCTGAGCGAAGCCGAGCGCGATGCAGGCGTGCCCAAGGCGGAGATCCTCAAGGCGGCCGAGTGGATCGCCAAGCCGATTGGCGGCCATGCGCCCGCGACGCTCTTCCACTACGAGAAAGGCGCGATCTGGAGCATCAAGAACTACCAGGTCATCGCCTCCTACGTGGACCTCGCGGTGCTCACGGGCAATCTCGGCAAGCCTGGAACCGGTTGCGCGCGCCTGGGCGGCCACCAAGAGGGGTACGCGCGCCCGCCGTATCCGGGCAAACGCCCAGGCGTCTACGTCGAGCAGCTCCTTGCCGAGGGCAAGGGACCCAAGATGTGGTGGTTCATCGGCTGCAACCCGATCCAGACGGCGCCCAACTCCTCGTCCATCGCCAAGTTCATGGATGAGCGCGGCGCCTCCGTCAAGCAGGCCATGGATGCCGGCGGATCGATCGATGAGCGGGTGAAACGCATCATCGATGCGCTGGACCGCGGCGGCCTCTTCATCGTCGGCCAGGACATCTATCCGACGGAATCGGTGAAGCGCGCGCACGTGGTCTTTCCCGCGGCCACGCAGTTCGAGGTCGACATGACCTCGATCAATGGCGAACGGCGCATGCGCCTCTACCAGAAGTTCATGGATCCTCCCGGTGCGGCCAAGCCCGACTGGGAGATCATGGCGCTTGCCGCCCGTCGCATCCAAGCGCTCCTCGAGGCCGACGGCCACAAGGAGCTCGCCGACCGCTTCGCCGGCTACGATTGGAAGACGCCGGCGGACGTCTTCCTCGACGGGGCACGGGCCTCGGCGGCGGGACGGCAGGGCGAGCCGGTCGAGGGGCTCCCGCAGAGCTCGAAGCCGACGTTCGACCCCGAGGACATCTCGTTTCTCGACCACGCGTTCATCCTCAGCAAGGGGATCAACGGCATCCAGGTCCCCATCAACGTGGTCAACGGCGAGCGCCGGGGCACGGTACGCCTCTTCGAGGACGGGAAATTCGCTCGTCCGAGTGGACGTACCGCATTCATCCCCGCCAAGCAACCCCCGCTCCCTCCCGACGTCGCGCGGCAGAGGGCAAAGTACAAGTACCTCATCAACAACGGCCGCTTCGACGCCATGTGGCAGACCGGCTACGAGACGTGGCGCAAGCCCGTGATCGCGCAACGCTGGGGCGGCACGCCGGGTGCGTTTCTGGAACTCAACGTGCACGATGCCAAGTCGCTGGGCGTCTCCAGCGGCGACGTGCTGCGCATCCACAACGACTACGCCAGCATCACGTGCACGGCATACGTCTCCGACACGGTGAAGCCGGGGGCGCCGTTCCTGCTCTTCGCCCAGGTGAGGGGCACGGCGGACTTCGTTGTCACCCCGACCATCGATCCGGAGACGAACATCCCCTACTACAAGGGAACCTACGCGAGCATCGAGCGCGTGGCACCCGCGCCCTCGTCGATGAAGCGAGTCTCCTTCAAGCCGATGGACGTCGTCACCACGTGACGTCTGCGGGCCGGAGCGAAGGCTGCCCGGCACCATCGGTGGCGGCGGCGAGGGCCATGATCCTCGCCGCCGTTCCATTACCTCGCTCAGAAGATGTCGAACTCATCCACGCCGCCGGCCGCGTCTTGGGACGCGACGTCGTCGCGGGCGAGGATTGCTGGCCATTCGCCAGGGCCGCCATGGACGGCATCGCCGTGCGCGCCGCGGACGTCGCCCACGCCGCGCCCGGCCAACCCGCCGTCCTGCGCGTCGTCGGATCGGCGTATTGCGGCGACGCCGAGGCCGCTCCGCTGCCGCCGGGTTGCGCGACGCGCATCGCAACGGGTGCGGCGATTCCCTCCGGGGCCGATGCCGTGATCCAGCAAGAGTTGCTCCGGTTCGACGAAGATCGCGCGCTCGTCGACCGCCCCGTGCCGACGGGACGCCACGTCTTTCCGGCCGCCGAGGACGCGCGCCGAGGCGAGACGCTCCTCATTGAGGGCACCGTGCTCCACGGCGGCCACGCGGCTTTGCTCGCCGCTCTGGGTTACGACCGCGTGCCCGTCCATCGCGCGGTGCGCGTGGCCGTCATCGCCACGGGTGACGAGCTGGTGCGGCCCGATGCCGCGCAAGGCCCGGGGCGGGTGCGCGATAGCAACACCGCGGCGATCGCCGTCGAGGTCGCGCTGGCGGGGGGCATCCCGATCTCTCTGGGCCCGGTACCGGACGATCCCGAAGCGCTTGCGCAAGCGCTGCGGCACGCCACGACGGAGAGCGATCTCGTCATCGCCTGCGGCGGCGCATCGGTCGGGGAGCGCGACTACATCCGCCCGGTGCTTCGCGCTCTGGGAGCGCGGATGGCCTTCGAGGGGGCCCCACTCAAGCCAGGCCACCCCGCCTCGTTCGGCGTGCTCTCGGAGGTGCCCGTCTTCGCCCTCCCCGGAACGCCGGCAGCCTGCCGTGTGGCTTTCGAGGTCCTTGCCCGCCCCGCTCTCCTGGCGATGGCCGGGCACCGCCGCCTCGACCGGCCTCGGCTCCGCGTGCGCTTGGCCCAGGAGCTCGTCGTGCGCCCCGGCCGAGCGCGCTATCTCTGGGCGCGCCTCGACGGCGGCGTACCGCACGGTCCGTGGGGCGTCCCGCTGCACGATCAAGATAGCGCGGTCCTCAAGTCGAGTGCCCAAGCCGACGCCCTGCTCGAGATCGGCCCGCACCAGGAGTGGCTCCCGTTCGGCACGGCCGTCACCGCCTATCTGCTCGACGCCGCGCACGCGGCCTCGCCGTCGCACGCCACCGGCTTCCACGCCGCCCTCGCCATCGTCGGCGCGCGCGACGCGGGCAAGACGACCCTGATCGAGCGACTGATTCCGGCCCTTGCTCACCTCGGCGTAACCGTCGGCGTCGTGAAGCACCACTTCCATCAAGACGCGCTCGACGCGCCCGGCACCGATACCCAGCGCGCGGCCGCGGCGGGCGCGCGCGTGACGCTGTTGGCGGGCCATGAGGGTGCGGCTGTTCGCGTACCCACGATCGCCTCCGACGGCCGATATCCGGAAGACGACGCCGCGGTCCTGCGCAGCGCGCTCGCGCTTATCTCCGGCGTCGATCTCGTTCTCGTCGAAGGCTTCTCCGCGTCCGGACTGCCGAAAGTGCTCGTTCGCCGCAACGGCATCGCTACCGATCGCGACGCGCCGCCCGGGCCCTTCGTCGCTTTCGTCGGCGGTGAACCCGCACCCGGCGAGCGTCCGCACTTCCAGGCCGGTGACATCGAAGTCATCGCCGCGTATCTTGCCCGTCGCCTGCTCGGCACGAGCGGCTGACGACACCTCCAGCGACAAGAGTCGCACGCACCAGCCTCGCCGCATCGCTCTCGCATCAACGTTCGCTGGTTCTTCCCGAACGCTTCACGCGCGCTCACTACGATCGCCTTGTCGACCCAGCGGACGACTCCCGTCCGTGTGCGCCGCCCGAAGGAGGCAAGGCATGTCGAACGAGTCTCCCGATCGCCGAGCCCAGAGTCGCTCGGCTTTTCTCGAGAAAGTCGTTTCCGGTATCTTCTCCACTCCCCACGCCCCGTTCGCCGTCAGCGCTCAGGCCGACGAGGACATCTTGATTCGCATGCAGCGCGATCTCCATCGCGCGCTCGCCAAACCATTGGCCGAGCGCCGCTGGGGCATGGTGATCGACACGCGCAAGTGCGTCGGGTGCAGCTCGTGCACGGTGGGTTGCGTCATGGAGAACAAGCTCCCCCCGGGTGTCGTCTACCGCCCCGTCATCGACACGGAAGTCGGGACGTATCCGAACGTGGCCCGCAAGTTCCTGCCGCGGCCGTGCATGCAGTGCGACAATCCGCCCTGCGTTCCCGTCTGCCCCGTGGGTGCGACGTGGAAGCGTCCCGACGGCATCGTCGAGATCGACTACAACGCCTGCATCGGCTGCCGCTATTGCATCACGGCGTGCCCCTACCAAGCGCGCACCTTCGACTTCGGCGAGAACTGGACGGACGACGCGGCGCAAGGCCCCGAAGGCGCCTTGTCCCTCGATGCCTCGCACGCATACGAGGAGCAGCCGAACTTCGAGTACGGCGTCGAGTGGACGCGCGGCGAGGGTCCCATTCCCAAGAGTCCGGTGGGCAACGCGCGCAAGTGCACCTTTTGTGTCCACCGCCTCGAGCAAGAGATGCTGCCGATGTGCGTGACCACCTGCATCGGACGCGCCACGTTCTTCGGCGACCTCGACGACCCTGGCTCGCTCGTGGCCGAGATGGCCTCTCGCCCGAACGCCCAGCGGCTCAAAGAGGAGCTCAACACCAAGCCCAAAGTCTACTACTTGGTCTAGGAGGCGCGACGTGAACGGAAAGTCTTGGAAGGCCCTCCTGTGGGCGCTGTGGATCGTCTTGGCGGCCGTGGGTGGTGCCGGCATCATCGAACGCGTGCTCACCGGACACCGCCTTGCGGCATACACGAGCTACGTGCCGTGGGGCATGTGGGTGGCCGCGTACATCTACTTCATCGGCCTCTCGGCTGGCGCGTTCCTCCTCTCGAGCCTCGTCTACGTGTTCGGCGTGCAAAAGCTCGAGCGGATCGCCAAGCTCTCTCTCTACGTGGCGGCCGTGACCCTGGTGATGGCGCTGATGACCATCTTTTTCGACATCGGACACATGGAGCGCTTCTTCTACGTCTTCCTGCGCCCGCAGTTTCACTCCATGATGGCCTGGATGGTCTGGCTCTACACCGCGTACTTCGTGCTGCTGCTTGGTGAGCTCTACTACGCGCTGCGCCGCGACGTGCGCCGTCTCGACTCGGCGGCGGTAGCCGCCGACGACCGCAAGCTCCGCATCCTGGGCGCGATCGGCGTGCCGCTGGCGGTCGCCTTTCACGGCGGCGTCGGCGCGCTCTTCGGGACCATCGTGGCTCGGGAGTACTGGCACAGCCCCATGTATCCCATCCTCTTCCTCACGGGCGCCTTGCTCTCAGGCGGTGCATTGATGACGTTCATCGTCTCCGTGTTCTGGCCCGCCAAGGACCAGGAGTGGCGCGACCTCGTCGCCTTCTTGGGCAAGATCGTGCTCGGACTCATCATCCTCGATACGCTGTTCGAGTGGGCCGAGTTCTCCATTCCCATGTGGTACGGCGTCGGATCGGAGTATACGCTGCTTCTGCAGGTACTCTTCGGCCACTACTGGTTCGTCTATTGGATCTTCCACATCGGGCTGGGCGTCGTCGTCCCGATCCTCTTGCTGGCCCGCGCCAGGAGCGTGGTCGCGGTCGGCACGGCAAGCGCCCTCGTGGCGGTGACCTTCTTCGCGATCCGGCTCGATCTCGTGATTCCCGGTTTGATCGTCCCCGAGCTCCAGGGCCTGCAGAGCGCGTACCTCGATCCCATCGGCCAACGCCTCTCCTATACGTACCTGCCCAGCTTCTTCGAATGGCAGGTTGTGATGGGCGTGCTCGCGGTAGGCATCGCGCTGTTCTACCTCGGCTACCGTTATCTGCCGTTGGTCGGTCATCAGTTGAACCGGAAGGAGGTGGTCTAAATGGACGTCACCCGGCGCGAGATACTCAAGGCCGGAGCGCTGGTCGGAACCGGTGCCCTGTTGGGCACTCAAGGGGAACACATCCTCGGAACCATCGCCCGAGCGGGCTCCAGCGAGGCGCTGGCGCAGAGCGCGTACGTCCTCGCTCAGCCCGAGAACGTGCTCTATGGGCTCTGCCTCCAGTGCAACACCCAGTGCACGCTGAAGACCAAGACGCAAGACGGCGTGCTGGTCAAGATCGACGGCAATCCGTATAGCCCCATGAACCTGCAGCCGCAGCTCTCGTACGACGCGCTCGCCACGCAAGCGGCCAAGGTCGACGGCTCCATCTGCTCCAAGGGTCAGGGCGGCGTCCAGAGCCAGTACGATCCGTACCGCCTGCGCAAGGTGCTCAAGCGCGCCGGCCCACGGGGCTCGGGCAAGTGGAAGAGCATCTCCTTCGAGCAGGCCGTGGCCGAGATCGTCGACGGCGGCAAGCTCTTCGCCGACGCCGGCGAGGACCGCGTCGTGCCCGGCTTCAAGGATGTCTTCGTCCTCACCGATGCGGCGCTCTCCAAGGCCATGGCCGGCGACGCCGCGCAGATTCGTGCCGGCAAGCTGACCGTCGAGGCGTTCAAGGCAAAGTATTCACAGCACCTCGGCCTCCTGATCGATCCGGAGCACCCCGACCTCGGTCCCAAGAACAATCAGTTCGTCTTCCAAGGCGGGCGCATCGGCCCCGATCGCGAGGTGTACGCGCAGCGCTTCACCTTCGGCGGATTGGGCTCGGTCAACTGGTACGCCCACACGACCATCTGCGAGCAGGCCCACCACGTCGCGTTCCAATATGCCACCGCGCAATGGAAGGAGACGAAGGGCAAGTACGCTTGGGACAAGGGCACCAACCACATGAAGCCCGACTACACCCAAGCGGAGTTCGTGATCTTCTGGGGCACCGGCTACAACGAAGCCAACTTCGGCCCAACGCCCATGAGCCCTCAACTCTCGCAGGCCATCGTCGATGGCAAGCTCAAGATCGCGGTGATCGACCCGCGGCTCTCCAAGACCGCGGCGAAGGGCTGGTGGATTCCGCCCAAGCCCGGCGGCGACTTGGCGCTGGCCATGGGGATGATCCGCTGGATCATCGAGCAGCAGCGCTACGACGCGGCCTTCCTGCGCAACGCCAACAAGGCCGCCGCCGTCGAGTCCGGCGAGAAGAGCTGGACCAACGCCTCGTGGCTCGTCGACGTCGCGACGGGGAAACTGGCCCGCGCATCCGATCTCGGCGTCGGCGGCAAGGACGAGTTCGTCGTGCTCGCGGGCGGCAAGCCCGTGGCCGTCGACCCCAACGGCGAGACCACACCCGTCTTCGGAGACCTGGACGTCGCGACGACGGTGAACGGCAAGCAGCTCGCCTCGGGATTCCACGTCCTCAAGGAGTCGGCGCTTTCGCACCCGCTCGACTTCTATGCCCAAGAGAGCGGCGTAGACGCCCGGACCATCGTCGACCTCGCCACGGAGTTCACGTCTCACGGCAAGAAGGCCGCGATCGACTTCTACCGCGGGCCGATCAAGCTCACCTACGGCTACTACTCGGCGCAGGCGATCATCGCGCTGAACTACCTCATCGGAAACGTCGACCACCGGGGCGGCTTGGTGCCGGGCGGCGGA
The DNA here is from genome assembly GCA_035533275.1 of Candidatus Dormiibacterota bacterium. Classification (GTDB taxonomy): domain Bacteria; phylum Vulcanimicrobiota; class Vulcanimicrobiia; order Vulcanimicrobiales; family SCRA01; genus SCRA01. The sequence continues at coordinate 2,855 of DATLUD010000028.1, read as the reverse complement.
TCCTGGAACGCGATGGGCGACAAGCCGGGGCAACCGTTCAACCTCAAGACTCTGCACACGGGTGCCCTCACACCGTTCGGCGTCAAGCTCACGCGCGAGTCCAGCGGCCCGTATGAGACCTCAACGCTCTTCAAGCGCGACGGCTATCCGGCCAAGCGTCCGTGGTTCCCCTTCACCGGTGACGTCTACCAGGAGATCATCCCCGCGGCCATCGCCGGCTACCCGTATCCGATCAAGATCCTCTGGCTGCACTACGGGACGCCCGCCCTTTCCGCTCCGGCGGGGCATCTGCAGATCGCGATGCTCCGGAACACGGAGAGGATTCCGCTGTTCATCGCCACCGACATCGTCATCGGCGAGACGAGCATGTACGCGGACTACATCTTCCCCGACCTGAGCTACCTGGAGCGCTGGGGCAATCCCATGGGAACCAGCCCCGTCACGCTGACCAAGACGATGAAGCTGCGTCAGCCCGTGGTCGCGCCGGTCCCGGAGATCGTCAAGGTCGGCGGCGAGGAGATGCCCGTCAGCATGGACGCCGTGATGCTCGCAGTCGCAGAGCGCCTGCGCGCCCCCGGCTACGGCAAGGACGGCTTCGCTTCCGGCATGGCATTCCGCCGCCCCGAGGACTTGTATCTCAAGATGGTCGCGAACGTCGCCTGGGGCGACAAACCGGGCGACGCCGTGCCCGAGGCCGGCACCGCGGAGCTCGAGCTCCTGCGCAAATCACGACGTCATCTTCCCGCAGCCGTCTTCGACGAGGCGAAATGGCAAGCCGCGGTCGGCCCCCAGTGGCGCCGCACCGCGTACGTCATCAACCGTGGCGGCCGCTTCGAGGCCGCCGACAAGGCCTACCATGGCGCGTTCGTGACGCACGCATGGGGCAAGCTGCTCGACCTCTACGCGGAGCCGGTGGGGACAGGGATCCAGTCGGTTACCGGCAAGCGCCTCTCGGGCGTGCCCGTGTACGAGACCATGCAGAGCTTCGACGGCAAGGTCGTCGACTATCCGCCCGAGTACGACCTCCACCTCTTCACGTACAAGGAGATCTTCGGCGGGCAGTCGCGGACGGTGGCCAACTACGCCGCGCAGATGGCGTTGATGCCGGAGAACTTCATCTACCTGAACGGACTCGATGCGCGCCGCCTGGCGCTCGCCGAAGGCGACCGGGTGCGCATCGTCTCGCCGAGCTTCGACGGCCGGTTCGACGTGGGGCCTGGCCAAACGGCGGGTGTCGAAGGACGCGTGAAGGTTCTCGAGGGGATCCGCCCCGGATCCGCCGGCGTCTCGTGGCACTATGGCCACTGGGCCTACGGCGCTCGCGAGGTGGAGATCGACGGTCAACGCATCGCGGGCGAAGCGGCACGGGGCAAGGGCCTCGTCCCCAATCCGGCGATGGCCGTCGACGGCTACCTCAAGGACGTCTGCCTCACCGATCCCATCGCGGGCGACTCGGCGTTCGGAGGAAGCCGGATCAAGCTCGTGAAGGTGGCAGGCGCACCGGGGCGGCAGACGGCCATGCCGCGCTCCGGCTACTACAGCGAGGGTCCGCGCATGGCGCTCCCGCGTCCAGTCTAGCAGGGTGCGGAAGAACCCCTGCTAGTGCCGTAGACCGACATCTTTCCCGACGACTGCGCAGGGAACGTCTGATGTGCGTTCAGGCCAAGGCGCCAAGCGGCGCGGTGTACTGCAGGTACATAAGCCGCTTGGCAACGCTGGAATGACGCACATCTGGCGTTCCCTATATCCGGTGGCCGCGGCCGTCGACGAGGCCCTTGCAGCTGATCACCTCGGTGTCCTCAACGGCCGTCACTTGATGCAGCATGTTGGGCGGCGCGAGGAATCCCTCACCGGGGCCGCACTCGACGGTCGCGCCGTCCATCACGACGCGAATGCGTCCGGAGAGCACCACCATCACCTGCTCCTGCGGGTGCTGGTGGGCCACGGCTCCCTCGCCGCTGCCGAAGTGCAGCCGCCCCACCTCCACCTGCGACCCGGTGATGAGCGGGCCGAAGGCTTTCGAGTACTTGGGCGTGACGTACTCACTCTCGAAATCAGCGAACTTGAAGAACGGCATACGATCCTCCTCGATGGGCGGCGACGCGGCGCACCCAGTACTGGCGGGCGATCGACCAAGCCGCCGCCGGCTCGACGTCGCGCAAGTGGACCCAGTCTCCCTCCACGCCGGTAAGCGTGCCGCGCGCTTGGAAGTACTTGATGTGGAACTCCTCGGGTGCAAAGGGGAGCTCCACCCAGAGGCTCACGGGGCGGCCCGAGGCGAGTTCGGCACGTATCTCTGCGCTCATCTTTTGGTGCGCGGAGACGCCGGAGTAGACGACCCAGACACACCACAGCATCAGCATCACCACGATGAAGATCAGCGTGCGGTGCAGGTACCACGGCCGCTGCGCGCTCACTGGTAGATGCCCCAGCGCATGATGGTCGCGCGCTCCACCGGCGCCAGCACCAGTGCGTCGAGCGCGAACGCCAGCACCCCGATCACCAAGATGCCGGCGAGGATCACGTCGGTGCGCAGATCGTTCGCGGCGCTGACGATCATGTAGCCCAGGCCCTGCGTCGCCGCCACCATCTCCGCGGCGATGAGCGCGCGCCAGCCGAAGCCCAGCCCGAGGCGAACCCCGGTGATGATGCTGGGCAGACTCCCTGGGACCAGCACGTCGACCAGCGTCCGCCAGCGCGAGGCGCCCAGCGTGGTGACGGCCTGCTCGTAGACGCTCGGCACGGCGCGCACGCCGACCAGCGTGTTGAAGAACAGGATGAAGAACACGGTGTTCCCGATGACGAAGAGCACCGTCTTCCAATCGAGCCCGAACCACGTGATGGCCAGCGGCAGC
>DATLUD010000027.1:0-23111 GCA_035533275.1 Candidatus Dormiibacterota bacterium | reverse complement strand
CTGGTCGAACGAGGCTTCGACGGCGTCTTCAACCTCGCCGGCGGCATGCTCGCGTGGGTCCAAGCCGGGCTCCCCGTGGAGCGCTGACGTGAGGAGGGCGCGGATCCTCCGCGGATCGGCGCCCTCGTGCGTCCCTCGCTTGCTCGTGCGATCCTCCGACTAGTGGATTGGCGTCACTGGACCACCTGGAAGTCGGTGATGTGCAGCTTGCTCATCAGGCCGTTGATGTCGGAGCTGTTGAAGGGACTCGCTTGGCCGCCGACGGCATCGTCGTGGACGATATTGTAGCAGCATCCGGTATCGTAGAGGTACATGCCGTAGGTCTTCAGGGCGTTGGCGATGGCGGTGGCCTGCGGGCCCAGGCCCGCCGTCGAGAACGAGGCATTCAACCGCAGCCGAGCTCCGTAGGGAACCCCGCCCGACGGGCCGCTCAAACCATCCGTGCTCGACGCCGGGAAGACGTACTGGTTCGCCGGCGCATGAGCCGGCGCTGAGAAGCCCAGGGCGTGTTGAATCGAGAGTGCCTGGATCTCCTCCGGCTTGACCGCCACGGCGTATATGGGGATGCCGGAGGCCGTGTCGGCGTTGCCCTGCGGCACGAACGCCCCGTCCAAGTTGTACTCGGCGCCGCTATAGGCCGAGAAGGACGACCCGTTCCATGAGGCCTGGTAGAAGGCATACAGCGCGCACGTATCCTTCTGCACCACCGTGGCGTGACCGTCGCTGAGAGGCTCGATGAAGTAGCCGGATTGCCACGGGACCTGGAAGTTGAACGAGTGGTACGAGACCTTCTGGTTGACGGTGTAGAGCGCGGTTGCATTGGTGGCAACGTTGACCTGCTCGTCCGCTGGAACGTAGAAGTTGAAGGCCGTGTCGTTGACGGCCGCGGTGGCCGAGATCTCGGAGGCGCTCGCAGAGATAGCGGCAACGGAGCTCACGTTGGATGTGAAGGTTCCGTCGGTGAAGTAGGGGCATCCGTCGTAGGTCGTGCCGCTGGTGCTGGACACCACTACCGGAGCGGGCGTTGGCGTCGGTGCAAGCGTGGGCAGCGGGGTTGGCGTCGCAGTCGCCGTTGGCGTTGGAGAGGTCGTCGGAGCCGGACTCGTCGTCGGCGTGGGGGAGGGCGTGCTTTGGGCCACACGGCGCCAGTGGCGAGCCGTGGAAACCGTACCGGGCGAGGAAGCGACGGTCGGCGCGGGTGCCGATGCCGACACCGGCGCGGCGGAGACGACGGGGGCGCCGCCGCCTCCGCTGCATCCGCCGAGCACGGCCGCGGCCGACGCGCAGAGTGCGAGCGTGACGGTCAAGCGCAGGAGGCGTACGGTCATGCGATCTGCCTTTCAGGCAAGGAGCGGCTATGATCGGGGGAGTCGCGCCCTGCTGAACAAGCAAGAGGCCGTACGGATTCCCCTTTAGTCCTATTTTTATCTAGGACTTAAGGGGTTGTCTGTGATAAACTTGACGTTGCGCTGCGCCGTGAGCGCGGTCACCGGGGTCGCTCGGCCGATGCCCGCGTTCGGGCGGCCAGGGGCCTGGCACGCGGGGACGAAGTGCCCTCACGCGTCGTGGTTGCCGACGTAGCTCAGTTGGTAGAGCAGCGGTTTTGTAAACCGCCGGTCGCGAGTTCGACTCTCGCCGTCGGCTCCAGCCCGCCTTGCGGTCCGGTTTCCTACGCGGACCGACGCGCGGCGGGCTGAATGCGCCGGCGCCGCAGGAGGTCCGCGGCCCGGTCAGCCTGCACCGCCATGCTGAAGTAGAAGCCTTGTGCTTTCGCCGTGGCCGCTGCGGAGGCAAAGAAGGCCCGCTGGTCCTCCGTCTCCACGCCCTGCGCGACGACCTCGATGTCCAGCTCGCGCGCGATGCCGATGATCGCGCGCACCATCGCCGCATCGCCGGGGTTCTTCGTCGCAGAACCGATCATCGAGCGCGGGATCTTGACGCGGCTGACGTGGAACGTCTTGAGGCAGTCGAGCGAGGAGTACTGCGCTCCGAAGTCGTCGACCGCGATCCTTACACCGATCTGGCGAAGGCGTTCCAGCGCGTCGTTCTGCTCCAAGGTGGCGTGGGCCAGCATGGATTCGCTCACATCGAGCTCCAATTCCGTGGAGACGAGGCCCCATCTGGCAATCATCGCGACGACGTTCTCGACCAATTTCCGGCCGCTCTTGAGCTGGGCGATGGCAAGATTGACGGCAAGGATCGGCGGAGCGATACCGGCATCGCGCCACAGCTTCATTTGCCGGCAGGCACGGTCGAGAACCCACTCTCCCAGCGCCAAGATGCTTCCCGTCTTCTCGGCAATCGGTACGAAGTCGGCAGGCCCGAGTAGGCCGCGCGTAGGGTGATTCCAGCGGAGGAGGGCCTCCATCCCCACGATCTCACCCGAGGCGAGCTCCACCTGGGGCTGGTAATAGAGCTCCAGCTCGTCGCGATCGAGCGCCTTCCGCAAATCATCCGCCAGGGCCACGCGCTCGCGGACCTGGTAGTCGAGGTCCACGGAATGGAAGCGATACTGGTCGCGCCCCTCCTCCTTGGCTCGATAGAGCGCCAAGTCGGCCTGCGCCAGCATGTCTTCGGGCCGTGCGATCTCCGGGTCGAAGGGCGCGATGCCGATGCTGGCGGTGACGCGCTCGAGCAGATGATGCAGCCGTTCCTGGAGGACGCGCGCACGGTAGCGTGCGGGGCTGCCTTGCGCATCCTCAACGGCGCCGAGGTTGTCGGCGGCGTGCCCGTGCAGCGGGAACTGCCGCGCAGCTTGATCGTCCGCTTCCAGGTCTTGGAGTACCTGCGCGCCGCGCTCACGTCGCGCTTCGGCTGGGCGCCGCTCAACGGACTCATGAGCATCTCGGGGGCCTGCGGGCTGTGGCGCAAGGAGATCGTGGTGGGCGCCGGGGGGTTCGCCGCGAACACGATCTGGGAGGACATGGAGATGACGGTGCGCGTGCACCACTACATGCGCGCGCGGCGCCGGCCCTACCGTGTGGCCTTCGTGCCGGAGGGCGTCTGCTGGACCAAGGTGCCCGAGACGCTGGCGGAGTTGCGGGACCAGCGCATCGGATGGCAGCGGCACATCACCGAGACCATCCACGGCCACCGCAACCTGCTCTTCCGGCCGTTCAGCGGCATCGCCGGGTGGTTCGCCTTGCCGGCGATCGTGCTGACGGAGTGGCTGGCGCCGCTCTGGCTCCTCTTGGGCCTGGCGTTCCTGGTCGTGGCGGGGTGGCTCGGGATCCTCTCGGTGGAGGCGCAGATCGCCCTGCTGGCGATGGTCTTCGCGCTGACCATCCTGAAGATGGCGGTGGCGTTTCTGCTGGACGAGGTATCGTACCGGACCTACCGCCTGCACGACATCTGGTCGCTCTTCCTGGCCTCGATGCTGGAGCAGCTCGGTATTCGCCAACTGGTCGCGTTGTGGAACGCCGTCGGAATCGTCAAGTTCTACGCCCGGCGCCCGATCCGAGGGCGGACCGCCGGGATCGCCTCATGGAGAGACCGCCCGTACCGGCCGCGCTGAGCGGGCCGCCCGGGGCGGAGAAGGCGAGCGGACGGTTTGTCCTCCCTCACCGCGGGTAAGAACCCCCCCAAGAGCGGGCGTCAGCGCCCGCCGTACCTCTCTTTACTGTGTCGGAAGGGGAAGAGATGGACGGCAAGCAGACCTATCTCAGCACGATGATCTCACTGGCGACGGTGGCCTTCGGCCTGATCGCGGCGCTGGCGTGGAACGCCGCCATCACCGAGCTGTTCAAGGTGGTTCTCAAGCCCGGAGCGGGCGTGGCCTCCCTCTTCGTCTACGCGATCGTGGTCACGGTCATCGCGGTCTGGGTGATCAACACGCTGGCGAAGCTCGCCGAGCGCACGAAGAACACCGGCTAGAGGCAGGGCGCAGCGGAAAGGGCGAGGGCTAGCTTTGCGGCCGAGCCGCCGCATGGGCGGCAGTGGTTGCAGGCCGCCGGGACGTGTGGTAGAATCCCGATTCGTGGGCCCGGGTAGGTGGCCGAGTGGCTAATGGCACCAGACTGTAAATCTGGCGCGCGAAAGCGCTACGCTGGTTCGAATCCAGCCCTGCCCACCATCTTCGACGGCGGCGTGTCTCTGTGACCGGGGACACGCCGCTTCCGTCTCTGGGCAACGTTGACGGGGAGAACGGGTAGGAAGGAGAGATGAAGATGCGACGCTCGATGGTACCGATGCTGGTGCTTGCCTTGGCGGCGGGGTGCGCTCATGCGTCGAGCCAGCAGAAGCTGGCCAGCGCCGTGACCGAGGCGGTCTATCACAACGACATCTCGCCGGTCGCCGACGATTTCAATGCCCTCATCCGCCCTCAGTTGACGCGCGCCTCCGTGGGCGCGCTCTCGGACAAGATGCACGCGCGGGGCGACTTCCAGGGACTCGACCAGGTGCAGGACGATTCCAAAGCGCAGATCTTCGGGTATGCGGCGAAGTTCTCGCAAGGCTCGATGCTCGTATGCATGAAGCTCGACGGGGACGGGAAGATCGCCGCCTACCGGGCGGAGCCGCTCGATCAAGGCAAGGGCCCGACGCCGTCGACCAGCAACCCTTGCTCCAGCCTCGAGTAGACGCCCGGCGTGCCTATGGCAGGGACGGCTTGGCTCGGCGCCAAAGGGCGCCCGGCGTGCGGGAGTAGCTCAGTTGGTAGAGCGCTAGCCTTCCAAGCTGGATGTCGCGAGTTCGAGCCTCGTCTCCCGCTCCACGTCGAAGCCCCGGCCCGCAAGGGATCGGGGCTTCTAGCTTGCGTTGCTGTCGCCGCTCCGAGCTGCACGGCGTTCGGCACGGGGCGCTGCGCGGGAATCTCAGCATCCGGACCGCGCCCGGTACTCGCGCTCGAGGATGCCGTAGGCGCAGAGGTCCTCGTAACGCCCGTCGTCATCGCTGCGCGCCCCTTCGCGCCACGTGCCTTCGTGGACGAAGCCCTGGGCCTCGTAGAGTCCGCGCGCTCGCGCGTTCGCAGCATGGACCTCCAGGTAGACGCGGTGCGCGCGCCGCTCGACGAAGGCGTGGTGCAGCGCCCATGCCAGCGCGAACGACCCGATGCCGCGCCCCTGGTCGCGCGCCGCCATGCGCCGCACCTCGTAGAGCCACGAGGTGGATTCGGCCAGCAGCAGCAAGCCGACCGGAGCGTCTGCGCCGTCCACCACGAGATGGTTGCCGAGGTCGGGGCTCTCCATGGCTCCGAGCACCTGCTCCTCGGTGGGCGCGCTCAACACGGCCGCCACGTGGGGGAGGGCGTGGAGGGAGAGGATGAACGGCGCGTCCGCGGGCGTCGCCGTGCGCATGCGGTAGGGCATCATCGGCAGATGATTCTCCGGGGGCGGGCGGCGTTCCGGGGCCCGCGTGATCATTCCGACCCTCGGCTGGCGGCCGATGTTCGTGATCGCCGGCATCGGCGCGCTCATCGTCTGGTACCTGCGCGAGAGCTTGCCGGAGTCGCCCCGCTGGCTCGAGTCCCAAGGCCGCACCGACGAGGCCGAGGCACTCATGCAGAGCATCGAGCGAGAGGTGGGCGCCAAAGGCGCGCTGCCTGCGCCCATCCCCGCGACGCCCGCACCCGCTTGGACCCTCGCATCGCTCTTCACTCCGGCGCTCTTGCCGCGCCTGGTGGTGGGCAGCGTCGTGCTGATCACCGTCAACACGCTGATCTTCGGGTTCGTCAACTGGATCCCGACGTTCTTCGTGCAGCAAGGCCTCAGCCTCACCACGTCCTTCGTCTACGCGCTGGTGATCGCGCTGGGGTCGCCGCTGGGCTGCGCCATCGGCGCGTTCACCGCCGACCGGCTGGGCCGGCGCGCGTGCATCATCGGCGCCTCGGTGATGACGATCATCTTCGGCAGCATCTATCCGTTCATGAAGGAGCCGGCGCTGCTGCTCACCGTCGGGTTCTTCTTGATCGTGGGCATCTACATCCTGACCGCCTTGCTCTACGGCGTCTACACCTCTGAGCTCTTTCCCACCGAGGTGCGCTTGCGCGCCAACGGATTCTGCAACATGCTCGGGCGCGGCTTCACGGTCGTCACGCCGATCCTCGTCGTCTACCTGTTCAGACACTACAGCGTTGCCGGCGTGCTGGGCTTGATGATCGGGCTGCTGGTGGTGCAGATCGTCGTGGTGGCCGCGTGGGGCATCGAGCCGGCGAAGCGCGGGCTCGAGGCGCTCGATCCGAGCGAAACCGGCGCGACCGTCGCCCCGCAGACGGCCTAAGGCGCAGTCGCCACTCGCGTTCTGCGTGGTAGGAACCTTCGCACCAAGGTGCGCGCAAAAGGCGAAGGTCGGCGGTCGCTTTACCGAGCCTTTACACAAGCGGCGCAGGTCACACCCTTGACGCACGGGCGACACTCTTGTACCATCCGGGGCAAGTCATTCAAACCAAGCGAGCCATAGATCGTATTCCTTGCGGCGGAAGGCGGGTGTCCCCATCGCAACGACCCTCTCGCTCAACTCACCGGGACTCGCTCCCGGCGCCGCCCAGGACCCGGTGCGCGGGTCCACGATCGAGGCGCTCGACGCGCTGGTCGACCGCGCGGTCGCCCTCGGCGCGAGCGACATCCACCTGGAGCCGCAACCGCACGGCGGACGCGTGCGGCTGCGCATCGACGGTACCCTGAGCCAACACCTGAGCCTGCCCGGGGAGCTCTTCACTCCGCTGTGCGCGCGCGTGAAGCTGATCGCGGAGCTGGACCTCGGCGAGCGGCGCCTGCCGCAAGACGGACGCACCGCGTTCGAGCGCGGCGGGCGCACGTTCGAGACGCGCATCGCCACGCTTCCCACGGTATGGGGCGAGAAGATCGTGGTTCGACTCTTCGACCGTGACGGCGGGCATCGCACCCTCGAGGATCTCGGCATGGATGTGGCGCTGCGGGAGCGCTACGAAGCGGCGCTGCGCGCGCCGCACGGCCTGGTCGTGATTGCCGGACCGACGGGCAGCGGCAAGACGACGAGCCTCTACGCCTCGATCCCGCTGCTGGATCCGCAGCGGCGCAACGTGACCACCGTGGAGGATCCCGTGGAGCGGCGCATCGGCGAGATCGCTCAGGTGCAAGTGCACGCGCGCTCCGGCATGACGTTCGGGGTCGCTCTGCGCGCGCTGCTCCGTCAGGATCCCGATGTCCTGATCGTCGGCGAGATCCGCGACGGCGAGACGGCGCAGCTGGCGGCCTCGGCCGCGCTCACCGGCCATCTGGTTCTGGCCACCCTGCACGTCAACGATGCCGACGGAGCGACGGTGCGCCTTCGCGACCTGGGCGTGGACGAGCACGTGCTGCGCGGTGGGCTGCGTTGCGTCTTGGCGCAGCGGCTCGTCGCGCGCGCCGGAGGCGGACGCACGGCGCTCTTCGATCTGCGCGAGCTCGGAACCCACGGCCGATGACCGCGTCGGCGATCGACTTCGCGGAGATGCGTCTGCGGGAGCTGATGCGCGTGATGCTCCGCGCTCGGGCTTCCGATCTCCATCTCGCGCCGGAGCTGCCGCCGATGGCCCGCGTCGACGGGCGCATCGCGGCGCTCGCTGCGCCGCCCCTGAGCACCGAGGACGTCGAGGGCGTGAGCGAGGCGCTCGCGCGGCGGCGGGGGCCGCACGCCGAGCGCGGGCGCGAGCGGGACGACTTCGCGATCGAGGACGCGGAGTTCGGCACGGTGCGCGTGCACCTCTACCGCGCGGGCGGGCCGCGCATCGCCCTGCGCGCGCTGGGCGGGGCGATCCCGGCTCCCGCGGAGATCGGCGTGCCGCGGCGCGTCCTGGAGTTCGCGCAGCTGCACGGTGGGCTGGTCGTCGTGGCGGGGGCGACAGGGAGCGGCAAGACCACCACGGCGGCGGCGCTCATCGACGCGATCAACGCCGAGCAGCCGCGGCACATCGTCTCGATCGAGGAACCCATCGAATTCCGTCATCGCAGCCGCAGCGCATTGGTCACGCAGCGCGAGATCGGCGTCGACGTCGGCGACGCCGCCGAGGGCATCCGCGCCGCCTTGCGCGAGGACCCGGACGTGATCTTCCTGGGCGAGCTGCGTGACGGGGCCGCCGTCGAGACGGCGCTGACGGCGGCGGAGACGGGACATCTGGTCCTCACCACGCTGCATGCGCGCGGCGCGGACGCCGCCGCCGAGCGGATCGTCGACCTGGCGCCGGCGGAGCGGCGCGATCACGTGCGGCGTCAGCTGGCGCACGTGCTGGCCGGCGTCGTCTACCAACGGCTGGTGGCGCGGGCGGAGGGCACGGGCAGGGTCGCGGCGTTCGAGATCCTGGTGGCGACGGCGGCGGTCCGGAGCCTGCTGCGCGAGGGCAAGACGCATCAACTGCGCAACGCGATGGCCACGGGGAGAGCCGCCGGCATGCAGACGCTCGCGGCGCACCTCGAGGAGCTGCTGCTGCGCGGCGCCGTCGACGACGCCACGGTGCGTGCGGTCTTGCGAGATGCGGGGTACGCGCAGGATGGCTGAGAGTCTCGCCTTCGACTACGTGGCGCGCCGCGGCGACGGGACGCGCGTCAGGGGCACGGTCCACGCCGCCTCGCCCGACGCCGCGTTGGCGCTGGTACGCGAGCGTGCCCTGGTCCCCGTGCGCGTGCGCCCGCGCGGCGGACGTCGGGCCGGAGCGTTGCGTGCCGGCGCCCCGGGCATGCTCTCGGGGCGTCACGTCGTTGGCTTCATGCACAGCTTCTCGACGATGGTTCGCGCCGGCGTGCCGCTGCTGCGCATCTTGGACGTGCTGGAAGAAGAGGCGGATGGAGCGGCGATGGCGGCGGCCATCGGGCGCATGCGCGCCGCGTTGGTGCGCGGCGAGCCCTTGTCGCAGGCCCTCGAGCGCTCGACGTTGCTCTCTCCCGTGCAGGTCTCGATGATTCGCGCCGGGGAGGCCGGCGGCATCTTGGACGACGTGCTGCGCCGCGCGGCCCACGTGGCATCGCGGGAGCATGCGCTGCGCGGACGCGTGGTCTCCGCCCTGGCGTATCCGGCCGTGGTGACCGTCGCCGCGACGGCCTCGCTGGTGCTCCTGGTGAGCACGTTGGCGCCGGCCCTCGCCCGCCTCTTCGCGGAGATGTCCGTGGCTCTGCCGCCCTCGACGCGTCTGGTGCTGGCGGCCGGCCACGCGGTCCGCGATCCGCGCGCGCTGGGAGCGCTTCTCGCCGCCACGGTCGCGGCCGGCGCGCTCGCGGCCGTCTTGCGGAGGTCCGGCCGCGGCTCGCGCGCGCTCGAGAGCATCGCGCTGCGCGTTCCGGTGGTGGCGCGGCTCCGCCGTGCCGTGGTGGTCTCGCGCGTGGCCCGAACGCTCGCCGCGCTTCTGCGCAGCGGCATCCCGACGCTCGATGCCATCGAGCTGGCGGCGCAGAGCGCGGGCAGCCCAACGGCCGGCGAGGTGCTGCGGCGTCTGCGGCGGTCCCTGCGGGAGGGCGAGAGCCTCGCGCAACGGCTGACCTCCGGCGGGTTCTTTCCGCCGCTCTTCGTGCAGATGGTGCGCGTCGGCGAGGAGTCCGGCACGCTCGACGCTCTGCTCGACGCGGTGGCCGACTTCTACGAGGTGGAGTCCGATGCGGCTCTCCACGCCCTGACGACGCTGATCGAACCGGTGCTCATCGCCCTGCTGGGCGGCGTGGTCGGCGTCGTGGCGCTGGCGGTGTTCCTTCCCCTCTATGCACTCATCGGGAGTTTGCGATGATCGTGACCCCTAGCGGAGCGCGCCGGCTGGAGGCGGGCGAGGTGGTTCTGGCGAGCTGGCTGCGCACGCGAGCCCTTGGCGACCGTAACGCTCTGGTCGAGCACTATTGGTATCTCTGCCGCCGAGCGGCGGTACGCCTGCGCCGCGAAGCGCTCGACCTCGATGACGCGGAGCAGGTCGCAGCCCTCGGCCTGATCAAGGCGGCCGAGTACTTTCGCGAGGATGCGGGCGTTCCGTTCGAAGCCTACGCCTGGCGCATGGTGGTGGGCGAGCTGCTCCATCACATTCGCGACGCGACGGCGCTAGTTCGCCCGCCGCGGCGCCTGAAGGTCGCGCAGCGGCGCGTGGCGCGCGCGCGAGAGGCGCTCAGACAGCGCCTGATGCGGGAGCCGACGCTGCGCGAGGTCGCCGACGAGCTCTCCATGCCAGCATGCGACGTGGAAGCCGCCGAACGGAGCCGCCGAGCTCAGCGCGCCGAAGATCTCTCGGGGCGTCGCGACATCTCGACAGCGGGCCTCTCCACGCCGGACCGCGTGGCGCTGGGCCTTGCGCTCGAGCGTCTGGACGATCGCGAGCGGCTCTTGGTGCTGGCGACCTTTGGCGCCGGCCGTACGCAAATGGAGCTGGGAGAGCATCTGGGCTGCTCGCAGCGCCACGTCTCGCGGCTGCTCGGCAGAGCGTTGAGGAAGATGGCGCGGGAGCTCTCCTAGACGTCTCACCCGCGCGCCGCCGGGGAACTATGCCGCCGTCAGAAAGGTGGTGGCGATGAGACGCTCACCCGGATTCACGCTGATGGAGCTGATGGTCGTGGTGGCGATCATCGCCGTGCTGGCGACGGTCATCATCCCGAACTTCGTGCACGCGCGGGCGCAGGGCGTGACCGCCGCCTGCGAGAGCAACCTGCGGCAGATCGCGACGGCGATGGAGCTCTACTACGCCGACAACGGAACCTACCCGAGCGGCGGCGCCGTGACGCCGGCGCTCTTCGCCAACGGCGCCGCCCCCGCGGCGAACTACCTCGGGCAGACGCCGATCGATCCGGCGAACAATCAACCCTACACGGTGCGCGTGGTCCCCGCCGGCGGAACCTCGCCCGCGCGCTACATCATTGAGGACGCGGGCGGCCACGATCCCACCACCACGCGCGCGCTCACCGACCGCGACAACCCAGCCACGGCGGGGCAGGTGCAGGCTAACGCGGCATACCTGGTCTACTCGTCGTCGAATGGGCTCCAGTCCGCGGAAAGCGCGAACGAGAGCCCGTGATCGCCGCGTGGGCATGCGGCGCGGCCGCGGGCGCGACCCTGGGTTCGTTCGCCGCCGCCTCCGCCGACCGTCTGGTCGAGGGGCGCGCGCCGTGGCGGGGGCGCTCGCGCTGCGGGTCGTGCGGCGAGAGGATCGCGTTCTACGATCTGGTGCCGCTGGTCTCGTATCTCGCGCTGCGCGGCGCGTGCCGCCGCTGCGGCGGCGCGATCCCGCGGCACCTGCCGCTGGCGGAGGCGGCGGGCGCGTCACTGGGTGCTCTCGGCGCGGCCGCCGCGAGCGGGGAGGCGTGGACCGGGGCGGCGACCCTGGCGGTCTTGGGAACGGCCTTGGCCGTGGCGGCGCAGACGGACGCCCGCGATGGTTACGTCTATGATGCCGCCATCTACCCGGCGCTGGCGATCCTGGCGCTGCTCGCAGCCCTCGCGGGGCGGGCGAGCGCGGCGGCGCAAGGCCTCGCCCTCTGCGCGGCGGCGCTCGCGCTCCTGGTCGCGGGAACGCGCGGGCGTGGCATGGGATTGGGCGACGTGAAGCTCGCGGCGATGATCGGCGTCGCCCTCGGCCCGAGCGCCGGCCTGCGGGCGCTGGCCGCGGCGTTCGTCTGGGGTGCCATCGTCACGCTCGCCCTCGCGGGGCTCGGGCGCGCGCGCCGCGGCAGTCGCGTCGCGTTCGCCCCGTTCCTCGCCCTGGGCGCCCTCACGTCCCTGCTGCTCGCGTACGCCGAAGGACCCATCTAGAGCGTCAAATGGTCCCAGGGAGTGCATGGGGCGCGGGAGAAGATAAAATGCATGGATCTCTCGGTGCTCCGCAAGGTCCCGTTGTTCGCCGAGTTCGACGATGAGCAGATCGCCGAAGTCGGTAAGCTCGTGCAGACCCGGCGCGTGCCCAAGCACCAGATCATCGTCTACGAAGGCGACCCCGGGGACTCGTTCTACGTCCTGCTCAAGGGCTCGGTCGCGGTCTCGCGCATGACGGGAGAGGGGAAAGAGACCATCCTCTCCATCCTCAAGGAAGGCGACTTCTTTGGGGAGATGGCGCTGTTCAACTCCTCGCTGCGCTCGGCCTCGGTCAAGACCCTCACGGACGTTGAAGTCGGCCTGATCACGCGCGCCGATTTCCTCGACCTGCTGGGCAAGAACCCCTCGATCGGCCGGTCGCTCGTGATCGCTTTGGCCGAGCGCCTCCGCGAGGCCAATCAGCTGATCGCCTCCGCCTATCAGGACATCCGCAGCCGCCTTGCCACGCTGTTGCTCAAGCTCTCCGAGAAATTCGGCGAGCAGGTCCCCGAGGGACTGCGCATCACCCAGCGCCTCACCAACCAAGAGATGGCGAGCATGGTGGGCACCACGCGCGAGACGGTGAACCGCACGCTCAACAAGTTCTGGGACGAGGGGCTCATAGACATGCGCACGGCGCACATCGTCATCAAGGACGTGGAGGGACTCGGCAAGCTCGTCCAGTGAGCTCGCCCACACGGTCTAGCGGCTCCCCGACGGGGGCACTCGCGCGTGCATGTCGATCCTCGAGCGGCTCAGCGGCGCGTTGCCGATCGGTTTACAGATCGGGGAGCGCGCCTTTGCCCTCTGCGAGCTGAAGCGCACGCGCGCCGGTGCCGAGGTCAGGCGCGTCGTCTTCGGGGGCTACGGCGAGAAGGCTCCTGGGGCGGCGATCGCGGCCGCGGTGCGCGAGCAGGGGTGGCTGCGGCGCGCGTGCGTCGTGGGCGTGGCGCCGGAATCCTCGACCCTCCAAGCGCTTCACCTCCCTCCGATGCCCGCGCGCGAGCGGCTCGCCGCGGCGCGTTTGGAGGCGGCGCGCAACGCGGCGTACCGCGACGAGCCGCTGGCCGTCGACGTGGTCGCCCACGACGGAGGATGGCTCTTGGCCGCCGCGCCCGACGGCGCGGTGCGCGCCGCCGCCGAAGCGGCGGAAGCAGCGGGACTGCGCGCGCATGCGGTGGACCTGGAGGTGCTGGCCATGGCGCGGGTGCTGGACCTGCGCCCCGGGGACGCGGTGCTCGAGCTTGGCTCCTCGCGCAGCGTGGTGACGATCGCCGCCGACGGCGCGCCGTTCTCACGCATCCTCAGCGTCGGGGTCGCGACGCTGCTCGAGCGGGCGGGCACGGCGTTGGGCATGGGCGGCGAGACGATGGAGCGGCGGGCGCTGGCGCTCGGAGCCGATGGGGTGGGGCCGGAGGCGGTGAGCGCTCTGGCGGCCCCCGTCGCCGAAACCCTGGAGTTCGCGCGCAGCCGCGGCTTTGGAACGGTGAGAAGGTTCGTGCTCGGCGGGGAAGGCGCGGCCCTCGAGGGCTTGGGCTCCGCGCTCGCCGCAGCGCTGCGCATGCCGGTGGAGGCCGCGGCGCCGCGCGTGGAGATCTCGACGGAGCGCTACCCCGCGGACTACGTGCGGGCCACCTCGGCGCAGTGGTTGACGGCTTGCGGCTTGGCCCTCTGGGGCGTGCGGAGTCTCACGGCGTGCGCGTGAACCTGCTGGCTCGGGGCGATGCGGCGGCGCGCGCCGGCGCCTCGCGCCTTGGGGCCGCGTTGACGGGCGCGCTCGTCGCGGCGGCGCTCGCCGCAGCGCTCGCTCATCTGTTGGTGGCGCGTTTGGCGTGGACCCTCGAGGCGCGCGCGGCCGAGCGCCGCGCCCTCGAGATGCAGGCGGCGCCGGCCGTCCGGCTGCGCGCGGAGATCGGGGGACTCGAGCGCCGCGTGCGGGCGGCGGAGCGGTTGCGCGCGGGCGGGCCCCGCATCGAGCACGCGCTGGCGGCGCTGGCCGCGCGCTTGCCGGCGTCGTCGTGGCTGACGATGCTCGAGGTGACCGACGATGGCGCGCTGCGCCTGGCGGGGCGCGCTCCCAGCTTCTCGACCGTCGGCGCCGTGCTCACGGAGCTCGCCGGCATGCCGGGCGGCGCCGCCCCCAGCCTCCTGGGCGCGCAGCGCCCCGGACGAACCGGGATGCTGCGCTTTCAGATCGAGACGCGGACGCGCCGCCCATAAGGGAGGCGCGCGGCGAGGGCGAAGTCTGCATCATGCTGACCGAGATCACCGACCGCGTCGTCGCCTGGCGGCGCGCCATCCATGCCTATCCCGAGCCCGGCTTCGAGGAGGAGCGCACCGCGCAACTGATCGAGCGCGCCCTCGACGAGGCCGGCATCGAGCACCGCCGCTTGGCGAAGACCGGCGTCGTCGCGGTCATTCGCGGAGCGCAGCCCGGGCGCGTCGTGGCCCTGCGCGCCGACATGGACTGCCTGACCGTGGAGGAGCGCTCCGGCGAGCCGTTCGCCTCGGAGCGTCCCGGCCTCATGCATGCCTGCGGCCACGATGCCCACGTCGCCATGCTGCTGGGCGCGGCCACCGAGCTCGCGCGCGATCGCGCGAACCTCCGGGGCACCGTCGTCTGCCTCTTCCAGCCCGCCGAGGAAGGGCCGGGCGGCGCCAAGCCCATGATCGAGGAGGGGTGTCTGGACGACCCCAAGGTCGAGGCCATCGCCATGCTCCACGTGGATCCGCGCCTCGACGCCGGCACCGTCGGCGTCACGGCGGGGCCGACCAACGCGGCGGCCGACGAGATGCGCATCGAGGTGCGCGGCGTCGGAGGGCACGGCGCCCATCCCCACCGCTCGGTCGACGCCATTCCCGCCGCGGCGAGCGTCGTGCTCGCGCTGCAGAACGTGGTGGCGCGCGAGACCGACCCGCTGGGCTCGGTGGTGGTGACGATCGGCACGCTGCAGGGCGGCTATCGCCAGAACATCATCGCCGATCGCGTGCAGATGACGGGCACGATCCGCACGCTCGACTCCGCCGTGCGCACGGCGACGCACGAGAAGGTCAAGCGCATCGCCGAGCACGCCGCGGCCGCCTACGGCTGCACCGCCACGGTGGAGATGGGCTTCGGCTATCCGGTGCTGGTGAACGATCCGCCGCTGACGCGCGCCTTCGCGGCGTACCTCAAGGCGAACGCCGGCGATCTGAAGGTGCTGGACGACATGCTGCCCTCGATGGGCGGAGAGGACTTCGCGTTCTACACGGAGCGCGTGCCCGGCGTGGCGTGCCGGCTGGGCGTGCGCAACGAGGCGATCGGCGCCACGGCGATGATCCACAGTCCGGAGTTCAAGCTCGACGAGCGCGCCCTGCCGATCGGCGTGCGGATGCTGGTGCACTTCGCGCGCGGCTTCGCGGCAGGCGAGTTCGCCGCGCGCTGAGGGCGTCTTACTCGGGGCGGACCAGCTCCACCAGGCCCTGCAGGCCGAGGAAATCGTTCGCCCCGATCATGCCCACGGGCTGGAGCCGCCCGCGCACGATATGCCCCTCGCTGTCCAGGAGCGTGTCGTCGATGTGCAGGCGCACCACGCGTCCCACGACCAGGTGACCGCCGCCCGCCTCTTCGCCCAGATCGACGATGCGGTGCGTGACGCACTCGAAGGCCACGGGAGACTCGGCGATGCGGGGCGGGCGCACGTCGATGGAGGGCGCGGGCGTCACGCCGGCGAGCGCGAACTCGTCGCCCGCGTCGCCGAGCCCGCGCCCCGAGCGGCGGGCGTGATCGACGTGGCGCCGGGTCACCACGTTCACGACGAACTCTCCCGAGGTCTCCAGGTTGCGCAGGGTGTCCTTCTTGTGCTCCGGCGTGCGCGCGCGGCGCAGCGGCGCGAAGGCCAGCGTCATCGGGCGCGCCGTCACCGGCATGAAGAACGAGAAGGGGGCGAGATTCGGCTCCCCGTTCGGACCGAGGGTCGAGATCCACGCGATGGGGCGCGGGGCGATCGTCTCCACGAGGATCTGATACGCCTCGAGCCACGGCCGCTCGTCGGGGACGAGGTTCATCTCACCGCCTCTGGAGTCGCCCACGACTTGAAGTAGGCCTCGTCCTCCACCGTGAACGCGTCGTTGGTCAGACGCAGCGGGCGGAACGTGTCGACCATCACCGCCAGCTCGTCGGTCGACGTGGCACCAAGGCTCCCTTCCACGGTCCCCGGCTGCGGCCCGTGCCAGGCGCCGGCGGGATGGAGCGTGACCGATCCGGTCTCGATGCCGCGGCGGCTCATGAAGTTGCCGCTGACGTAGTAGAGCACCTCGTCGCAGTCGACGCTGGAGTGCACGTACGGCACGGGGATCGCTTGGGGATGAAAGTCGAACGGCCGCGGCGCGAAGAGGCACAGCGCGGCACCGGGGGCGTCGAAGGTCTGATGGACGGGCGGCGGCAGATGGACTTGGCCGACGTGCGGCGAGAAGGCGGCGGCGTTGAACGCCCACGGGTAGCAGTAGCCGTCCCAGCCCACCACGTCGAACGGATGGTTCTGCAGCGTGTAGATCGCCGCGCGCCCACGACTGGTCACGCGCAGCTCGAACCTGCCCTGGCGGTCGACGGGATCCGTGAGCACGGGCGGGCGGAAGTCGCGCTCGTAGTACGGCGCGTGCTCCTCGAGCTGGCCGAACGGATTGCGGTACTTCTTCGGAATGGCGAAGGCGCCGCTGGACTCGTGCACCAGCATCCGGGTGGGCTTCGACGGCTGGAAGCGGTAGGTCGTGCCGCAGGGGATGAGGACGTAGTCGTGCTCGCGATACGCCACGTCGCCGAAGACCGTCTCCACGACGCCATCACCGCTGTGGATGAAGAGCAGCTCGTCGCCCGTGGCGTTGCGGTAGAACCACTCCATCGGCTCCGTGGCCTCGGCGATGGAGATCACCACGTCGTCGTTGCCCAGCAGGGGCACGCGCGCCTCGACGGCGTTGCCCCGGCTCAGCACCCGCTTGGCGCGAAAGTGGCGGTTGAGCAGCGGGTCATTGAGGTGGAAGCGCACCAGGGGGCGGTCCCACGAGGCCACCTCCAGGGTCGCCGTCGGGGGCCTCAGATGGTAGAGGAGCGAGTAGACGCTCTCGAAGCCCTTGGTCGAGAGGAGCTCTTCCGTATACAGCCCGCCGTCGGGCTTGCGGAATTGGATGTGGCGCTTCTCGGGCAGGGCGCCCTGTCGTGCGTAGAACGGCATCGTCGCGGTGATCCTCGTGTGCAGCGTCGCTCTCTGGGGCATTCCTTCGTCTCGGCCGGGGGGGAAATCTTCGTGGGCGCGTAACCGTCCGCCCATGGTGCAGGCCACCGAGGAGATCGTCGCTGACGCGGGCGCTGCCTTCGCTTTGCTCTGCGAGGTGGAGAAGTGGCCGGTATGGCTCTCGCTCACGCGCAGCGTCCGCCGCCTCGAGCCCGACCGCCCGGTCGGCCCGGGCAGCGAGATCGCGCTGCGCGTCCCGCTGCTGGGCCGGGACGAGGAGATCTTCGTCGTGGAGCGCTACCTGGAGGGCCACCTGCTCCACCTCGAGAGCGCCTATTCATGCCGCCGCTCGTGGGAGTTCCGCATCGAGCGCAAGGGCGAGCGGGCGCGGGTGGCGGTGACCCTGGCCTACCCGACCTACGGCGGCTGGCTGGGCGCTCAGGCTGACCGCCTGGCGCGTCGCCGCAAGGTGACGGCCGAGCTGGCGGCCTCCGTGGTCCATTTCAAGGGGCTGGTCGAGTTCGAGAACCACCCCGGCCGCGTGCTTGGGGACTTTTGAGCGGCAGGATTAGCAGTCGTTGACGGTGGCTGCTAATCTTCGGTAGAATGGGGCAGGCCGTACCATGCCCTAAAGGAGTTCCCGCGTGCCCCTCTACGAGTACCTCTGCAAAGAGTGCCGCACCCGCCACGACATCCGCCACGGTTTCAACGAGGCGGCTGGCGCCTGCCCGTCGTGCGGGGGGCCGCTGGAGCGCGTCTTCAACGTGGGAGGGATCCACTTCAAGGGATCCGGCTTCTACAGCACGGACAACAAGAGCGGCAGCTCGGCGCCGAGCGCGCCGGCGCCGCAGAGCGAGTCGAGCTCGAGCACGCCGAAGGTATCGGAGAAGAGCGCCTGAGCGCTGTAAGCGCACACGCGGTCGCCAGTTGGGCGACCATCGCCATCGTGATCCTCGTGGCGCTCGTCGTCGGCGTGCGTGGGCTGATGCTCGCCATGCGCGCGCGCCGGCTGGGGCGCAAGCTCGACCATCCACTCCTCGCGCGGCTGGCCAAGGCCGCCGCCGACGTCCAACGCTTCGACGGCGTGCCGACGCGCGCCGATCAGCTCAGCGCCCGCGTGGCGGCGCTCCCGCAGGCGTTCTCCGAAGCCGGGGAGCAGCGCGAGCGTCTCCGCCGCGAGGCGAGGCGCGCGATCGCGGAGATCGCCGGCGACATCCGGGCGATCCGCGACCTGCTCGCCTGAGCGAGTCATCCCCTAAGAGCCCGCGTCCTCCGGCGGCTCCCAGTGCCACCCGGCCGGCGGTTGATCGAAGCCGGGGCGTACCCCGAACGGCTCGCCTTCGTCGCGAGGAAGCCCGAACGAGGGCGGCTCGGGGGGCGGTGGCTGGGGGAGCGGCGGCTGAGGGGCGGCCGCCGGCGTTGCGGGAGGCGCGGCCACGGACGGTGGAGGCGCGCTCGTCGTCTCAACGGGACCAGAGCCGGGCGCGGGCTTGGCCTCGGGTTCGAGCGGTGATCCTAGCGCGGTCCCCGCGGCGTCCGGGGCGTTCCGGGAGCCGACCGAGAGCATGGCGGCGA
Source organism: Candidatus Dormiibacterota bacterium (assembly GCA_035533275.1). Lineage (GTDB taxonomy): Bacteria > Vulcanimicrobiota > Vulcanimicrobiia > Vulcanimicrobiales > SCRA01 > SCRA01. Next base: position 4,620 of record DATLUD010000027.1, on the reverse strand, counting down.
TGCTCTTGGAGGGGAGCGCCGAGCCCTTCTCCGGCAGCCCGACCAGGACGAGACGCCCTTGCGGCAAGAGCTGGGCGCCGGGATGGCGCGCGATCTCACGCAATTGGTCGATGTAGTACTGCGGCGCGTCTTCCACCCGCATGGTCTCGAGCAGGAGCTCGAGCGTATCCACCAGATACTCGCGTGGAGGCGCCTTGGCGAACTCGAAGACCGCTTCGGCGACCGTGGCCTTGGCCATGGAGAGCAGCTTGCGCCAGTAGCTGGGCGCCTGATAGTACTCGAACTGCCCGAGCTCGCGCTTGGCGCGGGAGTAGAGCGTCGCGATGCGCTTGCTCAGCTCGTCGTTGGGGGGCATGGGCTCGACGATCACCACGCGCAGGGCCGTGCGTCCGAGCTCGTTGACGACGTTGCCGTGAAAGAGCGGGTCGATCTCGTGGAGGTAGCTGTTCGCGATCGCCAAGTCGAACGCGCTGTTCTTGGCCGGAATCGCCGAGGTGCTGCCGCGGAGGACCTTCACCTCGAGGCCCTCGTTGCGCTTCATGATCTCGTCGCGCGACTCGATCACCGTGACGGCGGCGCCCTCGGCGACGGCGCGGGCGATGATCGCGGCATCGGGGCCGTAGCCGCAGAAGAGCACGCGCTCGCCCGCCGCGATCCCCATCGCGTCCCACACCAGCGATGCGAGGCGCTCCGACTCGCGCGCGAACTCCGCGTTGCCGTAGACCGCCGTCGTCTTGCGCCTCATCGCTGCAAGCTCTCCCACGCCTCGTGGAACCGCGGATAGCTCACGCGTGCGCAGGCGGCGTCGTCCACGTGGACGCCCGCGGGACTCCCGGCGGCCAGTGCCGCCGCCGCCATCGCGATGCGGTGATCCCCGTGCGTGACGACGTCGATGCGAGGTACCAGCTGCTCCGTGCCCACGACGTCGAGACCGTCGGAAAGGCGGCGAACCGAGACCCCGGCGGCCTCGAGCATCGCCGCGACCGTCTCCAGACGATCGCTCTCCTTGACGCGCAGCTCCGCGGCGTTGCGGATGCGCGTGGTGCCCCGCGCGTACGCGGCGGCCACGGCCAGCGCGGGAACTTCGTCGATCATCGTCGGGAGCAGGGTCGGGTCGAGGTCGATCGCGCGCAGCGCGCTGGAGCGCGCGACGACGTCGCCCACGGGCTCGCCGGCCACCTCGCGCGCGTCGAGGATCTCGAGGTTCGCGCCCATCGCCCGCAGCGCGCGGAAGAGGCCGTCGCGCGTGGGATTGAGGCAGAGGCGCTCGATGCGCACCTCGGAGCCCGGCGTCACCAACGCGCCGACCACGGCGAAGGCGGCGGCGCTCGGGTCGCCGGGCACCTCCACGTCGCGCGGGTGGAGCCACGAGGGCTCGAGCTCGATGCGCTCGCCGTTCCAGGAGATCTCGGCGCCCAGGTAGCGCAGCATGCGCTCGGTGTGGTCGCGGGAGCGTTCGTCGCCGGTGATGCGCGCCGGCTGGCCGGCGACCAGCGCCGCGAGCAGCAGAGCCGACTTCACTTGGGCGGAGGGCACCGCGAGATGGTGGACGACGGCGCGCAGCCCGCGGTGGGGTGCCAGATCGACGGGGGCGTGGCCATCCGTCGTGGAGATCGCGGCGCCGGCCTCGCGCAGCGGTCGCGCGACGCGCTCCATGGGACGGCGCGAGAGCGAGGCATCGCCGACCAGCCGAGCCGCTAACGACGCGCCGCTGAGCATCCCCATCAGCAGGCGCATCGTGGTCCCGGAGTTGAGGCAGTCGATGGTGCCCGGAGCGAGGAGCTCCTCGGGGGCATGGAGCACGACGTTGGTGCCGTCGCCCTCGATGCGCGCGCCCAACTGGCGCACGGCCTGGCGCGTGGCTTGGAGATCGGCGCCTTCGTTGAGGTTGGTGACCGTCAGCGTGCCGCGCGTCAGCGAGCCGAGCAACAAGGCTCGATGCGAGATCGACTTATCGGGGGCAACGCGGAGCGTGCCGCGCAGGGGACCGGGGCGGAAGAGCGTTGCGCTGACGGACGACACGCGCCGGTGTTTCGCGGCTGCGCCGCGCGGCGCCTACAAGAGCCCGTGCCGCCGCCCCCCAGGGGCTTGGTAGAGGCGACCGAAGTCCCGTCTCAACCCAATGCCGCTCACGACCCTTCAGGAACTCGTCCACCGGCTCGCCGATCGCGGCGAGGATCCAGCGCTCATCGTCGTCGGCCCGAGGGTGACGACTACCATCTCCTATGCCGCTCTTGGCGAGGCTGCGGGCAGAGCGGCGGCGGAGCTCCACAGCGAGGGCGTCGGGCGGGGCGACCCCGTCGGGATCCTCGCCCCCAACAGCGCGGCCTGGGTCACGGCATGCCTCGGCATTCTCGCGGCGGGTGGCGCGTTGATGCCGCTCGACGTCAGACAAGGCGAGGCCGAGCGTGCGGCGCTGACGGCGGCAAGCGGATGCCGCTATCTCTATGCCGGCGACGAGCTGCGCCGTCTCGACGGGCCGTTGTCCTCCGACGGGCTCGTGGCGACGACGCCCTCCGCGACGGTTCCCATCGCGACGCCGGAAGACGTTGCGCTGCTTCTGCACACCTCCGGGACCACCGGCACGCCGAAGGCGGTGCCGCTCACGCACGCCAACGTCACGGCGAACCTTCGGGCGTTGGCGGAGGAAGAGCTGATCGACGCGCGCGACCGCGCGCTCCTCCCGCTGCCGCTGCACCACGTCTATCCGCTGGTCGTCGGGCTGCTGCTGCCGTTGAGCATCGGCGCATCGATCGTGCTTCCCGCCGGAATCAGCGGCCCGGAGCTGGCTCGAGCACTGAACGTCAGCCGTGCCAACACCCTCGTCGGCGTGCCGCGCTTGTACAGTTCACTGCTCGGCGCGATCCGGGAGCGAGTCAAGGCGCGGGGAGCAGCAGCCGACCGGATCTTCCAAGAGCTCCTTGCGCTCTCCGTCGCATGGGCGCGACGTGGTTGGACGGCCTTCGGCCGCATCGCGTTCAGCTCTGTCCGCCGCAGCGCAGCGCCTGCTCTGTTTCGCCTCGCCTCGGGCGGCGCGGCGCTCGACGAAGCGACCGAGAGGGCGCTGGTCGGCCTTGGTTACGACGTCATCGTCGGCTATGGCTTGACCGAGACATCGCCCCTGGTGACGTTCAATCGCCCCGGCCGCGCGCGCATCGGAAGCGCCGGCCAGGCGCTGCCGGGAGTGGAGGTGCGCATCGCGCGCGCAGACGCGGACGGCATCGGCGAGATCGAGGTGCGCGGGCCAAACGTCTTCGCGGGCTACCGCGACGATCCCGCGGCGACGCGCAACGCCTTCACCTCCGACGGATGGTTTCGCACGGGCGACGTGGGCCGGACCGATGCCGACGGCTATCTCTACGTTCACGGCCGCTCGAGCGAGACGTTGGTGCTTCCCGGCGGGGAGAAGCTGAACCCTGAGAACGTCGAGGCCGGCTACGCGCCGAGCCCGATCATCGCCGAGATCGCCGTACTCGTCGAGGGCGGCAGGCTCGTCGCGCTGGTCGTTCCGCCGGGCGGTCTCGCCGCGGACGAGTCCGCGATCCGCGTCGAGCTCACGGCACGCGCGAACGCCTTGCCCAGATACATGCAGCTGGCCGGCTTCGCGTTGGCCGATGGGCCGTTGCCGCGCACCGAGCTCGGCAAGCTGCGGCGCCATCTCCTGCCGCCGCTCTACCGCGCGGCTCGATTGCGTCATGAAGCCGTCGTCGAGGAGAGGCGCGCATGGTCGCCGGCCGACCGCGCTCTGATCGAAGAGCCGCGCGCGCGACCGATCTGGGCGTGGCTCGAGGCCCGCTTCCCCAACCGCCGGCTCTCACCGGAGATGAGCCTGCAGCTCGATCTCGGCGTGGACTCGCTCGAGTGGATCACCATCACGATGGATCTCGAGCGCGCTCTCGGCATCACGCTCGACGAGGCCGCCATCCAACGGGTCGTCACGCTGCGCGATCTGGTCGATGCGGCCGTGGCGGCCGCGCCTGCGGCCGCGGCCGGCGCCGCGCCGGTCTGGCTCGAGGAGCCCGGTATCGCCGGGCGTGGGATCTGGTACATCGGCCACGCGGCGGAGCGCTTCCTCGCGCGCCTGCTCTTCAGGGTACGCGCGGAGGGCGTGGAGCATCTGCCGCCGCGCGGCCCCTACATTCTCTGCGCCAATCACGTCAGCTATCTCGACCCGCCCGTGCTGGCCGCCGCGCTGCCATGGGCGATCCTGCCGCAGGTCTCGTGGGCCGCCTCGGTCGACGTCATGTTCTCGAGTCTCGGGCGGCGCATCTTCAGCCGCTTGGCGCGCGTGCTGCCGATCGATCCGGCGCGCGGCGCGCGCGCGAGCCTCGAGATCAGCGTGGAGGCGTTGAAGCGGGGTCGCATCTTGGCGTGGTGGCCCGAGGGGTGGCTCTCGGAGGATGGCACGCTGCAGCCCTTCTTGCCGGGCATCGGCGCGCTGGTGCTCAGCGCCCCGGTGCCGATCGTGCCGGTCTACATCAAGGGGACCTTTGCCGCCTGGCCGTCCCACCGCCGCTTTCCGCGGCCGGGGCGAGTGAGCGTACGCTTCGGGCCGCCGCTCGATGCAAGCCGATGGAAAACGGTCGGCACGCGCGAGGAGACGGAGCAGTCGATCGCCGC
>DATLUD010000026.1:0-3211 GCA_035533275.1 Candidatus Dormiibacterota bacterium | reverse complement strand
CCAAGATCGCGGCCTTCACGGTGTCGGCAGCGGTCGCGGCGGTTGCGGGGGGAGTCTACGGCACGACGCTTGGTTTCATTAGCCCGGAGAGCTTCTCGATCAAGCTCTCGATCTTCGCGCTCGTCTCTTGCGTTCTGGGGGGGCTGGGGACAGCGTTCGGCCCAGTCCTCGGCACGGCGCTCCTCTACGGATTCGAGCAGGTAGCCGCGCGCACCGCCCAAGGCGACGTGCTGATGTTCGGCGTCTTGCTGATCGTGCTGCCGCTCTTTCTCACCCGCGGGTTGGCTGGCGCGCTCGCCGCGCTCGTTGCGCGGTTGGACTCCGGGCGGCGCTCGCGAGCGGAGCGCGAGAGGACAGCGGCTTTGCCCACGCCGGGATCGTCGATGGCGAAGATGTCGACTACCCTGCGGCTGCCCCGGCGGGACCAAGAGATATTTCAGTTGCGCGAGATCAACCGCTCGTTCGGAGCGCTGCGGGCGCTGGCCGGAGTCTCGCTCGAGGCGAGGCCCGGGGAGATCGTCGGCATCGTTGGCCCTAACGGTGCGGGCAAGACCACGCTACTGAACATCGCCTCCGGCTACTACGCGCCCTCCTCCGGGGCCGTGAGGCTAGGCGCGGCGGACATCACTCGCGTCTCCATGCACGAGCGCGCGCGCTTAGGCGTCATCCCGACGTTCCAGCATCCGCAGTTGATGGACTCCAGCAGCGTGCTCGAGAACCTGGAGGCCGGACTACTTGTCGATCACGGGGCGACGGCAAGGAACGGAGGGAGGCGCGTGCGGGAGGTGGCGGAAGACCTCGGGCTGACAGCATTCCTGAGTACACTGGCCGGCGATCTGCCGTACGGCCCGCGAAAGATCCTAGAGGTAGCACGTGCCTTGGTATCGGAGCCGCGCGTGCTCCTGTTGGACGAGCCGACGTCGGGAATCACACCCGCCGACGTGGAGATGGTGGCCAACGCGATCCGGATCGCGCGCGGGCGTGGCGTGGCCATCGTTCTTGCGGACCATCGCGTGGAGTTCGTCACCGGCGTCTGCGACCATGTGGTGGTGCTCTCGAACGGCGCGCTCCTAGCTGCCGGAAGGCCTGCAGAGGTGACGGCGAATCCCGCCGTCGTGGAGGCGTACCTAGGGACGCCATCGCGAGTGAACCATGCCTAACGCGCTGGACGTCCAAGGACTGCACGTGCAGTACGGCAAGGCGACCGCGCTGCAAGCGGTCTCGGTGCGTGCCTTGGCCGGGAGCTTCGTGGCTGTAGTGGGAAACAACGGCGCGGGGAAGACCAGCTTCCTCCATGCGGTCATGGGCCTGGTGCGCCCGACGGCGGGCACGGCGCGCCTCTTCGACCGCGACATCACCGGCATGACCACCGATCGTATCGTGGGGCTCGGTTGCGTGCTCGTGCCCGAGGGGCGCCACGTCTTCGTCGACCAGACCGTGCTCGAAAACCTGCGCCTGGGATGGGCGCGCAGGCCCAAGGGCGCTTCCTTCGAGGAGCGCCTGACCGCGGTGTTCGAGCTGTTTCCGGCGTTGCGCGAGCACGCCTCGAGACCGGCGGGAATGCTCAGCGGGGGACAGCAACAGTTGCTGGCGATCGGTCGCGCGCTAGCGTCGGCGCCGAGGGTACTGCTGCTCGACGAGCCCTCGCTGGGGCTCGCGCCGCTGCTCGCGGACCATCTCTTTGGCGCTCTGCGGTCGCTCACTGAGCAAGGGACGACCGTCGTGGCGGCCGAGGCGTCTCCGCGCCGCGTGCTGGCCCTCTGCGACTATGCCTACGTCTTCGGACTTGGCATCGTGCGCGCCGAGGGCAAGCCGAGGGAGATCGAAGCCAGCGGGGAGCTTCTCTCCGCCTACCTCGGAACATGACGGGCCAAGGCGCTCCGTTGGCGGACCTGACCGTCGTCGCGCTGTGCACGACGCGTGCCGCCCTGTACGCGGCCTCGCTTCTGCGCGACCTGGGGGCGTCCGTGGCCGTCGTCGCCGAGCTGCCGCAGGACGCAGTGGTGGAGCATCTCGCGCGCGGCTGCGCGCGCCTGGACGAGACCTCGAGCGCGGATGCCGTACGCCGAGCGGACGCCGTGGTGGTGGACGCGCCCGATGACCATCCGCTGCACAGGTTGACGGCTGAGGCGCCGCTGGTCGTTCGACTGCGATGGAGCCGCAAGGGCGAGGACGGCCCTGCATCCGACGCTTCGTGCCAGGCCGCCGCCGGAGTCTGCGACGTGATCGGTGAGCCGGGGCGGGCACCGCTCGCGCTCCCGTACTCGGTAGGTGAATACTATCTTGGCGCCCATGGCGCCGCAGCGCTCGTGGCGGCCAGCCTGGCGTCCACGGAAACTGCGGCCCGGAGGTATGTGGAGATCGCGCTGGACGAGGTGTGGGCGCACGCCGTCGGTTCCAACGGGATGCTCTATAGCTCGCAAGCCATCCCGTATACCCGGGCTGGCCGGCGCGCACCGGGGAGCGGGGGACCATATCCCTATGGGATCTTTCCAGTCGAGGACGGCCAGGTATGCCTCATCGCGCGAACGGCGCGCGACTTCAAGAGCCTGGTGCGCGCGATGGGGAACCCAGCATGGGCGGAGCTGCCGCGGTATCGTGACTTGCGGGCGATGGGACGTGAGTACCCGGACGAGGTAGACGCGTTGCTCCTGCCTTGGCTGGCCAAACGTTCCAGGGATGACCTCTCTCGGCTAGCATATGAGTTCGGATTTCCTTGCGCGCCCGTACGCACTCCGCGAGAGGCACTGCGCGACGGCGTCTTGGCGGAGCAGCACTTTTGGACTGATCGGCACGGTGTGCGATGGCCCGGGCCGCTCGTCCGCCGGGAGACGTGGCAGAGTGCGGTGGCGGGCTTTCCGGCGCCGCGGCGGGATCGCGCGGCGGCCGGCTTGCGACGATGGAGAGTCCTCGACTTGAGCTGGGTGTAGGCGGGTCCAATGATCGGCGCGCTGCTCGCGGACCTGGGAGCCGAGGTCTTGAAAGTGGAGCATCCGGACCGCCTTGACAACACGCGTCTGCGCGGACGGCCGCTCAAGGACGGCGCCCCGGTCGACGGGGACCCGCGCGAGCTCGATCCCTACTTCCACAATCTCAACCGCGGGAAGCGTAGCGTGGTGCTCGACATCAAGAGCGAGGAGGGGCGACGCGAGCTGCTCGAGGTGGTGGCGATGAGCGACGTCGTCATCGAGAGCTTCTCCCCAGGGGTCAT
>DATLUD010000025.1:0-26649 GCA_035533275.1 Candidatus Dormiibacterota bacterium | reverse complement strand
TGTGCTTGTTCTCGAGAATGGACGCCAGGTCTCCTACGACACGCCAGAGGCAACACTCGCCAAAGACAGGATCGGCGAGGCATACCTGGGCGGTTGACCGGCGGCGGGACTTGGATGCCACTGGGGTGATTTGCCCCGAAGCGCGTGTACAAGACGCTAAGTGACGATTGCGTTGAGCTGAGGGCCAGTTGTCTGCCCCTGGTGTGAGCGAGGCACTGACCAGTCCCGCCTCCGGGTCCCGACGCCCAACGGACGGTGGCCCCTCGACTTCATGCGCGACACCGGCTGTCGAGGCGGCGTCAGCCTCCCTCACGAAGGCCCGCCCAGATTCCGCGGGTGTGTTTGAGATGGCGCGTCATGAGGGCCTGGACGACATCCGCGCGATCGTCCTTCAGGGAGTCGAGGATCGCTCTGTGCTCCTTAGCCGACGTGATGAAGTCTGCCGACCCGACCAGCTTGGGGATGCCGTAGAGACGGCTCTGGTCGCGCAACCGCCCCACGATCTCGCAGAGGCGGCGATTCTCAAGCAAGCCCAACAGGCGCAGGTGGAACCGCCGATCGGTCTCCAGGAACTGCGCGACGTCGCCTGCGATGGCGTAGGTCTCAATCTGCTCGGCACGCGCGTAGAGCGCCTGCATCTCGTCGGTGCCGATCCTGCCGGCGAGCCTCGCCATCGACGGCACCTCCAGCAAGAGCCGAAGCTCGAAGATCTCGTCGAGATCGTGCTGCGTCAGCGCGACGACACGGAATCCACGATTCCTAAAGACCTCGACGAGACCCTCGTTGGCAAGATCGAAGAGCGCTTCGCGGATCGGCGTTGCCGAGACACCGAGCCGCTCGGTGAATGTTGCGACGGTGTACAGTTGGGCCGCCTCGATCTCGCCGCTGATGATGCCGGCGCGAAGCCGTTCCTTCACCTGTTGCCGCAGATTGCCGATGCGTGGCTTTCCCGAGAGAGTTGACAACATAGTAATATGTAATATATAACACATAACATAGCATCTGTCCATTGCCGGCCGAGATCCCGTCAATGTTCCTCTTTTCGCGGAGCGCGCTCGTGAAGACGGTCGTCGACCACATCGTGTATTTGAATGGGAGCAGTCTGGACGCCCTTGGTGTCTCCATGGTTGATCTCGTTCCGATTCTGGAAGAGATCTTTCACCAGAAGGCCGACGGCCAGACGATCATGCCCCCCAAGATTTTCTTTCATCGCCAAGGTTCGCGATTCTACAGCTCCATGGTGAGCTGCGCCCCGCAGCTCGGCTACGCCGGCGCCAAGTGGCAAAGCGGCGATCCGCAGAACCCTTCGCGCGGGCTTCCGTACATCCAAGGCCTGTATGTCATGAGCGAAGATGCGACGGGCCAGCCGGTGGCGATCATCGACGCTAAGTGGATCACGGCGCAGCGCACGGCCGCCGCCTCGGCTCTGGTGGCAAAATACCTCGCCCGCGATGGCGCGGAGGTACTCGCGATACTCGGATGCGGTCTGCAAGGGCGCCGCCATCTGGAGGCGCTCAAGGGAGTCGTGCCGGGGCTGATCCGCTGCCAGGCGTTCGACATCGACCCCGAGCGCGAAGCGCTGTTCGTGCGGGAGATGTCGGGAAAGTTCGGCGTCGAGGTAGTCGGAGCCGGCGGCCCGCAGGCCGCCGTCCGCGGAGCCGACGTCGTGGTTACGGCGGGGCCGATCGAGGAGAAGCGCAATCCCACCATTTTACCAGAGTGGATCGCGCCCGGGGCTCTCGTCGTTGCGATCGACTACGATTCTTACGTGACCGACGCCGCGATTGCAGCGATGGATATCGTCGTCACAGACGATCGCGAGCAGATCCACGATGCACGTCGGAATGAGGGCAAGTTCACTGGCGTGCATCGCATCGATGCGGATCTTGCCGAGCTCGTACGTCACGGTACGGGCCGCCGTCAGAGCGGCGACCAACGCATCCTAGCATTCAATCTTGGAATCGCGCTCGAGGATATCGCCACGGCTGCGGAACTCCTCAAACGAGCGCGGGAGCAGAATATCGGAATGCAGCTGCCAAGGTGAGCGGTGACTAGCGCTCGCTCCGGAGAGTCCACCAGTCGATCTTGGAAGGAGTGTAAGATATCATGTGCAGATTCCCAGCCAGATTCGTCTGCACCTTAGCAATCGCAGCCCTCGTCGCCTCGGGTACGGCAACGCCCGCGAGCGCCGCTGATCAAGTGATCAAGATTGGCGTCGACATGCCGCTCTCGGGAGCAGATGCTCCGGAAGGCATCCCGACGTTGAACGGCATCAAACTCGCGATCGCCGAGGCAAACGCACATACCCCGCGAGGCTTCACGTTCCAGCTCGAGAGTCTCGACGACAGCGTCGGTGGGGTGCACAACCCGCAACAGGGCGCCACCAACATCCGCAGTCTCGCCGCGGACGCCGCGGTGCTCGGGATCATTGGGCCCTACAATTCCAACGTCGCCGCGGCCGAGATTCCGGTATCGAACGAGGCCGGGCTGCCGTTGATCTCACCAGATGTGACTAACCCCACGCTGACGACGGCGAAGTACCGACCCGTCCACCCGGACCAGATTACATTCTTCCGCGTCGGCGGCACCGACACGTTGCAGGGAAAGGCGGGCGCGATCTTCGCCAAGCAACTCGGATTCAAGCGCGTCTACATCGTCGACGACAACGAGACGTACGGCCTTGGGCTGGCAAATGTCTTCGCATCCAACTTTGCTGCCGAGGGCGGGACCGTTCTCGGCCACGACCACATCACGGCCGGCCAGCAAGACTTCAAGGCGCTGCTGACCAAGATCGCGGCGATGCATCCGGACGCAGTCTATTACGGTGGTGACGCGTCCACGGGCGGGGGGTTGCTCCGCCAACAGATGCCGAGCGTCGGGCTCGATCCGTCGAAGGTGGCGTTCTTGGGCGGAGACGGCATCTCCAATGCCGGGTTCATCAAGATCGCCGGCGCCGCAGCGAACGGCACCTTCTACACGGTCGCCGCGCCAAATGCCGCTCAATCGCCGGCGGCGCAAGCCTTCATCCGGAGCTACAAGAGCGAGTTCGGCGACACGCTGGGGCCCTTTTCGGCGAACGCCTACGTCGCGACGCAGGTTCTGATCGCGGCTATCGACACGGCGATTCACGACTTGGGCGGTAAGATGCCGACGCGCGCCGCGGTGCTCACGAATCTGCGCAACACCAAGAACTTCCGTTCTCTCATTGGCTCCTTCTCGTTCGACGCAAACGGCGACACCAACAATCCCATCATCTCGCTCTGGCAGGTGAAAAACGGCAAGCAGGTCTTCGTCAGGCAAGCGAACATCGCCGCGTCGAAGTAACGGAGGCAACTGCCACCGTGAAAATCACCACGATTGAATCCATGGTCACCAGCCCGCCAATTCGCCATCCCGGGGTGCTGGGAGTTGGCGCGCTTGAGACCATCGACAACGTGATCGTACGCTTGCAGACCGACGACGGGATCGAGGGAGTCGGAGAAGCCTCTCCTTGGCCCGTTTTCGCGGACAATGCCTTCGCGATCAAGGAGACGATCGATCGTTACCTCGCTCCGGCCGTTGTCGGGCGCTCGCCGACCGATGTCGAGGCGATTGTCCAAGCGATGGATGCGGCCCACTACGGAGCGCAGTTCGCCAAGGCCGGCGTCGAGATGGCCGTGCTGGACGCGGCGGGCAAGGTGCTAGGACGCCCCGTCTACGACCTCCTCGGTGGACTGGTTCGCGATCGGGTGAATCTTAGCTACTCAGTGGCGAACCAAGATACCGACGAGGATCTCAACGAGATACGGTGGCTGCTAGGCGAAGGGTTCAAGGTTCTCAAGATCAAGACCGGGGTCTTGCCGGCGAGGACAGAGATCGCGCGCATCGCCGCGATTCGCGCGCTCGTGGGAGACGAGTTCGACATCCGGATCGACTTCAATCAGGGCTGCAAGCGGGAAGAGGCGCTGCGGCTTTGCCGAGAACTGGAGAGATTCGCTCCGACGTTTATCGAGCAGCCGTTGAAGTCGTGGGATATCGACGGCATGGCGGCTCTGACGCAAGCGCTCGACACGCCCATCATGGCCGACGAGAGCGTCATGAGCCTGGAGCAGGGCTTTCAAGTGGCAAAGCGCGGCGCCGCCGACATCGTGAGCATCAAGATCATGAAGCCCGGCGGGATCATCCGGTCGAAGAAGTTGGCCGGCATCTGCGAAGCGGCCGGACTCGCGTGCTACGCGGGCGCCATGTGGGAATCCGGGATTGGGATCGCGGCAAGCCTTCACTTTGCCTGCTCGACGCCGGTCGTGCGCTACGGTAGCGACTTCTACATCTGCAACTATCTCATGACCGACGATCTGATTCGCACGCCGCTCACTGTGGAGAACGGTGACATCCTCGTGCCGCACGGCCCCGGCCTGGGAATCGAGGTCGATTGGGAGGCGGTAGAGCGTCATCGAACCCGCTAGCGCGTTTCTTTCCGGGCGTTCTTACCCCGGCGAGTACAGGGGCAATGGGTGATACTGCCGGTGTGAGGTTCGGGTTGGCTCAAGTTTGTTGTCATGATCGGCCACGGCGACCCATGAGGCGGCCAGTGGCCAGGGCCTTCGATGATGCGGAACTCCGCGGAGTGTCGAAACCCCTTGAGAGCGCCTCGTACTCGGCCATATGACCGGTTTTCTGCGGAACCGCTGGCGAGGTCCTTGAGGATACCATGCCGTCTGGAACCGCTGGACCTCGCAGAGCTAATGGAGATGCTCTACGAATATTGTGAACCGATTGTTCGTCACGGGCGAACTCAGGGTGGATCGGCGTCCTCGGGACGATGCCATGCATCGGGGGCCGAACTGAATCTGGCCGGCGACGATGCCGCCCCGACGCTACGCAGATGCTCGACGAGCTCGACCTCAACCCCGGTCGCGTCTTCGCGATACGCGAAGACTTGATGGCGCTGGACGCACTCGCCGCCGGAGTCGCCTGACGGCGTGGCACGCCGGCGCGGTCGTTTGGACCGTCGGTGACGACCTCTACCGATCCGCCGGCGGCTTGCTAAGCAACGCCGTCACCTTCGGATCGATGCGGCCAGCGGGCTCCTCACGCGTCGGCAGGGTCTCGATGAGCGGCAACAGCTGCCTCTTTGCGATCTCGAAGACGCGCCGCAGTTCCGCGACGGGGTCGGCGCTGACGTCGACGCGCAGGTCGACGTATGGATACTCCTCGCCGCTGACGACGTAGAGCGCAGCGGACTGTCTCCCGCGGCGATCCCCGCCCGCAGCCTGCCCCGCCTCCAGTGCGCGCATGAGCCGCTCGGGTAAGTCGAGCGCGGCGCTCTCGTCGAAGGCAGCAGCCATGGCCCGCAGCGTCTCGCCGCCGACGAGCGTGTTCCCCTGAATCGAGTACGCATCGCCGACGAGGTGGCCGAACCAGGCCGGGCACTCCTCACCGCTGTACGCAGACGAGCCCCCGCGAGCGTCGACGGCGCCGAGCTGCCGTACCGCGCGCCGCTCGTCGCCGGCGATGACCCGCTCGACCGCGTCACGTGCCGAGAGTCCGCGCCCCAAGAGGGAGAGCGCGTCGATGCCCAAGTAGGGGTTGACGCGGGATTGCGTGGCCACGGCGCCCGCTCCGGCTCGCACGTGGAGACAGAGACTGCCGACGCCGGGGATCGCCGTGCTTGCGGCGCCTCCCAGCATGCCGGTCCGGTCGCAGCGCGCGACGATCGAGAACGTGGTGAGGAGGATGTCGGAAGCCAGCTTTTCAGGCATCGGCGAAGGCGTCCATGATGGCCGCCATGTACTTGGCACCGTCGATCAGGTGGTCGATCCGCACGTTCTCGTTGGGCGCATGGCTCATGCACGTCACGTACCCGACGCCGGTGGCCGAGCATGGCATCCCGAGGTAGCGCCCAACGACCCACTGCGGGGTGCTGCCAGCTTGGTGCGGCTCGAAGATCGGCGGCTTGCCGTAAACGCTCTGCGACGCCGTGGCGATGGCACGGTTCAACGGGGTGTCCACCGGACTGCGCGAAGGGTGGGACTCACCCAGCAGAACGACGTCGACGTCATCGAAGCCCTCTCGGCTCAGATGAGCGCGCAAGAGCGCGACGATTTTCTCCGGGTCTTGGTCGGGCACGAGGCGAAAGTCCATGCGCGCGATTGCCTCGGCTGGGATGACGGTCTTGGTGCCCTTCCCGTGGTAGCCGCTGACGATGCCGGAGATGTTGCAGGTGGGCTCGAGGGTCTGCCGCCGGTGAATCTGCGCGTCCTCCAGGTCCCCGACGAGCCGGCGCAAGCCTCGCACGCGTTTGAGCCCCTCGCCGTCGATCGGGGGGAGCTGATCAACGATTTGGCTCTCCGCCGCGTCGAGTGGCCGAACGTCGTCGTAGAATCCGGGGATGCGTACGCGCTCGTCGGGACCCTTGATCGCCGATAGGGCCCACACCAGGCGCCAGATTGCGTTGGGGTAGATTCCCGCGTATGCCGAGTGAGAGTCGACCGAGGCGACCTTGCAGCTCAGCTCGACGTAGCACATCCCCTTGCTGCCCAAAGAGACGACCGGAGCATCGATCCGCCCCATGGTGTCCTCCCAGACGCACCCATCAGCCTCGAGGAGGTCACGATGCTCTTCGAGGAAGGCCGGCAGGCCCGGGCTACTGATCTCCTCTTGGCCTTCGACGATGAACTTGACGTTGACCGGGGGTCCGCCGCGCTGATCCAGTAATGCCTTGATCGCCGTCAGTCGCGAAACGATATTGCCCTTGTTGTCGGTTGCGCCCCGAGCGTAGACACGACCGTCTCGGATCGTGGGCTCGAAGGGCGGCGTCACCCACTCGTCTAGCGGCTCGACCGGCTGGACGTCGTAATGGTTGTAGAACAGCAGGGTTCGGCGAGCGCCCTCGACCCGGATCTCCCCGTAGACCATGGGGACGCCGGTCTTCGTCGGCAACTGTCGCGCGGGGATCCCGACCGCGCGCATCTCGTCCTCCAGTAAGCGGGCCATCTCATGGAGACCGATCTGCTGTGCGGAAACGCTGGGCTGACGACAGAGGCGCATGAGCCGGTCGATCGCCTCCTGCGAATGATCGTCGATATACCGGTACACGTGTTGCATCGGGGATCCTCGCAGAGCCGCGAAATCCATATGTATACATCTGTGGTATGTATACATATGCAGGTATACGCGTCGGTCCGATGAACTCCTCCACCGGGATGGAGCGCCCAGCCTACCGGGGCGGGGCTTGCCGGGATGGAGTCGCATGCCTCAAGCACCTCATCGTGCCAAGGATCTGCAGAGCTCAGACGCACGTACTGCGAAGCGGTCTGAGGAACACCTACCGCTCGAAGAGCGGGCGTATCGATTCATTCGGCAGACGATCGTCGACGGAGCGATGACGGAGCCACAGTACTATACGGAAAATGACCTCGCTCAGCGCCTCGGCATGAGCCGGACGCCCGTGCGCGAGGCGTTGAAGCGTCTGCGCGCCGAGCAGTTGGTGGTGCTGCGTCCCAAGGGGGGCGTGTACGTCCCGCCGATCGACCTGGATAAAGTCGAAGAAGTCTACGCTCTTACGGCGTTGCTCCAGTCGCATGCCGCGGCAAGGCTGGCCAAGATCGCCACCGCCGAGCAGCTGCGCCGGCTGCGAGAGATCTGCATCCTGATCGAGCACAACCGCCAGCAAGGCCACCGCGAGCGCTTGGGTGAACTCTACGGCGATTTCCATCGCGTGATCATCGAGTCGGCGAACATGCCGCTCCTTGCTGCCCTCATGTCGCAGGTCGAAAGTCATCTCGAGCGTTTCCGCCGCGTCACCGCTCGCGCCACAGCCGTGATGCTTCCCTCGCGCAAAGAACACGAGGAGATCATCGATGCGCTGGAACGGCACGATGCGAAGGCGGCTGAGCGCGCCGCCTTCCGGCACATCATCCGGCTGAAGGACGCCTACATCTTGGAGCTGCGCAAAGCCGGATTCCAGGCAGCATTCACGAGGCCGTAGCGCGCCTCTCCCCTCCCCCGGGTCTTCCGTCCGCAGGACGTTACCGAAATCGCACCGGCGCGAGATAGACTTCGCACGCGACCAGGTGTATACTTGTCTCTAATGTATACCTGAATGCAGAACGGCGTCCGCGCGCGTTGCTTTCATTTGCAGAACAGAACGGAGGTTCGGCTGGATGAAGGACGGTCTGATCGAGGCTCCCACCACAGAAAAGGGTCCCCACTACGAGCCGTATGGCTGGCACCATTGGCCTGACCACCCCTGGATGTCGTACCAGTTCCGTCGCGGCCTGGGCGAGACGCAGGAGGGAGGCGGCGCGGTCAGCGAGTGCTTCCAAGCCGCCAGCCGGATGGTGCCAGGCGATCTCGAGAGCTGGTACGCGGAGTGGACGGTGGTTGCTGAGCGCAACCGCATCCGCGGCGACGAAGCGGAAGCCGCGGGTCACGTCCAGACGGCCAAGGCGTGCTGGCTGCGCGCCGTCGATTACTACCGCTCGGCAGAGTTCTGGCTCGATGCCGACGACCCACGCCGCCTGGAAACGTTTACGAAATGCGAGCAGTGCTTCCAGAAGGCGGCGCCCTATCTCACGCCGCCAGCGGAGACGGTGCGGATCCCCTACGAGCAGGGGACCCATCTTTACGCCTACTTCCTGCGGGCGCCATACCCCATCGAGCGGCAGCCGGTGCTGATCGCCTTTGGCGGCTTGGACTCCTTCAAGGAAGAGCTGTACTTCATGGTGGCCCGCGGCGCCTTGGCCCGCGGAATCTCGTGCTTGATGGTTGATGGCCCGGGACAAGGCGCAACGTTGCGCCGCGAGAAGATCGTGACACGGTACGATTACGAGGTTCCGGTCGGGCGCTGCATCGACTACCTGGCCACGCGGACCGACGTAGACATGTCCCGCATCGCCGTATGCGGGAGCAGCCTCGGCGGCTACTACGCGGCACGGGCCGCCTCGTTCGAGCACCGGCTTGCGGCGGCGATTTCGCACGGCGCCATCTGGGATATCGCTGAGAGTTGGGCCCACCACACCGATACGCATATGCTCGCGCGCCAGATCAAGTGGGTCTTCGGCGCGAAGAGCATGGCTGAGGCCATCGAGAAGGCGCGGCCTTTCAAGCTCGAAGGAGCGCTCGATCACATGCGCTGCCCGTACCTCATCGTGCATGGCGGCTATGACGTGCTCGGCGTCTCCCGCGCCACAACCGTGTACGAATACGCCAAGGCCCACGACGTCGATGTCACCCTGAAGTTTATGAGCGCCGAGGAGACCGGCGCGGAGCACTGCCAGCACGACAATCCTAGCATCGGCGAAGAGTACATGTTCGATTGGCTCGCGGACCGCTTCGGCATCGACCAGCGAGCGCTCTTGACCACCTAGCTTCCGATTCGCGCCAGGAGGGGCTGGAGATGACCAAGTACGAACGGCTGCCGTCCTCGACCATCGCCATCGTTGCGCTCCTGATCATTGCGGCGACCTATGTCGTGAACGCGATGGACCGCATCGTCTTCCCGGTCCTGTTGCACACCGTCGACCATGAGTACGGCTTCACACTTGCCCAAGGCGGGTTCCTTGCCACGATCTTCACGCTGGGTCTCGGCGTGGCCGGGGTCCCGAGTGGATTCCTCTTCGACCGCATGTCGCGCAAGACGGTGGCCGTGGTGGGCATCGTCATCTACTCCGTGTGCACCATCCTAACCGCCGTCTCGATCGGCTTCTACGACATGGCCGCCTATCGAGCGATATCGGGCGTGGGTGAGGCGCTCCAGAATGCGGCGATCTTCACCGCTGCCGGAGCGTACTTCTCACGGAACCGGACCCTCGCGCTTGGCGTACTGAACGTCGCCTATGGCCTTGGCTCCTTCATCGGGCCGCGTTGGGGAGCTCACATACTGGCTACCACCGGCAGCTGGCGCGAGCCCCTCTACCTCTATGGGATCATCGGCCTCGTTGGAGCCCTCGTCGTGATGCTCGTGATACCAAAGCGCTTCACCGAGCAGCGTTTGGAGGAGGTATTGGGAGAAGCCGCCTCCGAGGAGCACATTCCTGACCGGCTGATCAACCGCAACACGGTCATCATCGGGATCGCGGCGATCTGCGGCGGCGTAGCCAGCTTCGGGTACTTGGGACTCTACCCCACGTTCCTGCGCACGCAGCTAAATTTCTCGCTGCCGCAGGTTGGCACGGCGGCGAGCATGTTCGGCGCCGGCGCGATCATGGGGCTCCTTTGCGGCTATCTCGGAGACCGCGTAAACCAAAAGTGGCTCAACTTCGTCACGCTGATCGTGCTCGGGATCGTCGGATACGCGCTGTTCAATGTGGCGAAGACGCCTCTATCGCAGGACATCCTGTCTTTTCTCGAGGGGACGGCTTCGAGCGGCTTCCTCTACGTCAACGACTACTCGTTGATGCAGCGATCGGTTCGCTCTACGATCGTGGGGCGCGCCTCGGGGCTCGTCGTGACCTGCGTCTACCTGCCGTCCGCGCTCGCAGGCTATCTCTTCGCCTTGCTCGTGGGCAAGTTCGGTTGGGGCGGCGCAGCGACCCTGCAACAGGCGCTCTTGCTCATCATCCCGATCGTCTCGATGCTCTTCTTCGACCTCTCGCAGACGAGCTGCAAGGTGGGCGGACGGGAAGCAAAGCCGCTCCGCGTGGCTAGCTGAGGAATCGGGCGCATGAAAGTCGAGATCGTCGAAGTCACGACCGACGACGGCCTGGTGCATTCGGGGGCGTTCCTGGACGCCGTGCAGCGTGCAAACGAGGTGGCCGGCATCGACGTCGTGCTGATGATGCACGGAAACAGCTCGAACTTCTACCAGCCGTTCTACCACTACTTCGCCGAGGAGCTCGCCAGGCTGGGGTGCCCGAGCCTGCGGACGAACAACCGTGGGCACGACGTGGTGAGCCGGGCGACCGGCGCCCGCAATAACGTATCCGCCGTGGAGGCGTTCCACGAGGCGCCCGCGCAATTCTTCGGGACGGCATACGAGAAGATCGACGACTGCCGGCGGGACTGGCGGGCGTGGATCACCTACTTGTGGGACCGGGGTTATCGGAAAATCCTCGTTTGGGGACACAGCCGCGGCGCCGTAAAGACGGGATACTACATGGGTGTCGAGGACGATCCGCGCGTTACTGCCTGCGTCATCGCGTCGCCGCCGTGGTTCTCGTACTCGCGCTGGATGAAGTCCCCTCAAGCGAAGATCTTTGAATCGCATCTCGCGGAGGCGAAGATGTGGGTGGATCGGGGCGAGCCGGACCGCCTCATCCGCGTCAAGGTCCCGATGGAATACGTCTCTGGGGCGGCCAACTACCTCGACAAGTACGGCCCTGACGAACGGTACAACGTCATGAGCTATATCCGGAAGATCACCTGTCCGGTGCTCGCGCTGACCGGGACCGTCGAGGTGGAGCGGCGCTTCGCGTTCGACGGTCTTCCGGAAGCGTTCGAGCACGTCCGTGGCACGAAGCCCAACCTCACGCACGTCTCGATTCCTGACGGGGACCACCTCTATACGGGCAAACAGGAGTTCGTCTTGGCTTCCGTGTTGGCGTGGCTGAAGGGAATTGCGTACGAGGGGACTCGGCCATGATGGCCTGCAGAGGACCGAACAGACTACCGCTCCGCATGGCCTTTATCGAAGCCTTCGGCGGAGGTCTCGACGTGGAGCAGTTCCGCGTGACGCGTGCGCTGGTCGCGTCTGCTGCGGCATTGGCCCCTCAAATCGCGCTACGATAACGGGAGATCTGCGGGCCGGCCCAGCAGGAGCGTGAAGCGCCGCATGAAGCGCTGCAGGCGCTCGTCCTTGGGCCTGTCTAAGACCTCCTTCGGGGGCCCTTGCTCCACGATGGCCCCATCGGCGAAGAAGATGACCCGATCGGCCACCTCGCGCGCGAAGAGGAGCTCGTGCGTGACGACCAGCATCGTCATTCCTTCGTCCGCGAGATCGCGCATCGCCTGAAGTACCTCTCCGACCAGCTCCGGATCCAGCGCGGAGGTCACCTCGTCGAACAGCATGATCGTCGGGTTCATCGCGAGCGCCCTCGCGATCGCAACACGCTGTTGCTGGCCGCCTGACAGCGTGGCCGGGTAGGCCCCAACCTTGGCACCCAGACCCACCTTCTCGAGGAGAGCTTTCCCGCGGCGCTCCGCCGCGGCCTGTGACTCCCCGAGAACGTTGATGGGACCGAGCGTCACGTTGTCGATGACGCGGAGGTGCGGAAAGAGATTGAACGATTGAAACACCATGCCCACACGCGCGCGCAGCCGTTCGTTCTCACGCTCCGGCCGTCTTCTCCGCCTGCCCGCTTCATCGAAGGCATAGCCGACCGTCTCCCCACCGACGGATATCGACCCCTCGTCGTACTCCTCGAGGAAGTTGATACAGCGCAAGAAGGTCGTCTTCCCTGATCCGCTGGCGCCGATGACGGCAATAACCTCGCCTGCATGCACGTCCAAGTCCACGCCGCGGAGGACCTCCAGCTCCCCGAAGTGCTTGCGCAAGCCGCGTACCGTGATCAGCGGGCTAGACGGCGCATTCACGCCTGCGGCCATGCGTTCCGGCAAGAGGCGAACTCCTTTCCCTAATGTTGGTAGCGTAGCCTTGCTTCGGCGGCGCGCCCGATCCTCGTCAAAGCGAAACAGATGAAGAAATACACGAGCATCGCGAACCCATAGACGGGGAATGGAGCAACCGTCCGTTGGGCGACTTCCGTGCTGGCTGTCGTCAGCTCCCAGGCGCTGATGACCGAGGCGTATGCCGTCCCTTTGACAAGAATGACCCAGAGATTCATCAATGGCGGGACCGCCGCGCGAACCGCCTGCGGCAGGATCACCAGACGCATACGCTGCCAGAATGACAGTCCGACGCTCTTCGCGGCTTCCACTTGTCCGCGGGGAATGGCCTGAATCGCTCCGCGGACGACCTCGCTGACGAAGAACGTGAAATAGAAGCTGAGCGCCACGATTGCGGCGACGTATGGACTGAGGTCCGCCGGCAGCGAGTAGTATACGACAAAGAGCACCACCAGCAGCGGCACGCCGCGGACGATCCAAACGGCCACAGCGTTCACGACGCGCACGACTCGCACGCCGACGGCGCACCCGATGCCGAAGAGCATGCCGGCCACCGTGCTGACGGCAATGCTCACGGCCGCCATCCAGAGCGTGTTGACGGCTGCGCGGAGCAGGTACGGCCAATTGTCGGCGATCACGTGCATCGCGTCAGCTCAGCTTTCGGCGGTCATTCCGCGAAGCGAAGGCGATTCTCCACCACCCTCGCCGCGACGGTGACGATCCCGGTCAAGACGAGATAGTAGCAAGCGACCGCCACGAAGGCAACTGACGTCGAGGCCGTCTGCTCTGCGATCGTCCCACCTCTGAGGGTAAGCTCGGCGACGGCGATCGTCGAGGCAACGGAGGTGTCCTTGACGATCTGAACGAGCTCGTTCGTCATCGCGGGGAGCACCTTCACGATGGCCTGAGGAAGGATAACCAGCCTCAACGACTTCCAGTAGCCGAGTCCCAGCGCTTTGGCCGCCTCATGGCTTCTCTTGCTTACTGCCTGCAACCCCGCACGATAGATCTCTGAGAAGAACGCGGTATGCTGCACCGCAAGCGCGAGCAGCGCCGCTGAGAACGGCGACATTCGGACCCCGAGGAACGGCAGTCCGAAGAAGATGAAGAACATCTGTACCAGTAGTGGCGTGTTTCGCAGGAACTCGACGTACGCCGCTACGGCTAGGCGCGCAGGCGCGATCTTCGACACCGCTGCCAACGCAAACGCCAATCCGACGACGGCGGAGATGACGGTCGCGCCGACCGCCAGCCCCACCGTCAGCCACAGCCCAGGAACGAGCTGGGGGATAACGTGTATGAACAGCCTGATGAAGGCCAACGTCGTAGCTCTACGCTATCCGCTCACTCGCGTGGGGCGTGCTCGCCAAACCATTTTTCGTAAAGCTGGTCGTACTCCGGATAAAGCGAGCCATGCCTCATCTCGTTCACGATCGTGTTGAGATAGAGCCACCATGTGAAGTCCCCTTGCTTCAGGAAGATGGCGTTGTTCAGCGTTCCAGCGGTGGTCCCGGGGAGCATGCGCAGCTCGGACGGATGCTGCTTGACGACCCATGCCAGGAAGGGTCGATCGGTGCACGCCGCTTGCGCCTGCCCGCTGAGGACTGCCGCATACTGCTCCGA
This sequence comes from Candidatus Dormiibacterota bacterium, assembly GCA_035533275.1. GTDB lineage: Bacteria > Vulcanimicrobiota > Vulcanimicrobiia > Vulcanimicrobiales > SCRA01 > SCRA01. The sequence goes on along the minus strand of DATLUD010000025.1, from coordinate 12,480 downwards.
CTGCGTGCCGAAGTACAGGGCCTTGGCCTTCGGATAGAACTCCTCATGCCGTTTGTGGTCTTCGGCGATGTTCAGCAGAGCAACGCTGAAATTCGGGCGGTTGATGTCGGCGAACGTCTTGATGGGAGAGTCCTTACGGACCATGCAGCCGTTTCCGGTCTTGAAGTACGGCTCCGTGAAGGCCACGTTAAGCACACGCGGGGGATAGATCGTGGTGACCATGATGCCGAAATCCGCGCGCCCGGTGTTGACGGTCGTCCAGCGCGCGTCGAACGAGGTGCGAACGAACTCGACGGCGTCCGGCTTGTTGAAGAGCGACTTCGCGATCAGCCGGGCGACGTCGATCTCGAACCCTTCGAGTTTGCCCTCCTTGTCGATGAATTCGAACGGCGGCGACGCCGTGGTCACGGCGACCAAGACCTTTCCGCGCGCGAGAACCTTTTGGAGGGTCGACTGCTGTTCTTGTGCCGCCGCCGGCGGGCACGATGATTGAAGCGCGAGTAACATGCTTGCCGCGACAAGGAGCACGCGGAGCACAGATGCTCTCGGCTTCGCCTTCCAGGACCTAGCCATGCTATACCTCCGTCTGAAACTGCGAACGTATCAGAAGAGTGATCAACCGGGCTTTCTGTCTCCGACCACAGGGGCTCTAGGCGGGGCCTAGCAGCAACTCGCGCACGCGGTCCTCTTGCGTGATGATCTTCGCGAGCTCGTCCAGGGCGCCGTCGATGGCTTGCGCGAACTTCTCGGCGCCGCCGAAGCGGGCCAGCGTCTCCGGGGGGATGAACTTGATGAGGAGGTCTCCGGTTCCCGGCGGAACGCCGACGAAGTGAACCGTGTAGACTCCGAATCGCTCCAAGAGGAGCATGCAGAGCGCCGCCGTCGCCTCGTACGGTACGATCGGCGCGGCCTTGGCGCCGGCTCGTTCTAACGCGAGGTCAAGGATGTCCTCGGCGAGGAGCTGCGCTGTAACCGGCGTCTCGTAGACGCGGCTCCCAAAGATGCCCTTCAAGTGGACGGCAACCTCTTTGGTGCAATCCACCAGCGCCCGGACCCGCTCCGGCCGGTACCGCTCCAGCGAGCGGAAGACGGCGGGATAAAGCAGGGGCCGAGCTTCGGAAGCCATCTCAAATCCACGGGCACGAATCTTGCTCACGAGCTCGCGGCTCCCGGCTAACACGCCAAGGCGCGGGCCGCTCGTGCCGTACTTGTCGAGACCGGTCGCTCCGACGTCCACGCCGAGCTCGAGCATGCGCGGCTGGCCGAAGATCGCCGGGCCGATACGGGCGCCGCCGGCGTCGTCCATGTACACGGGAATCCCGCGGGCGTGAGCCGCCGAAACAATTCGCTCGATGTCCTTCAGCGGGAGGAGCTCATAGGTCACGGCGAGTCTCGTCAGAATGACGAGGGAAGTGCGCTGATTCCGAGCGAGTTCCGCTTCGAAGGCATCGGCGCCGCTCACGTCGATCAGCGTGCCGCCCGCGTACCTCACCGCGCGGGAGACCGACGGGTGGCTATGGCTCGCCGATACGCCCAACACGACGTCGCCTGGCTTGACCAGCACCAGCGCCGTGGCGATCGTCGCGCCGGTGAGGCGGTTGAATACCGCCACATCGTGCACGGCCGGGTCACCACCGAGGTGCTCGAGCGCCTTCTCACGCATCCGCTCGAAGTAGAGCGCGGGACCGATCTCGTCGCTCAGCGCAGGCAAATCCTCTTGCTCCAGCGGCAAGCCGTGCTCGAGCCCGCTAAAGATGTAGACATTGTCCACGCCGCGCCGCTGGATGACCCGCCAGGCGCGCTTGAGCTTGGTGAAGTCGTCCGCTGTGGTGCTGAGGATTCGCCCTCGCGCGTAGGGCAGCCCTGGCGCGTATTGGTTGCCAAAGCGATCGACGTCCGACATCACCTTCGCCATCTCTTCTCCTCATCACGGCCGAGCGGCAAAATACAGCAACAGATAGGATCGAACTCAGGATGTCAAGAAAGTCCGGAAACCGGAATCTGATATTCCTGTTTTCGATATTATACTGGAAAATTCGTGCCTACGCAACGCCGAACCGGAGGAGACTATGCCGGGAAGGGCATCTGACACCGCAGTTCCCACGGCGAGAGCGCTCGCCGTCCTCGACTACGTCGCCGAGCAAGGAGCCCCGGCATCGCTCGCTGACATCGCCGCGGCCTTGGGCATGACACCTCCAACCGCACACCGTATCGCGGTCCAACTCGAGGAGCGCGGGTACCTCCAGCGCGCGTTGGGATCAAGGCGCTTCGTCATCGGGCCGCAGCTCGCGCGCCTGGGCCTGAATGCGGTGAATGCTCTGTTGCGCGATGCACCGCGTCACGCCATCCTGCAATCGCTCGCCGACGAGATCGGCGAGCATTGCGAGCTCGGCATCATGGCCGGCAACGAGATCGTCTACGTCGACAGCATCCGGACGGCGCGTCCCGCCAGCCTGAATTTCGAACCCGGAAAGCGCTCACCCCTGCACTGCACGTCGACCGGGAAGCTCTTCCTCTCCCACATGCCTCCCCGATTGCGTGGCGAGTTGGTCCATGCTCTGGCCCTGACGGCGTACACGCCAAACACAATCACGGACCCGGGGCAGCTGCTGGCGGAACTGGCCGTCGTGCGAGAGCGAGGCTGGGCCACGTCAAACGAGGAATATGTATCGGGGGTCGTTGGCTGTGCCGTTCCCGTGTACGGGCCTCGAAAGCGACTCATGGCGGGTCTTGCCGTCTCCGTACCGGTCGCTCGGCGGCCATTTGCCGAGCTCAACACGCTTATTCCGGCTCTGCAATCGGCATCCGCGCGCCTAAGCACAGCGCTTTCCGCGAGCTGACCATACGTTGATCGGATGACGCAACTCGAGCGGATGCGCACACGCCCGAGATCTCACCGTTTCGACCGGCGCCGATCTACCCCCTCAGGTCAAGAGTCGCCGTGGCGGTGAACACCGAGGGCACGCGCGAAGTCCTGGGGATCGCGGTCGATCCGAGCGAGGCGGAGCCATTCTGGACGGATTCCCTGCGCAGCCTGAGCGGCCGTGGGCTGAGCGGCGTGATGAGCCGCTTTTCTCGACTCCTTCCGCCCCGATTCTTATCGCCCCCCTATGATCCGGGCCATGGCGCATGTCTTCTACGAAGTCGAAGTCGCGTGCGCGCCAGACCACGTGGCCGAGCGGCTCAAAGAGGGGCTCGCGCCGCGGGCTGCGGATCCGGCGGGCGAGGCCGACATCGTCTACGAGCTCGAGGTGCCCTTCGAGAACCGGCATCTCACCCGGATCGGCAGGTTAAGCCGCAAGGTCCAGATGCACCTGGGAGCCCTGGACCAGCGTCCCGACGCGACGCTGTTGCCGATCTCATGGCGCGTCCCCGAGAGCCGGGCCTTTCCGGAGTTTCACGGCTGGATCGAGACGGCTCCCATCTCCTCCATGCGGACCCATCTGGCGATCCTGGGCGACTACACGCCTCCGCTGGGGCTCGTCGGTTCGGTCATCGACGCGATCGGCGGGCACCTGGTCGCCGAGCTGACCGTGCGGCGCTTCGTCGAGCGCCTGCGCCTCCTACTGGGGGACGACCGCTCCGGCAACGCTCACCCATGATGCCCGTGCGCGGCGCCGCGGCGAGCGGCACGAAGATCCTCGCGCTCACCTCGACTCGAGCAGCATCCGTGCGAACCTCGTCCGCTCCGGTCGCTTGGTGCCCTATACGAGTATCCGAGGGGTCGCGCGCCTGCCACGTCCCGCCTGAAGCGCGACGAATCAGATCGGGTCGTGCGCGTGACCCGCATCGCCGCCGCTGGCAATCGACGCGATGGGCAAGAGCGATGGTCTTGCTTGGCTGCACGAGCCCAATCAGGCTTTGGGCGAGCGTGTGCTAAGCGAGTTGCTTGACGTGGGACGTCGGTGCACGTGCGGTCGCACAGGTGATCTGGCGCATTGAGCATGGCGCCTTGCGTTGAGACGGTCTTCCGGATGTTCAAGCGCAAGCGCGCGGCGGCGTCATTCACCGGCCAGGAGCTCAGCTGCCCGGCGGCCGCCGGAACTCGCCCGGTCTCAGTGTAGCGTACACCTCTTCCTCCCTCGCCTTCGCTCTGCTCGAAATCGTGGCGAACGCGATGCAGTGCAGGTGGTGGTGCCGCAGGCGACGGTCATCGTGGACAAGTCCCATGTGTTGCGACTGGCCCAGGGCGCCGTTGAACAGGTGCGTAAGGAACTGCGCGCGAGCCTGCCACCGCAGCCGCGTCGCGGCCTCATGCGCGACCGCTTCATCTTGCTCAAACGTGCGCACGATCTCACGACGCAGGAGCGCTTTCTGGTAGCTAATTGGAGTTCACACTCGGAGAGGGGCCTTCCAGGCCATCGTGACGGCATGGGGAAACTGGCACTGCGCGATTCTGGCGTACTTCGATCACCCGATTACGAATGCGGACACGGAGCCACTGAGCAATCTCATTCGCGCCATGAACCGGCCGGGCCGTGGCTGCTCCTTCGGTGCGCTCAAAGCCGAGATTCTGTTTACGGAAGGCCCACAAAAGGCTCACGCTGTACCAACACGGCAGGAAGAGCCGGAGATTCGCCTTGGTGCGGACTTCCCAACACTTGCGCAAATGATCAAAGACGGCCGGTTTCCGGCAGGGATCAACCGCTAATGCCAAAGAGTCCGATGGAGAAGTGCGGTGGAAGATGAGGGCGTCGACCTTGCGGCCGAGGCGATCGCAAGCAGTGTCGTGGCGTTGCGGGCACGAACGCGGGCTTGGCGCGCGGGCGAGAAGAGCATCGGCTTGGTGCCGACCATGGGTGCCCTGCACGAAGGGCACCTTTCGCTGATACGGGCGGCGAAACGGGCGTCGGATCGCGTCATCGTCTCGATCTTCGTCAATCCGCGCCAGTTCGGACCCAACGAGGACTACCAGCGCTATCCCCGCAGCGCGGAGGCCGATGTGGCGCAGGCGTTGGAGGCTGGCGCCGCGCTCGTCTTCGCACCGAGCCTCGAGGAGATGTACCCGCCGGGCTATGCCACGACCGTCAGCGTCGCGGGATTGAGCGAGGGGCTCTGCGGCGCGCGCCGGCCGGGGCACTTCGACGGCGTGGCCACCGTGGTAACCAAGCTGCTGCTGCAAGCCCTCCCCGATGTTGCCTTCTTCGGCGAGAAGGACTACCAACAGTTGCAGATCGTCAAGCGTCTCGTGCGCGATCTCGACATTCCGGTGCGCATCGAGGGCGTTCCGACGGTGCGCGAGGCGGACGGGCTCGCGCTCTCCTCGCGCAATCTCTTTCTCTCACCCGAAGAGCGGCGCGTCGCCCCGGCGTTGGCGCGGACGCTGGCTGCGATGGCGCAGCGTCTGGCCGTCCAAGGCGCGCGGGTCGACGCGGAGGTGATGCGAGGGCTCGCCGAGTTGAGGGCGAGCGGAATTGCGGGCGTCGAGTACTTGGAGGTGCGAGACGCCCAGACGCTCGCCCCGCTGCCGACGGTTGACCGCCCGGCGCGCATCCTCGTGGCGGCACGGCTGGGCCAGACACGGCTCATCGACAATTGCCCGGTCGAGCCGGCGGGCGGGAGATGAGCGCCCCCGTGCGCAGCCGCCGCATCGGCGTACACGACGTCCAAAGAGGCAAGCCCCCTCTCGTCTGTCTTACGGCGTACTCCGCGTCCTGCACGCGATTGCTCGATCCGCACGCGGACCTGCTGCCCGTCGCCGATTCGCAGAGGGCGCCATCCATGCATTGAGCTTTTCCGGACCTTGCGTGCGGTCCCATGGCGACAGAATAGCCGCGGAGCTCCTGCCCACGATTCGAGAGCTGGTCTCCACGAGCGTCAGGTCAGCCCCGCTTGGTCCATCAGCGCGCAGGCCCGCCGCACTCTGCGGCTCTTCCTGGCCTCTTCCCAACGGATGAATGGTCGCGTGACACCCGTGGAGTGGGTAAGTTCAAGTATGCCGCGCGAGGGGCACATGAAGATCCGGCTGATCGAACCCAAGGCACCCACGCTCAACGTCTTCGACCAGGCGCTCCTGCCCCGTTTGGGCCTGCCGCTGCTCGGCCGGATCCTCCGCGATGCGGGTCACGACGTGCGGATCTACGTGGAGACGCTCGCCCCCGTCGACTGGAGTGATGCGGCCAGTGCCGATCTAGTGGGATTCTCCGCCACCAGCGCCACGGTGCCAGCCGCCTACGCGATGGCGGACCGCTGCCGGCGGCTCGGGGTCCCGACAGTCATCGGCGGCTCGCACGTCACCTTTCTCGCCGACGAGGCCCTCGAGCACTGCGACCTGGTGGTGCGCGGCGAGGGGCAGGCGGCGATCCTGGAGGTCGTGGCCGCGCTGCGCGGCGAGCGTGGCTATGCCGGCATCGCCGGGCTTTCCTACCGCGATGCCTCGGGCAGCGTCCGGCATAACCCACCGCGCCCAAACTGCACGCAGGAGGAGTTCGCCGCGCTGCCCGCGCCCGACGTCTCTCTCATCGTCGGCCACGAGAGGATGACCAACGTCCCGATCATGACGCAGTGGGGCTGCCCGTTCGACTGCGACTTCTGCGGCGTGATCAAGATGTTCGGCCGCAAGGTGCGCGCGCGCGCGATCGGCGACGTCCTCGACGAGCTGGCATCCTATCGTGACCGCGGCTCCGTCTTTTTCTACGACGACAACTTCGTCGTCAACAAGGCGCGCACGCGCGAGCTCCTGCGCACGATGCTCGATCGCGGGCTCACGCCACGCTGGTCAGCGCAAGTGCGCGCCGAAGTCGTGTACAAGGACAAGCGAACGCGTGAGCTCGACCACGAGCTGCTCGCCCTGATGCGCGACTCCGGGTGTCGAATGGTCTACTGCGGCTTCGAATCCGTGGACCCGGCCACGCTGGCGGCGTACAATAAGCACCAGGACGTCGAAACGATCCGCGACGCGGTGCGGGCCTTCCACGACTACGGCATCAGCGTTCACGGCATGTTCGTCCTCGGCTCGGATGCCGACGACCGCCGGACCTTCGCGCAAACGGTGCGCTTCACTCGGAGAAACCGCATTGACACCGTGCAGTTCATGATGCTGACGCCGTGCCCCGGCACGGCGTTCGCCGAGCGCATCGCGTCGGAGGGGAGGCTGCTCTCGCGCGACTGGTCCCTCTACGATGGTCATTTCTGCCTGATCCAGCCGGCCAAGATGACACCCTACGAGCTGCAGGTGGGCACGCACAAAGCGCTCGCGCAATTCTACTCGCTGGGCCGCTCGCTTCGCATCCTGATCTCTAACCTCGCGCGCAATCTGCCGTTTCTGCTCGGCATGATGCTGCACGAGCGATCCTTCCGGCGGCGCCTGCCGCGCATCGTCTGGATGTCCCTGGCGCCCTCTCGTCGCGTCCACGTTTTCAACGAGCTGGGCAAGACGCTCTCGCCGGCGGCCTGGCAGCGCTTGCAGGATGTGCTGGTCGTGCCGGTCCTCCGGCTTTATGGGCTCCGCCACCTTCGGCAATGGGCGCGTCAGGCCAAGGCCCGCGCGTACGTGGAGTTCCTGCGCCGCTTGCCGCAACCGAGCGGCCTCGGTGGCGCACCGTCTGGACGATAGAGCGAGCGCGCGTGCAGCCGTGCGACCATTCCACCGGCTCTTGCCCGTCCTCCCTACAAGACCTCAAACAGGGTTCGCGTCTCCGTATCGCTCACGATAGTCGATCATTCCAGCTCCTCTGAGCAGATCCCGAGGAGATGCTCGCTGCGGACGAGGTCCGCCGGCCTCGGCATTCGCGATTGCCCGTCTCCTCGTTCAGCTACGCTGCCCAAGCTGCAGGACGACTCGACGTGGCGCAGAACACTCGTGGGAAAAGCTCTCGTTTACGTTAACTGCTAAAAATGACCGATGTGCCTACTAGGGCGGCGACCCCGCCTCAACTGACCGTGGCCGAGGCGGCCGCCGTCCTCGACGTGAGCCCCCGGACCCTCCGGTACTACGAAGAGCTCGGTCTCCTGTGCCCGGCACGCTCCCGCGGCAGGCATCGCCTCTTTCGACCCGAGGATCTCGAGACCGTCGAGCGGATCAAGCGCATGCAAGCCATGGGCTTCTCCCTCGCCATGATCGCCAAGGTGCTGCGCTATCGCGCCTACCGCGACGACCATGGCCGGCGCCGTCTGGCGCTCGAGGACCTCCGGACCTTGGTCGAAGAGTCGCGGCGGGACCGCGAGCGCATCCACGATCGCATCGTGGAGCTGCGCGAGGAGCTCACGCAAGCCACCCGCATGGCTGAGCAACTCGATCACGACTGCGACCTGCTGGAGCGCTCGCTACGCGAGCGCGAAGCGAGCTGATGCTCATGCCCGCGCGCCTCGCTCCGCGCCGCACCACGAGTCCCTGGTCGCTGATCATCGTGGTCATGGTCGGCAACTTCATGGGGCCGCTCAACTCGAGCATCGGCAACGTTGCATTGCCCTATCTCATGTCATCGTTTGGGGCCGATGTGACAACCATCGAGTGGGTGGTCACGGGCTACATGTTGGGGTATTCGCTCTCCATGCCGCTGGCGGGATGGCTCGCCGACACCTTCGGCCGTCGGCGCATCTACCTGCTTGGCCTGACCGCCTTCACGGGCTTCTCGTTCCTGCTCACTTTCGCGTGGAGCACGGGCAGTCTTATCACGCTGCGCATCCTCCAAGCGGCCGGCGCTGGGATGGTGTCCCCCACCTCCATGGCGATCATCACCGATCAGATCTCGCCCGCAGAGCGCGGGAGGGCGCTCGGCGTGTGGGGATTGGGCATGATGCTCGGTCCAGCGCTTGGCCCGTGGGTAGGCGGATATCTCATCGACCAGACCGATAGCTGGCAGGCGATCTTCCTGCTCGGGCTCCCAGTCGGGGTCGTGGGATTGATCCTCGCGTATCTGCTGCTTCCCCACGACGAGGAGCGTCGCACTCGCCCGTTCGATATCGTGGGCTTCGTCGCGCTCACCGCGGCGTTGACGACCCTGCTGATTCCGTTGAGCGAGGGCGAGCGCGTTGGCTGGGACGATCCGTGGGTGCGGCTATCCTTCGTCTGCGCAGCCGTTTGCTTTGCATTCTTCCTATGGTGGGATCTCCGTACCCCCTCTCCGCTCCTGGATCTCAGTCTCTTTCGCGAGCGCGTGTTCTCCGCGGCGGTGGGTCTGCGCGCCGTACTTGGCCTGGCCTATTACATCGCTCTCTTCCTGCTCCCGCTTTTCACGCAGCAGGTCTTGGGATGGACAGCCTACCAGTCGGGTGCGGTGCTGGTGCCGGCGGGTCTGGCGATGGCGGCGCTGATGCCGATCTCGGGTGCGCTTTCCGATCGCATCGGTTCGCGGATCCTCGTGATCGCGGGCATGTGCATCCTCGCCTACGGTACCTGGCTCTTCCACACGATCGACTTGACATGGAGCACGCGCCAGATCGCCGTGGATGCCCTCGTTCGCAACGCGGCGCTGGGCCTACTCTTCATCCCGCTTACCAACGCCGCGCTGCGCCACGTGCCGCGGCACCGCACCGGGAATGCCTCCGGTATCATCAATACCGTCTGGCAGGTGGGCGGAAGCCTGGGCGTCGCGCTCGGGCAAACCTACCTCGCACGACAGACCGATCAGCACTACGCCATTCTTGCCTCGACGGCCACCATGGCGCGTCCGGCGGTCGCGCAGTACGTGCATCAGCTGCAACAACTCGTCGTCGCGGACCACCTGGCCGCTTCTCCCGCGTTGTTGCTCTATCAGCTCGTGGTCCGCAACGCCACCGTCGACGCTTACGGAGACACCTTCCTCTTGGCGACGGTCGTCATCGCCTGCGCAGTCCCGCTCGCCCTCCTGCTGGGGCGCCGTAGCCACACCCACGCCCATTGAGTACACGCTTCGGGAACGACGATGCGTGCCACGAAATCTCGATGTTGATGTCCGGCGACTCGCCAGCCAGCTCACGGCTTCACCGATCTCGTATGCTTGAGGGCGCTCGGCGGAGCCGGAGGCTCGTCCAAATTCCTCGCGGCGATCATGATGCGGACGTCTAAATCGACGTGCGCGTGCGCGAACGTTACACCGGTCCACTGCCGGTCATGCGGCGCACAGCACGATGGCGTGGAAACGGCATCGAGGATTTGACCCCGTAGCGGCACCGAGAAATTGACCCCCTGATAGCAAGAGAGGACCCCCCTCCCGAAGGCAAGCGTAAGCAAGCACTCGCCAGGGAGGGAGGGTCAAGGGGGTTGGTTCCGTTGGATCAATGGGAAATCATTCGGCTGCGGTGCGTACGCGACGGAGAGCCGGTCAAGGTGGTCGCGCGTGACCTGGGCTTGGCCAGGAACACCGTGCGCAAGTATGTGCGCAGCCAACAGCCGCCGGGCACCATCACGGTCGCCCGCCCGCGGCTGCTCGATCCCTATCAGTCACACATCGACCAGTGGCTACGCAGTTCGCCTCGGATCACGGCCAAGCGCATCGGCACACTCCTGCGCGAACGGGTCGACCCGGAACTGCGCATCGGGGAGCGAGCGTTGCGCCAGTACGTCGCCCAGCGGCGCATCCTGATTCGGCCGAAGGAAGCCTTCGTGCGAGCGGTCTATGCTCCAGGTGATCAGGTGCAGTTCGACTTCACCCCGGTGCAGGCCATCGTCGCCGGCGTCCTGATGAAGCTCGAGCTGTTTGTGATGCGTTTGAGCTACAGCGGTAGGCTCTTCGCTCGCGCCTCGCGCCGTTGCGACCAGCTTGCGCTCTTCACCGGGCTGCTCGAAGGGTTGGTGGCCTTCGGCGGTCTCCCGCGAGAGGGAGTGTTCGATAACGCCAAGATCGCCGTCACACGCGTCTTGCGCGGCCGCAACCGCGAGGAGAACCGTGTCTTCCGCTCGTTCTGCGGTGCCTTGGCGCTGGACATCCAGTTCGCCGCTCCGGCCAAGGGCAACGAGAAGGGCGGAGTCGAGGGAGCCAACGGCTATATCGAGGACAACGTCTTTCGGCCGATCCCGCACTATGCTTCGCTGGGAGAGCTCAACGCCGCACTGGCCCTGTTCTGTGAACGCGATCAAGAGCGCCTTCACAGTACGCACCGGGAACCGATCGCCGACCGCTTCGCGCGGGAGCGCGAGGAGCTGCGGCCCTTGCCCGAGGCGCTGCCGCGACCATGCCTGGTGCGCTACGCCCATATCAACAAGTTCGCCGAGGTACTCTTCGAGACCAACCGCTACTCCGTACCGACCCGTTACGCGCACCGCGAAGCGGCCCTGGAGATCTTCGAAGATCGCTTGCGCGTCATCGTTGACGGAGTTGCCGTAGCCGAGCATCAGCGGTGCTTCGGTCGCCGGGAATACCGGCTCGATATCGCCCACTCGCTCAATCTGCTAACCCACAAGCATCGTGCCGTCGAGCGCGCCGCCGTCTTCACCGACGAGCGTATCCCCGCCGTCTTCTCAACCTGGAAAGCGCGGCTGTTCGAGCGCAACCGGGCCGGAGCAGGGAAGGCCTGGATGCGGGTGATGCAGCTGCTTCAGACCTCTTCCCTGGAGATCGTCGCTGAGGCGCTCACCCGCACCCTGGCCTGTGGGACCGATGATCCCGCCGCCGTCGAGCTGCTCGTTCGTCAAACCCTCGCTCCGACACCGCCGGCGCAACCCGTGCTCGAGCTGCAAGTCTCCGCCACAGCTCCCACCGTCGACCTCGCCAAGTACGCCCTCACGCTGCTTGCAGAAAGGATCGCATGACTCCCGAAGCCCCCTTGCTCGATCTCCATTTGCGCAGTCTGCGCCTGCCGACCATGCTCAACGACTACCGGCGTCTGCTGGCTGATGCACGTGACCCTCTGAGCTACTTGGGCGACCTGGTGGCTCTGGAGGTCGCGCAGCGTCATGAAAACGGCGTCAAGGCACGCATCGCCGCCGCTCACTTTCCCGTCATCAAGACGATCGAGAACTTCGACTTCTCGCTCCAACCGCAACTCCCCAAGCCCAAGCTCCTCGAACTCTTCGATGCGACGTTCATCGAACAGCACCGTAACGCACTCTTCATCGGGCCGCCCGGAACGGGGAAGAGTCACTGCCTGTGTGCACTTGGTCTGGCTGCCTGCATGCGTGGATACCGCGTCCTCTTTACGACGGCGGCGGAACTTCTCATGGCACTCATCACCGCGAAACGCGAAACGCGGCTCGATCACAAGCTGCGCTCTCTCGAGCGCTACGATCTCTTACTCATTGACGAACTCGGCTATATTCCTTTTGAACGCGAGGCGACGGACCTGCTCTTCCAGGTCGTCTCTGCACGCTACGAGCGCCGCAGTATCGCCCTCACGACGAATTTGGCCTTCGAGCGTTGGACGCAAGTCTTCCCGGACGCCATGGCTGCAACCGCCGTCATCGATCGGCTGGTCCACCATGGCTCCGTCTTCGAGTTCGCCGGTGAGAGTCACCGACTCCGCACCCGCAGCGGCGGGAAGACCAAGAAGTCTGCCTAACGTACCGCCACGGGGTCAAATCCTCAATGCCGCGAGAGGGTCAATTCCTCGGCGCCGTTTCCA
>DATLUD010000024.1:0-38178 GCA_035533275.1 Candidatus Dormiibacterota bacterium | reverse complement strand
GAAGCCAGGATGGCGGGAGCATCGCCGAGGCGTAGCGACGCGGAGCACGTGAGGTGCGGAGCGGAGCGTCCCCGGAGTGGGGCCGTGCCCCGCCCGCCCGCCGAATTCAGACCGTCAACGTTGCGCGGCGCTAGTCGTCGTCGTCTCCGCGCTCGCGGTGGCGGTGCTTGTACCAGCCGCGATGGTAGCCCTCGTCGTGGCGCCACCTATATGCGCGCACGAAGCGCCCGCAGCGCTCGCCTTCGCCGTCGTACCCGCAGGGGGTCCGGCCGTCGGTGCTCAGGTACAAGGTCGTTCCGTTGCCGAAGACCACGCGGCCGTCGGCGTAGACCACGCCGCCGTTGCGGGTGTAGCCGACCACGTCGTCGCCGGCAGCCTGCCGCCGCTGGTAGTCGCTGTAGAGGATGATCGCCGCCGTCAGCACGGCGGCGCCCAGGACGATGTTGCGCGTCGAGCGCTGGCCGGCCGTGTCCGCGAGGCTCGGCGCCATCGTGCCCGCGAGCAGCGCGACCGTCAGGATGAGGGCGGCGAACGTCTTGCCTATGATGGGCGTCCGCCCAATCGCAGTTGCCATCGCATTGTCCTTTCTCGTGGCAAGAGAACGAGCGGTGGGCTCGCCGGAGTTCCCGACCGCCGACGTGTGGCGCGCGTCACCCCGTCACGCGCAGCCCGGCGGCGATGCCGTTGATGGAGAGGCGGATGGCGTCGCGTACCGTCGGCTCCACGCCGGCGCGCTCGCGCGCGTGGCGGACCAGGCGCATCTGCAAGAGGGAGATCGCGTCCACGTAGGGATTGCGCAAGACGATGCTGCCGGCAAGCACGGGGTCGTTCGCCAGGAGGGCGGGTTGATCGAGGATCGCCAGGACGGCTCGCTCCGCACGCGCGTGCTCCTGCGCGATCGCGCTCACGAAGCGCTCGCGCATCGCCGAGTCGGCCACGAGGGTGCGCGCGTAGCGGGAGAAGATCTCCAGATCGGCGGTCGCCAGCGCCCGCTCCACATTGCGCGCGACGGCGCGAAAGAAGGGAAAGCCGCTCGCCATCCGGCGCAGGGTCGCCGCCCCGTCTCGCTCGAGAGCCTCGGCGACCGCCGAGCCGAAGCCGTACCACGCGGGGAGGAACGCGCGCGTCTGCGTCCAGGCGAACGTCCACGGGATGGCGCGCAGGTCCTCGATCGATCGGCTCTCGCCGCGGCGCGCGGGGCGCGAGCTGATCTGTAGGCTGGCGATCTCACCGATGGGCGTGCAGCTCTCGAAGAAGCGCAGGAAGTCGGGGTCGTCCACCAGCTGGCGGTACGCGGTCAGCGATCGCTCCGAGAGCGCGTCCAGGTGGGGCGACCAGCGCGCGTGATCGACGGCGGGCGCCTGCGCGGCGGCCCGGTAGACGGAGGTGAACAGGAGCTCGAGGTTCCGCCGCGCGAGCGACGGCAGGCCGTAGCGCGAGGCGATGACCTCGCCTTGCTCGGTGACCTTGAAGCGGCCGTTGAGGCTCTCGGGCGGCTGCAGCTCCATGGCGCGGCGCGGGTCGGCGGCGCCGCGGCCGAGCGATCCGCCGCGTCCGTGAAAGAACCGCAGCGCCACGCCGCGCTCGGCGGCGACCGCGCACAGGAGGCGTTGCGCGCGATAGATCTCCCATGCGGAGGTGAGCGGACCGCCGCTCTTGTTGGAGTCGGAGTAGCCGAGCATGATCTCGCAGACGTCGCCGAGAGCGGCGACCGCCGCACGGAACGGAGGCGCGTCCAGCAGCGTCGCGGTGACACCCGGCGCGGCGCGAAGATCCTCGATGCTCTCGAAGAGCGGCACGCACGGCAGCGCTCCGGCGTCGAGCGCGCCGCACTCCCGCGCCAAGAGCATGAGCCCCAGCACGTCGGAGGCGCAGGTCGTTCCGGAGAGCACCAGGCTCGCGAGGCCCTCGGGGCCGTGTTGCGCGCGCACGGCGGCCACTGCGCGCAGCGAGGCCAGCAGATCCTCCCCCGCCGCGGAGAGCGAGATCCGCCGCGGCAGGACGGGGCGCGCCCCCGAGAGCGTCTCCGTCAGCCACGCGATCCGCGCCTCCTCCGTTCGCGCGGAGAACGGCTGCGCCCCGGGCTCCACGACCGCCAGGATCTCGTCGAGCGCGCCCGCGACGCGCGCGCGATGCTGGCGCCACTCCAAGGGGCAGAGCGTGAAGCCGAAGATCGCGATGCCGCGCCGCAGGCGGATCAGCGGCCCCGCCGTCTCCTCGGCGTTGCGGCGGCGCAGGCTCTCGGAGATCAGGTCGAGGTCGCCGGCGAACGCCGCGGCATCGGGGTATCCGCCGGGGCGCCGCTCGAGCGTCAGGCCCAGCCTGCGGTGGACGTAGGCCAGCTTGCGCCGGTACGGCTCCGCCCGCTGGCGCGGGCCGATGGCGTAGCGCACCTCGCCCAGCTCGCGCTCGTCGTCGTCGAGCGAGCGCAGGAGCTCGACCGATGCGCCGACGCGTACCAGATCCTGCGAGAGGCGCGCGTTGAGCATCGCGACCTCGTGGAGATAGCGCTCCAGGACGAACCGGCGCGCGTCCTCCGCGGCGGCCGGGGTGGCCTCCGGCGTCACGTTGGGGTTGCCGTCGCGATCGCCGCCGATCCAACTGCGAAACCGCAGCCACGTCGGCACGACGGGCGCCGCCGGGGCGTAGCGCTCCCTCAGGCCGCGCTCGAGCCGCTCGAAGAGCGCGGTCGACTCGTCGATCAGCGTCTCGCGGAACCAGGCTAGCGCGTTGCGCACCTCGTCATGCACGGTCGGTGCCGTGACGTAGAGCTCGTTGCTCTGCCAGAGCATCAGAATCTGCGCGCGCAGCTCGCGCAGCGTCTCCGCCCGCTCCTCGGGGGTGAGGATCCGCTCGTCCAGCGCGCGCAGCAGCGTCGCGACGGCGGCGATCTTCTCGATGGTGGTGCGCCGCATCACCTCGGTGGGGTGTGCCGTGACCACCAGCGTGATCTCCAGGCACTCCAGCACGCGCTCGACCTCCTCCCGCGTCCGCGACGAGAGCTCGGCCGCGAGCTCGTCGAGCGAGCCGGGCTGGGGAGGCTCGCCGCCGAGCGCGCGTTCCCGGCGGCGCCGCTCGCGGTGGAGCTGCTCCGCGAGGTTGACCATCTGGAAGTAGAGGGCGAAGGCGCGGATCACCTCGACGGATTGCTCGATCGTGAGCTCGTCGAGGACCGCGTCCAGCTCCCGGTCCACGGCGCGCGTGGGCTCGCGGCGCCGCTTGCGGGTCAGCGCGCGAATGCGCTCGACGCGCTCGTAGGTGCCGGGGCCGGCATGGGAGCGCAGCACGTCGCCGACCACGCTGCCCAGCATCGCGACGCGCTCCCGCAGCGCGCGCGCGATCGGCTCACTGGGCCGTGTATCCGCCATCGACCGTCAGGATGGAGCCCGTGACGTACGAGGAGGCGTCGGAGGCCAGAAAGAGCACGGCGCCGGCCAACTCGCCCGGATCGCCGATGCGCCCCAACGGCACGCGCGCCACCAGCGCGGGGCCGAGCGTGGGGTGCTCGGCGAGACCCTTGGTGAGATCCGTGGAGAAGTACCCCGGCGCGATCGCGTTGACACGCACGCCGTGAGGGGCCAGCTCCAGCGCCAGCGAACGCGTCAGCTGATCGATCGCCCCCTTCGCGGCGGCGTAGGCGGCCAGCTTGGGGTCGCCGATTTGCCCCAGCACCGAGGAGACGTTGACGATCGAGCCGCGCCCGCGCGCTTTCATGTGCGGCGCGGCGGCCCGGGAGCAGTAGAAGGCGCCGCGCAGGTCGACCTCGAGGATCTCGTCCCACTGCGCGTTCTCGATGCGCTCGACGCCGGCGAAGATCGGGCTGATGCCGGCGTTGTTCACCAGCACGTCCACGCCCCCGTGCTTGCGCTCCACGTGCGCGATCAGCGCCGCCACCTGGTTGGCGTCGCGCACGTTGCAGGCCATGCCGACGGCGCGGCCCCCCAGCGCGGCGAGCTCACCGGCGGCCCGTTCGGTGCTCTCCACGGTGCGCCCGGTGACGATGACGGTGGCGCCCGCGCCGGCCAAGGCCGTGGCCATCGCGAAGCCCAGGCCGCGGGTGCCGCCGGTGACCACGGCGGTGCGCCCCTGGAGCGAGAAGAGCTCGACGACGTTCAGCTGCACCACGGGAAGGTGCGACGTCGAGGGGCCGGCTCCCCGCCGGACGAAGCGACGAGCAGGAGGCCCATCATGGATCGCGCCGTTCTCGTCTCGGCACCCGGCACCGGCCACGGCAAGACGCTGGTCGCCACCGCGCTGTGCGCGGCGCTCACCCGGACCGGGCGCACGGTCCAGGCGTACAAGGTGGGCCCCGACTATATCGACGCCTCGCTCTACCGCAGTCTCTGCGGACGCCCCGCCTACAACGTGGACCTGTGGCTCGACGGTGCCGAGGGCGCGCGCCGCCACGTCGCGCGCACGAGCGCGGGCGCCCAGGCGGCGGTCTTCGAAGGGATGATGGGGCTCTTTGACGGCGACGACGACGGCGAGACCTCGAGCGCGCGCCTGGCGATGCTGCTGGACCTGCCGGTGGTGCTGGTCCTCGACGTCTGGACGTGCTCGCAGACGGCGGCGGCGATGGCGCTGGGCTGTCTGCGCTACGAGCCGCGGCTGCGCATCGCTGGCGTGGTGCTCAACCGCGTGGGCGGCGAGCGCCACGAGCGGGCCGTCCGCCGCGCGTGCGAAGGCGTCGGCCTGCGCGTGCTCGCCGCTGTGCCCAACGATGCGGCGTATGCCGCCGGCGAACGCCGTCTGGGCCTCGATCCGCGCGAGGTGGAAGGGCGCGCGGCCGCCGTGGCCGCGCTGGCCGAGCGCCTCGCGGGCGAGCTGCCGTTGGACGAGCTCTTTCCTCCGCAAGCGCGGGGCGCCGGCGAGGCGCCGCGGACGCCGCAGCCTGCGCCCCGCGTCAAGGTGGCGGTAGCCCAGGACGAGGCGTTCTGGTTCACCTATCCCGAGACGCTGGATGCGCTGCGCGATGCCGGCGCCGAGATCGTGCCCTTCTCGCCGCTGCACGACCGCGCGCTGCCCGCGGGGGTGCGCGGCCTGTGGATCGGCGGCGGCTACCCGGAGCTGCACGGCCGCGCGCTGGAGGGCAACGCCGCGCTGCGCCGCGAGATCGCCCGGGCGCTGGGCGCCGGCATGCCGGCGTACGCGGAGTGCGGCGGCATGATGTACTTGGCCGAGGGCATCAAGACCGCCGAGGGATACTACGAGATGGCGGGCGTCCTGAGCGGATCGACGTCGATGGCCCATCCGCGCCTGCACATCGGCTATCGGCGCGCGCGGAGCCTGGGGCGGACGCCGCTCGACCCCGAGGGAACCGAGCTGCGCGGCTACGAGTACCACTACGCCTCGAACCACGTGCACGAGCCGCCGGCGTACGCCTACGAAGGCGGCGGGCGCGGCGGCGCGCGGCGGGAGAACGTGCTCGCCGCCTTCCTTCACCGGCACTTCCTGACCGGTGATCCCGCGATCGCGCGCTTCGTCGAGGCCTGCGCCGGATGGGAGGCCGCGCCCGCGTGAGAACGATCCGCGTCGTCGTGGAGTACGACGGCACGGCCTTCCACGGTTTCCAGTTCCAGCCGGCGCTGCGCACCGTGGCGGGCGAGTTGGAGCGCGCGTTGGAGAGCGTGCTGCGCGAGCCGGTCAAGGTGACCGCCGCCGGGCGCACGGACGCCGGGGTTCATGCGACGGCGCAAGTGGTCTCGTTTCGCACGGAGAGCCCCTTTCCGCTGCGGCGTCTGGCGCCGGCGCTGAACGCCGTGCTGCCGCGCGACGCCGGGGCGCGCGAGGCGCAGGAGATGCCCGGGGGATTCTCCGCGCGCTTCTCGGCGCGCGAGCGCCACTACCGCTACGCCATCCTCAACCGGCCGGAGCGCCCGGCGCTGCTGCGCGAGCGCGCGCACCACGCCTGGCATCCGATCGACGTCGAGGTCTTCAACCAAGCCGCCGGCGCGGCGCTGGGGGAACACGACTTTCGCGCGTTCTGCGGGGTGTTGCCGGAGCAGGGCGGGACGGTCCGGATCCTCCACGAGTTGCGCGCGGAGCGCCGCGGGGAGCTGGTGATGGTGCGGCTGCGCGGCGACGGCTTCCTCCACCGCATGGTGCGGATCTTGGTGGGGACCCTGATCGAGATGGCGCAGGGGCGCCGCGATCCCGCCGCGATGCCCGCGATCGTCGCCTCGCGCGACCGCGAGCGGGCCGGATATACCGCCCCGGCCTCCGGGCTCTACTTCGCCGGGGTCACATACGAGGACCGCACCATCCTGGCCGAGCCCGGGTTCTGGTAGTCCCGTTCCCCCGGCCGTACCCCTCGGAAAGAGAACGGGAAGCGGTTGCGCCTTGACACCGCCTAGCGCGAGCCGCTAGAATAGCTCGGTTCGGTTCCGCCCAGCTCCGGCTCGGCGGGCCTCTCCGTTCAATAACACCGCGACAAGCGAGTCATTCATGTCGAGCCGCACCTTCGTCCTCCGCAAGGAAGACGCCAAGCACGAGTGGTTTATCGTCGACGCTCAGGGACAGCGCCTGGGCCTGTTGGCCGCGCGCATCGCCCAGGTGCTCGTCGGTAAGCATAAGCCGACCTACACGCCCCACACCGACGACGGCGATCACGTGGTCGTGATCAATGCCGACCAGGTCGAGCTCTCCGGCGCGAAGTGGCAGCAGAAGGTCTATCGCCGGCACTCGGGCTACCCTGGCGGGCTCCGCGAGGAGACGGCTCAGGAAGTTCGCGAGCGTCACCCCGAGCGCCTCATCGAGATGGCGGTGCGCGGGATGCTGGCCCCGAACAAGCTGCGGGCCGTGCGGTTGAACCGTTTGAAGGTCTACACGGGCGCGGCCCATCCGCACAGCGGGCAGAACCCGCAGCCGTTGGCGTAAGGCAGTAAGAGGATACATGTCGGACTACTACCAGGGCACGGGCCGCCGCAAGGAGTCGATCGCGCGGGTGCGGCTCTTCCTCGGTCAGGGACAGATCGTCGTCAACGAGAAGCCCATCGAGGACTACTTCCCGCGAGCGACGCTGCGCCAGATCGTCAGCCAGCCGCTCGAGGCCACGCAGAGCGTCGGCCGCTTCGACATCAAGGTGAAGGCCGAGGGCGGCGGTGTCGCCGGCCAGGCCGGTGCCGTGCGCCACGGCATCGCCCGAGCGCTGGTGGCGATGGACGAGAACCTTCGCCCGGTGCTCCGCAAGGCGGGTCTGTTGACCCGCGATCCGCGCGAGAAAGAGTCGAAGAAGTACGGCCGTAAGCGCGCGCGCAAGCGCTTCCAGTTCTCCAAGCGCTAACGCCGCGGCGCTGCCGGCGTCACTCGTCGTCGCTCGGCGCTTACGTACGGATGATGAAGGCGCCCCGATCGCTCGCGATGGGGGTGCCTCGCTTTTCCCCGCTTGCGCGCGCGGTGCCGCTCGGCTTCAGGGGCGTCAATTGAGGGCGCTCCGACATCGGCCCGGAGACACGACGTCGAGAGGGCCGATGCGGCGGCGGGTCAGCTCTGCTTCTCGGGTGAGATCGAGTAGACGGTGACGGCGTCGTCGCGTCCCTTGATCTTGGCGAGCATGCGGTCCGCCTCGTAGTGCGACTGCGCGAGCACGTAGGTGGCCTCGTCGCAGAGGATGTGCCGCGCGGGAGCGGCGGCCTGCAGGCGCGAGGCGAGGTTGACGGCGTCGCCGATCACGGTGTACTCCATGCGCTTGGAGGAGCCGATGTTGCCGGCCACCACCTCTCCGGTGGCTAGTCCGCAGCTGATCTCCAGCGGAACCGCGAACGCTCCGTCCAGCTCCTTGACCACGCGCTGCAGGGCCACCGCGGCATCCAGGGCCCGCTTGGCGTCATCGGGACGGACGCGCGGCGGCCCGAAGATCGCCATGATGCCGTCGCCGTAGAACTTGTCCAGCAGGCCGTTGTGCTCGAAGATGACCCCCACGGCTCGCTCGAGATAGGTGTTGAGGAGCTCGACCACGCGCTCGGGCTCCATCTGGCTGGAGAGCCGCGTGAAGCCGCGGATGTCCGCGAAGAGCATGGTGGCGGTGCACCGCTCGCCGCCGAGGCGCACGCCTTCGGGATCGCGCACCAGCGCCTGCACCACGTGCGGCGCGAGGTATCGCGAGAACGTCTCCTCCACGCGGCGCGAGCGCTGGAGCTGCTCGGCGTGCGCCACTTCCAGGGCACGCTGCTCCGTGCGGTCTGCGACCAGCAGCGCCAGCCCCGTGGAGTCGCCCGAGGGGCCGCTCAGCGGAGCCACGGTCAGCTGGAGCACCAGCGCGCCGCGCGTGGGATGACGCCCCGAGGCCTCGAACGCGGTGCGTTGATTGCCTCCGGCGCCGAAGGTCTCCAGCAGGCGGCCGATGCCGGGAATCAGCGCTTCCAGCACCCGCCACTGCTTGCCGAGCATGGCGTCGGCCATGATGCCGAACGTGCGCTCCGCGGCGCGGTTGAAGGTGGTCACGTGACCGCTCTCATCGAGCGTGATCACGCCGCTGGCGATTGACTCGAGGATGTTCGACTGGAGGTCCCGCAGCGCGGTGATCTCTTGCAGCTGCGCGCGCTGGCGCTCATAGAGGCGCGCGTTCTCGATGGCCATCGCCGCCTGATTGGTGAAACTCTGCAGCAGCGCCGGATCGCGGCGGTTGAAGAGCCCGGGCAGCACGCGCGAGTCCAGATAGACGACGCCCACGATGCGCGAGCGCACCTTGAGCGGCACGCAGACGATCGAGCGAATGTGCAGGGCCAGGATCGAGCGCTGGAGGTTGAAGCGCGGGTCGCTCTGCGCGTCCGTGGTGATGACGGCCTGGCCGCTGGCGAAGACGCGCTCGACGATCGAGCGGCTGACCTTGTGGTCGTCGTCGCTCTCGACCTGATGGTGCTCGAGGTTGTGGGCCACGGCGAGCTCGAGCTTCTCCTGCCCTTCGTCGGCGAGCATGAGAAAGCCGCGCTCGGCGGCCATCACTTCGACGGCGAGGTTGAGCACCGAGCGTAGGATCTCGTTGAGATCGAGGGAGGAGACGATGGTCTCGCTGACGCGCGCGAGCGTCTCGGCGCGCTTGCGCTCGAGCTCGTAGAGCGATCTCAGCTCCTCGAGCGTGTCGCCGGATTCCATGGGGCGGGGCGTTCGGCAATCGCGCGGACATCCCTCGGACGCGGCGCGGACATCGGCACGGGCTAGTATCGCGCCATGGACTGCATCGGATCACCTGCGCTCGTCGAAGCTGCCGAGTCGGCGCTCGGGCGCCGCGCCGTCCTCGCGCGCGACGTCGTCGCCTCCACCATCCCTGGGCACGCCGCACCCGACGCCGCCTTGGCGGGGCTCGCGCGGAACGCGCTGTTCGAGCAGGCGATGCTTGCCGCGATTCGGGCCCGCTTGGGCGAGGCCAAGGCGGCGGTGCGCCCGTGAGCGAATTCGACCTCTTTCGTTTAGCCGGCAGCGGCATGGCGGCCCAGCGCGTCGCGCTGGACGTGGCCGCGGAGAACGTGGCCAGCGCCGACGCCTGGACTCCGCACGGCGTCTACCGCCGCAAAGTGGCCGAGCTATCGCTTGCCGGAGACGCCTTCGCCGGCGAAGTGCGCGTGCGCGTGCGCGAGACGGCCGAACCTCCTCGCTGGCGCTACGATCCCGGCGACCCGCGCGCCGAACGCAGCGGCCCGCATCGCGGGCAGGTGGCCGTCTCGCCGGTGGATCCCGTCTCGGAGATGGTGGCGCTGCTGGGAGCCGAGCGCGGCTACGAAGCCGACGCGGCCGTGCTCGACACGGTCAAGTCGGGCATCATGCATGCGCTCGAGGTGGAGCGGTCATGACCGTGGAGCCGCTGATTCCGGACCTTCCGCTCCCCGCCGCGGTGACGCGCGACGCGCCGCGGGCCGCGCGCGAGGGCTTCGTCGATGCCATGGCCCGCGCGGCGGACGCGCTGGCGTCGCACTTGCGCACGGCCGACGCCGCCGAGCACGCCGTCGCCGCGGGGCGCGGCTCGATCCAAGGCGCCGCGATCGCGCGCGCGCAGGCCGACGTCGAAGTGGCCGTGGCCGCCGCGCTCGTCGACCATGCCGCGCGCGCGATCACCACCGTCACCCAACTGCAGATTTGACGAGGACGCGCGCAGATGCTCGAGGAGAGGCTCGCGCCGGCGGAGCACGCGCGGCGCATCTGGGCCGCCGCGCCGGCGCGCGTGCGTGGAGGAGCCATCGCGCTCGCGGCCGCGATCGTTGTGGCGGCGTGCGTGCTGGCCGTCGCCGGGCGCGACACGAGCGTCCCGCTGTACGCGGCGGCGCTGGCGCCGCCGCAGGTCGCCGAGGTCGGAGACCGGCTCGCCAGCTGGGGCGTGCCCTTCCGCGCGACGGCCGACGGCGTTGAGGTGCCGCGCGCACTGCGCCGCGCGACGCTGCTGCGCCTCTCGCTCGTGGGGATTCCGCACCGCCCGCTGCCCGATAGCTTGGAGGCGCTGGCCGACGCGGGGCCGCTGATTCCCGAGCGCGTGCTGGAGGCGCGCCAGCGCGCGGGCCTCGAGGGGGAGGTCGCGCAGGCGCTGCGCACGCTCGATGGCGTGGCCGATGCGCGCGTCATCGTGGCGCCGGGGCGCCAGGGGACGTTTCTCGACGAATCCTCCGAGCCGACGACGGCGAGCGTGCGCCTCTCGCTGCGCGCGGGGGAGCGGCTCGATCCCGAGCGCGTGCGCGCCGTGCGCGCTTTCGTGGCCGCCTCCGTGCCGGGGCTGGCAGCGCGCCGCGTGGAGGTGCTCGACGATCGAGGCGGCTCCTACGACGAGGCAGCCGCTCGCGTGCAAGGGGGAACGCTGCAAGCGCAGCTCCAGAGCGCTCTCGACCGCGTGGAAGGCGAGGGCGCGACGTTGGTGCGCGTGCGCGTGGTGCGCGAGGACGACGCGCGTGAGGTGGTGCGGCGCAGCGTGGTGCCCGCGGGGGGAGCGTTGCGCAGCGAGAGCGCGCACGAGGCGTATCACGGCGGCGGCACGGCCTATCAAACGGGCAAGAGCGCCGTCGAGGGCGGCAGCGACGAACGCGAGGAGCGCGCCACGCTTCCCGCCGGGCGCGTGCGCAGGATCTCCGTCGCCGTCTTCCTCGACCGCAGGCGGGCGGCGGACGCCTCGAAGATCCGCGACCTGGTGGAGGCCGCCTCCGGCTTCGACCTCCGCCGCGGCGACGAGGTGCGCGTGGAGACGCTGGACTTCGCCCATCCCGCCGCGCCCCGGCCCGGCTCGCCCGTGCCGATGATGCTGATCGCGATGCTGCCCGCGATCGTCTTCGCGGCGGCGGCGGTGGCCATCGCCTGGGCGACGCTGCCGCTGGCGCGGGCCGCGGCGGCCGCATTGCGCGGTCTGACGCTGCGCCGCGCCGTCGAGCGGGCGGCGCCGGCGTACGACGACGCGCATCGCCTGCGCGCCGCCCTCGACGTGGAGCCGCCGCACGCCGTCGCCGCCGTGATCTCGGCCCTTCCCGCCTCGACGGCCGTCGCGGTGCTCGATCTCTATCCCGCCGAAGAGCGCGAGCGCATCGTGCGGCGCATGGCCACCGCCCGCACCGACGTCGTTCCGCCGCTGGAGAGAATCCTTGGGAAGCATTCGTAGGGCTATCGGCGCGGCGCCGCCGGCGCTCTCCGAGGGAGAGGGCTTTCGCCGCTTCGTCGCGGCAGCGGTGCCGGGAAGCCCGGAGCCTGCGCGCGCCGCCGTCGCGGCGGAGGAGGCGCCCAGCGGCGAGGATCCCGCCAGTGACGACGGCGTTGCCGCCGTCGTCTCGGAGGCCCTGCGCTTTCGCGCCGCGCTGCGCGAAGCGTTCGCCGGCGCCTTCGAGGCGCTCTGCTCCGACCTCGCGGCGCGCGTGCTCGCGCGCGAGCTGCGCGCGGCGCCGTGCGAGATCGCGGCGATCGCCGCACGTGTGCTGGAGCACCGCGACGAGGAGGGGGCGCTCGCGCTGCGCGCGGCCGCCGACGACCTCCCGGCGCTGGAGCCGCTGGCGCGTTCCCGCGGGCTCATGCTGCGCGCCGACGAGCGTCTGCGGCCGGGAGACGTGGCCCTCGAGGTGCGCACGGGGTCCATCGAGTGCACGCTCGCGCTGCGAGCCGATGCCGTTCTCCGCGCGCATGAGAGGACGCGGCGATGATCCGCGTGCGCGGGCGGGTCGTGGCGGCTGGAGAAGGCGCGTGCGAGGCGGAGGTGCCGCGGTGCGCGTTGGGGGCCTCGGTCACGATCGAGGCGCGCGGCGGAACGCGAGGCGGCATCGTCACGGCCGTGCGCGACGGCCGCGTGCGTATCGCGCCCCTCGACGGGTCGGACGGGATTCGCGCGGGGGATGAGGTGCTCGTCGCCGAGGGTGAGCCGTGCGTCGAGTTGGGCGTGGCGGCCCTGGGACGAGTCGTGGACGCGCGCGGCGCGCCGCTGGACGGAGGAGCATCGATCCGCGGGCCGCTCCTGCCGTTGCGCGCGCCGGCGCCCGGTGCTCTCGCGAAGGCGGGAGCACCGCCGCGCGCCTGCTGGACGGGCGTGCGGGCGATCGACGCGCTGGCCACGCTCGCGCGGGGTCAGCGCATCGGGATCTTCGGTCCCGCCGGCGCCGGCAAGTCGACGCTGCTGCAATCCATCGTGCGTCACGCCCGCGTCGACGCGGTGGTGCTGGCGTTGATCGGCGAGCGCGGGCGGGAGGTCGAGGGGTGGCTGGCTGCGCTGGGCGAGGCGCGCCCGCGCGCCACCGTTGTCTGCGCCACCGCCGACGAGCCGGCCGCCCTGCGGGCCCGGGCGCCGCTGGCCGCGATGGCGCAGGCGGAGTACCTGCGCGGCCACGGCCTGCACGTGCTGCTGGTGATGGACTCGCTCGCGCGCTACTGCACGGCGCTGCGGGAGCTGGCGGCGGCCAACGGCGAAACCACGGCGCTGCGCGGCTACCCGCCCTCCGCCTTCGCCGCCCTCGGGCGGTTGCTCGAGCGCGCCGGCGCTTGCGGCGAGGGGGCCGTCACCGCCGTCTGCAGCGTCCTGGTCGAAGGCGACGACGATCGCGAGCCCGTGGCCGACGCCGCGCGCGCCCTGCTCGACGGCCACCTGATCCTCTCGCGGCGCATCGCCGAGCGCGGCCGCTTTCCGGCGCTGGACGTGCGGGCCTCGTGCAGCCGACTCTTCCCCACGGTGGCCTCCCCCGAGCAGCGGCGCCAGGCGGCGGCTGTGCTCGCCGCCTTGGCCGCCCTTGAGGAGAGCAGCGATCTGCGCGCGGTGGGGGCCTACCGCCCGGGCGGGGACCACGCACTCGACGCCGCCATAGCCGCCGAGCCGGCCCTCGAGGCGTTTCTGCGCCAAGGCGAGGCCCCGCAGCCCCCTCCCGCCACCCTGGCGGGCTTGGCTCAACTCGCCGCCGCACTCTGCCGAATCGAAATAGACGAAGGAGTACCGTGAGCATCTTCGCCGACCTCAGCACGTGCCTGAACCGCATCGCTCAGATCACCGGGGCTCCCGCCGCGCCCGCGCCCCCCAGCGGCGCCGCGCCGAGCGAGGGCGCGGGATCGTTCGCGGATGTCCTGCGCCGCGAGCTCGAGGCCGGCCCCGGCGGCGCGCCGGAGTTCGGCGGGCGGGCGGTGGAGGCGTTCTATCCCACGAGCAGCACGGCGTACGGCGGGCTCGTCCAGGCCAGCGCCGAGCGCTGGAACGTCGATCCGGCGCTCGTGAACGCCGTGATCGCCAACGAGTCCGGCTTCGATCCGCGGGCCACCTCGAAGGTCGGCGCGATGGGGCTCATGCAGCTGATGCCCTCCACCGCCGCCGGCTTGGGCGTTACCGACGCCTACGATCCCGCGCAGAACATCGCCGGAGGCGTGCGTTACCTCCGCGGCCTGCTCGACCGCTTCAACGGCAACCTCCCCTTGGCGATCGCCGCCTACAATGCTGGCCCGGGGGCCGTGGAGAAGTACGGCGGCATTCCGCCTTACGGGGAGACGCAGCGGTATGTGGCGGCCGTTCTCGACTCCTACCGGCGCTATCGGGGCGCCACGTAGCCGCGTCTCCGGCGCGGCGCTCTCCCTTGCCGCGTCGCTGTGCCTGCTTGCCGCGGCGTCTCCGTCGCCCGTTCCATCGGCAAGCCGGATCATCCAGCTCCACCAGCGCGCGATGCGCCCCGATGCCGCGGTGCCCGCGCCCGCCAGCACGGAGCTCCTGGGTTACGTCGAGGGCAACGGGCTCTTCGGCACGTTCCGTCAGTACCGGCAGGGAGCCGGCACGCGCAGCGAGGTGCGCCTCGGCCCACTCGACCTGGTGACCGTCGGCGACGGCAAGCGTCTGTGGGAGAGCGATCAGAACGGCAGCGTCCGGGAGCTCACGGGCGTGCTCCGCGCGCGCGCCCTCACGAGCGACTTCATCGCCGGCGGCGGCTATCTGAACGATCCCGCGACTCTGACCTATCTCGGCGTCGACGCCTCGGAGCGGCGCCCGTGCTACCGCTTTGCCGTGCAGGCGCCGCGCGGCGACCGCCAATGGATCTGCATCGACGCCCGCACCTATCTGCTCGACCGTCAGGAGTTCGTTGAAGGCCAGGGCATCGCCAGCGTGGACTTCTCCGAGTACCGCACCGTCGACGGCTCCGCCGTGGCCTACCGCTGGGTGCAGCGCGACGCGGGCTCGCCCGGCGGCGTCGTCTTCACGGTCGACGACGTGATCGACGGCCGTGCCCTCGATCCCACGCTCTTCGAGCGGCCGCCCCCGCGCTACGTGGAGCTCGCGGCGCCCCGCGCGGTCGTCTCGCTCCGGCGTACCCCGGTGGGATATGAGGCTCCGGTGGAGATCGCCGGCCGCAGGTTCTGGTTTCTGCTCGACTCCGGTTCGCAGGGGATCATCGTGGACGCCGCCGTGGCCGATGCGCTGGGCCTGCACGGGCGCGGGAGCTTGAGCGCCGTCGGCGCGGGGGTGGTGGGCGGCCTCGCCGTCGCGCGCGTCGCCGCGCTCTCGGTGGGCGGCGCCACGCTGCGCGACGTGACGGTGGGCATCCTCGATCTCTCGCAGGCCACCGGCGGAGCGCTGGTGGCCGACGGGGTGCTCGGCTTTCCGTTCTTCGATGCGGCGGTGTTGCGCTTCGACCCGCGGGCCGCGACCTTGGAGATCGCCTCGCCGACGGACGCCGACCTCACCGCCGATGGCGAACGGCTGACGGTCCAGCTCGACCGGCGCGTGCCCGTCGTCGAGGCGGGGTTCGCGGGCGGCGGCACCGCGCCGTTCGTGATCGACACGGGCTCCTCGGCGGAGCTGTTGCTGTACCCCGATTTCGTCCGGCGCCATCCCGGCATCGCGCCGCTCGATCTGGAGCAGCACCGCGGCGTGGGCATCGGCGGCCAGGTCTCCATGCGCAGCGCCACGGTCCCGCAGCTGACGCTCGGCTCCGTCGCGCTCTACAACGTTCGGGCGGGTCTGGTGCTCGCCTCGCGCGGCGCCTTCTCCGACCGCTTCGACGCGGGCAACATCGGGCTGGGCATCTTGCGCAACTTCGTCATCACGTTCGACGAGCCGGCGGGGGCGCTCTATCTGCTTCGCGGCCGCGACTTCGACGACGGACGCTTCCGCCCGCAGTACGAGCCGCTGGGCTTGCCGCACGTACGCTAGCGCCGCGTTCACGCCGCGGTCGCGCAACCGACACGCGGCGGCAACCTCGATCGGCGAGGATGACGCCCATGGAGCACGTCGCCTTCGCCAACCTCTCCGATCTCCAGGTGGTGCTGACGCGCATGGTCTACGAGGATCGTCGAGCCCTGCCGCTGTCATGGCGGCGGGCGCTGGGCTTTCGCCGGATGCTCGAGCGAGCGCGCGCCGCCGTGCCCAAGCCCGCGAGCGTCACGGCGCTTCCGCGCGCGCCGCACGTGCACGAGCAGAGCGCCGCCTGCGAGCGACGCGACGCAGCCTCGCCCGGCGCCGCGCTGCGCCGCCGCGCGCCGGAACCCGCGCCGGGGACGGCGCAAGGCCAGGCCTACGAGCCGCGGCGCGCCGCGCTCGCGGGCGTGCGCCGCATCGCCCCCGCGGTGGCCCAAGCGGCGCGCGAGGGCCGCACGCTCTGCGCGCTCGATCTCTCCGGCGAAGGGCTCGGCCGGATCCAGATCTTCATTCGCCGTCGCGGCGACCGGATCGACTGCGCCGTGCTCTGCGCGCGCGAGGCGCGGCCGGTCGTCGCCCGCGCCCTGGCGGCGGCGCGCGAGCTGCTGGCGCGCGGCGGCCTGCGCCTCGTGCCCGTACCGGACGGGGAGGCCTCGTGATGGATGCCGCGATCGATCGCGTTGAAGGGCGGATCGCGCGTCTGCAGAGCGACGCCGTGCACGCCTTCGACCCCGCCTACGTTCCGCGCGACCCGCGCTCCGCCGCGCGCGACGGCCGCCCCTCCGCGCAGGCCGGCCCGCGCGCTCCGCTGCCGTGCGCCGCTCCGGAGGGCGCCTTTCTCGTCTTCGACGACGCGGGGGGACGCCGCCGCTATGAGCGCCAAGCCGTGCTCGCGCTGCGCGACGGTGCGATCGTCGACGGCGAGGGACTGCCGCTGTTGGGGCGGCCTCCTGGCACACCCGACGGGACGGTCGGGGCGCTGCGCATCCCGCGTCGCGACGCGGCGCTGGAGCGCGTGATCGCGTTGCGCGTGGAGAGCGACGGCCGCGTTGCCTACGCGCGCCGCCTGATCGGCGGCGCGGAGGGCGAGGGGATGCAGTGGGTGCCCGTCGGACGGATCGTGCTGGCCAAGCTCGATGCCGGCGTTGCGCATCTCGCCCCTCCGGGCGAGCGCGGGATGCCGCCGCTGCCGGCGTCGAGCATGCAGGGAGGGCGGGTCGATCTCCCGCGCGCGCTGGAGCGCCTCCAGGAGGCGTACCTTCAGCTCGACGCGCTGCGCGCCGCGCGCGAGGCGCGCGACAGCGGTGAGCGCACCGCGCTCGGCGTGGTGAAGTGAGCGCGTCGCCGCGCCGCGTCCGTCCCTGGAGCCTCGGAGGCCACGCGGAACCGCCGCGCGCGGTGGCGCTGCTGGCGGAGGCGGCCTCCTCGCTGGCGGCGCGTCTGGGTTCGGCGCTCCATGCCGAGCTGCGGGCCGCGGTACTCGAGCCGCGCCTGCTCGATGCGTCCGCGCTGGAGTCGCTCGCCGAGTCGTGCGCCGTCTTCGGCTGGTCGGGCGAGTGCGGCGAACTGGCCGTCCTGGTCGACGTGACCTCGGCGCAAGCCTGCGTCGGAGCGGCGCTTGGCGCGGACGAGCCGGCGCGCGGCGGCGCGCTCTCTCCGGTGGAGCGCGAGGTCCTCGCGGGGATCGTGGCGGCGGCCGTCTCGGGCTTGCGTCCGCTGTGCGGGGAGGTCCGCGGCGAGGTTCCCCCGCGGGTGGCCCCCGGCGACCTGTTCGTGGAGTTCGCCATCGGCCCGGTACCCGCCGCATCGCTGGGCGTGGCGCTGCGGCCGCCCGCCCTCGCGCTTCCGGGCGAGCCCATCGAGGTGGACTCCTTGGCGGAAGTGCCGATGACACTCTCGGTGGAGTTTGCGCGCGGCGCCCTCACGCTCGCCGAGCTGGCCGGCCTCGCGCGGGGCGATGTCATCGCCTTCGATACGAAGGTCGGCGCGCCGGCGGTGCTCAAGATAGGCGGCCAAGCCGCGTTCGCGGGTGACCCCGGTCAGCGCGCCGGGCGCGCGGCCTTCGCCGTCGGCGAAGCGGTAACGAGAAAGGCGGAGTGACCATGGCGCAGGCTCAAACGCGCGCAACCCCGGGCGGCGCGAGCGCGTTCGACGGCCGCAACCTCGATCTCTTGATGAACGTCTCGCTGGTGGTGACCGCCGAGTTGGGACGGACCAAGATGCCGGTGCGCGACATCCTGAAGCTCTCGGTCGGCTCCGTGATCGAGCTCGACCGCCTTGCCAGCGGCCCGGTGGACGTGCTCGTCAACGACAAGCTCGTGGCGCGCGGCGAGGTGGTCTCCGTTGACGACAACTTCGGCGTGCGCGTCCAGGAGATTCTCGACAAGCCCGGCGCGTAGACGGCGTTCGACAACGTGGCGGCAACGCCGCGTTCATCTCCGCGGCGTATGCTCGGAGCGTGGACGCGACGCTGCACCTCCTGACCGCGGGATCCGCCGAGAACCCCACGCTCCCGCTCCAGCTCCTCTTCGGTGTCGCGGCGCTCTCCATGGCGCCGTTTCTCTTGGTGAGCGTCACCTCGTTCGTGCGGATCGTGGTGGTGCTCTCGCTGGTGCGCTCCGCCATCGGCGCGCAGACCCTCCCGCCGGCGACGGTGCTGACGACGCTGGCGCTCCTGCTGACGTTCCTGGTGATGGCGCCGACCTTCCGCACGATCTCGCGCGACGCCGTCGGGCCATACGCCGCGCACCGCATCTCCGAGGGAGAGTTCGTCCAGCGGGCCGCGGGGCCGCTGCGCGCCTTCATGCTCCGTCAAACGCATCGCGACGACCTCGCGCTCTTCGCCCGCGCGGCGCACCTGCGCCCGGCGGAGGCGGCCGGCAACCCGACCTACGTGCTGGTGCCGGCGTATATCGTGGGCGAGCTGCGCAGCGCCTTCGCCATCGGCTTCGCCGTCTATCTCCCGTTCCTCGTGATCGACCTCGTCGTCGCCTCCGTCCTGATGGGCCTGGGGATGGTGATGCTCTCGCCCACCGTGGTCTCTCTGCCGGTGAAGCTGCTGCTCTTCGTCATGGTCGACGGCTGGGCGCTGTTGGCCGGCTCGCTCGTGAGCTCGTACCGGTGACGGAGATCGCCGATGGGCTCGCGCGTCACGCGCTCGTGATCTGCGCGCTGCTGGCCTTGCCGACCCTCGCCGTCTCCGCAACGGTGGGCTTGGCGGTCGCGCTGCTCCAAGCGGCCACGCAAGTGCAGGAGCAGACGATCGCGATGCTCCCCAAGCTGATCGCGGCGGGAACGATCGTCGCCTTGGGCGGCGGCTTTGGGTTGGAGGCGGTCGCGGCGCTCTTCCACGACGCCTTGCACGCCATTCCTCTGCTGGTGAGCGCGCCGTGACGACGCTTTTCATGCTGGTGCTGGCGCGCGTAGCGGGCTTTCTGGCACGGGCGCCCGGGTTCTCCCACCCGGCGGTGCCGCACGTGGTGCGCGCCGCGTGCGCCGCGGCCATCGCCGCCGCACTGCTCCACGGCGTCCCGGCGGCGGCTCCGGCGGGGGGAACCTTCGCCTTCGCCGTGGTCGCGGAGTTCGCGTTCGGCGCGCTCCTGGGGCAAGCGGCGGCGGCGTTCTACGACGGCGCGCTCGCCGCGGGGCGGCTGCTCGACGACTACGCGGGCATCCGCATCCTCATCCCCACCAGCGGCGTCCCCGGCGGAGGCTTCGGCCGCCTCTACGGCACGCTCTTCGTCGCCGTCTATCTGCTCTCGCGCGGCTATGCGCCGCTGATCGCCGCGCTTGCCGAGAGCCTGCGCTCCGTACCGCCCGGCGCCCCTCCGGCGCCGGCGCACCTGTCCAGCTATGCCTTCGCGCTCCCCGGCCTCGTCGTGCGCGCCGCGCTCGCCGTCGCCGGCCCCGCTCTGCTAGCGACGTTCGCCGCGCAGGCGCTGCTGGGCGTGCTGCAGCGGGTGGTGCCGCGCGCCTCGACGTTCCTGCTCTCGTTTCCGCTCGCGTTCGGCGCGGCGCTGGCCACGGTGCTGCTGCTCGCGCCGTCGTCGGCGCGGCTGGCCGCGCAGATCCACCTCGGGCCTTGGAGAGCGATCGTTCCGTGAGCGAGGAGCGCTCGTTCGCGCCGACCGCGCGCCGCTTGGAGCGCGCCGCCGAAGAGGGCGACGTCGCGCGCTCCGGGGAGGCGGTCGCGGTGGCCTCCTTCGCCGCCGGCGCGGCGGCGCTCTCGGCGGCGTTGGCGCCGATGCTCGCCGCGGGGCGGGCGCTCGTGGCCGCCTCGCTGGCCCAGCGCCGCCTCGACGGCGCCGCATGCGCGCAACTGCTCGCGGCCGCCGCGAGCGTACCCTGCGCGGCCGCCGGCGCGGCGCTGGCGACGGCGTTGGCGCAGACGCGCTTTGCCCTCCGGCTCGCGCCGCTCGCTCCGCGGTGGGATCGTCTCGAGCCGGGGGCGGGTCTCAAGCGCATGCTCTCGCGCGAGAGCGTGCTGCACGCCCTGCGCTGGTCGGCGACGGCGGCGGTGATCGCGCTCTGCGGTCTCCAAGCGCTGCGCGGCGCGATCGGCCGCGACCTCGCCGACGATCCCGCCGCGGCGGTGGACGCCGCGCGCGCCGTCTGCGCGGCCTACGTCTGGCCCGCGCTCGCGTTGGGCGCCGTGGGAGCCGCGCTCGAGTACGCGACGGCGCGCGGTGCCCGTCTGCGCCGTTTGCGGATGTCGCGCGAGGAGGTCAAGCGCGAGCTTCGGGAGAGCGAGGGCGACCCGCAGCGCAAGGTGCACCGCGCGCGCTTGCAGCGCTCCATGCGCGGCGACGCGCGGGCGATGCGCGGGGCTACGGTGCTGGTGACCAACCCGACGCACGTGGCGGTGGCCTTGCGCTACGACCCCGAGGACGTCCCGGTCCCCGCCGTGGTCTCCAAGGGATGCGATCGGCGCGCCGCGGCGCTGCGCGCGCTCGCGGCACGCTACGGCGTGCCCGTGGTGGAAGAGGTCTGGCTCGCGCGCGCGCTCTACGCCGAGGTGGCCGTGGGCGAGCCGATTCCGGAGTCGGCGTTCGGCGCCGTCGCCGCCGTCATCGCCGCCATCGCGCACGAGGGTCGCGCCCGCGGGGGGCGCCCGTGAGATACGCCTTCGCGGGCGTGCTGCTCTCGATCGTCGCGATGCTCATCGTGCCGCTGCCGCCCGCCGTCCTCGACGTGCTGCTGGCGCTCAACGTGCTGGGAAGCGCCTGCGTGCTGCTGCTCTCCATCGGCGTCTCCGAGCCGTTGGAGTTCGCGGCGTTCGCGCCGGCGCTCTTGCTGGCCACGCTCTTCCGGCTCGCCCTCGACGTCTCGGCCACGCGCCTCATCCTCACGCAGGGCAACCTCGTCGGCGGCGTTGGGGAGATCATTCCCGCGTTCGGCGCGTTCGTGGTCCGCGGCAACGTGATCGTGGGACTGGTGATCTTCGGCATCCTGGTGACCATCCAGTTCGTGGTGGTCACGCACGGAGCGCAGCGCGTGGCGGAGGTGGCGGCGCGGTTCACGCTCGACGCTCTCCCCGGCAAGCAGATGGCGATCGACGCCGAGGTCCACGCCGGTGCCATAGACGTGGAGACGGCGCGGCTCCGGCGCCTCGCGGTGCAGCGCGAGGCGGACTTCTTCGGCAGCATGGAAGGGGCCGGCAAGTTCGTGCGCGGCGACGCCGTCGCGTCGCTGGTCATCGTGGCCGTCAACGTCGTCGGCGGGTTGGCCGTCGGCGTCTTCTACCAGCACCTCTCTCCCGGCGCCGCGTTCTCGACCTACGCTCTGCTGACGGTCGGCAACGCGCTCCTGACCACGCTCCCCGCCTTCCTCATCTCCACGGCGATGGGCATGCTGGTCACGCGCGTGGCCTCCGACGGCGATCTGGGGGCCGACCTCGCGGGCGCCATCCTGCGTCATCCCGAGGTCCTGCGTGCGGCGGCGGTGCTCATGGCGGTGCTCGCCCTGGTGCCGGCTTTGCCTCGCGCCACCTTCGCGCTGTTGGCGGCCGTCTGCTGGAGCGCCGCGACGCTCGCCGAGCGGCGCCGCGCCCAGCGGGCGCGCGCGCAGGAGCTGGCGCGGGAGGCGGAGCGGCGGCGGGCGATGCGCCGCCCCGAGATGGCCTTGGCTCTGGTGGGCGTCGACGCGGTCGCCATCGACGTCGGCCCCGGGCTCCTCCCGCTGCTGGACGGCGAGCTGGGCGAGGCGCTGCTGGAGAAGGTGGGCGAGGTGCGCCGAGCGCTCGCGGGGGATTGCGGCATCGTGCTGCCGGGCGTGCGGCTGCGGGACGATCTGCTGTTGGAGGAGGCCGCCTACGCCATCCGCGTGCGGGACGAGGTCGTGGCGCGCGGGCGACTCCGACTGGACGCGCTGCTCGCCATCGGCGATCCCGCGCTCTTGATGCGCCATCCCGGCGAGCGCCTCGTGGAGCCCGTCTACGGCTTGCCGGCGCTCTGGATCGCGCCGCCGCTGCGCGATGCGCTGCTGCGCGGCGGGGCGTTGGTCTTCGATCCGGTGAGCGTGCTGGGCTCGCACCTGGGAGCCGCGGCCCGCGAGCACGGCGCCGCGCTGCTGGGGCGCCAAGAGTTCGCGACACTGGTGGAGCACTTGCGCGCCGGCGCTCCGGCCGTGGTCAAGGAAGTGGGCGGCGAGGCGCTGCCCCTGGCCGCCGCCCACCGGGTCTTCGTGGAGCTGCTGACCGAGCGCATCTGGCCGCGCGATCCCGTGGCGATTCTCGAGGAGCTGGCGGAGGCGGCGCGCGCGGGAGCCGATCTCGAGACGCTGGTGGAACGGGCACGCCGGGTCGCGGTGCCGCCGCACCTGCGCGGGCAGGCGCGTGGAGAGCCGCTGGAAGCGTTCGTGCTCGACGCCTCCGACGAGGCTTGGTTCGACCGCGCCGCCGACGGCGTCCCCGAGCCCGGCGCGCTCATCGCGCTGCGCGGGCGGATCGAGTCGTACGTGGAGGGCCTCCGCGGTCGCGGCGGCCACCCGTGCGTCGTCTGCACGGCGCTGGCGCGTCCGCGCCTGGCGGCGATGCTGCGCCGCATGGGGATGCGCCTTCCCGTCTACGCCTTTGCCGAGCTCCCGCCGGGACTGACCCTCGCGGCACCGGCGGCCGCCGGCGCCGACCCCTGACCGGGAGCGCCCTCCCGCTCTAGCGGCGGCAGCGGCGGCAGAGCCCGCTCACGACCAGCGTGACGTCCTGCGGGTGGAAGCCGACGCCGTCGGCGATCTCGCCGACCATCGACGAGAGGCGTGGGGCCTCCACGTCGGAGAGCTGGTGACAGCGCGCGCAGAGCAGGTGGTAGTGCTTGTCCAGGCGGGCCTCGTAGCGCGCAGCCGTCCCGGGGAACTGCACCATCTGCACCAGACCCAGCTCCCGGAGCAGATCGAGCGTCCGATAGATCGTGGCGAGGCCCAGAGAAGGGAGTTCCTGTTTGGCGCGCTCGTGGATCGCCTCGGCGTCGAGGTGGCCCCCGTCGGTTTGCAGGACGTGCAGCACTGCGGCGCGCTGGCGCGTGAGACGATACCGGGACTGGATGAGGCCTGCGTCGGCCTTCGCAACGTCCATCGCCTCTGACCCATTCCGGAGCCGCCCGGCGAGGTCCCCCCTCAGCTCACCGAGGCGTTCGGGCCGCTGCCTGCCTTGCCGCGGAGGGGACATCTCTGCTTTGCGCCTACACAGCGCGCTTGCGGCGGCGGGTCCTACCTGCTAGAATCCTGTGGGTTCTTTAACGGCGGCACCGCTCCGGAGCCGCCGTCCATTTCCTCTCCCTGGCGTCCCAGGGCCGCTAGAAGTCGGTGCGATTCGTAACGTCATGACCTGGAACCGTTGGAAGAATCCGATCAAAGCGCTCGTCGTCGTGGCGATCGTCGCGTTGTGCGCCTGGGCCGTCCTGCCGATCCAGCAGACGATCCACCTGGGTCTCGACCTGCAAGGGGGCATGAGCGTGCTGCTGCAGCTCGAGCCCACGCCCGAGGTCCCGAAGATCACGAAGCAAGTTCAGAACCAGGTGCAGACCGTCATCCAGAACCGCATCAACGGGCTGGGCGTCTCCGAGCCGGTCCTGCAGGAGGTCGGCAGCAACCGGCTCCTGGTCCAGCTCCCGGGCATCAAGAACCCTGACGAAGCGCTGCGGACGCTGAAAGAGGCGGCGATCCTGGAGTTCAAGATTTGCCCGGCCGCGGCGGTCGCCAAGGCGGAGTCGGACAAGGCCTATGCCGACAGCCCCACCGGCGCGTACAAGGACTGCGGCAAGACCGTCTACTCCGGCGCCGAGCTCAAGGGCGCCCAGCCGGCCCCCGAGCAGCTCGGATCGGGCTGGCGGATCCTCTTCCAGACCAAGAACCCGGCCAAGTTCGGCAAGCTCACCCAGGAGAACATGGGCAAGCCGCTGGGCATCTTCCTGGACCACAAGTACATCTCGGCGCCCACGATCAACGGCGTGATCACCGCCGACGGCGAGATCACGGGCAGCTTCACGCAAGAGGATGTCACCCGCATCTCCAATGAGTTGAACGCGGGCGCCCTGCCCGTGCCCACGCGCATCATCGAGAACGAGACCGTCGGTCCGACGCTCGGCAAGGTCGACCTGGTCAAGTCGCTCTATGCGGCGATCGTCGGCCTGTCGCTCGTCGTCGTCTTCATGATCATGGTCTATCGCGTGCCGGGCCTGCTGGCCGACCTGGCGCTGGCGATCTACGTCCTGATGATGTTGGCCGTGCTCGCGATCAGCCACGCGGTGCTCACCCTGCCCGGCATCGCCGGCTTCGTTCTCTCCATCGGCATGGCGGTGGACGCCAACGTGCTGATCTTCGAGCGCCTCAAAGAGGAGATCTGGGCGGGCAAGACCCTGCGCGGTGCCGTGCGCACCGGCTTCGCTCGCGCCTACAGCTCCGTCTTCGACAGCCACGTGACCACCATCGTCGGCGCCGCCGTCCTCTTCTTGCTCGGCACCGGTACGGTCAAGGGCTTCGCGTACACGCTCTTTTGGGGCACGGTCCTCTCGCTGGTCACGGCGGTCTTCATCACGCGCTTCTTCACCGATCTGGTCGTCGACAACGACGTGGTGACGAGCCACAAGGCGTACGGAGCGTAGGCCGATGAACTTCCGGAATCGCGATTGGGACATCGTCAAGCTGCTGCCGGTCGTCGGCCGCATCTCGCTGGCGATCATCATCGTCGGCTGGGGCGTTGGCCTCTGGCTGAACCACCCCTCGCCGCTGCGCCTGGGACTCACGTTCACCGGCGGCACCGTGCTCAACGTGCGCTTCGACCGCTCAGTCACGGTGACGGAGCTGCGAGCCGCGCTCAAGTCCGTTCCGGTCGTCCAGCCCGACGGCAAGACCGCGCCGGTCGACCTCTCGGGCTCCGAGGTGACCCTGGCCACCAAGCCCGGCGACCCGATACCCAACGACCGCGCCGTGATCCAGACCCAGCAGGCGTTGGGCTCCGATCCCGGGGCCGTCTTCCAGGCGCTCGACAAGGTCGCGCCGGTCGACCGCAAGGACTCCGCCGTCAGCTCCGTGGGTCCCGCGCTCTCGCGCGAGTACCTGTTCAAGGCGGTGGAGGCGCTGATCATCGCGATCGGCATCCAGTTCATCTACATCGCCTTCCGCTTCGGCTGGAACTACATCTTCGGCGTCGTGACGGTGGTCGCGCTGCTCCGCGACGCCGCCATGATGGTGGGCGTCTATGCGCTCTTCAACCAGCGCGCCGACGACGCGTTTCTGGCTGCCTTGCTCACCGTGGTCGGCTACTCGGTCATGGATACGATCGTCATCTTCGATCGGATCCGCGAGAACACCAAGCTCATGGTCGGCGAGACGTACCGCAAGATCGTCAACGTCTCGATCCTGCAGACGATGACGCGTTCCATCAACACGCTGGCGACGGTGGTCGTGACCTTGGTGGCGCTGCTCGCCTTCGGCGGCGCGACGCTCAAGGGCTTCGCCTTCGCGCTGCTCGTGGGCATCTGCTCGGGCGGCTACCACTCCATCTTCTTCTCGGCGCCTCTGGTCGAGGCGCTGCGCGAGCGGCAGTTGAAGAAGGCGCAGGCCGAGCGCACCGCGGCGCGAGCCGCCGGCGAGACGGCCAAGCCGAAGAGCGCGCTGGACGAGCACGAGCGCGACGACCTGGCGGTCACCCAGGCACGCCGCGAGCGCCGCCAGCGGGAGAAGGCGGAGCGCCAAAAGGCCACCGCCTCCACGCGCGGCGCGCGCTATCGGCGCAAGCGCGCCCCCCTGGCGCAGAACCAGCCCGAGGAGGAAGAGGCCGCCGAAGAGTTCGTCGACCCGCTGGACGCGCAGCGTGCCGGCGCGCACGAGGCGGAGATGGAGCTCGGCCACGAGCCCATCAACCTGCGCCTGGACGACGAGCCCGCGGCGGGGAGCGAGCCCGCGCAGCGCGGAGAGGGCTAGGGCCCCCCAAAGGGGGCTTGTTTCAGCCGCCGAACCTCTCGCTCCACGTCGCGCACTGGTGTGGGCGCTTCCAGTGAGGTATGCGGGATGGCCAAGACGAGTTACGTCAGTGGCACCTCGGACCGTCCGCTCATCGGCGAGACGATCGGCCGCTTCTTCGATCAGATGGCGATGGCGCACACCGATCGCGAGGCGCTGATCTCGCGGCACCAGGGGCTGCGCTACACCTACGGCGAGCTGAAGCAACAGACCGACCGTTTGGCAAAGGCTTGCATCGCCGCCGGAATCGGCAAGGGCGAGCGCGTTGGGATCTGGTCCCCCAACAATGCCCAATGGGTCGTCGCGCAGTTCGGGACCCCCAAAGCCGGCGTCATCCTCGTCAACATCAACCCCGCTTACCGGACCAGCGAGCTGCAGTATGCGCTGCGCCAGAGCGGCTGCTCGTACCTGATCCTCGCCGAGCGCTTCAAGAGCAGCGACTATCTGGCGATGCTCGCGGAGGTGCGCGAGACGCTGCCGGACCTGCGCGGGGTGATCGTGCTGGGCGGGTCCAAGGTCCCCGGGGGCACCACCTGGGAGGAGTTCCTCGCCTTGGGCGACGCCGTCTCCGACGAGGCGCTCGCGGCGCGCCAGGACGACTGCGACTTCGACGAGGCGATCAACATTCAATACACCTCGGGGACGACGGGATTCCCCAAGGGCGCGACGCTCTCGCACCACAACATCCTCAACAACGGGTACTTCATCGGCGAGACGCTGCGCTACACGCCGGAGGACCGCGTCTGCATCCCCGTGCCGTTCTACCATTGCTTCGGCATGGTGCTGGCCAACTTGGCCTGCATCACGCACGGTTCGGCGATGGTGCTGCCCAACGACTCCTTCGATCCGCTCTCGTGCCTGGAGGCCGTGCAAGCCGAGAAGTGCACCTCGCTCTACGGCGTGCCGACCATGTTCATCGCGGAGCTCGAGCATCCGCGCTTCAAGGAGTTCGACCTGCGTTCGCTGCGCACGGGCATCATGGCCGGCTCGCCGTGCCCGATCGAGGTGATGAAGCGCGTCATCAGCGACATGCACATGGACGAGGTGACGATCTGCTACGGCATGACGGAGACCTCGCCGGTCTCTCTGCAGTCGCACGTCGACGATCCGCTGGAGAAGCGCGTCTCCACGGTCGGGCTGATCCACCCGTTCACCGAGGTGAAGATCGTCGATCCGGTCACCAACATGACGGTGCCGCGCGGAACCGCCGGCGAGCTCTGCACGCGCGGCTACCTGGTGATGCTGGGCTACTGGGACAACCCCGAGGCCACGGCGCAGGCGATCGACGGCGCGCGTTGGATGCACACCGGGGACCTCGCGACGATGGACGACGAGGACTACGTGAACATCGTGGGGCGGATCAAGGACATGATCATCCGCGGCGGCGAGAACGTCTACCCGCGCGAGATCGAGGAGTTCCTCTACACCCATCCCAAGGTCGCCGACGTTCAGGTGATCGGCGTTCCGGATGTGAAGTACGGCGAGGAGATCTGCGCCTGGGTCAAGCTGCGCGAAGGGGAGAGCGCCACGGAGGAGGAGGTCAGGGAGTTCTGCCGCGGCAAGATCGCGCACTTCAAGATTCCGCGCTACGTGAAGTTCACCGACGCCTTCCCGATGACGATTACCGGCAAGATCCAGAAGTTCAAGATGCGCGAGGCCTCGACGCAGGAGTTGGGCCTCGAGGCGGCCGCGTCGATCAAGACGGCCTAGCGCTGCGGTCTTCGTACTGCTATTGCGCGGCGTGGCGGGCGTCCCCGAGGAGCGGCTGGCTCAGCGCGTGAGGTCGCGGTATGCGGGATAGCCGGGGATGCCCTCCGCCTCGCGCACGGCGGCGAGGATCGCGCGCTCCAGCGCGGCGCACGCCAGCGCGCAGACGACGTCGAGCGGCACGTCCAGGTCGCCCGTTGAGGCGGCGAAGATGGTGTCGCCGTCCTGCGAGGTGTGGACGGGTTGGATCGTCCGCGCAAAGGCGTCGTGGGCGACTTGCGCCACGCGCGTGGCCTGCGTCTTGGTGAGCGCGGCGTTGGTGGCCACGACGGCAAGCGTGGTGTTGCGCCCGCTGCCGATGCGCGGGTCGAAGCCGCCGGGGGAGACGTTCCTCAAGAGCTCCGCGGCGTCGAGCACCACGCCGTCGTCGCCGCGCGGCCCCGCCAGGATCTCGCCGCTCTCCGGATCGCGCACGTGTCCGACCGCGTTCACCGCGGCAAGCGCGCCGACCACCAGCGTGGCCTCTCCCCAGGGGCGAGAGATCGCGGCGGTTCCCAGTCCGCCCTTCATGGCGCGCTCCGCGCCCAGCACCTTGCCGACGGTGGCGCCGGCGCCGGCGCCGACGTTTCCGCATGCGAACGGCGCGCGCGCGGCTCCGCGTGCGGCCGCGTAGCCCATCGCGGCGTCGGGGCGGCGCGCGGCGACGGCGAGATCGAAGAGCACGGCCGCGGGGACGATGGGAACCCGCGCCACGCCGACGTCGAGACCGATGCCGGACTCCTCCAGGCAGCGAACCGCTCCCGTCGCGGCCTCGAGGCCGAACGTGCTTCCGCCGGTCAGCAGCAGGGCGTGGACGCGCTCCACGGTGTTGACGGGATCGAGCACGTCGGTATCGCGCGTGCCGGGCGCGCCGCCGCGCACGTCGACGCCGGCGGTGGCGCCGCCGTCGAAGACGATGCACGTGCATCCCGTGTGCGCCGCCGCATCGGTGACGTTGCCCACGCGCACGCCGGGAACCTCGCAGATGGTCCGCACCATGGGACGCATTTCGCCGCGCGGTGCGGGAGTACCGCCCGGCGAACGCGAATCGCGGCGCGAAGCCGATACTGGGGAGGTCGAGCGTGCAGGTTTCCCACCAGCTCGCGTTGCGCGCCGCCGAACTCGTCGACGGCGACGAGGTCGTCCGGCTGACGCGCGCGCTCGTGCGTCTTCCCAGCCACGTCCCGGGGCCGGGTGAGGGCGAGGTCGTCGCGTACCTGCGCGGCTACCTCGAGGAGCGGGGCTTTCGCGTCGCGCTGCAAGAGGTGTCGCCGGGACGGCTCAACCTCATCGCGGACCTCGGCGAGGGGCCGGAGGGCTTGATCCTGGAAGGGCACACCGACGTGGTGACGCCCGGAGATCCCGCCGCATGGAGCCGGCCGCCGTTCTCGGCGGAACGCGTGGACGGCCGCATCTACGGCCGCGGCACGGCCGACATGAAGGGCGGCCTGGCCGCCGCGATCGTCGCCGCGCAAGCGGTGAGCGAGGCGCTCGGCACGCCCAAGCGCACGCTGCGCCTGGCGATCCTGGTGGACGAAGAGGGGATGATGACGGGGGCCAAGGCGTTCGTCGCCGCCGGTCACGCGCGCGGCTTCGCGGGGGCCATCATCTGCGAGCCCGAGGAGAACGAGGTCTGCCTCTGGCAGCGCGGAGCCCTGCGCGTGCGCGTCACCTTTCGCGGCAAGATGGCGCACGGCGCCATGCCCTACGCCGGCATCAATCCCATCCCCGCCGCCGCGCGTTTCGTCGTCGCGGCGGGCGAGGTCCAGACGCGCTTGCAGTCCGCGGGGGCGCATCCCCATCTCGGCCTGCCGTACGTCACGCCCACGGTGGCGCAGGCCAGCGCCGGCGACGGCCAGATGAACGTGATTCCCGAGCGCGCCGTGGTGGCGCTGGACGTGCGCACGATCCCCGGGCTCCCGCACGATCGCGTGCGCGAGGCGCTCGAGGCGGCGCTGCGGGAGGCCCTGCGCGCGGCCCCCGGCGTCGAGGCGGATCTGGAGATCGTCGACGATCGGCCGGCGACGGAGACGCCCCGGGATGCGGAGGTCGTCTCCGCCTGCACGCGCGCCTTGGCGCTGCTGGGCGAGCCCGTGCGTTTCGGCGGCGTGCCGGGGGCGACCGACGGGACGATCCTCTGGGATCGTGCCGGCGTCCCGATCGTGACGATCGGCCCCGGCGAGCGGACCATCCCCCATCAAGCGAACGAGTACGTGGAAGAGCGTGCACTGGTGGCGTCCGCGCGAATCTACGCGGCGGCGTCCGTGCTCATGTTGGAACGACCGTAGGAGGATGAACGTGAAGCGAGTCCTGACGATGCTGGCCGCGTTCGCCGTCGTGATGACGGTGGCGCCGCTCGCGGCCCGCGGCGCCGATGCCCAGCCCGTGCGCGGCGGCACGCTGACCGTGGCCATGCCCGACGAGCCGCCGGGCCTCGATCCCACCATCAGCACGTCCCAGGCGATCGCGCGCATCGTTTACGACAACGTGCTGCAGGGCCTGGTGCGCGTCGACCGCGACGGGCGCGTCGTGGCGTGCTTGGCGACCTCATGGGATGTCTCCAAGGACGGCCTGACGTACACCTTCACCCTGCGGCCGAACGTCACGTTCCACGATGGCACGAAGCTGACGCCGGCGGACGTGGTGGCCGACCTCGAGCGCGCGATGGACCCGAGCTCCGATCACACGCACCATGAGTACTACGCCGCCATCGCCGGGGTGAAAGCCGGCGCGGATGGCACCGTGGTGCTCACGCTCAAGCATCGGGACGGCAACCTGCTCTTCGATCTCGCCCGGCCCGACTCGGTGATCTATCCGCCCAAGGACGAGAAGACGCTGCGCACGGACCCCGTCGGCACGGGACCGTTCGCCTTCGTGCGCTGGACGCGCGGCAACTCCGTGCAGCTCAAGCGCTTCGACCACTACTGGGATCCCAAGCTCCCGTATCTCGACGCCGTCACGTTCCGCTTCATGCCCGACCCGCAGACCCAGCTGGCGGCGCTCCAGTCCGGGCAGGTTGACGTGATCGGCGACGGCCTCAGCCCCGAGAACGCCTTGGTGGTGGAGAAGACGCCGGGACTGAAGCTGCTCAAGGGCTTCACCACGGCCAAGATGATCATGTCCACCAACAACGCCAAGGCGCCGTTCAACAACGTGCTCGTGCGCCGCGCCATGGCATACGCCACCGACCGCGAGGCGCTGATCCAGGGGGCGATGTTCGGCTTCGGCACGCCGATCGGCTCGCACGCCACGCCGGCGGAGTACTACTACGTCGATCTGACCAAGCTCTATCCGTACGACCCGGCGAAGGCCAAGGCGCTTCTGGCCCAGGCCGGCTATCCCAAGGGCTTCACCGCGACGCTCGACCTGCCGCAGCCCTACATCAACGCGCGGCGCTCCGGCGAGGTGCTGGCGCAGCAGCTCTCCAAAGTCGGCATCGATCTGAAGCTGCGCATCGTCCAGTGGGATTACTGGCTCTCGCACATCTTCAAGGAGG
Organism: Candidatus Dormiibacterota bacterium; assembly: GCA_035533275.1. Taxonomy (GTDB): domain Bacteria; phylum Vulcanimicrobiota; class Vulcanimicrobiia; order Vulcanimicrobiales; family SCRA01; genus SCRA01. Next base: position 6,925 of record DATLUD010000024.1, on the reverse strand, counting down.
GCGACTACCAGCTGACGGTCATCGCGCATGCCGAGCCGCTGGACATCGGCATCTACGCGAACCCGAAATACTACTTCCACTACGACAATCCCAAGGTTCAGCAGCTCGTCCTGCAAGCCCAGGAGGCGACGTCGGTCGCCGAGCGCAAGCGCCTGTACGGCGAGATCCAGCGCATCATCGCCGCGGACGCCGTGAACGACTACCTCTTCGCCGTGCCGAACCTGGTAGCCGCACGTGGCAACGTGCAGAATTGGTGGGTGAATCAGCCGATCGTCGCCATCGACGTGACGAAGGCCTATCTCTCGAAGTAACGTGCTCGTCTACTTCGTGCGCCGGCTGGCGGCCGCCGCGCTGACGGCGCTCCTGGCGGTGACGATGGCCTACCTGGCCCTCCTGGCGATTCCCGGGGATCCCGTCCAGGTGATCCTCGGGATGAACTCCGGCGGCGGCGCGGCGCTAGGGGCGCGCTTGGGCGTCTCTGGCTCGCCGGCGGCGATGTACCTGGCGTGGCTGGCCCATCTGGCGCGCGGCGACCTGGGCAACTCGATCAACTACGGCGCGCCGGTCGCGCATCTGATCGCGCAGCGCCTCCCCGTGACCTTGCCCATCGTTGCGGGGGCGGCGCTGATGACGTTCGTGATCGCGCTGCCGTTGGGCATCCTCGCCGCCAGGCAGCGGGGCAGAGCGCTCGACGCCGTGCTGATCGCCGTCTCCCAAGTGGGAACCGTCATTCCCTCGTTCTGGCTGGGCCTGCTGCTGATCTTGCTCTTCGGCGTGCGTCTGCGCTGGCTGCCGACCAGCGGCTTTCCCGGCTGGGCGCACCACCCGGCGGAGGCTCTTGCCAGTCTGCTCTTGCCCATGCTCGCGATCGGACTCACGGAGGCGGCGATCGTCACGCGGCAGGTGCGCGGCTCCGTGCTCGATCAGCTGGAGCAGGATTACGTGCGCACGGCGCGCAGCAAGGGCGCCTCCCAGCAGCGCGTGCTGCTGCGTCACGTGCTGCCGAACGCGGCGGTCACCATTCTCACGGTGGTGGGCCTCGAGATCGCGCAGCTGCTCACGGGGAGTCTGATCGTCGAGAACGTCTTCGCGCTGCCGGGCATCGGCAGTCTCGCGCTCACGGCCATCGGTGCTCACGACTATCCCCTGGTCGAAGGCGTCGTGCTCTTCTACGTGGGCGTCGTCATCGTCGTCAACTTGGCGGTCGACGTCGCCTACCAGTGGCTCGACCCGCGCATCCGGTACGCATGATCGAGACGGCAGGGGCGCACCAGAGGGCGCGGCGCTCTCCGCGCGTGCACGGCGGCCACATTGGGGCCGCGTTGGTAGTGTTGACGGCGCTCGCCGCCTTGGTCAGCCTGATCTACACGCCGCACAGCCCGTACACCATGCACTTCGAGGTGCGCCTGGCCGGGCCCACGCCGGCGCATCCGCTGGGAACCGATCAGTTCGGCCGCGACATCGCCAGCCGGCTGATGGTGGGGGCGCGCACGGCGCTGCTCTCGGGAATCGTGGCCGTGGGCGTCGCGAGCCTGTTGGGTACGACGATCGGCGTGCTGGCCGGTTTCGTGGGCGGATTGCTCGACGAGGCGCTGATGCGCGTGATGGACGCGCTCTACGCCTTCCCGGCGCTGCTGCTGGCGCTACTCTTCGCCGCCATCGCGCAGCCGGGACTGGTCTCGGCGATGCTGGCCATCGGGCTGGCGGGCGTGCCGATCTTCGGGCGTCTCGCGCGCGCGAGCATCTACAGCCTGCGCGCGCTGCCGTACGCCGAGGCTGCGCGCGCCGTCGGCGCCACGCCAGCGCGGGTGCTGCTGCGTCATCTCCTCCCCAATGCGATGGGGCCGCTGATCGTGCAGGCGACGCAGAGCTTCGCCCTGGCGATTCTGGCGGAGGCGGCGCTCTCGTTCCTGGGTCTGGGCGTCCAGCCGCCGTTCCCGAGCTGGGGCAGCATGCTGCGCGAGGCGCAGAGCTTCTTACCGCTCTCGCCGTACCCGGCGCTCTGGCCCGGCCTGGCCATCGCGCTCACCGTGCTCGGCTTCTCGCTGCTGGGCGACGCCCTGCGCGACCGGCTCGATCCCCACCACCGCTAGGAATCTCTGATCTACGTCATCCCAGCGTTGTCAAGCGGCTTATGTACCTGAAGTACACCGCGCCGCTTGGCGCCTCGGCCTGAACGCACATCAGAGATTCCTCGATCTCCTAAGCGATCACGCGCAGGATGAGGCAGACCAGGTAGTCGGTCTCCGGGGCCTCCAGCAGCACCGGATGGTCGTCGGCGTGGCCGCGCTCCTCCACGATTTGGACGGAGCGCTTGGCGTCGAGCGCGGCGCGCTGCACCACCTGTCGGAAGATCTCGCGGGTGACCGGGCGCGAGCACGAGCACGTGAGGAGGATGCCGCCGGGCTCCAAGAGCTTGAATCCGCGCAGGTTGATCTCGCGGTAGCCGCGCAAGGCGCCTTCGAGGCTGGAGCGTCCCCGCGCGAACGCCGGCGGGTCGATGATCACCAGGTCGTAACGTTCGCGCGCGTCGGCGCTGCGGCGCAGCAGATCGAAGGCGTTCTCCGCGCGCGTGCGTGCGGCGTCCTCCGGAAAGCCGTTGAGCTCCAAGTTGCGGCGCGCGAGCTCGCAGGCGCCTTCGGAGACGTCGACGCTCGTGACCTCGCGGGCGCCGCCGAGGGCCGCATGGACGCTGAACCCTCCGGAGTAGGCGAAGGTGTTGAGCACGCGCGCGCCGCGCGCGTGGCGCGCCACGGCGATGCGGTTCTCGCGCTGGTCGAGAAAGAGCCCCGTCTTCTGTCCGCCCTTGACGTCCACCAGCAGACGCGCCGCGCCCTCGCGGATCTCGATGCGCTCCGGAGGCTCGGCTCCCCAGAGCACGCCGGTGCGCTGCTCCAGCCCCTCCAGCGCGCGCTCGGGCACGTCGCTGCGCTCGTAGATGCCATGGGGCGAGAGCGCCTGGGCCAGCGCCTCCACGATCTCCTCGCGCGCGCGGTCGCTGCCCGCGGTGGTGAGCTGCACGGAGAGCCAGCCCGCATAGTCGTCGACGATCACGCCGGGGACGCCGTCGCCCTCGGCGTTGACCATGCGCCGCGCCTCACCGGGGTCGAAGACGCCGCGGCGAGCGACGGCCGCGCGGATGAGGCCGCCCCAGAGTCCAGCCGTCTCCTCGCCGGGGCCCCGCGAGAGATAGCGCAGGACGATCTTGGAGCGGGGGTTGGCATAGGCGAGCCCCACCTGGCGCCCGCGGGCGTCGGCCACACGCACCAGCTCGCCGGGGGCGACCTCCGGGAGATCGGCTACCTCCCCGGCGAAGACCCATGGGTGGAGGACGCGATGCGGCGGCTGCGGCTTGAGACGAACGGTCTGAATGGTCGGCTCCTCGTGACGACGGTGTGGGAGGCGCGCGCGTGAGCGAGCGTCACCGGGGGGCCTTTCGCCAACCGGTCGCGCTCCCCGTGCGGATGCGGCTCTTCGACGGCAGCACGTCGCAGGCCGTCACGCTCGATCTCTCGGCGACGGGCGTGCGTCTTCTCGCTCCGTTCTCGCCCCCGCTCGGCGCGCGTGCCCACCTGCGCATCGGCGGGGACGACCCCGTCGAGATCCAGGCGCGGGTCGTCGGCTCGCGCCCGGTGGCTGACCGCTACGAGGTGCGCCTCACGTTCAGCCCGCTCTCGGCGTCGGCGGAGGAACGTCTGCACCACGAGGTCCGCGCCATCGAGCGCGCCGTCATCGCGGAGCGCGCGGAGGAGGCGGAGTCCGAGGACGAGCCGAGCGCGCCGTTCGTGCCGTCCGCACCGGCCTCCCCCGAGGGCCGGGAGCGGCGCCGCTCGCGCCGCGTGCGCATCGAGACGCGCGGGCGCATCCGCGTGGGGACGGCGTACGTCTCCGCGAGAGTGCTCGACATCTCCTCGGGCGGTGCCAAGGTTCGCTTGGGGCAGCCCATGCGCGTGGGCGAGGACGTGACGTTTCCCATCCCCGGCCTCGACGTCGAGGTGCACGGCACGGTGCGCTCGGTGCGCATCCGTCCGAGGGACCTGCACTTCGAGATCGGCATCGTCTTCCGTTTCGACGACGTCGGCCAAGCCCGCGCCGTGCGCGCGCACGTGGTGAAGCTGCGGCGGCGCGCGGAGCTGGCCACGGGCTGAGCTCAGCCGATCGCGAACGTCAGCGAGTCGTAGCCCGTCGCCCCGGCGGGAAACGACGGCGCCGCCGCCATCGTCTGCACCGCGCCGCTGCTGTCCGTCGCGCGGACCAGCGCGGTGGCGCGCCCCCGCGGGCCGCCGTCCCACGTGCGATACCACAGCGTCCACGCGTACGGAGAGAGCGGGCGCTCCAGCTCGGCGGGCAGCCACGTCTTGCCGCCGTCGACGGAGACCTCCACGCGCTTGATGCCGCGCCGTCCGGCAAAGGCCACGCCGCCGAACGTGAGCGGCGAAGTCACGGTGGCGCCTGCCTTCGGGACGTCGATCCGCGACATCGTCTTGACGACGGCCGTGGTGCTCCAGCCTTGGCGCTCCCAGAAGCCCGCGGGCGCCTGGACCACGGGCTCGATCGACGTGAGCCACTTGGGATTCTTCATGCCGTAGAGGCCGGTGGTGACGATGCGGGCCGGAAAGCCGTGCTTGTCGGGGAGCGGCTCGCCGTTCATCAAGAAGACCACGAGCGTGGTGGGGTCCATCGCGTGCTCGATCGGCAGGCTCTCCACGTAGCCGTCGGCGCAGGTGAAGGCGACGGCGCGGGCCGCGTCGCGGAGGCCGGCTCGCTTCAGCAGATCGCGCAAGGGCACGCCCGTCCAACGCGCCGTGCTCATGAGCCGCCCGCCGATGTCGTTGCTGATGCACTCGAGCGTGACGTACTCGCTTTGGGTGGGCTGCTCGCGCAGCGCTTGATAGTTCAGCGTGATCGGGCGCTCGACCAAGGCGCCCTTGACCTCCAGCGACCAGCGGCGCGCGTCGACGATCGGGTCGACGAAGTTCTTGGAGATCACGTAGAACTCGCGGTTCGAGGTGATGGCCGACGGCATCCCCGGCGGCGGGCCCGGGTGGATCACGGTCGGCTGCGGACGCCCGCCGACGGCCACGCGCTCGACGCGCGGGGCGCTCAGCAGCGCCACGGGAAAGGCGGTGTCGGCGACCTCTCCCACGTCCGTTAGCGCCACGCCGTTCGTCGTCGTGGCCAGCCCGGCGCGCTCCCCGATGCCGCGAATCGTCCGCGTCACCTCGACGGCCGTGCCGGCGGCCAGGACGCCTCCGATGGCGGCCGCCGCCATCGCCAGAAAGCGGCGGCGCCCGTCGGCCGTCTCGGCGCGGCGTTGGGCGCTCGCGCGGGGCATCGCCTCACCCAGCAGCGCCGCCGCGGCGGCGCTGACCAGGCCGTAGAGCACGAAGCCGAACGCCACCGCCGGCGTCCCGGCCTCGGGGCCGAGGAGCAGACGCGCCAGGAGCGCCAGAACCGCGCCGAGGACAACTCCGGCGCCGATGAGCGGCAGGGTGCGCAGCCGGGCAAGCGGCATCAGCAGGAGCGCGGCGATCGCGCCGATGGCCAACTCCAGGGCCACCGTGCCGAGGAAGAAGAGCGGCTTCCCGATCAACTGCAGGCGATCGATCAGGAAGCCGAAGACGGCTCCCGGCGTGACCGAGAGCATCCGGTCGGAGAGCACCTGCGCCAGCGGCGGCGGAACCTCGAACGACCAGATGAGCATCGCCATCGAGCCGAAGATGCCGGCGAGCAGCCAGCGGAGTGCAGCCATGGAAGAGTCCCCCTATTCGCGTGCGCGGGAGCCCGCGTTCTCCATGAGCATAACGCGGGCACACGGCGGAGGGATGACCGCCAGCTGAAAACTGCCCGGCTATGCCACGGCGCCTAGGCGTCCAGCGGCGTCGCGGCCGTCGACGTCCTTGAAGAAGCGGTTATCCGTCTCGGAGACGCCGTTCTTCGCCCAGGCGTCGTACTGCTTGGCGTCGACGGGGAAGTGCACCGTCGGCCCGACGGCATCGCGGTAGCTGATGGCGCCCGGCTCGAAGCGCGCGCTCTCGCGGTCGGCCAGGATCAGGGCGCCGACGGCTTGCGCCGCCGCGGCGGCGTCGCGGCGCAACGCCTCGGGGAGGTGCCCGTCGTGGGCCATGCGCGCGTAGAGCGCCTCGGCTGGACGGTCGGCGTGCCACGGGAGGCCGGGCTCGTCCACGAAACGGGTCATGCCGGGCGTGCGGGTTCCGTCGGTACGCACGGCGCGAGCCGCCGCGTCGCCCGCGGCGTCGTGCGGAAGCGCGGCCACGTCGTCGTTGACGGCGCGCACCGCACGCTCCATCGCGGCGATCTTCGCCGGCGCCAGGTCCAGCACGTTGAAGGCGGCGGCCGGACGGTAGGCGGCGCCGCCGAGCCGGTACTGTCGGTCCATCACCGCGTCGACGATGCCGTGGGCCGTGGCCTGCGGGTCGCCGCCGCCGCGCTGGACGGCCTCGGCCACCGCGCCCGAGGGCACCCCCGGGGCGATCATGGTCTCCGGCGAGGCCGCCACGTACTGCACCCCCGCGCGCGAGAGCTCTTCGGCGAAGCCCAGCGTCGACATCAGGCATTGGTTGGCGAATAGGTCTACTTTTGCAGGAAACTGTCCTACGCTTCAGCAAGGGGTCGGCCGTGGGACGCTTGCTGATGACGACCGATGATTTCCAGCTCCACGGAAAGCCGCGGTCTGGAATCCCATTCTTGCTTCACGACGACATGAGCATAAATGAGCCCCCTACGGAATGGCTCCTCGACCTCGCAAGTCGAGGTGGTGGTGAGCGCTACAGTGTTCTGACGCTAAGAACCTATGCCGAGGCGCTAGATGACTTCTTTCAAACGGTAGAAGAGAGCCAATGGTCGTGGGACGAAATAACTTGCGACGATATTGACGAGTACATCGCGCGATCCCGTACCGGGC
>DATLUD010000023.1:0-15917 GCA_035533275.1 Candidatus Dormiibacterota bacterium | reverse complement strand
CGTACGTCAGGTTGAACCGGGAAAGGTCTACGTCATCGTTCATGCGATTTCCGAAGATGAGATGCGAAAGCGCAAGAATAACGCTTGCACACTTCCGGGGATCGAATGAGCCACCCTGTTATTCAGTTCACATCGGGCGCCGGGGAGACCAAGTAGTAGGGCCTTGTGCCCCGCTCGCGGCAAGCGAGCGCGGTCGAGTCATCCCCGCACGCTTTCTATCCGTTCCGCAATCGACGCGCGCCGCGGTGTCAAGGCGCACGGTGGACGCCGCGGTGCCGGCGGAAGGCCCCGCGCTCGGATAGCCGATGAGCAAACGCTTATGCTTAGCAACGCTCTGGGTCTAGATCGGCCCCGACCGGGACACTACGTCGATATGACGGTCTTGGAGCGTACCACCCTGCTCATTGATCTTGACTCCGATGAAGGCACGCCCTACCTCGATCCAATCGGGCTTCACGCCTGGCGCGTGCAGCGTCCGTTTTTCGTATCGTGGCTCATGCGGGCCAATTGACGACGATCCCGATCAATTGAGCAAGTAAATCAGACGATGAAGACGGAGGCGCCGTTGTGCCTTGCGGCGCTACAAGTTGGACGCTGTGGAAGCGCAGAAGAGTGTCCTGATGGGCGTGGGCACTTCAGGAGCCGGTGGACAGTCTTAGTAGACATAATGATTGCCACGCCCTCGACGTGGCGCTGGTCGGCGGGGTGGAGGCGGTTGTAAGCGGCGGTGCCGTCGGCGATCGCCTGCGCCATCGCCGGCATCGCCATCATGGCGTGCGCCGAGTCGGCCTCGAGGCCGCCGCCGTCGCCGCCGCCGTGGTCGACCAGCTCGATCCACACCGCCTGCTCGCCGCCGCGCGCATGGGCCGCCTCGAGCGTGCGCTCGACGAAGCCGGCCAGCTCCTGCGGCGAGGCCATGTTCGCCGCCGGGCGGGCGCTCCAGGCGGCCCGGCCGCCGGCGATCACGCCGTCCTCCGTGTGGAGACTGCCGCCGCGCGTGCCGTCGTGCGTGGTGTTCTCGACGGTGAAGGCGAGGCGTCCGTCTTCGGCCGAGGCGCGCTCGGCGTCGCCGATCACGGCCGATTGCACTTGGTCCAAGTTGTTGTCGCCGTCCCGGTAGATGCCGTAGACGACGTCGCGCGGCGCCTTGGGGGCGCGCTCGCGGGAGATTTCGATCACGGGAGTCCTCCGCTGCAGAGTGTGGTTGCCCCATCCCTCTGCGCGCGCCGGGCGCGTTGGAAAGGCGCCGTCGGCAAGGCTGGTCGACACGGCGGAGGTTGGGTGGTCCGCTTGCCCGAACGCTTCGGCACCATGGTGGAACTCGAGACGTATATCCGCGCGATCCCCGACTTCCCGATCCCGGGGATCCTCTTTCGCGACATCACGCCGCTGCTCAAGGACGGCCAGGCCTTCCGCCGCGCCGTCGACCTGTTTTGCGAGACCTACCGCGACCAGCGAATCGACTACGTGGTGGGCATCGAGGCGCGCGGCTACATGCTGGGCGCGCCCACGGCCTACGCCATCGGCGCGGGCTTCGTTCCGGTTCGCAAGCCCGGCAAGCTCCCCGGCGCGCGTCATACGGAAGAGTACGCGCTCGAGTACGGCACCAACACGCTCGAGATCCACGCCGACGCCGTGGGCCAAGGTCAGCGCGTCGTCGTGATCGACGATCTGCTCGCCACGGGCGGCACGGCCGCGGCGACGCGCCGCCTGCTGGAGAAGCTCGGGGCGAAGATCGTGGGCTTCGGCTTCCTGGTGGAGTTGGCGGACCTCGACGGCCGCAAGGCCCTCGACGGGCAGGACGTCACGAGCTTCATCCGCTACTGATCCCCCGCCGCGTGTGTTCGCGTTGACGATCGCCGACGACGTCACGGGCGCCGCCGAGGCGGCCGTCGCGCTGGCGCGTGCCGGCGGCAAGCCGGTGCGGGTGATGCTCTCCGCCGAGGTGGCCGCCGGCGACGTCGTGGTCATCCCCTCGCGCCGCTGCAAGCCCGCGCGGGCCCGCGCCCTGGTGGAGCGTCTGACCCTGCCCTCGGACGGCGCGCTCTTCCTGAAGATCGACTCCACGCTGCGCGGCCCATGGGTCGAGATGGTGGAGGCTCTGGCGGTGCGCATGAGCGCCGAGCCACTGATCTGCTCCGCCTTTCCGGCGCGGGGACGCACGGTTCGGGACGGCGTCCCGTTGATCGACGGCGCGCCGCTCTTCGCCTCGCACTTTCGCCGCGAGATGATCGGCGCGGGCGAGGTCGTCACGCTCGCCGACCTGCTCCGCGCGCGGGCTCCGGAGCTGACCGCGCGCTTGCCCGACGCGGCCGACGACGCCGCGCTGGACGCCGTCGCCGCCGAGGCACTCGCCGCAGGCCGGCGTCTGATCGTGGGCAGCGCGGGCCTGGCCGAGGCCTTCGCGCGCGTTCGCCGCTCCCGCAGAGGGGGCGCGCGGGACCCTATCGCCGCCGCGCCTCCCGCGCGGGGCCCGGCGGTGGTCGCCGCCGGGAGCCGAGCCGCCGCCACCGCGCGTCAAGCGGCGCGGGCGGCCGATCGCGCCGTCATCCTGCGCGCCAAGGGCCTGAGGGCGCTCGCCGAGTTGGCCGTGGAGGCGGTCGATCACGGCACGCTGGTCTCCTGCGGTGGAGAGACGTCGTTTCAGGTGCTGCGCCGGCTCGGGGCGCACGGCATGACCGTCTATGGTGAGGCGGCGCCGGCCGTCGTCTGGTCGCGTCCCATCGGCGCCGATCTCACGCTGCTCACGAAATCCGGCTCGCTCGGCGGCGACGACGCCATCGTGGCGGCGCTGGAGGCGCTGGGTCTATGAACACGAACGAGGCTGCTCGATGACCACGCCGATTGCCATCACGCTGGGGGACCCCGCGGGGGTCGGCCCCGAGATCGTCGCCAAAGTGCTCGACGCCCACGCCGATGAGCCCCTCGTGGCGATCGGGCACCGCCGCGCCATCGACGACCTGCGGCTCGCGCTGCGCCATCCCGTGGTCTCCGCCGGCGACCCCGCGGCATGGCGGCCGGGGGCGATTACGATCGTCGAGCCGCCGCAGGCGTACCGCGCACCCGCCGTCGGCGCGCCCGGCGCGGCCGGAGGAGCGATGGCGCTAGCCTATCTCGACGCCGCGATCGATTTAGCCCGAGCCGGACGCGTCGCGGCGATGGTCACCGCGCCGATCTCGAAGGAGGCGGTGAACCTCACGGGCCTCCCGTTCACCGGACACACCGAGCACATCGCCGAGGCCCTCGGCGTGCTGGGCCGCGAGCGCATGCTGCTGGTCACCGACCGACTGCGCGTCGTGCACGTCACCACGCACCGCGCGCTGGCGAGCGTCTCGGCGGCGCTCACCACGGAGCGCGTTCTGGACACCATTCGCGCCGCCGACTCCGCCGTGCGGCTGCTGGGCGACGAGCGGCGGCGGATCGCGGTGGCCGGCTTCAACCCGCACGCGGGCGAAGGCGGCCTCTTCGGCGACGAGGAGGGACGCGCGATCGCTCCGGCCGTCGAAGCCGCCCGGCGCGAAGGGATCGACGCCAGCGGTCCGTGGCCGCCGGACACGATCTTCGCGCGCGCCTTCGCCGGCGAGTTCGAGGCGGTCGTGGCGATGTACCACGACCAGGGCCACATCCCGGCCAAGCTCTTGGGCATCGAGTTGGGCATCAACGTCACCCTCGGCGTGCCGATCATCCGCACCTCGGTCGACCACGGGACGGCCTACGACATCGCGGGGCGCGGCATTGCCCGCACGGAGAGCCTGGAGCGCGCGCTGGCGGTGGCGCGGCGGATGGCCGCGCACCGCGCCGCCTGAGGCGAACGCTCGCAAGCCCAACGAGCGAACGTACGTTTGCTGACCCGAAACGCTTTGCGCCCGGGGCCGGGTTGTGGCACAATGGTTGGAAGTATCCATGGACAGCGATCACGCGCCACACCCCGTGGATGCGCTTGCGGGGCGCATCCATTCGTATGATCCCACCCTCGACGTGGGATGGCTCCGGCGCGTCTACGATTTTGCCGACGGCGCCCACAAGGGGCAGCTGCGCGCCTCGGGGGAACCGTACATCGCTCACCCTCTGGCCGTCGCCGAGGTGCTGGCCGACCTCGAGATGGATCGGGCCACCATCGCCGCGGCTTTGCTCCACGACGTGGTCGAGGACACGCTGGTCTCCAACGAGGAGGTCAGCGCCGCCTTCGGGCCGGAGATCGCCGCCCTGGTCGACGGCGTCACCAAGCTGACGCGCATCCCCTATCAGTCGAAGGAAGACGCGCAGGTCGAGAACCTCCGCAAGATGTTCATGGCGATGGCCAAGGACATCCGCGTCATCATCATCAAGCTCTCCGACCGCCTCCACAACATGCGCACGCTCGCGTCGCTGACGCCGGGCAAGCAGCAGACGATCGCCCGCGAGACGCTGGAGATCTACGCTCCGATCGCGCACCGGCTGGGCATCTGGAAGATCAAGTGGGACCTCGAGGATCTGGCGCTGCGCTACCTGGATCCGGTGGCCTACCGCGACATCTCCGAGCGCGTCTCCAAGAAGCGCGGCGAGCGCGAGCAGACCGTCGTCTCCGTGGTCGACGAGTTCAAGGAGCGCTTCGCGGAGCTGGGCATCCGCGCCGAGGTGACCGGGCGCCCCAAGCACTTCTACTCGATCTACCAAAAGCTCAAGAAGGGCCGCGACTTCTCCTCGATCTACGACCTCACCGCCGTGCGCGTCATCGTCGACACGGTCAAGGACTGCTACGGCGTGCTGGGCGTGATCCACTCCATGTGGAAGCCCATCCCGGGGCGCTTCAAAGACTACATCGCGATGCCCAAGCCCAACATGTACCAGTCGCTGCACACGACGGTCGTGGGGCCGGCCGGGGATCCCCTGGAGGTGCAGATCCGCACCTGGGAGATGCACCGCACCAGCGAGTACGGCATCGCGGCGCATTGGCGCTACAAGGAGGGGACCAAGCCGCACGACTACGAGGAGAAGCTCTCGTGGCTGCGCTCGCTGCTCGAGTGGCAGAACGACATGCGCGATTCGCGCACGTTCATGGAGAATCTGAAGCTCGATCTCTTCGATAGCCAAGTGTTCGTCTTCTCGCCCAAGGGCGACGTGTTCGAGCTGCCGACCAGCGCCTCACCGCTGGACTTCGCCTACCAGGTGCACACCGACGTCGGCCACCATTGCGTCGGCGCCAAGGTCAACGGCAAGATCGTCCCGCTGGACTACCAGTTCAAGAACGGCGACATCTGCGAGGTGCTGGTCAACAAGGGCTCCTCGGGTCCCTCGCGCGACTGGCTCTCCATCGTGCGCACCTCGAGCGCCAAGCACAAGATCAAGGCGTGGTTCCGCAAGGAGCGCAAGGAAGAGAACGTCATCCTGGGGCAGGAGGCGCTCGAGCGCGAGATGGCGCGGCAGGGTCTGCGGGCGGACGCCGTGCGCGACGCGCTGGAGAAGATCGCCGGACGCGTGAACTACACCTCGCTGACCGATCTCTACGCGGCGATCGGCTTCGGCGACGCGAGCGCACCCTCCGTGGTCCAGCGCTTGCGCGAGGAGACCAAGCAGGAGAACGTCATCGACCTGAGCACGGTGCAGCGCACCGCGCCCAGGCGCGCCGCGCGCGCCCGCAGCGGGATCGTGGTGCCCGGCGTCGAGGACGTGCTGGTGCGGCTGGCCAAGTGCTGCAGCCCGGTCCCCGGCGATCCGATCATCGGCTTCGTCACCATCGGCAAGGGCGTCTCCGTGCACCGCGCCGATTGCCCGAACGTGGGCTATATGAACGGGACGCCCGAACGCTTCGTGGAGGTGGCCTGGGCGCAGCGCGACGAGTCGCTCCACTTCGTCGACGTGGAGATCGAGGCGTTCGATCGTCCGGGCCTGCTCCAGGAGATCATGGGCATCTGCGCGGAGCTCAAGACCAACGCCAGCTCCGTCACCGCGCGGGTGAAGAGAGACAAGAGCGCCGTCATCAGCCTCACCGTGGGCATCTCGAACCTCGATCACCTCGACGCGCTCCTGCGGCGCTTCGGCGCCGTCAAGGACGTGCGCAACGTCTATCGCGTGACCAAACGCGAAGCCCGCGCCTCCACGTGACGCAGCTATCTGCTAGCTGCGTGGCATGTCGCGCGAGCAGCGCCCGTTCTGAGCGCGGCTACGCGTCGAAGAGGCGGCAGAACACCGAGACGTACTCGGCGTCGAACTGCGTGCCCGCGCAACGCCGCAGCTCCGCCTTGGCCGCGTCGTCGGAGATCGCCTTGTGGTACGGGCGGTCCAGGACCATCGCGGAGAACGCGTCGACGATCGTCACCATCCGCGCGACGGCGGGGATCGCGGAGCCGGCCAAGCCGAACGGATAGCCGTGGCCGTCGATGCGCTCGTGGTGGTGGAGCACCGCCAGCGAAGCCTGATCCATGCCTTCGACGCCGCGGACGATCTCGAAGCCGTGGATGGGATGCCGCTGCATGACCTTGCGCTCGGCGTGCGTGAGGCCGCTGGGTTTGGAGATGATCGCGTCGGGAACGCAGATCTTGCCGACGTCGTGCAGCAGGCTGCCAAGAAAGAGCGCCCGCGCCAGCTCGGCGTCCAAGCGCAGGGCGGCGGCGAAGTCGAGCGCCATCTCGCCCACGAAGTGGATGTGGGCGCGCGTATAGAGATCCTTGCGCAGGATCGCCACGAGCAGACCCTCTTGGATGTCGGTCAGCGCCGGATGGCTGCGCCCCGAGGCGTGAGAGATGGCGGCGTGGGTGCCGGAGCGCTCGGTCTGGAGCCGCTCGTCGGCGCAGGCCACCAGCGCCTCGCGCGTCGTTCCGTCGAGCGGCGCGGCGGCGACTCCGGCGCTAAACGCGATGGGAATGGGGACCCCCGAGGGACTCTCCAGCGGCGTGGCGAGCAGCTCGGCGCGCAGCCGCTCGAGAAACGCCCCGGCCGCCTCGACTCCCCCATCGGGAAGCACCACGAGGAACTCGTCGCCGCCATAGCGCGCCGCCTGATACCGCTCGCCCAACGCGCGCAGGATGCAGCCGGAGATGAGCCGCAGCACCTCGTCGCCCACGTGGTGCCCAAAGGTCGAGTTGAAGAGGCGGAAGGCCTCCACGTCGAGCAGCACCGCGGCGACCCCCTCCTCGCGCTCGGCGAGGAATCGCTGGAGGCTTGCCATGATGGCGCGGTGGTTGAGCAAGCCGGTCAGCACGTCGCGGTTGGAACTCTCTGCGGCCTCTTCGTACAAGCGCGCGTTGTTGACCGCGATGGCCGCCTGTTCGGCCATGGCGACCAGCAGGTCCGCGCGCGAGGGCGGGTAGGCGCGCTCGCGCGGGCTGCCGCAATTCATCACGCCGACGATCGTATTGCCGGTGCGCAACGGCACGATCGCCATGGAATTGAGGTCGGGGCGCAGCTCGGGGGCCACCCCGTGCTCGGCCATCTCGCGCCGGTCGTTGCAGACGATGGGACGCCCCGTCTGGAAGACCTCCAGCATGCGCGGTGAGGGCCGATCGATCGCGGTCAACGGCAGCCGCCGGTTGCCGCTGAGATGACACGTCATCTCCAGGGTCCGGCCGTCGCGCGAGGCGAGCGCCGCGTAGAAATCCTGCGAGTCGACCAGCCGCTGCGTCTGCCGCCAGATCTCCTCGAAGACGCGCGGCAGGCGAGGGTCCTGGGCCAAGGCGCGCGCCACGTCGACCATCACGCTGCGCTCGATGCGCGCGTCCTCGCTCTGGTGCTGCAGGTTGGAGCGCGCGATGGCCAGCCCCAGGCCCTCGGCGATCGGCTCGAGCAGCGCTTGCTCCCGGTCGCCGAAGGCGCCGGCACGCTCGGCTTGGATCGAGAGGACGCCGACGGTGGCTTCGGCCGACTTCAGCGGCACGAAGATGGCGGACGCCGGGCGCTCCCCCGGAACAGCGTCCCGGTCCACTTGGCTGGCGCCGAAGCGCGCCCAGTCGGAGGTATGGCGAAAGATGAGCGTCCGCCCGCTGCGCACGGCCGTGGCTCCCGGGCTCGCGGGCGAGAGCGCCATCGCAGCCGAGATCTCGCGCGGGATGCCGTTCTCGAAGAGATAGAGGGCATTGAGCACCCCGGCCTCGGCCTCGGTGCGCGCGACGACCACGCAGTCGAAGGGCACGACACGGGCCAGGTGGCGCCGGAGGGCGTCGCAGATGGCGTGAAGGTCGTGGCCGCCGGCGATCGATTGGAGCGCCGCGACCACGATCTCACGGTCTTGGCTCGCCGTGGCGTCGCGCCGGGTCAGGCGCATCACCTCGAGCAGCGCGGCCAGTCGGTCAGCCGCGGCTTCGATCGGCCGGCGCGACGCCGGCGCCGCTGCCGGCGAGGCGAAGCGGGCCGAGAGCGCGCCGAGGATGCGCCCGTCGAAGACGATGGGGGCGGCCACGAGGTGGTCGACCACGTGCGTGAGACCCGATGCGATCGCCGCGCCCTCCAGGCGCCCCGTCGGCGAGGCGTCGCAGGCGTCGCGCTCCACGCGGCCGGCGACGAGGCGGTCCAGGCTGCAGAGGATCGCTCCGCCGCGGCGCCAGACGGTCAGGTCGAGGAGACCCGCGTCCGAGAGCTCGGCCACGAGGAGGGCGAGAGTGCGCTCGTATGCGTCCCCGCCCGAATGGTCCTGGGCGACGACGGCAAGTGTGGGGTCCGCCACGTTTGGTACATCGGCGGCGCGGCGCGGCCTCGCCACCCGCTCGGCGAAGGGCGCGAGCATTTATCGACATGAGAAATGGTCCGCGAGCCAACGGCCGCGAGGAGTCCAGCCGCTCGCCCTTGCCAGCCTAATTTGGGCGGTGATATACTAGGCGGGCTCTCCGAGCGGGATTATCCCCGTCACGGCCTCCGCTTGCGCGGAGGGAGCTCTTGCCCGGCCCGCGTGGCCGGGTCGTCCGGTGCCGTCTGGCGCCGGCGTCCGAAGGAGTGTCACTAGGTTTGGCAACCGCATACGAGATCTGTTACATCCTGCGCCCCACCCTCGAAGAGGGTGACGTCGAGGCGCGGGTCACCCAGTTTGCCGAGCAAGTCAGCAAGAACGGCGGCGCCGTCGGCAACGTCGAGCGCATGGGGAAGCGTCGCCTGGCGTACGAGATCGCCGATCTGCGCGAAGGCTTCTACGTCGTGATGAACTTCACGTCGGACGCGGCGAACGCCAAGGAGTTGGAGCGCCAGATGAAGCTCTCCGAAGACGTTCTGCGCTCCATGCTCCTGCGCACCACGGCGTAGACCCACGCAGCACCCCCGATCCCTCGAGAGCCCAAGCCGCGGCGCGAACGTCGCGTCGCTCATGCTCATATGAGGAGAGCACGATGGCCGGAAGTTTCAACAAGTTCATCTGCGTTGGGCGCCTGACGCGCGACCCCGAGCTGCGCGCGCTCTCGAGCGGCGCGAACGTTGCGAAGTTCACGGTCGCGGTCGACCGTCGCGGACGCGGCACCAACCGCGAGAATCGCGAGACGGACTTCTTCGACGTCACGGCGTGGGATCGTCTTGCCGAGACCTGCAACACGTACCTGAAGAAGGGTATGCTGGTGCTGATCGAGGGACGCATCCAGATCCGCTCGTACGAAGATCGCGACGGGGTGAAGCGCAAGGCGGTCGACCTGATCGCGAACGACATGCAGATGCTTGACCGTCCGGGCAGCGGCGCCTCGGGGGACGAGGCTTACCGAGACGACGCTTATCGCGCTCCATCGAACGGCGGGGGCGTGCCCGCCGACGAGATGGACGACGAGATCCCGTTCTGAGGAAACGATAAAAAGAAGATGGCTGTTACCAAGAAGAAATCCGCGAAGAAAGAGCGCAAGCCCAAGCGCAAGGTCTGTTCGTTCTGCGTCGACAAGGTGACCGACGTCAACTACAAGGACGTCACGCGCCTGCGGCGCTTCATCTCCGAGCGCGGCAAGATTCTCCCGCGCCGGATCTCGGGAAACTGCGCCAAGCACCAGCGGGCGCTGACCGTGGCCGTGAAGCAGGCGCGCTTCATCGCTTTCCTCCCCTTCGTCGCCGAGTAGTCGGCGGGGTCCCGGGGAGTCCCAGGCGGGGCGGGTGCGCGTCATCCGCCCCGCTTGCGCATGCGTCGCATCGACAGGAGTCCATCCGTGAAAGTCATCCTGAAGCAGGACGTGAAGAGCCTCGGCAAGGCCGGTCAGGTGGTCGAGGTGAGCGACGGCTATGCCCGCAACTTCCTCATGCCGCGCAATCTCGCCCAGGAGGCGACGAAGGGGAGTCTGGCCGACCTGGAGCAGCGCAACGTGGCCAAGGCCAAGCGCGAGGCCGAGGTGCGCGCGGATGCGGAGGACCTGGCGCGCCGGCTGGGAGAGACCACCGTCACCGTGAGGGTGAAGGCGGGCGAGACCGGGAAACTCTTCGGCGCGGTGACCAACCAGCAGATCGCCGATGCCATCAAGGCCGCCACGGGCATCGACGTCGACCGGCACAAGATCGAGCTGGACGAGCCCATCAAGGCGCTCGGGGGGCACGCGGTATCGGTGCGCTTGGGGAAGGATCTCATGGCGCGGGTGACCGTTGCCGTCGAGGCACTCTAGGATCGGCGAGACAAGCGAAGTGAGCGCAGCACCATGAGCTTCCTGGATGACCCGAACGTTCGCGCCTTCCGCCGCCATCACGGCGGGGAGGCCGACCTGCGGCGCCAGGTCGACGCGCTCTTCGACGTGCTCACGAGCGTGCTCGGCCCCGATAAGCTCGTCCTCAAGGCGGGCAAGCTCGGAGCGCTCAAGCTGCTGCGCTCCCGCCAACTGCCCGAGCGTCTGCTGGCCTTGCGCAAGCTAGTGTTCGAGGACCCGACCGTCGAGCGTGTGCCTGCGCGCGGAGAGTGGCCCGACGAGCTGCGGGCCATCGAAGACGAGCTGGCCAACCTGGTGGCCCAGCGGACGGTGGAAGACACCATCGAGCGCAAGATCAACGAGAAGATGGTCGAGCGCCACCAGGACTACCTGCGCGACCTGCGCCTGGAGGCCCTGAAAGAGGACGCCGGACCGGAGACGCCCGCGACGCAGAAGAAGCTCGAGGAGCTGCTGCGTCTGGAGTCCACGGGACTGGCCGCCTCCGCCTTGCAGTTGCTGCGCCCGACCGAGTTGAGCCAAGTGGTGGGGCAGGAGGCGGCCATCACCTCGCTATTGGCCAAGATCGCCTCGCCCTACCCGCAGCACGTCATCCTCTACGGCCCGCCGGGCGTGGGCAAGACCACGGTGGCGCGCCTGGTGCTGGAGACGGCGAAACGAGCGGCGTTCACGCCGTTCAAGGGCGATGCGCCGTTCGTGGAGGTGAGCGGCTCGACGCTGCGCTGGGACCCGCGCGAGACGACGAACCCGTTGCTCGGCAGCGTCCACGACCCGATCTACCAGGGCAGCCGGCGCGAGTTCGCCGAGGGCGGCGTCCCCGAGCCCAAGCTCGGCTTGGTCACGCGCGCGCACGGCGGCGTGCTTTTCATCGACGAGATCGGCGAGCTCGACGCCACCCTCCAAGTGCGCCTGCTCAAGGTGCTGGAGGACAAGCGGGTCACCTTCGAGTCGTCCTACTACGACCCGAGCGACCCGAACGTGCCGGCGTACGTCAAGCAGCTCTTCGAGCAAGGGGCGCCCGCGGACTTCATCTTGGTCGGCGCTACCACGCGGGATCCCGAGGAGATCGACCCGGCGATCCGCTCGCGCTGCACCGAGGTCTATTTCGAGCCGCTCAGCCAAGGCGAGGTCGAGCTCATCGTGGCGCAGGCGGCCGGGCGCCTGGGCGTCAAGCTCGCGCGCGGCGTGGCGACGCTGGTGGCGGCGTACACTATCGAAGGGCGCAAGGCCGTGCAGATGCTCGCGGACGCCTACGGCCATGCTCTGCAGCGGGTGGGACGCCGCGCGGCGCTCGCGAAGCTGCGCATCGAGCAAGACGACGTGATGAAGGTGGTCGAGGCGGGGCGCCTCTCGCGTCATACGCCGGTGCGTGCCTCCGAGTCCCGCGAGATCGGCAAGACCATCGGCTTGGGCGTGGTGCGCTACATCGGCTCGCTCATCGAGATCGAGGCGACGGCATTTCCCGCGCGCGAGGCCCGCAAGGGCGCGGTGCGCTTCAACGAGACCGCGGGCACGATGGCCAAGGACTCCGTCTTCAACGCCGCCAGCGTGGTGCGCGCGGTGGCGGGGCTCGATCCCACCGACTACGATCTCCACGTCAACGTGATCGGCGGCGGAAACATCGACGGACCCTCGGCGGGATTGGCGATCTTCCTCGCCCTCTACAGTGCCATCGCCAAGACGCCCCTGCCGCAGGACGTCGCCGTGACCGGCGAGGTCTCGATCCAGGGGCGCGTGCGCCCCGTCGGCGGCGTGAACGAGAAGATCTACGCCGCGCGCCAAGCGGGTATGCGTGCCGTGCTCGTGCCCAAGGAGAACGCGCGCGAGCTCCCCGCCAAGTTGGCCGGCATCGAGATCGTGCCGATTGCCCATGTCCGGGAGGCGCTGGCGTTCTTGGCTCCCGCCAAGCGCGTGGTCACTCGCGCCCCGCGCTCGCGTCGGGCGGCCCCCCGATGACGTTCTCCCCGCAGATGCGCTCGCCGGAGCGCGTGCCGCCGCAGAACCTGGAAGCCGAGATGGCGGTCCTGGGCAGCATCTTGATCGACCGCGAGATCATGCCGGTGGTGGCGGAGATCGTTCGCCCGGATGACTTCTACGCGGTCGCGCACGAGACGATCTACCGGGCGCTGACGGCGCTCTACGAGCGGGGCGCTCCGCTGGACACCATCTCGCTCGCCGACGAGCTGCGCTCGCAGGAGAAGCTCGACGTGGTGGGAGGGCTCTCCTACCTCACCTCCTTGCAGGACGTGGTCCCGACTTCTTCGTCGGCGGAGTACTACGCCAAGGTCGTCGCCGAGAAGGCGGTGCTCCGTCAGCTCATCCATGCCGGCGGCCGCATCGCGCAGATGGGCTTCGAGCAGGAGGACGACGTCGAGGGTGCCCTCAACGCCTCGGAGTCGATCATCTTCGAGATCAGCCAGCGCAACGCGAGCGGCGGCTTCACGCACGTGAGCGATTTGCTTCGCCAGACGTTCGAGACGCTCGACAAGCGCTACCACCAGCACGGCAGCATCACGGGACTTCCCACCGGGTTTCCCGATTTCGATCACATGACGGCGGGGCTCCAGCCCGGGAACCTGATCATCGTGGCGGCGCGCCCCGCGATGGGCAAGACCTCGATGGCGCTGACGATGGCCGCGAACGCGGCGGCGCGCGTGGAGAAGCCGATCGCCGTCTTCAGCCTGGAGATGTCGAACGACGAGCTGATCCAGCGCTTCCTCTCGTTGACGGCGCGCCTGGACGCCCACAAGATGCGCACGGGCCGGCTGGAGAGCCGCGGCGCCGACGACGATTGGGAGAAGCTCTCGCGCGCGATGAACGTCATCAGCGAGTGGCCGGTCTACCTCGACGACCAGGGCGGCCTCGGGGTTGCCGACATCCGCAGCCGTTGCCGGCGCCTGATGGCCGCGCAGGGCCTCAGCATGGTGGTGATCGACTACTTGCAGCTGCTCGTCGGCTCGTCCAAGAACGCCAACCGTAACGAAGAGCTCTCGACGATCTGCCGGCAGCTCAAGACGCTGGCCAAGGAGCTCAACGTGCCGATCGTGGCGCTGGCGCAGTTGAACCGCGGCGTCGAGTCGCGCAACGACAAGCGGCCGATGCTCTCCGACCTCCGCGACTCCGGAGCCATCGAGCAAGAGGCCGACGTCGTGACGTTTCTCTACCGCGAGGGATACTACAACCCGGATTTCGAGGACGAGACGCTGACGGAGCTGATCATCGCCAAGCACCGCAACGGTCCCGTCGGCACGGTCAAGCTTCGCTTCTTCAAGGAATACACGCTCTTCGTCTCCGATGGAGAACCCCGATGACGACGTTGCCCCGCCTCGACCGCATTACTCTGGGTGTGGCCGATCCGGAGGCCTCCATGCGCTTCTATCGCGACCTGCTCGGCCTGCGTGTCGAGCCGGTAGGCGACGAGCTCCACCTGCACCTGGGCGGCACGCTCCTGACGCTGATTCCCTCGGCGCCCTCGGAGCGCGCGAAGATGCAGATCAGCTTCCGCATCGGCTCGCGCGAGCAGGTCGACGAGTTCGCCGGCACGCTCCGCAAGGCGGGCGTCCACATCTTGAGCGGCCCCGCCGATCGCGACGGCCGCCGCGTGCTCTACGTCGCCGATCCGGACCACTACTCGATCGAGCTCTATGCGGAGTGAGGCCCGCGCGGCGAGCGAGGGCGACGTCGAGCGCGCCGCTCTCCTGTTGCACGCCGCGGCTCCGGGGCGCAGCCGCGAGGCTTACGAGACGGCGCTGCGCGCGCGGATCACCGAGAGCGATGGGGGCACCCTGATCGCGGGGGAGTCCACGCTCTCGTGGGCGTTGGATGGCGGGGCGCTCTTCCTGTACGACTTGGCCGGCGACCGCGACGGCGTGGAGAGCCTGGTGGCGCTCGCCGAGCGGATCGCGCATCGATGTCTCGCCGTGGTGCTGGCGGCGACCCTCTTCGACGACGACCCGATGCTGGAGCACCTGAGCGCCCTTGGATTCGCGCACGACTGGTCGGAGGCCGAAGCCTCCGGAGGGCGCGTGCGCAAGCTCGTGGGCCTGGTGCACCCCGTCGGCGAGGACGGCTGAGCGGCCGCTAAGGGGCCTCGGCCTCGGCGGGAGCCTCGATCAACTCGTGCATCTCGGGGTCGCCGATCCCGTGGTGCAGATAGGAGCGCGAGAGCTCCACGTACTCCACGGCCGCGTGCTCGAGCCACCAACTCGCTTTGCCTTCCACGGGCTTCTTGACGGACGCCGGCGCCCCGGCAGCCACGGTCCCCGGGGGGATCTTGACGTTGGCCCCCACCACGCTGCCCGCACCGATCAGCGAGCGCGGGCCGACCACCGCGCCGTTGAGCACCACGGAGTTGCTGCCGACCAGCGATCCGTCCTCGATGGTGCAGTCTTCCATGTGCACGCAGTGGCCTACGGTGACGTCGCTGCCGATGATGGTGGCGGTGCCCTCGCTGACGTGGATGACCGAGTTGTCCTGAATGGAGGTGCGGTCGCCCACGCGGATCGGGCCGTTGTCGGCGCGCAGCACCGTGCCGAACCAGATGCTCGAATGCTCGCCGACCTCCACGTCGCCGATGAGCACGGCGGTCGGGGCGACGAAGGCGGATCGGGCGACTCTGGGGCGCTTTCCGCGATACTCGATGAACATGCGGCGTGCGGTTCCTCGCTAGGCGGGGGAGGAAGGGCCACAACCTTCGGAGGGCCGAAGTGGACTCCCTACATGGCCGATCACCGACACGCATCGCCCCTGCGCGGAACCAAAGTGGTGCCGCGCCCCAAGCCCGGAGATCCCACTTACACCGAGGTGAACTACCGTTACGCGGGCCAGCAAGGGAACATCCACGAGGTGGTCACCGCTGGGGGGCGCCAATTGGCGAAAGTGGGGTTTCCGGACAAGAAGATCGTCTACTACCTGCTCGACGATCTGGAGATGCTCCCGCGGTAGGACCGCTGCCCACGCGGGGCTCGGCGGCGAGCGGGGCGGCGGCGTCCGCCGGGGTGAAGCCCTCGGCGAGGCAGGGAGAACGGCCGCACCGTTGAACGTCACGGGCCGGCCATCAAGCGGGGGGACGCCTTCCCTCATGGTTGAAGTGCGGCGAGTGAGCGCCGACGTAGCTCAGTTGGTAGAGCAGCTGATTCGTAATCAGCAGGTCGCGAGTTCGAGTCTCGCCGTCGGCTCCAGTCAAAACCCCGTAACCACGGGGTTTCTTCTTGCTCGTGTGCCCTCCGGGACGCCGGCGTGAGCAAGCCGGGCTCATGTGCTGTTTCCATAAGGCGTATCTGCAGCTACACTGGAATTCCTCACGCCTCTACTCTGATCGCCTCGACGTCGATGACGATGAATACCTCCGGG
>DATLUD010000022.1:0-6236 GCA_035533275.1 Candidatus Dormiibacterota bacterium | reverse complement strand
GCAGGATCGCGGCGCCCTGACGCTGGCCGTGACCTGCGAACGAAAGCCGGGAACCGCGCTGCATCCCTTCGTTCGCGCGATCGAAGCGGTCACGGCGGCCCTTCCCGACGCCGCCCTCGCGTCGGTCCTGCGCTCGAACGGGCCGGTGCTGGCCCGCGTATCCAGCTCCCTGCGCGCCCGCATCGGCGCGCGTGACCAGGAGGGCGCCGCAGCCGACGTCAGCCGAGTCATCTCCGCGATCGTCGATCTCTTCACGGAGCTCGCTCGCCTTTGGCCGGTCGTCGTGCTCGTCGACGATCTGCACGCGGCCGATCCGGCCTCCGTCGCGGCGCTCTCGGCACTCGCCGTCGCGGCGCCATCGGCGCGCCTGCTGATGATCGGGACCGCACGCGCGGCGGAGTTTCGCGCCTCTCTCGCGGCCGACGTCCTCGATGCCGTGCGCAGCGGGGTCTCGCTCTTGGACCTTGCGCCCCTCACCGACTCCGAGTCTCTCGCGCTCGCTCGCAACTTCTGGGACTCGCCCCTGGAGCCGCGCGTCGTCACGCGCCGCGCGCACGGCAATCCCTTTGCCATCATGGAGTTCTCGAGAGGCGCGCCCGGCGTGCAACTCGAGGCGGCGGTCGTCACGCGCCTGGAACGGCTGCCTGAGGTCGAACGCGCGGTGATCGCCGTGCTCGCGCTTGCCGATCCGATCCCGCTCTGCGAGGCATCGTTGACACGAACCGTCGGCAAGCCGCGGATTGCTCACGCCATCGAGCGCCTGTTGGCCTCGGGATTGCTGCGCCGCCAGCCGGACGGCTATGCCTTGGCCCACGGGATCTTCGTCGACGCCATCGAGCGCACGATCGACCCCTCCGAGCGCGCGGGCATCCACGGGGAGCTCGCCGCGCTCGGAGAGGTCCAGCGCCACCCCGATGCCACCGCGCTGCATCTCCTTCAGGCGGGCGAGCGATGCGCTCAGCAAGCCATCTCCTGGACCGTGCGCGCGCTCAAAGAGGCGATGTCCGTCCGCAACGCGGGAGCCCTGCTCGACCTGCTGCGCGCGGCGTTCGCGATGCCCGGCGGCGACGATGGCGAGCGCTACACCTTGGCGCTCGGGCTGGGACTCGCGGAGACGTTCGACGGCGACGCCGCCCGCGCACGCGCGGCGCTCGAGCAGGCCCTGCGCCTTGCGCGCGATCCGGGCGAGCAAGCGGACGCGTACATCGCCCTGATCGAGCTCGCGGAGACCGAGATGCGCGTGGAGGACGGCCTCCACCTGTGCGACGACGCGGCGGCATGCGCGGCAGGCTTTCCGAGCAAAGACCTGGCGATACGCGCACGGCGCGCGTTCCTGCTGCTCTTGACGGGCCGGTTCGACGAGGCGCTCGCCGCCGCGGCCGCCCTCCTCGATGCAGGCGACGAGCTGGCGGCGGTACGCGCCTGCAACGTGACCGCGATCGCCCATGCCTACCGTGGGAAGCGTACGGAGGCCGTCGCGTGGTTCAACCGGGCCAGCCAGGGTGCGCAGCGCATCGGCGCCGGCAACGAGGCGGCGCTGGTCAAGCTCAATCTCGCGGCGATCTACTTTCACCGAGGCAAGCTGCGCTCCGCGGACGCCGAGTATCGCCGCGCCGCGACCTTCGCGCTGTCGCACGGACGACTCTCGGTGGCCTCGGTCAGCATCCGCAATGCGGGCGAATGCGAGCTCTACCTCGGCAACCTCGCTGAGGCGCTCGCATGCATCGACGTGGCGGAGCGCCGGGCGGCTCGCAGCGGGCGCCCCATGCTCATCGCCGAAGCCCGGCTCTTGCGCGGCGTGGCGCTGCGCGAACAGGGCTCCTTCGCGGAAGCGCTCGACTGGTTCGAGCGGGCCTGCCGGACCTTCTCCGAGAACGCCAACGCAAAGCTCGTGATCGAGGCTGCCGCGCACGCGCTCGTGGCATGCCGCCGAGGCAACGACGCCGCACCCGCGCGCCGGTGGTTGGAGATCGGCAGGGCCGCCGTGGAGAGCTGCGCCGACGTCGATACGCGCGCCTTCTTCTACGCGGGCGCCTCCCTGGGGAGTCTTCTGACCTCCGATCCGCACCGCGCGCGCGCCGATCTGCGGCTGGCCCTAAGTGATCTCGATGGCGTCGGAGCCGCAATCCGCCGACTCGAGGTCGCCATCTGCGCCGCCGAGGCCGCACGCGAACTGGACGACGGCATCTCCGTCCAGGCCGTCGCAAGGGTGCTGCGTTCGTCCGGCTCCGAGATCGATCCCACCGTCCCCCTCCTGACGCAACTGACTCGCGCGGTAGCGCTCTGATAACGCCTCCCGGCTGTCCTGGAGCTACGCGCACGCGGCCGGCAGAGTGATGCTGATCGTCGCGCCGTAGTCGTAATAGTCCGTCGTTTGAGAACCTCCGGCCGTCGCTGATCCGCGTTTCGACGACGTCTCCACCGATCGCACCGGGAGGCCCGTCCTCGTGTCCACATAGAAATCGGTGGTTACGATCCAGGTCGGCGACACCGGCACCGTGACCTGATAGTCATGCACGGGGATGCCGCTGATCGCAGTGTCCGGCTTCCGCACGGCGATCGCCCCAGGGGGCGGCACGCCGCCCGGCCCCAGCCGGAGCGCCGCCCCGGCACTGGCCGGATGGCACTCCCAGTCGTGTGCGCCACCTGACACGGTGGATTTGGTGGCCTTCTTGGTGCCAACCGCGATCGATTCGTGATACTCTCGCCCCAGATAGATCGTGTGACGGACTTTGTCGGGCGGGGTCACGTCAAACCGTTCCGTGGTTTTGGGTACGGTCAGTGTCGCGACGACGCCTGACGCGACCGTCGTGCGCTGGGAGCCCGCCGTCTCCAGTATCTTGATCCGATACCCGGCCAGGGTGTTCAGCTTGTGATAGGCGGCCACGATTGCCGCGTAAACGGCCTGCTCGCTCTTGACCGCGGCACTCGACGCCGCGGGGACGCCGAGCAGTATCGCGATCGCCATCGCGACCAGCGCCCGGACGCCGCTGGACTTCAGGGCGTTCAATGCGTGACAATCTGCCAGGCGTTGGAGTACGGGGCCCCCACTTGCGTGAGATCAATCTTTCCGCCTGGGCTGACGTAAACGGGCGGTCCCTCGAAAATGTAATAGAAGTATGTCACGCCAGATTTCGCCGTGGCATCGGTAAACGAGAATATCTCATCCTCGCAATGGTAACGAGATACATGTCCGGGTCTGTGCTGGCACCCGACCCGCCCCGGAAATCCGTACAGTTCGAAATTGAACGTCTTGACGTGCGCGGCGAACGGATTTGCCTTTCCTGAACTGAGCAGCGTTCTGGACCGCACGACGTCCAATGCAGCTGGGCCCTTTTCCGATCCTCCGAGGGCCTGCGCCGTAAAGAAGAGGACGTTGTTGGGCGACGACCGAGGTTGTCCCACGAGGTACACTTTATACGGGGCAAATTTCGGCACTTTCATCATGCCCGGGGGGGCGGGGCTTGGCGAGGCCTTAACCATCCCGAGATCGGCACTCGCAACTCCATCCGTAGCCACGCTGACATACACTCCGAGTTGCGGCTGATCCATTTCCTGAAGCTTCGCACGGACTTGAGGCGTCATGTAGGGATTTGCCGCCAGCTTTTCGTACATCTGCTGCGCAGACGGGTTGACCGTCTTGGTCATCAATTGATATCCCGACTTTGCTGCCATAACGACGTAATTTCCTGGAGATACAGGAATGGTAAACTTCCCGTTTGCGTCCGTGCGCACCATGGGCAGTTCGCTGCTGAGAACCTGAACGTGGCCCTTCGGGTGGTGTATCATCATGGCAAACGGATCTTTCATCAGCCACGCGTACGCGTATGGGAGTCCTTTGCCGTCCGGACCGACCACTTGGCCCTGAACGCTGGCGTGGGCGAGGATGAGAACGAATTCCACCGCGCCGATGGCGTTCGTCTTTTGGATTCCGAAGTCGATGACTTTCTGCTGCGGGAGATAACCACGTTTTGAAACCGAGACGTAGTACTTCCCGTTGATCGGATGCTTCTTATCCACGCATAGGTTGTTCTGTCCGACCCCCACCGCGAAATCGCCATTAGCCGCCGACATGGCGAAACCGGTTCCGCAGCCGTCATCCTCCTTCACGCTGTTCTTTTTCACTTTCGCCCCGATGACGTCGACCTTCGCCCCGACAATCGGCTTCCCAGCGCCGTCCATGACGTTTCCCTCGACATAAGCACCGCGAAATCCGCCCGGTAGCGTTTGCGCCATCAGCGCCCGCGGAACGAGCATCAACAAGAGACAGCAGATGAAATATTTCACGAGAGACCTCTCCACTTGTCTTCACAGCGCTGGCGTTGGCTGCGCGAACGCATTCTTTGGCGGCTTCACGTTCACTTGGATCTTCGTAAACGTGTAGTCCGACTTCATTTGCGAATCGAAAAGGCGGACGGTCATGTCCAATGGGAAGCGGACTCCGTTGACGTACTTCCAATCCTTGGGCACAATCACCATCTTGTAGGGATCGTCCCCGATCTGAACCTTGTCCGGTAAAAACGTCTTCCCGTTGAGATATGCTTTGATGGGCGCTCCGCCCTCGGGGTCCAGCTCCAGCAGATAGTCGGGCGCGCCCGCATGGGGCAGATAGTTCACTCTGCCCGCAAGCCCGGCTGACGTGAGATACGCAAAAGTCGTCCAGTACACATGCGAAATTGCGCGCTCCAGGTCCGGCCCTTGCATCTGACCCGTCGAATTTCCGCTTGGAAATCCCTGATCGCCGACGAGGATCCACCCGTTTGGCGGCTTACCCGCCGCCAGCACCTGCAGAACCGGCTCTCCCTGCATAACCGCCGCACGCGATTCAAGGCGATCGCTTCCGCCCGACGTCAGCCACTCTCTTCCCACCTCGTGCGTGCGCACTTGGAAGGTCTGTATACTATCCGAGGGTGCAACGTGTACGGATGACGCCTTCCATTCGAAATAGAACGTGTGGATCTTCTTGATATTCGCAGCCCCGCCGAGGGCATCTCCCAGCGCGCTCAAGAGCGTGGCCGTATCGACCTTGCTCGAATGGGAGCGTGATTGGGCACGGCTCTGAGAAGATACGAGCGGGAAGACACCCAGAACGAATAGCCCTGCAACAGCGACCGTGAGAGCTGAGTGACGAAATGAGCTCCGCTTCTTCATGGCGTGCGATTCTCTAGGTGTTGGTGACGACGTCCTTCGGCTGCAGCAAGAGTCTGAACCAGAAGTGCGGGTAGCCGGATTGGTCCCAGACCTTTAGGAACATTTTTGTAGGCGGCGAGCCCGTCCAATCGCTTATGACCCAGCTGAACTGCACGTGCTGCTTGGGATGGAGGCTCGTTGGCGCCGCCACTTTACTGCCTGGTAGATTCGTCGCGTCCGGCGTACCCTCGTTCATCTGCGAGCCGTCCTTGAGCTCGAAACCGACCTCCATATGCGGAATCGCCGTCTCGTCCGTGCCGCTCGGATTCTGGACCGTCGCCGTGACGACGACAAAGCCTGGGCCGCTCAGGCCCTGTCCCGCGAGGACCGGGACGTTCGTTGTGGAGGATCCTGGATAGGTTTGAATCTTGTCGATGCGCAGCTGAACCGCGCCGGCTGCGAAGTATTTGTGGAGCGGCGCATTTGTAATAGCCGCAAGAACCGGGATGGGAAGGACGAGGGCGATCGCGAGCGCTAGGGCGGCCCGCATGAACGGAGACCTCACGGCGTGCTCCTTTCGGGGGTTTCTCAGCATCGTAAGCGCACCGCGTTATAAAAGCGTTACGGGATCGCCAGTGCCCGCGGGAGCGGCACGCCGGGTCGCTCTTGGCGCGGCCGGCTCGCGCTGTAACGCCGTGACAACGCGGCCCGGATATCATGGCACGGACGGGCTCCTGCGATTGGAGATGGCTATGAGACGTCGGCTCGACCTTGTTGTGCCCTTGGCATCGCTGGTCCTCAGCGGCGTGATCTTGGCAAGCTGCGGCGGCGGAGGCGGCGGGGCCACCGTGCCGCCGTCTCAGCCGCTTCCCATCGCCTCCGCGTCGCCGACGCCCGCGCCCACCCCCATGGCGACGACGGTGCCGCTCTCGCAGGCCGGCGGGCCCGTGCAGCTCCCAGCTGGGGGCGGGATCAGCGGCACCTTGAGCATCCCTTCGAACAATGCGCCCGCCGGCGCGACGATGACCGTCACCGAGCTCGCCGGTGCGCCGCAAGGCGGTCCGCTGGCGAGGCTGCGCAGACCGCTGAGCGCCAAAACCGTGTTG
>DATLUD010000021.1:0-44750 GCA_035533275.1 Candidatus Dormiibacterota bacterium | reverse complement strand
GGTGGGGATCGTGCTGGTGACCAACTCGTTCCTGCGCTTCACGGCGTGGCTCTATCAGACGTTCCCCGCCATGGCCACGCTGGGCACCGGTCCCACCGTCGAGGGCGGCGCGATCACCGCCGGGGCGGCCTTCGCGGCGGGTCTGGTCTCGTGCATCTCGCCGTGCGTCCTGCCCCTCTTGCCCGCCTACCTCTCGCTGCTCACGGGGCAGAGCGTCGAGAGCCTCGTCTCCTCGTACGAAGGGGCCAAGGCCGGGGCGTAGCGTATCCAACCGGCGTCTCTCGCTTTCTGCTTTTTGTCTCTCTTTCTGCTCCGCGGGTGAAGCACGTTGACCTCTCTGCGCATCGCCGGCGCCGCTCTCGCGGCGCTCCTCTTGGCATCGTCCCGCGCTCTCGCGATCGCGAGCCCTGTCTTTCCGCCCTCGGTCCCGCTGACCGAGGCGCTGCCGGCCCCTGCATCGCTCGCCACGTGCAAGGCGACGCGTGCCACGCCTTCGCAGACGGTCGCGATGCCGATCCCCCTCCCCGCGTATCCCGCGGCGGTGCGCGCGGCGGGGATCGGCGGCCTGGCCCAGGTGACGGTGCACACCGCCAAGGACGGCAGCGCGGCGCTGGCCTTGACCGCCGGGACCGGCAACGGCCTCCTCGACGCCGCGACGATGGCCTGGGCACGCGCGAACGCCCTCGACGATCAGCGGTCCGGATGCTTCAACGTTGGGACGCGCTCGTATCAAGTCTACTTCGACCCACACGTCGCGTGCGGCTCATTCACGCTGGCGCATGCCGTGAGAATGGTACCCGCCGCCTTCCCGCCGATCGCAGCCGCGCAACACATCCACGAGACGGTGAACGTGCGCATCCACCTAGACGTCGACGGATCGCTTGTCGGGTTGAAGGCCGAGCCGCCCAAAGGCAACGCGTTGCTCGAGCGCAGTGCGCTGGCGGCGACCGCCGCGTCGACGTTTGCTCCCTCCACGAACGGTTGCGTCACGGTCTCCGGCTACTACGTCTCCGAAGTGATTTTCGACCCGTCCAGGCCGTGACGCGGCCAAGCACCGTCGCGCCTCAGCCGCGCAGGGCCGCGATGATCTGACCCAGCTTCGGTGGACGTCCGTAGAGCAGCATGCCCACGCGGTAGACGCGCCCGGCCGCGACCGTGATCGCGGCGACGGCGACCACGTTGAGGGTGAAGGTCAGCGCGAGCT
This sequence comes from Candidatus Dormiibacterota bacterium, assembly GCA_035533275.1. GTDB lineage: Bacteria > Vulcanimicrobiota > Vulcanimicrobiia > Vulcanimicrobiales > SCRA01 > SCRA01. Next base: position 43,546 of record DATLUD010000021.1, on the reverse strand, counting down.
GCCAGGGCGGCACCACCGAGACGGCGATGCGAGCGAACATCACGAGGGGAGAGAGCAACGGGACGAAGCTCGCGGCCACCACGAGCGGGCCCTCGGGAAACGAGAGCGCGTAGGTCGAGAGCACGAAGGCCGCGGCCACGGGAAGGACGACCGGCCCGGTGACGGTTCCGAGATCCTCCGTGCGGCTGATCAGCGAGGCCCCGGCCGCGAAGAGCGTGGCGTACTCCAGGTAGCCCAGCACGAAGAACGCCAGCAGAGCCAGCACCTCCGCACCGCTCACGGGCGGCGGCGGCGGCGCGGCCGGGCCCGCGCCCGCACGCTGCAGCAGCACGCCGGCCGTCGCCATCCACAGCATCATCTGCCCCAGGCCGATGGCGGCCACGGCGAGCACCTTGCCGGCAAGCAGCGTCACCGGATCGACCGCGGCGACCAGCAGCTCGGCGATGCGGCTGGTCTTCTCCTCGGCGACCGCGGACATCACCATCTGCGAGGTCATCAGCATGCTCAAGTAGAGGAGCATCGCCGCCGCCAAGCCGATGCCGGCGGCGGCCCGTGCGCTCTCGACGTCGGCGTACTTCGTGCCGACGCCGCGGACGGCGTACGGGAACTGCAGGGAGCGTTCGATGCGCCGCTCCGGGACGTTCATCGCCACCGCCACGTTGAGCGGGCGCAGGTCCGCGCGCAGCGTCTCGCTCTTCAGCACGTTCAGGTCCTTGGCATACGCCGTGACCTCGATCCCCGCGGCGCCGCGCCGCAGGACCACGGCCGCGTCGGCGTTTCCGTGCTCACGCAGAAAGGCCAGATCCGGAGCCGACGGGCCGGGAGCCGCCGTCGCCACGACCGTGAAGTCCTTCGCCAGCACCGCGCGCGCGGGTCCCGCCAAGGCCGGCTCCGCCACCACGACCAGCCGCTGCGCGTGGTGGATCTGCCGTCCCAGCATCAGTGGAAACTCGATGACGAACGCCACGCCCAGCACGCCGATCAGCGTGATCACCCAGAAGCTGCGCATGCGGATGCGGCGCAGGACCTCGGCGACGAAGATGGTCGGCAACGCGTTCATGCGCCGGACCCCACGGTACCCACGTAGATCTCGTGCAGCGTGGGCTCCACGCGCTCGAAGTGCGTCAGCGGCGCCTCCGCGGCCAAGCGCCGCAAGACCTCCGAGAGATCGAGCGAGCTCGGGACCTCGCACGCGATGATCCCTTCGCCGCCGTCGACCACGCGAGCATCAACGGCTCTCCGGAGCGCGGCCTCCAGCGCCTCGCTCCGCGGACCGACCCGCAGCACGCGCGTGGGCCACGCACGGCGCAGCTCCTCCAGGGTTCCCTCCGCCGCCTTCTCGCCGCGCGCGATGATGCAGAAGCGGCCGCAGAGGTGCTCGACCTGCCACATCTGATGGCTGGAGAGCATCAGCGTGACGCCGGCCGCGTTGAGTTGCCTGAGGATCGACGCCACGTGGTCCGCGTTCACCGGATCGAGCCCCGAGAACGGCTCGTCGAGGACCAGCAGCTCCGGATCGTGCACGGCGGCGCACGCGATCTGCACCTTCTGCTGGTTGCCCTTCGAGAGCTCGGCGCACGGCCGCGTCGCGTACTCGCCGATGGCGAGCCGCTCGATCCATGCGCCGGCCTTGCGGCCGGCCTGGGCGCCGCTCAGCCCGTGCAAGCGTGCGAAGTAGACGATGTGCTCCCGAACGCTCATCTTCCCGTAGAGACCGCGCTCTTCGGGCAAGTAGCCGAAGCTCCGCCGGAGCCGCGCATCGATCGGCGATCCCCGCCAGCGGATGCTCCCCGCGTCGGGCATGAGGATGCCCAGGAGCATCCGCATCGTGGTCGTCTTCCCCGCGCCGTTGGGGCCGAGTACGCCGAGCACGCTGCCGGCCTCGACGGAGAGCGTGAGATCCCGAACCGCGGAGACCTCGCGAAAGCTCTTGGAGACGCCTTGGAGCTCGAGCACCCGCAGTCCCTCCCGGACGGTCAGCGCAACGTCGACTCGCTCGCGATGTCTGAGCGGAAGGTGAGCGCGTTGCCCAAGGCCGGGCCGAGCCCGCGCACGGCCGCGTAGACGCGCTCGCGTGCGGCGGCGACGTCGTCGCCGAGCGCCGTCACGGTCAGCACGCGCCCGCCGGGCGAACGGATGCCGCCGTCGGTCAGCTCGGACGCCCCCCAGAAAGCCGTGCACCCCGCCGGGAGGTCGAGGTGCGCGGGCAGGCCATCTACCGGCGTCGAGCGCACCGGGTACTCGCGCGTGGCCAGCACCACGCCCACGCACGCCTGCACGCTGACCGAGAGCGTCGAGGGATCCATCGCCCCGTCGGCGCACGACTTCAGCAGAAGCGGCAGGTCGCCGGTGAATCTCGGCATGAGGACTTGCGTCTCGGGATCCCCGAACCGCGCGTTGAACTCGAGCACCGATGCGCCCTCGTCCTCGTTCCACATGAGGCCAAGATAGAGCGCGCCCCGGTACTCCTCGCCGTCGGCATCGAGCCCTGCCATCACGGGAGCGAGGATCTTCTCGCGCACGTGGTCGATCAGATCGGCGGGAAAGAGCGCCGGAGGCGAATAGGCACCCATGCCTCCGGTGTTCGGCCCGGTGTCGCCGTCGCCGGCGCGCTTGTAGTCGCACGCCGCGCCGATGATGACCGCCGCCCTGCCGTCGAGCAGCGCGAACACCGAGACTTCCGCTCCCTCGAGCCGAGCCTCGAGCACCACGTCGGTTCCGCCGCCCGGAACGCCCGCGCCGCCGTACCACTCGCGCAACAGCGCGAGCGCCTGATCGGGGGCGTCGCAGAGCACGACGCCCTTGCCCGCGGCCAGACCGTCGGCCTTGACCACCACGGGACCGACCCAGTCCTTGAGTGCCTTCTCGCCCTGCTCGAGCGTATGCACCGCGCGGAAGTACGCCGTCGGGATGCCGTGGCGCTCCATGAACCGCTTGGCGAAGATCTTGCTCGACTCCAGCCGCGCCGCGCTGCGGGCGGCGCCGAACGTGGAGATGCCGGCCTCGCGCATCTGATCGGCCACGCCCGCGGCCAGCGCCGTCTCCGGCCCGATCACGCAGAGGTCGATCCGCTCCTCCAGCGCCCGGGCCACGAGCCGCTTGCCGTCGGTGACCGAAATTCCCCAGTTGACTCCGCGCGTCGCCGTCCCGGCGTTGCCCGGCGAGGCGAAGAGCGCCTCGCAATGCGGCGATTGCGCGAGCTTCCAGGAGAGCGCATCCTCGCGCGCCCCATTCCCGACCACCAGGATCCTCATGCTACTCCCACTCCACCGTGGCCGGCGGCTTCGAGGTGATGTCGTAGACGACGCGGTTGACGCCCTCCACCTCGTTGACGATGCGCGTGGACATCCGCGCCAGCAGATCGAACGGCAGACGCGCCCAGTCGGCGGTCATGCCGTCCTCGCTGGTGATCGCGCGGACGGCGACGAGATTGGCGTACGTGCGTCCGTCACCCATCACGCCGACGCTCTTGAGCGGCGTGAGCACGGCGAAGTACTGCCACGGGTGCGGCTGGAGGTTCTCGGCGCGATCGATCTCCTCGCGCACGATCCGGTCGGCGCCGCGCAGGACCCGCAGGCGCTCCTCGTCCACGGCACCGAGCACGCGCACCGCGAGACCGGGACCGGGGAACGGCTGGCGATTGACGATGTGGTCGGGGAGGCCCAACACGCGCCCCACCTCGCGCACCTCGTCCTTGAAGAGCAGCCGCAGCGGCTCGACGAGCTCGAGGTTCATCTGCTCGGGGAGACCCCCGACGTTGTGGTGGGTCTTGATCTTGTGCCCCGCCTTCGACTCCTTGGTCTTCGACTCGATGACGTCGGGGTAGAGGGTCCCCTGCACCAGAAAGCGGACGTCGGGTATCGACTCGGCCTGCTCCTCGAAGATCTTGATGAACTCGTGGCCGATCAGCACCCGCTTGGCCTCGGGGTCCACTTCGCCTTCCAGGAGCCGCAGGAAGCGCGCGCCCGCATCGATGCAGCGCACGTTGAGGTGCATGACGTCGCGGAACGCGGCGGTCACCTCGTCGGCCTCGCCTTCGCGCAGCAGACCCGTGTCGACGAAGACGCACGTCAGCTGCTCGCCGATGGCGCGCGACACCAGGGTGGCCGCGACCGCCGAGTCGACGCCGCCGGAGAGCGCGCAGATCACCTTCGCCTCGCCCACCTGCGCGCGGATGCGCGCGACCGCGTCGTCGACGAACGATCCCATCTCCCACGTCGGCTCGATGCCGGCGATCTCGTAGAGGAAGTTCCGCAACACGAGCTTGCCGTACGCGGTATGCACGACCTCGGGGTGGAACTGCACGCCGTAGAGCCTGCGCCGGTCGTCGCCGATGGCCGCGATCTCGGTGCGCGTGGTGCGCGCGAGCGGCTGGAACCCAGGCGGCAGCTCCGTCACGGTGTCGCCGTGGCTCATCCAGACGACGCTCTCCTCGGGGACCCCCGCGAACAACGGCGAGGTGCGGCTCGGGTTGAGCGTGAGATCGGCGTGGCCGTACTCGCGGATCGTCGAGGGCACCAGCGTTCCGCCGCAATCGCGGGCGATGAGCTGCATGCCGTAGCAGATGCCCAGTACCGGAACCCCGCTGCGCAGGATCCGGTCGTCCATCGTGGGCGCCCCCTCCTCGAGGGTGCTCTCCGGCCCGCCGGTGAGGATGATGGCGCGCGGGTTGCGCGCGCGAACCTCCTCCCACGGCGCGTCGTGAGGCAGGATCTCGGAGTAGACGCGCGCCTCGCGAACGCGGCGAGCGATCAATTGGCTGTACTGCGCGCCGAAGTCGAGGATGACGACGGTCGCCGGCGCGATCGACGTGGAGGCGCCGGGGGAGGTGGTGCTGCTGGTGGTCACGGCGCCATCCTTTCGGCAAGAGGGCCGGGGGCGCCCTGGTGTCACGGCTACGGACCCGGGAGGCTCCGATCTACGTTCAGACCAAGGCGCCGAGCGGCGCGGTGTACTTCAGGTACATAACCCGCTTGGCAACGCCGGGATGACGTAGATCAGGGCCCCCTACCTAGGTGAGGACGTCGGCGAGGCGGCCCTGCTCGCGGGCCCAGGCCACCTCCATGGCGATCCGCTCCCCCACCGAGACGTCGCGCCCCCAGAGGTACGACGAGTACGGGGTGTAGCGCGTGCCGGGGGATCCCGGGATGCGCAGCGAGACGTCGAAGACCACGAAGTCCTTGGGAGGCCCCGAGACGATGGCGCACTGCAGCGCGAACGGCCCGATGATGCCCGGCGGGAACGCTTCGTCGGCGGCGCGCACGAAACGCTCTCCCAGGTCGAAGGCGCGCTCGAGCATCGACTCCGTGAGCGTGGTGGCGATGTGCCCCGCCTCCTCCATCTTGACGGGCGTCGATCCCAGCCATGCCTGCTGCTCCGCCAACAGCGCGCGCACGCCGTCGAGGTTGGTCTGACGGCGCGTGTCGGTCCCCACAAGCTCCAGTTCGCCGAGCATCTTGGACCAAAAGAAGTTCAAGTTGACGGTCGGCCCAAGGGCGAACTCCTCGATGATGGCGCCCGCGAGCCCCGCCTCGTTCAGGACGCCGGCCCGCATCAGCCGCGCGGCCTGGGCGTCGTACTCCGCTCGCGAGCTGCACAGGAAGAAAGCGCGCTCGAAGCTGACCTTGGCGTGCGGCGCCTTCACCATCACCAGGCGGTCGATCTGGTCTGGGCTGCGCAGCTGGCGCGGATAGGGGATGCCGGCCCGCTCCAGCAGCCCGTATTGGTTGGATGCCTCGCCGCGCTCCTCGGCGCGCAGCAGCGTGCGGCTCCCGAAGAACGGGACGCGCATGCCGGCCTCGATCTCGTCGTACGAGTACTTCTGATGCAGATAGACCTCAAACGAGCGGTTCGGGACGAAGATCACGTTACGGCGCAGCAGCTCCGCTTGGACCTCGGGACGTAGCAGATCCGGGAACGCCTCGAGGTGGAGCGTCTCGTCGACGCATCCGCGTGCGATCCGCCCGGCCCCGCGGGAGGCGAAGTGGCGGGCGTACGTCTGCTCGCGTCCTTTGGCCGTGATCACCAGGTTGCGCAGGCCGGCCTTGCGCGTACCGGAGCAGAGGTCGAGCGCCGAGTGCGAGCCGACGCAGGCGAGCGTGAGCCGCTCGAGGTCGTACCCGGCGAGCGCCGCGGCGGCGTCCGGAATCGACACGCCTAGGCCACGCCGGAGTCGTCGAGCACCATCTCCAAGGAGTTGGAGAGGAGCGCGTTCTTGATCTCGCGCGCGATGCGGCGCCCGGTCGACATGGGCTCGTCGTAGTTCAAGTACGAGTACGGCGAGCCGTCGATGAAGAGGTTGGTGCCGGCGACGATGCGCGCCGAGATCTCCATGAGGTAGAAGTCGGCCTCGGGCGTGATGATCGTCTCGAGGCAGAAGGCGCCGAAGAGCCCCTTGGGAGGGCAGATCTCGCGGCTCACCCGCACCACCTCCTCGCCCATGCGGTAGGCCTCGGCCAGCATCGACTCGCGCAGCGAGACGGGCGAGTTGCCGACCACCACGTATGAGGGCGAGACATCCATCGCGCTCTGCGCCACCGCCGGGATGCGTCCGATCGAGTCGACGTTCGTCTCGTAGCGCCGGTCCATGCTCATGATCTCGAGCTTGCCGGTCAGCGGCGAGTAGAAGTAGTGGATGTAGAGCGGAACCCCGATGATGTACTCTTGCAGGATGTAGTTGCGCCGGGCCAGGAGCGCGGCTTTCTCCTCGAAGTCGCGCGCGTCTTTGAGGAACAGGTAGCCCTTGCCGCCTTGCGCGCCGTAGAACTTCACGATGACGGGCCGATCGATCTCGGCGCCGGTCTTGAACTGGCGCGGCAGCTTCAGTCCCGCCTGCAGCAGCCACTGGCGCTGGAGCTCGCGCGATGCCTCCCAGTCGAGCACGGCCTTGTTGCCGAAGTACGGGATCCGCATGCGCTTGTGCTCGTCGAGCGAGAGGTACGCCACGAACGAGCCGTGCGGCACGATGATGATCTTGCGCTGCTCGAGCTCCGGAACCAGGCGCGGGAACTCCTCGTAGCGCGAGATCTGTATGACCTCGTCGACGAAGCCGAACGAGCGGTAGAGATTCGCCGTGTCGTCGTTTGCGATCGCCAGCGTGCGAAAGCCTTCGTCGCGCGCGCCCTTGAGGATTTGGAGCGCCGAGTGGCTCCCGAGGGTGGCGATGGTATAGAACTCTCCGGGACGCTGGTGAGCAACCAGGCCCGAGAAGCGAGGAGACGGCATCATCGGCTGGCTCTTCGCTATGCGGTCAACGCGTCCTGGTAGGCGGGATTCGCGAAGAGGCCGCGCGCCCGATCGAGGGCGCTCCGCCCGAGCGGCTCCCCGCGCTCGTCGAGGAGCAGCCAGCGCACGCGCGACTCCACCGAGCGCACGCCCGTGAGGCCCGCCTGTGCCAGGAGGCGTGCCTCCCGCTCGTGGGAGCGGCCAGCCGTGGCGACCCAAATCTCTCCCGCCGCGGGCCGGTCCGAGGAGAGCGCGCGCAAGGCGTGCTTGTTGGGATTGTAGATCACTTCGGTCCGCTTGAGCGACTCGAGGATCTGTTGAGGAAGGGCGTCGGCCTCCACGAGCCAGACGTCGCTGCGCTGCACGTCGCCCAGCTCGTCGAGGCCCATGCGCTTGAGCGTGTCGTACGCCGTGAAGGCCGCGTTGTCAGGGACCTTCAGCTCCACCGATGCGACGATCAGGCTCATCGCGCGCTATCCCCACTCACTTCGCTACGCTCCGTTCCTGGGGACCCCTGTGCTCGAAAGGTTCCGGCGCACTCGCGCCGGATTGCACTGCGCCAGACACCATGGCTCATCGCGCGAACACATGGAAGAGCGTGTTGCCGCCGTACGGGGCGAGGAACGCCTGGCGGTCCCCACGGGCGGCGAACCGGATCCGCTCCGGCTGCTGGTACCTCCAGCCGCAGCGTTCCGGGTGCGGCATGATCGCCAGGGCGTTGCCGGCGGAATTGGTGAGTCCGGCGCAGTCGAACTCGGCCCCGTTGGGGTTCTTGCCGTCGGCGTAGCGAAAGACGACGAGCCCTTCGTCGCGTACCGCTTGGCGCGTTTGATCATCGCGGAAGCAGTAGCGGCCTTCGCCGTGGCTGAGCCACGTGGGGATGCGCTCTCCCGGCGCGAGGTGGCGCGTGAAGATGCAGCGCTCCGGAGGCGCCACCAGCGCGACCTCTACGAACGTGTCGACGAAGTGGCCGCAGGCGTTGGGCGCCAGCGCGGCCTGCGGGCGGCCGACGGGGTCGGGGCCCGTTCCGGGCACGATGCCGGTCTCCACCAGCACCTGCGCGCCGTTGCAGATGCCGAGCACGGGGGCGCCGTGGACGGCGGCATCGACGACGGCGCTGACGATGGGCTCACGCGCCGCGACGGCGCCGGCACGGATGCGGTCCTCGTACGCGAAGCCTCCGGGCATGATGAAGGCGTCGAAGCCGCGCAGCGCCTGGGGACCCTCGAACCACCAAACGATCCGGCCCTCGCCGCCGGCATCGATCACGGCGCGCAGCGTCTCCTCTTCGGAGTTCGAGCCCGGAAAGGCGATGACGGCGGTCTTCATCTCGTTCCCCATCCCCCTCGGTTGTGAGAATGCGTATTTCTCACAGTGATGTGCGTATCACGCACATCACATCCGGATAGGTGCGTATTTTTCACCTGGGTGTGAAAAATACGCAATCCACGGTTAGGCATAGAGCTCCTCGAGTGGGGCCAGCCAGGAAGCGGCCAGTTCGGAGAGCGCGAACGACGCCTCGCCGGCCGAGAGCAGCGGCTCCGCGGTCGTCTCGCCGAGCCGAGCCGCCGTCACCCCCGCAACACGGGCGCGCTCGATCAGCCCCTCGGCCGCCGCCGGCTCCACCTCGAGCGCGAAGCCTCCCGCCTCGCCGAACCACGCCGCCTGCTCGGTGAGCCCCGGCGCCCAGGCCGCAGGCCCGACGATCCGCGCCCCAATGCCGTTCTCACCTCCGGGCCCCAGGCACATCTCGGCAAGGCATGCCAAGAGACCCCCGTCCGAGACGTCGTGAGCGCTCAGGATCGAGCCGTCGGCGAAGCCGTCGCGCACCAGGGCGATCTCCGCCAAGACCGCATCGAGCGACGGCCGCGGCAGGCGCCCCCCGGAGGCGCCGCAGACCTCGGCCACCACGCTGCCGCCCAGCGCGCCGCTGCGCGCCCCCAGGAGCACGATCGCCGACCCCGCGCGCTTGAAGGCGAACCCCGCCGTCCTCGAGACGTCGGCCACGCGACCGATGCACGCCACGATCGGCGACGGCGCCACGCTGGACCCCGCGGCGCTCTCGTTGTACAGCGAGACGTTGCCGCTCACGTACGGCAGGCCGAGCGCGCGCGCCGCGGAGCTCAACCCGTCGATCGCCTCCACCAGCTCCCCCATCTGCGCAGGCTTGGTGGGATTGCCGAAGTTCAAGCAGTCGGTCAGGCCGATGGGCTCGCCTCCGACCGCCGCGACGTTGCGAGCGGACTCGCAGACGGCCAGCTCCGCGGCCACGCGCGCGTCGAGCTTGCCGTAGCGCGGGTTGCCGTCGACGCTCACCGCCACGCCCAACGCGGCCCCTGGGATGGGCGCGATCACGCCGGCGTCACCGTGGCCCGCGGGGATCACCGTGGTCCCGCGCACCACGCGGTCGTAATGGCGAATCAGGGGCTCGCGCGAGCAGACGTCGCGGTGCGCGAGCACGCGCGGCAGCAGCTCCGAGACGCGCCCCGTCAGCACGGGGTCCTCGCTCTCGCGCCGCGGCGCGGCGGCCACCTCGCGCTCGTAGCGGATGCCCTCCGTGAGCACGTCCACCGGAACGTCCACCACCACCGCACCGCGATGGCGCATCGTGAAGCGCCGCTCGCCGCGCACGCGTCCGATCACCGAGGCACGCGCCCCGCGAGAGACGTGCGGGAGCCCGAACTCGTCGTTGTAGACGCGCAGCAGCAGCTCCGTCGCCGGACCCGGAGGCACGGCCCAGAGCATGCGCTCCTGCGTCTCGCCCACGGCGATGACCTCGGCCGGCAGATCCTTCACCGAGACGTGCACCGCGTCGAGGTCGATCTCGGCTCCCATGCCCCCCGCCGCCACCAGCTCCGAGGAGCACCCAAGCACGCCGCCGGCGCCCAAGTCCTTGAACCCCGGCTCCCGCACGCCCAGGTCGCGCAACGAGCGCAGAACGCGATAGGTCGCGCGCATCAGCACGCTCTTCAAGAAAGGATCGGGAACCTGAACGGCGCCCTTGTTGGTCTCGGCCCGCTCTTCGTCCAGCGTAAGCGATGAGAAGGCGGCACCGCCGAAACCGGAGGCATCGGTCGCCTTTCCCACCAGCACCAGGTTCCAGCCATCGGCCTGGGGCGGAACCCGCGAGTGCACGATCTCGTCGGCGCGGACCAAGCCCAACGCGACCACGTTGACCAGGCAGTTGTCGTCGAAGCTCTCGTCCCAGTAGACGTCGCCGCCGAGGTTGGGCACCCCGATGGCGTTGCCGTAGCCGCCCACGCCGTCGACCACGCTCTGGGCCACGTAGCGCTGGTGCGCGCGGCCAGGCAGGTCGGTCCGTCCGAAGCGCAGCGGATCCAGCACGCCGATGAGCTCGCCGCCCATGCAGAGCACGTCGCGCACGATCCCGCCGATGCCCGTGGCCGCGCCCTCGTACGGCACCACCTGGGAGGGATGGTTGTGCGACTCGTGCGCCACTACCACCCCGTAGCGCACGCCGTTCACCTCGCCCAGGTCGAGGATGCCGGCATCCTCGCCCACCCCCAACAGCACGCTCGCCCCTTCCGTCGGGAGCTTGCGCAGGTGCGCGCGGCTGGACTTGTACGAGCAATGCTCGCTCCAGCCGGCGTCGAAGGCGTAGAGCTCCACCAGGCTCGGCTCGCGGCCGAGCAGCTCGGAGATGCGATCGAGCTCCGAGGTGCTGAGTGCAAGCATGGTCATGCGCTCACGCCATCACGGGATGCTGAGGCGGAGGCGGGTTCAGCATGAGGTCCGCGTTCATCACTTGCGCGCGATAGTTCGCCTGCGTCAGCAGCACCCGCCCGAAGAAGATGGTGTCGTCCAACGCCAAGAGCTTGGCCGCCGCCAACGCCGCGTTCTCGGGCTCCAGGATCGTCACGGCCGCCACGCCGCTCGGAGCGTCCAGCGAGCCCAGCGCCTCCATTCCGCCGAACTTCTCCGAGGGCGGCGGACAGGCGATCACGGGATTGGTCGTGGCCGCGTCGAGCATCGCGCTTAGCGCATCGCTCCGGCCGCAGACGCCGACGTAGACCAAGCGCGCGAACGTGGCGTCGAGCTGCTGGATCAGCTGCAGAAGGTAGCCCGGCGTCTTGCTGGGGCTGGCCACGCGGTGCACGTAGCCCAGGCCCAGCTTCTGCAGAGCCTGCTCGATGCGGTCCACGTGCGCCTTGTCGCGCTCGGAGGCCATCACGATGGCCACCATGGCGGGCTGCATCACGGGAAATGCGCCGACCTGCTCGCAGACCGACTCGTAGGCCTGCTTCACGCGGGCCAGGTCCTCCGCCGTCGCCTCGCCGACGAGATTGCGGAACATCTGCTTGTCGAGCATCAGCTCCTCGCGGCCCTGCGGCCAGAGGCGCCAAGCGTCGTTGTCGATCACGTCGGCGAGGAGCAGACGCTGGTCGTCGACCGCGCGCCCGAACTCGACCTTCATGTCCACCATGAGGACGTTGCGTCGGCGCCAGGCGTGCGAGAGCATCTCGAACGTCAGTCGAGCGATCTCGGCCATCGTCGCCACCTCTTCCGCCGTGGCGATCCCCTGCTGCAAGATCTCCTCCTGGGTGATCTGCGGGTCGTGACGCTTGTCGTCCTTGAGGAAGAACTCGATCACGCGGGGCAAGAGGAGCGAGCCGCGCGGGGCGTTTGGGTTGCGCTTGGCGTAGGAACCGGCCACCACGCCGCGCACCACGACCTCGAGCGGAATCATGCGGCACGCCCGCACGACCATCTCGTTGTCGTCGTCGTCCTCGCCGCCGCTCACGAAGTGGGTCGGCAGACCGCAGAGGTTGAGCAGGCGGAAGACGCGTGCGGTGGTCTTCGCCGCGATGCGTCCCTTGCCGGGGATCACGCTGCGGCGCGCACCGTCGCCCGCCGTGATGTCATCGCCCGAGGCGACGATGTAGAGTCCCGCTTGATCGGGATGCTCGTAGAGTACCTTGGTCTTGCCTCGCGCGACTTCGCGACCCTTCTTCATGCTACCCCGCTCATTCTGCATTGCTCCATTCGTGCGGAATCCCATTCACCGAGACTGCCGGCGGCCGCGGGAACGGCGCAAGCGCGTCGATGCGCTCGGCCACGCGCAGCGCGCGCTCTGGAGCGTCGCCGATGTGCGCGGTGGGATCCATGTGACGGCGCACCTCGGCCGGGTCGAGCCAGCGCGTGACGCGCGGATCGTCGGCCAAGAGGCTCGCCAACGGGTTGCTCTCGCCGCGTGCGGTGGACTCCCAAGCCACCATCGCGGCCTCGCGGAGCACCTCGTGCAGCTCCTGGCGGTCGCCGCCCGCCTTGGATGCCGCCATCATCACGGCCTCGGAGCCGGCGAACGGGCCAAAGCGCCTGAGGTTCTCGCGCACCTTCTGATCGTCGACGCGCAGTCCCTCGACGATCTTGAGCGCCAAGCCGAGGATCTCGTCGCTGCAGAGGAAGGCTTCGGGGATGGTGGTGCGGCGGTTGGCCGAGTCGTCCAGCGTGCGCTCGAGATAGTTCGTGGCCGCGTTCTGCCAGGCGACGTCGGCGAAGCCCGGAAGCAGGCGCGCCAGCGAATCGATGCGCTCCGACATCACGGGATTGCGCTTGAAGGGCATCGCCGAGCTGCCGACCTGCTTGCGGCCGAACGGCTCGAACATCTCACCGAAGCCGGGGGAGCTCAGGATGCGCACGTCGGCGGCGAACTTCGAGAGCGAGGCCCCGAGCCCGGCGAGCGAGGCGAGCACCAGGTAGTCGAGCTTGCGCGGGTAGGTCTGCGTCGAGACGTCTCGCGCGCGCAGGCCGAAGGCCGCGAGGATGCGCTCCTCCTGGTGCTCGGGGGTGCGTCCGGTGCCCGCCAGCAGCCCCGTATAGGAGGCCGACGTGCCGACGGCGCCGCGCATGCCCTTGGCCGTGAGCCGATCCAGCAGGCCGCGCAACACCTCGTCGTCGATCAGCAGGTCTTGCGCGTAGACGGCCAGACGGTAGCCGACCGTCGTCGGCTCGGCGGGCTGCAGGTGGGTGAACGCCATGCAGACGGTGCCGGCGTAGGTCCGAATCTGCGCGGCCAAGGCGCGCAGCAGCGCGTGCAGACGTTCGCCGAGCATCCCCAGAGCCGCGCGCATGCGGTACGTCTCGACGTTGTCCTCGATGTCCATCGAGGTGGCCCCGAGATGGAGCTTGCCGCCGCCGACCTTCGCCTGAGAGGCGAAGACTCGGATCTCGGCCATCAAGTCGTGGCCGATCTCCCGCTCGATCGCCAGCGCCGCCTCGAGATCGATCTCGTCGGCATGGGCGCGCAGATCGGCGAGCTCGGCATCGCTCACGAGGCCGGCGTCGCGCTGGGCCTCCGCCAGGGCGATCCAAACGCGGCGCCAGAGGCGGCGCCGCTCGCGCTCCGAGAAGAGCGCCCGCAGCTCGCTGCGCCCGTAGCGCCAGGAGAATGGGGATGCGTAGGTCGTGTCGTCCATGGAGCGCCCCGGTCTTTCTCAGCTACCGGGACGCAACCTCCTCGAATCCGGCGCTCAGGCCTTCGGGAGCGTCGCGGCCAGCACCGTGATCAACTGGCGCGCGTCCTCGTAGCGCCCCGTGATCAATGCCTCGAAGGCGCGCACCGCATGATCGTGCCCCAGCTTCGCCTTCTCCACGCCCAGCTTGCGGGCGATGGGCGCCAGCGTGCGCTGCTTCCACGCGAGTCGGCCGGTGAGGCGCTCGCCGCGCGCGATCGTCCAGGTGGACAGGTAGGCGCCGGCCAGCGCCCCGCAGAGCGCCGTCCCCGCCCTGGGGTCCTCTTGGAGCAGCTCGTAGGCCATCGCCAACGCCTCCTTCGTCCTCCCCTCGAGCAGGGCGTCGGCGAAGGTCCAGCTCTTGGCCTCGGCCGGAGTGAGCGTCTCCGCGGCCACGTCCTTGGCGGTGATCTTCCGCCCCAGCAGCGCCAGCTTCTCGCCGTCGCTGCGAATCTCGGCGAGATCGGGCAACTGGGCCAGGGCGCGGATCGCCGGCGGCTCCGCTGAAGCCCCCAACTCGGCCATCAGCTCCCGCGCGAAGCGTTCCCGGTCCTCGCCGCGGGTGGTGGTATCGATCACCAGCGCCGAGCGCGGCGCCAGCTTCACGAAGGACTCCGGGCGCTTGCCGCCGCGTCCCGTGGAGATCTCCAGGTCCACAAGCACCACGGTCGAGCCCGCCGGAGTCTCCTCGGCCACGCTCCAGAGCTCACGCCGCGCCTCGGCCTTGAGCTGGTGACAATCGCGGATCACCACCACGCGCGTCTCGGCCAGGAACGGCATCGCCGCCAGCGACTCGCGCACGCGCTGGACGTCGGCGATCTCCACCGCGACCAGGCGCTCGAGATTCATCGGCTGGGCCTCGGGCGGCAGCAGCCGCGAGACGATCCGGTCCACCGCGGCGTCGGCCAGCACCGGCTCGCTGCCTCCCACCACCACCAGAGCCGGTATCCCCGGCGCCTTGTCGAGGAAGTCGTAGTACCTCATCCCACTCGCTCCGTTCCACTTCGCTCGTGGGGACCCCGTTGCTTGAAAGGTCCCGGCGCGCTCGCGCCGGTTTGCATGAGGCTTCCGATGGTGGGGCGCAGCTCGAGGCCGGCGATGGATTCGAGATACGGCGGCCGGAGGACGCCGTACTCGGTGACGATGGCGGTGACGAGGTGTCCCGGCGTCACGTCGAACGCAGGGTTGTACGCCGGCATGCCCTCGGGCGCCGTCGGCCGCCCCCCGAACGCGCGCACCTCGTCCGCGCCGCGCTCCTCGATCGGGATCTCCGCGCCCCCTCCCAGCGAGAAGTCGAACGTTGAGCGGGGCGCCACCACGTAGAACGGGATGCCGTGGTGCGCCGCGGCGACGGCCAGCCCGTAGGTGCCGATCTTGTTGGCGGTGTCGCCGTTGCGCGCGATGCGGTCGGCCCCCACCAGCACCGCTTGCACGCCCTTGGCCCGCATCGTCGCGGCGGCGGCGCCGTCGACGATCAGCGTCGCCGGAACGCCGGCCTCGCGCAGCTCGAAGGCCGTCAGGCGCGCGCCCTGCAAGAGCGGCCGCGTCTCGTCCACGTAGACGTGGAGACGCTTGCCGCCGCGGTGCCCCTCGATGATGACCCCCAGCGCGGTGCCCGCGCCTCCGGTGGCCAGGGGCCCGGTGTTGCAGTGGGTGAGGAGCACCCCGTGCTCGGGAAGGAGCTCCGCTCCGAAGCGCGCCATGCGCTCGTCGGTCGCGCGCGTCTCGCGGTGGATCGCCTCGGCCTCGGCCAGCAGCGCCGCCGAGTCGGCACCCGCCTCGGCGGCAGCCAGCATGCGGTCGACGGCCCACATCAAGTTCACCGCCGTCGGGCGCGCGGCGCGGATGCGCAAGGCCTCGGCGCGCAACGGCTCGCCGGCGGCACCGCGGCGCGCGGCGAGCGCCACGCCGTAGGCGCCGAAGACGCCGATGAGCGGGGCGCCGCGCACAGCCAGCGCCGCGATCGCCTCGACGACCTCGTCGGTCGTCCTCGCGCACCGCTCCAGCAGGCGCGCCGGCAACTCCCGCTGATCCACGTAGGCCACGCCATCGCCCGCCCAGGAAACCGGTCTCATCTCGCTCACAAAGGCGAACCCTTCGACGCTCCCTCGTCCGGCCTTGCCTGATGCTCGGCGACGCGCCGCGTGAAGAGGATGAGGCTCACCATGGCCACGGCCACGCCCAGCGAGAGCCAGAGCACGTCCAGCGCGCTGTGCAGCAGGTCGCTCCGGCCGTCTGCCCAGCGGCTGAGCTGCTCCAGATAGCTGATCGCGATGATGATCGTCACGACGCTGGCCACCTTCTGCTTCAGGTCGTCGAGCGTTCCGATCACCATCCACGCCGGCAGACGGCTGCGTGCTTCCCCCTCACCGTCGCCGAGATCGTCGAGCTTGGAGACGAACAACTCGTAGAGCCCGATGCTCGCGACGTAGAGAATCGTCGCGAACAGGAACGTGTCCAGCGCGTTGAGGTATCGCAGCGTCGACTCCCCATGGCGGCCGGCGACGGCCAGACCGATGCCCTGCGTCACGACGACCGCCCCCTCCACGGAGGCCACGATCGCCGCGAGCAACGTGAAGACCACGGGGATCAAGACGAAGAGGCGCGCCCGCCAGAGCAGACCCTCGAACAACCGTTCCGCCTTCATGAGGCGGAGGTTCTACGCTCGGGTCAGCTGACTCCCGTGCGCCTGGAAGCAGTCGCGGCAGTACACCGGGCGCGCGTCGCGAGGCCGGAACGGCACCTGCGTGGGCACGCCGCACTCGGCGCAGACCACGTCGAAGAGCTCGCGGGCTCCCCCGGCCGGCGCATCCGCCCGCTGGCTCTTGCGCGCGTTGCGGCATTCGCGGCAGCGCTGGGGCTCGTGCTCGAAGCCCTTCTGGGCGTAGAATTGCTGGTCTCGCGCGGTGAAGACGAAGGGTTTGGCGCAGTCCTTGCACGTGAGCGTCTTGTCTTGCATCTACGGCTCCGCGTTCTCCCGACGCACCCGCACGCAGGGGAAATGGGTGCTCGGTCGAGACGAAGTCTCGGCCTGAGGGCGGAGTCTAGGACGCACCGGCCGCCCGCTCCTTCTGCCCCACGCGGCCCGGGGCGGCGAGCGGCCGTCAGCTTTCCAGAGCCAGCAGGGCGAGGGCAGCCACTGCCGCCTCGAAGCCCTTGTCCCCCCGTTCCGGATCGGCCCGCTCCTCGGCTTGGGGCCGGTTCTCCGTGGTGAGCACGCCGAAGCCCACCGGCACGCCCGTTCGGAGCTGGACGTCCATGATGCCCCGGGCACACTCGCCGGCGACGAAGTCGAAGTGCGGCGTCTCGCCGCGGATCACCACGCCCAGGGCCACGACGGCGTCGAATCCGGCGCCGGCCAGCTTCTGTGCCGCCAGCGGAAGCTCGAAGCAGCCCGGGACGTCCACCACCCGCACGTCGCCCTCGGCGACGCCGGCCGCCCGCAGGGCGCGGCGCGCGCCGTCGATCAACTGGTCCGCGAGGTCGGCGTAGAAGCGGGCCGCCACGATCGCCACCCGCCTGCCGCCGCCGACGCCCTCGAGGCTCTGCTCCACGCGCTCCCGTCTCATGGCGCGCCCGCGGCTCGCGCCGGCTGGTTGTACTCGTCCAGCAGATGGCCCAGCTTCTCGCGCTTGGTCCCCAGATAGCGCGCGTTGAACTCCTGAGGCGCCGTCTCCAGCGGCACGCGATCGACGATCTCCAGGCCGAAGCCGCCCAAGCCGTGGATCTTGCGCGGATTGTTCGAGATGATGCGCATCGTCTTGATGCCCAAGTCCACCAGCATCTGCGAGCCCAGCCCGTAGTCGCGCTTGTCGTCGGGAAAGCCCAGCGCGCGATTGGCCTCGACGGTGTCCATCCCCTGATCCTGCAGGGCGTAGGCGCGCAGCTTGTTGGCCAGGCCGATGCCGCGCCCTTCTTGATGGAGGTAGAGCAGCACGCCGCGCCCCTCGCGCGCGATCGTCGCCATCGCGGCGTCGCGGTTGGCGGCGCAGTCGCAGCGCAGCGAGTGGAGCGCATCGCCCGTCAGACACTCCGAGTGGACGCGCACCAGCACGTCCTTGCCTTCGCCGATCTCACCCATGACCATGGCCACGTGGCAGACCTCGTCGATCACCGTCTCGTAAGCGATGCCCCGGAAGCGGCCGTACGCGGTCGGGAGATCGAACTCCGCGATCCGCCGCACCAGCTGCTCGTTGCGCATCCGGTAGGCGATCAGATCCTTGACCGTGATGATCTTCAGCCCATGGAGCTCGGCGAAAACCTCGAGTTGGGGGAGGCGCGACATGGTTCCGTCGTCGTTCATGATCTCGCAGATCACGCCGGCCGGGTAGAAGCCCGCCAGGCGCGCGAGATCGACCGCCGTCTCCGTGTGCGCCGCCCGCACCAGCACGCCGCCCTCGCGAGCGCGCAACGGAAAGGTGTGCCCGGGGCGCAGGAAGTCCGACGGCTTGGCGTGAGGATCGAGCAACGCCTGGATCGTCGCGGCACGGTCGTGGGCGGAGATGCCCGTGGTGGTGCGCCCGCGGGCCTCGACCGAAACGGTGAACGCGGTCTCGTGCAGGGAGGTGTTGTCGTTCACCATCGCCGGGATCTGCAGCTCGTCGAGGCGTTTGCCGATCATCGGGACGCAGATCAGCCCTCCGGCCTCCTTGCGCATGAAGTTGATTGCCTCGGGGGTGACCATCTGAGCCGCCATCACGAGATCGCCTTCGTTCTCGCGATCCTCGTCGTCGAGCACCACCACCATCTTGCCGGCGCGGATTTCGGCGATGGCCTCCTCGATCGTGTGCATGCGTCTGCTTTCGTGTGCGTCGGGTGAAGGGGTGATCGACGGCAGCGCGGCAGCCAGCTTCCGGAGCGACGGGTAGGACGGTTGGCGCCGCCCGGAGAGATAGTACGAAATCGCCGCCTCCGTCAAGCCCGTCTGTTGGGCAAGGCCGGCAGCCGTCATCCCGGCGGACTCCATCGCCTCCCGAAGCGTGCGGGCGAACTCCATGGCCATCCACCGCATGCTACGCTTGGACTTAACAACTGTCAACGACCTTCCTCGGAGCCGCGCCACGGGCGCCCCCGGTCCGTCATTGACACCCGCCTCCCGTCGTGATAGGTTTGGAGTGAACATGATTTCCACTTCGGAGGCTCGCTTGCCCCGCAACCACCGGCTGGTCCTCGACGTCGTGCGGACGAACGAGCAGCACCTGACGGTGGCCGACATCTATGCGCGGGCACGGGCGATCAACCCGAAGATCGGCTACACGACCGTCTACCGTGCCCTCCAACGCCTTTCCGACCAGGGGCTCATCCGCGCGTTTCCGTCGGTCGACGGCAAGTCGACCATCTACGACCGCGAGACCGGTGAGCACGGGCACTTCGCGTGCGAGCGGTGCGGCGCGCTGATCGACGTGGCCGTCGAGGTGCCCGAGGAGCTCTGGCGCCCCTTCGCCGCCGAGCACGGCGTCGAAGTCCACGCGCCGACGCTCCAGTTGACGGGCCTCTGCGCGGAGTGCCGGGCCGCCTCGCACTGAAGATCCGCCCGGCCGCATGACCGGCGGGGGCTAACCCTCGCTCTCGGGTTTGGCGTAGGGCGCCAGGGCGCTCAGAATGCCCTCGGGCAGCGGTTGAGACGTCAACGTCTCGCGATCCACGCAGGCAACGATCATGCGCGCCGCGGCGCACTGGACGCCCGAAGCCAAGCTCCACATCTCCATGCGGGTGGCGATGCTGGACCGGCCGATGCGCTCGATGGTGGTACGCACCTCGAGCATCTCGTCCAGACGGGCCGGCGAGAAGAAGTCGAACTCCAGGTGCACGCGCGGCAGCCAGATGTCGAAGCGGTCGAAGATCTCGCTGAAGGGAAGACCCACGGTGCGCAGCATCTCCGTCTCGGCCAGCTCGATGAACCGCACGTATGCCCCGAAGTAGATGATGCCCGCGCGGTCCACCTCGCTCCAGCGCACGCGGTCCGCCACGGTGAAGTGCGCCTCGCTCATGCCCGCCTCCGCATCGTGCCAATGACCCACGGCAGCACGAGCGCAAGGCCCACGATCTCGCAGAGGAACGACCACGGCACCGGCAGGAAGGACGACCCCGCGTAGCCCACGATGCCCGCGAACAGCATCAGCAACTGCCTCTGCGGCGCCACGCGCGGGTTGCTCTCTTGCAGACGCCCGTAGAATCCCAGCGCCGTCACGAAGCCCACCGCGCCGAAGACCATCACCACGATGCGCACGGCCCAAGCCAGATCGCTCACACTCGACGCTCCATCAGCGCGGCTACCGCGGCAGCCGCGTAGCGGGCCACCGGGTCGACCTCGACGTTGACTCGATCCCCGACGCTCTTCTCGCCGAGGGTGGTGCGGCGCGCGGTCTCGGGAATCAGGGCCACCTCGAGCCATCCCGCGCCCACCGCCGCGATCGTCACGCTCACGCCGTCCAGCGCGACGAAGGCCTTCTCCGCCAGCATGGCGGCAAGCGGCCCCGGGCGCTCCACGCGCAGGCGCCACCCCTGACCCTCACGCTCCTTGGCCAGAATCTCCACGCACGCATCCACGTGCCCGTAGACGAAGTGGCCCCCAACGCGGTCGCCCAAGCGCAGCGAGCCCTCGACGTTGACGGAATCGCCCGGCACGAGCGCGCCCAGATTCGAGCGGGCCAGCGTCTCGGGCACGATCTCCGCCGCGAAGCCCGCCTCGTCCACCTCGACCGCGGTGAGGCAGACGCCGTTGACGGCGATCGAGTCCTTGACGGCGATGCCGTCCGCGCGCAGCGTGGGACACACGATCGCGAGCCGAACGCCGCCTTGCGCGGCGGTGGCCGCCCGCACGCGGCCGCCGTGCTCGATCAAACCCGTGAACATCTCCTAGCGAATCCTCCCGGAGAGATAGACGTCGTCGCCCACGCGGCGCACCTCGTCGAAGCGCCAGCCCGAGAGATCGACCTCCTCGACGCCGGCGACGGAGGGGACGGCCGCCGATCCCGCGATCATCGCCGGCGCCACGAGCCAGTGAATGCGATCCACCAAGCCGTGAGCCAGAAGCCTCGCGGCGAGCGTCGGGCCTCCTTCGCACAAGGCGCTGCGAATCCCCATCGTCTTGAGCTCCCGCAGCGCCGCGCGCAGATCGAGCTGCCCGTCGCGATCCGGGGCGTACACGATGCTCGCGCGCCCTTCGAGCTCGCGAAAGAGCGCGGCGCGCGTCCGCGGCGCGACGATCACCGTCTCGACGCCGTCCGCTCGATCGAGCACCCGGCTCGCCGCGGGGATCGGATCGCGCTCGCAGATCACGACGCGGCGATACGGAACCCGTCGCGCATGCGGCGGCCGCACCGTGAGCTGCGGATCGTCGACGCGCACGGTCCCCGCCCCGACCATCACCGCGTCGTGCTCGATGCGCAGTCCCCGCACCAGCGCGCGCGCCGCCTCCCCCGTGAGCCAGCGCCGCTCTCCGCCTCGCGCCGCGATCGCTCCGTTCACCGAGGCCGCCATCTTCAACGCGAGGTAGGGGCGGTCGGCATCGAGCGCGATCTCGAACGCCTCGATCAAGCGCCGCGCCTCCGCGAGCCCGGCGTCCACCGCCTCGATGCCCATGGCCCGCAACGCCGACGCGCCGCCGGCGGCCTCGGCGTTCGGGTCGCTCGCGCCGAAGACCACGCGCGCGACGCCGGCTTCCGCGAGCGCCGCCGTGCACGGTCCCGTGCGCCCCACGTGGTTGCACGGCTCGAGGGAGACGTATGCGGTCGCCCCACGCGCGGCGTCGCCGGCCGCTGCGAGCGCCTCCACCTCCGCATGCGCCAGGCCCGCGCCGCGATGCCAGCCTTCGCCCACCACGTTGCCGTTCCGCACCAGCACGGCGCCGACGGGGGGATTCGGCGAGACGTCGCCGAGGCCGCGGCGTCCCAGCTCGACCGCGCGACGCAGGTGATGGAGGTCCTCATCCGAGAGCATCGCGCGCTGGCTTCGCTCACCACGGCCGGCGCTCCGCTCGCGCCACGACCACCGCGCGAACCGAGACCGCCCCCGCCGCCCGCAGCGCGTTCGCGCAGGCCAACAGCGTCCCGCCCGTCGAGCAGACGTCGTCGACCAGCACGATGCGCCGCCCCGCGGGCGAGCCGCGCACCAGCCGGATGCGCCGCGCGAGGCGCTCGCCGCGCGAGGCGCCGCGCTGGCTCGCCCCCTCCAGCGCCAAGGCGATCGCGCCGCGCTCGCCGCCGAAGGCCTTCGCCAACAGCAGCCCCTGGTCGAAGCCACGCCGACGCGCGCGTTCCGGCGACGTCGGGGCCGGCACGACCAGCTCATGAGCGGCGCGAAACTCGGAGAGGGCCGCGCCAAGCGCGCGCGCGACGTCGCGCCGGCCGCGCTTGAGCGCGAGGACCGCGCGGCGCAGGCTCCCCTCGTAGCGTCCGAGCGCCGTGACGGGGAGCCGGGTCTCGCCCGGCAGCACGAAGCGCTCGAGCGCGCACGCCGCGCGGCAGGAAAGGCAGAATCCGTCTCCGCGCCGGCCGCAGCCTCCGCAGCGCGGCGGGAGAAGCCAAGAAAGCAGGTCCATCGCCGTTCATCTGCGGGCGAGGCCCGCGCGCGCAAGGGCCCGCCTCAGCCGGCCGGCGGGCGCTCACGCGAGAGCAGGTCGGCGAGGAATCGCACGCGCGGGCTGACGGCGAGCTCCTCGAGCGTGAGCGGCAGACGTTCCCGCCAGTTCGGCTGCTCGAGTCCCGTGCCCGGGACGTTCACGGGGACGAGTTGCGCGCAAACGTCTTCGAGCTGCACGGCAAGGATCAGGGCCGGCGTCCGCGCGAGATAAGCGTAGGCGCGGCACACGAGCTCCTCATCGTCGACGGCCGCGGGCGTTACCTCCTCAGGTGCTCGCACGCCGAGCGCCGCCGCGAGCACGAGCCGCTCTCGCGCGCGCGCACGGCGCGCGGCTTCCGCCTCCTCCGGCGATCGGTAGAGCCCGATCCTCTCCCGCAGATCGATGTCGCTTCCGCGCCAAAACGCAGCGAGCGACGGAAGGTCGTGGGTCCCCGTGCTCACGAGGGCCAGTTGGGGGTATGCCTCGGGAGCCCTCGGCTGACCGGCGGCATCATGCTCAAAGTAGAGCAGGCGGCACGAAAGGAGGCGCGCCTCGGCCAAGCGCTCGCGCATCCCCGAAGGAATGGTGCCGAGGTCCTCGCCGACGACGATGCAACGGTTGCGGACGCTCTCGAGCGCCACGAGACCCAAGAGGTCCTCGAAGGGGTAGCGGACGTAGGCGCCCTCGTCCGCCGCGGCGCCTTCGGGAATCCAATAGAGACGTGCGAGCGCCATCACGTGGTCGAGGCGGATGACGCCCGTGTGCCGCATGTTCGCGCGAAGCAGCGCGACGAACGAGGCGTACTCGTCCTCCCGCATGGCGTCGGGATCCCATGGGGCGAGCCCCCAGTCTTGCCCGCGATGGTTGAGCGGGTCGGGCGGAGCTCCGACGTGAACGCCGGAGAGTTGAAGCCTCTGGTGCATCCAGCCATCCGCGCCCCCGGCGTCGGCCGCCACCGCCAGATCACGGTACAGGCCCAGCGCGGTGCGTTGCGCGGCGCCGCCCGCGGCCGCGAGCTGCTCGTCCGCGAGCCACTGCACGTACTGATGATACTCGACGCGCTCGCGATGGGTCTTGGCGAACAGGACGACGGGGGCGGCCGCTGGATCGCGGTACGCCGCCGGCCACGTGCGCCAATCGCCGGAACCCACGTCTTCGGCTAGGGCGTGGTACGTCCCCCAGCGTTCCAGCGTCTGCTCGTGCTCGCGCACGAAGCGCCGGAACGCCGCGCCGCGCGCCGAGGCTCGCCCGTCGAGATGGCGGCGCCGGAACGACGCGTACAGGAGCCGCAGGACGGCGTGCTTGCTCTGGGCCACGGCGCCGTAGTCGACGCGTTCCGCGGCGCGTTGCGCCGCCAGCGCGCGAGCAAAGTCCGGAGCCTCCATGAAGCGGCGCGCCTCCGCGCTCTCGGCGAGGTCCGGAACGCCCTCGACGTCGACGAAGAGCGCGTTGAGCATGAGACGGCTCGACGGGGAGTAAGGACTCGCGGCCTCCGGCCTGCACGCGTCCAACGCGTGCAGGGGGCTGATGCCGATCACGCCGGCCCCGGCATCCGCCGCGATCTCCGCCAGGCGCCGAAGATCGCCAAGATCGCCGATCCCCCAGTTCGCTTCCGAGCGCAGCCCGTAGAGTTGAGCGCTCAAGCCCCACAGGCGCCGCCCCGCCTCGAGTGCCGGCGGAAGATAGCACGCAGGCGGCACGACGATGATCGCCGCGCGTGCCGCCTCAACCTCGGAGCGGTCATGCACGCGCAGCCGATGATACCCCAACGGCAAGGTGCGCGGCAAGGCGAACGCGCGGCGCTCCAGCACACGTCCGTCGAGCGTGCGCGTGGAGAGCAGCGCAAGGCGCTCGCCGTCCAACTCCCCTTCGTGCTCGGCCCCACCCTCCTCCACGAGGTTCCAGGCGAGCCGAGCGCTCTCATCGCGCTCGCGCACGATCGCGATGGTGGCGGGCTGACGGTGGACGCCGACGACCGTGACGGGCTCGACGCGCCGGCGCCAGGCGCGTGCCTCGAGATGTTCGAGGCGCGCGGCGGCTTCGAGAGCGTCGTTTGCGTGGTATCCCAGCGCGCTCAGGAGCGCCGCGCGGACGGCGGGTGAGATGCGTCGCGCCACACCCCAGTAGTCGACGTAGGTGAGCTCGATGCCGGCGCGCGCGGCTAGGGCGTCGAGCGGATCGAGGGGATCGCCGTTCACGACTCCCTCTCGCGCGTCGAGCGCGCCGCGGCGACCGGGTTGGCCGCGGTGAAGAGCGAGACGGAGCGTCCCCGCACGACGTAGGGCACCCCCGACGGGAACGGCGTCCCCGGCGCGAGCGGGTGGGGCCAGCTGCTCTCGACGACCAGATGCCACGTGGTGCGGCCTCCGGCGAGCGGCAGGGTGAACTCCATCGGATCGGGATTGGCGTTGGCCAACAGCAGGAAGCTGTCGTCCACCTCCGGATAGCCGTGCAGGCCCACGAACATGTCGGCGGGATCGCCTCCGATGAGCGCCCCGATGCTGCGCGCGCGCATGTCGTGCCAATCGGCTTGCTCCATCTCGCTGCCGTCGGCGCGGATCCAGGTGACGTCCTTGAGGTCGCTCGCCGGGATCGAGACGCCGCGGAAGAACCGGGGACGGCGCAAGGCCGGATGGTCCCGCCGCAAGCGCACGAGCGTCTGGACGAAGCGCTCGATCCCTTCGCGGTACTCCTCGCTCACGTCCCAATCCAGCCAGCTCGTCTCGTTGTCCTGGCAGAAGGCGTTGTTGTTGCCGCCTTGGGTGTGACCGAGCTCGTCGCCGGCCCGCAGCATGGGGAT
Organism: Candidatus Dormiibacterota bacterium; assembly: GCA_035533275.1. Lineage (GTDB taxonomy): Bacteria > Vulcanimicrobiota > Vulcanimicrobiia > Vulcanimicrobiales > SCRA01 > SCRA01. The sequence goes on along the minus strand of DATLUD010000021.1, from coordinate 18,486 downwards.
GCCCTGCGAGAGCAGCAGCGTCACCAGGAGATTGCGCTGCTGCTGGATGCGCAGGGCCGCGATCGCGGGATCATCGGTCTCGCCCTCAGCCCCGCAGTTCCAGCTCCAGTTGGCGGCAGCTCCGTCGGCGTTGTCGGCGCGGTTGGCCTCGTTGTGCTTGCGGTCGTACGAGACCAGATCGCGCAAGGTGAACCCGTCGTGCGCCGTGACGAAGTTGACGCTGGCGCGCGGCCGGCGGCCGGCGCGCATGAAGAGCTCGCTCGAGCCGCAGAGGCTGGACCCGAAGCTCGGCACCATGCCCTCGTGCCCGGTCCAGAAGCGCCGCACCGTGTCGCGATAGCGGTCGTTCCACTCCGACCATCCCGGCGGGAACCCGCCCAGCCGATAGCCTCCCGGACCCAAGTCCCACGGCTCGGCGATGAGCTTGACGCGCGCCAGCACCGGATCTTGGCTGACCGCGTCCAGGAAGGCGCTGGAGCCGTCGAAGCCGTGGCCCTCGCGCGCCAGAGCGGTGGCGAGGTCGAAGCGAAAGCCGTCGACGTGCATCTCCTCGACCCAGTACCGCAGCGAGTCCATCACGATCTGCAGCACGCGCGGATGCTGCAGGTTGAGCGTGTTGCCGCAGCCGGCGAAATCCTCGTAGCGCCGCTCGTCCCCGGGCACCAAGCGATAGTACGAGGCGTTGTCGATCCCTCTGAAGCTGAGCGTCGGGCCCAGCTCGTTGCCCTCCGCCGTATGGTTGTAGACGACGTCCAGGATGATCTCGATGCCGACGTCGTGGAGGTGCCTCACCATCGTCTTGAACTCGCCGAGCGCCTCGCCGCCCAGATAGCGCGGCTCGGGGGCGAAGAAGCCGATGGAGTTGTAGCCCCAGTAGTTGCGCAGCCCCTTGGCCACGAGGAAGCGGTCGTCGACGAAGGCGTGCACCGGCAGGAGCTCGATCGCCGTGACGCCCAGGCGCTCCAAGTGGTCGATCGCCGCCCGTGACCCGAGCCCCGCAAAGGTGCCGCGCAGGCCGGGCGGGACCTCCGGATGGCGCTTGGTGAAGCCGCGCACGTGAGCCTCGTAGACGATCGTCTCGTGCCAATTTCTGCGCGGGTGAGCGTCGTTGCCCCACGTGAAAGCGGTGTCGACGACCACGCACTTGGGCATGCCGCGCGCGTTGTCGCGGCGGTCGAACGAGAGATCTCCCCGCGGAGCCCCCACGCGGTAGCCGAAATGCGCGTCGCTCCAGCGCAGCGTCCCGGCGACGGCCTTGGCGTAGGGATCGAGCAGCAGCTTGTTCCCGTTGAAGCGGTGGCCGCGCTGGGGATCGTACGGGCCGTAGACGCGGTAGCCGTAGAGCGTCCCCGGCTGGACGTCGTGGAGGTAGCCGTGCCACACCTGATCCGTGTACTCCGGCAGCGCCACGCGGCGCAGCTCGCGGCGTCCGCGACCATCGAAGAGGCAGAGCTCCACCTTCTCGGCGTTGGCGGAGAAGAGCGCGAAGTTGACGCCGGTCCCGTCCCACGTGGCGCCCAGCGGATAGGGACGCCCCGGCCAAACCTCGGCGCGCAGCGGGGAGGCCTTCACCGCGCCGCGTCGTCCTTGGCCAGAAAGAGGGCCCCCAGCGGCGGCAGGGTCAGCGCCACGGAGCAGGGGAAGCCGTGCATCGGAACCGGCTCGGCGTCGACCGTGCCCGCGTTGCCGACGTTGCTTCCCCCGTAGTGCGACGAGTCGGTGTTGAGCAGCTCGCGATAGCGCCCCGCCGACGGCACGCCGATGCGGTAGCCTCGGTGCACGACCGGGGCGAAGTTGCCGACCACCACCACGTGCTCCTGCGGATCGCGCGCCCGGCGCACGAACGAGACGATGCCGGCGTCGCGGTCGCGGAAGTCGATCCACGAGAATCCGGCGGGCTCGCAGTCGAGCTCGTGCAGCGCGCGGCGGCCGCGGTAGAGCGCGTTCAGGTCGGCGACCAGGCGCGCGACGCCCTGGTGCATCGGATCGTCCAGCAGGTGCCAGTCCAGGCCGCGGTCATGGCTCCACTCGCGCTCTTGAGCGATCTCCGCGCCCATGAAGAGCAGCTTCTTGCCGGGATGACCGTACATGAATCCGTAGTAGAGCCGCAGGTTCGCGAAGCGTTGCCAGCGATCGCCCGGCATCTTGCCGATCAGCGAGCCTTTGCCGTGCACGACCTCGTCGTGGGAGAGCGGCAGCACGAAGTTCTCGCTGAAGGCGTAGAGCAGCCCGAACGTGAGGTTCTCCTGATGGTAGCGCCGGAAGATCGGATCGACGTGCATGTACGCCAGCGTGTCGTGCATCCAGCCCATGTTCCACTTGAAGCCGAATCCCAGACCCCCCGTCGTCGTCGGCGCCGTGACCATCGGCCACGAGGTCGACTCCTCGGCGATCGTCGTCACCCCCGCGGCCTCTCCGAAGACCAATTCGTTCGTGCGGCGGAGGAACGCGATCGCGCCCAGGTTCTCGTTGCCTCCGTAGACGTTGGGCACCCACTCGCCGGGCTTGCGGCTGTAGTCCAGGTAGAGCATCGAGGCCACGGCGTCGACCCGCAGGCCGTCGGCGTGGTAGCTGCGCAGCCAGAACAGCGCGTTGCTCGCGAGATAGTTCGCGACTTCGCGACGGTCGAAATTGTACACGAGCGTGTTCCAGTCGGGCTGCACGCCCTGCCTGGGATCGGCATGCTCGTAGAGATGCGTGCCGTCGAAGAAGCCCAGCCCGTGCTGATCCGACGGAAAATGGCCGGGCACCCAATCGATCAGGACCCCGATGCCCGCGGCGTGCGCGCGCTCGACGAAGGCGCGGAACTCGTCGGGAGTTCCGAAGCGGCTCGTCGGCGCGAAGAGCCCGATGGGCTGATACCCCCACGATCCGTCGAACGGGTGCTCGGCGACCGGCATCAGCTCCACGTGCGTGAAGCCCATCGCCTTCACGTACGGGATCAGGTCGTCGGCCAGCTCGCCGTAGGTGTAGTAGCGGTTTCCCTCCGCATGACGCTTCCACGAGCCCAGATGGACCTCGTAGACGGCCATCGGCGCGGCGCGCAGATCGACGCGGCCGCGCGCCTCGATCCAGGCGCCGTCTCCCCACTGGTACCGTTCCTCCCCCATGACGATCGATGCCGTGTCGGGCGGGGACTCGCAGCGCATCGCATACGGATCGGCCTTGAGCGGGAGCACGACGCCGGTGCTCGCCTTGATCTCGAACTTGTAGCGCTCCCCCGCGCCCACCCCCGGGACGAAGATCTCCCAGATGCCGCTCTCGTGCAGGAAGCGCATGGGGTGCACGCGCCCGTCCCAATGGTTGAAGTCGCCGACCACGCTGACCCGGCGCGCGTTGGGTGCCCACACGGCGAAGCTCGTGCCTTCGACCCCCTCCATCGTCCGCACATGGGCCCCGAGCTTCTCGTAGGCTCGCAGATCGGTCCCCTCGGCCAGGAGATAGATGTCGAGCTCGCCGAGCACGCGACCGAAGCGGTACGCGTCGTCGATCTCGCGGCGTCGCCCCCCCGAGTCGATCGAGAGGCGATAGGGAAATGGCCGCTCGCGTCCGGCGATGGCTCCCACGAAGAGCCCCGACTCGTGGACGCGCTCGAGCTTGGCGGCCGCGGAGCCGGAAGCCGCGTCGATCACCTCGACGCGCGACGCCCGCGGCTGGAACGTGCGGACCACCAGGCGGCCGTCGGCGGCGTGCATACCCAGGACCGTGAACGGATCCCGGCAATCCCCGGCGACGATTCGCGCGAGCTCAGCGTCCACAGGCCACCTTCTCCGCGTCCCGCAGGGTCGATCGCGACGAGGGAGCACGGGTGACCGGGCCCTCGCTTCGGGAAGCCTCGCCGAGGACCCGCATCGAGAGCGGCGCGGCGGAGGCGGCGCCGTCCGTCGAGAACAGCTCCACCGGGCGCCGCCGGATCGCGCGGGCCAGCTCGCCCGCGCCGACCTCGCCACGCTCGACCGGATCGGCGTTCAACACCCCCAGCACGGAGGCCGCGCCGTCTTCGCCTTCGCGCAGCAGCGCCACGACGCCGCCGTCGCTGGCGCCGACGCGCCGTTGCGGTCCCTCCTCGTTGAGCACCGGAACGCGTGCCTTGAGCGCGTTGACCTCGGTGATGAACGCGGTGAGATCGAACTGCGGCCCCTCCCAGTCCGCCGGCCGCGTGGCGACGACGTCGAGCTTGCGCCGAAAGCCGTACTCGTAGCCCATGGGCATCATCACGCCCGTCGAGAAGAAGGCGGCGAAGAGGTAGCGCAGCCGATAGGCACGCTCGACGGCAACGGCATCGGTGATCCCTTGCGCCGCGAGGTCGCAAACCAAGCGCTCCGTGTCGTGACTCTCCGGGAAGCCGATCGACGGCGCGATGCGGCGGAAGGCCTCGTACTGTTCCAGCAGCCACGGGGCACGGAAATCCCACCACTTGGAGCTGTTGAACAGGTAGTCGAAGCCCGCGACGGCCAGCTGCTCCACCTGGTCCGGCGTGCATCCGAGCGTCTCGGCGACGAAGACCGTCTCCGGACGAACGCCGCGAGCCGCGGCGATGACCTCCTCCCAGACGCGCCCCGGGATCTGGTACGCGGCGTCGCAGCGGAAGCCGCGAAAGCCCAGCCTCGCGTAATGATGCACCACCTTGCACGCGAACGCCATCATCTCCGCGCGCTCCGGCCGCTCCGAATAGTCGAGCTCCGCCAGGTCGCCCCACACGGTCACCTTGCTCGGGTCGTCGGGATCCACCGCGCGCGGCGAGCGCAGGCTTCCGTCGGCCTCGTGCCGGTACCAGCTCGGGTGCTGCTTCACCAGCGGCGCGTCCGTCGCCGTGTGGTTGATCACGAGATCCATCATCACGTCGAGGCCATGCTGCCGCGCGGAACGCGTGAAATCGGCCAGGATCTCGTCCGCGCCTCGCCGGTCGCCGGCGGCCAGCAGCGGGTTGAGCCGGAAGTAGTCCTTGACGGCGTAGAGGCTGCCCGAGCGGCCCGTCTCGTGGAACGGGTTGACGTAGACCCACGTGAAGCCCATCCCGGCGATCCGCCCGAGGTGTCCCGTCCACTCGGCAACGGGACCAACCAGCGTGGGAAAGAGGTTGTAGATGCGTGGACCTTGCGTCAACGTTTGCGACTGCCCTTCATGAAAACGAGCGTACGTCTGCAAAGACCGCGAGAGAGCGCTCCTCTTCCGTTCTTCCACTGCCCCCCGGGGTTCAAACGGGCACGCCGGGCCGCCGCGCGCCCCGCGTCACCCGCCCGGTGCCAAGACCTCTCCCGCGACGGAGGACTCCGCCGCGACCTCTTCCCCGTGGCCGAGAATGACGTCGTGGAGCGCGGCGCGCTCACCGACGTGGACCCGATTCCACAGGATGCACGCGCGCAGGCGGGCGCCCGCGCCGATGACGCAGTCGCTCCCGATCACCGTGGGGCCCGCGATGTGCGCGCCGGCGCCGATGCGCGTGCGCGGGCCGACCAGCACGTCACCTTCGAACGTGGCGCTGGGGTCGACGACCGCGCTCTCGTGGATGCCCAGCGCGCGCAGCCCCGGCAGGCGCAGCGTGCCGCCGAGCACGTCGCGCGTGGCGCGCCGGTACTCGCCCGGCGTCCCGATGTCGCACCAGTAGTGCTCGCTGCGGTGGCCGTAGAACGGCGCGCCCGCCCGCAAGAGCGCCGGAAAGACGTCCTTGCCGAAGTCCACGAAGACGCCGGCGGGGATGTGCCGGAAGATTCCCGGCTCGAAGACGTAGATGCCGGTGTTGACGAGATGCGAGCGCTCCTCGCCCTTGGCCGGCTTCTCCTGAAACTCGCGGATCCGTCCGTCCTCGTCCAGGCAGACCACGCCGTACTGCGTCACGTCGTTGGCATGGACCAGCGCGATGGTCGCCACCGCCTCCCGAGCGCGGTGAACGTCCACCAGCTGGTCGAGGCGCAGATCCGTCAAGTCGTCGCAGCCCACGACGACGAACGTCCCCTCGTCGAAGAAGGCACCCATCTGCTCCACCGCTCCCGCGCTGCCCAAGAGCTCCTTCTCGTGCAGATAGGTGAGGCGCACGCCGAACGCCGAGCCGTCGCCGAAGTACTCGACCACCTGTGCGGCATGGTAGTGCACGTTGATCGCCACCTCGGTGATGCCGTAGGAGCGCAGGTAGCGCAGGACGTGCGCGACGTTGGCCTCGCCCGCGATGGGCACCAGCGGCTTGGGCGTCGCGAGCGTGAGCGGATAGAGGCGAGTCGACTTGCCTCCTGCGAGCACCATGGCCTTCACGTCGAGCGATGTCCTTTCCCAGCGGCGAGGCGATCCATCACGACCAGCCACGCGAAGAGCGGCAACGCGAGCTGACGCCGCCAGCGGCGCGGCTCGCGCATGAGCCGGTAGAGCCACTCCAAGCCCAGGCGGCGAAACACCTCCGGGGCGCGCGGCAGCCGGCCGGCGATCACGTCGAAGCTTCCGCCGACCCCCATGCCGACGCCTGCGCCGGTTGCCCCGAGCCACGCGGCCAAGAAGCGCTCCTGCTTGGGAAAGCCCAGCGCCGCGAAGACGATTCGCGCCCCGCTCGCCCGAATTCCCTCGGCCACCTGCTGCGCTTGCTCGTCGCCGAAGTAGCCGTCACGGGCGCCGGCGATCCTCAGCCCCGGATGGCGCGCCGCAAGCTCAGCACCCGCGGCTTGCGCCACACCCGGCGCCGCGCCTAGCAGGTAGACCGGCAGCCCTTCGGCAGCGGCGCCTGCGCAGAGACGCTCCAGCAGCTCGATCCCGGCCACCCGGCCGCCCAGCGGCGAGCCGGAGAGGCGCGAGGCATAGACCACCCCGATCGTGTCGGGCACGCAGAGATCGGCGCCGTTGAGCACGCGACGATACTCGGGATCGCGCAACGCATGCACGATCATCTCCGTTCCGACCGTCACCACCAGCCGCGGCTGCGAGCCACGAGCGTACTCCAGCAAGCGCGCGACCGCTGCCGCGACGTCGACGTCGTCGACGCGGCAGCCCAGGATCTCGACGGATCGCACGCTCCTAGTGTGTGGCGGTCGAGAGCTGATACGGGGCCAGCAGCGGCGCCAGCCGCTGCGCGGCGGCGCTCGGCAGCGCGGAGAGCGGCGGCCGGCACTCACCCACTCGGAATCCCAGCTCGCCCATCGCCCACTTCACGGGGATCGGATTGCTCACCGTGAACAGGGCGTCGAAGAGCGGGACGAGTGACCGATGGATGGAGGCGGCACGCGCAACGTCTCCCGAGAGGTAGGCCTCGATCATCGCCCGCAGCTCGCTCGCGCAGAGGTGACCCGCGACGCTGATGCAACCGTAGGCGCCGATGGCCAGCGCCGGCAAGAAGCAGTAGTCGTCGCCGCAGTAGATGCGCACTCGCTCCGGCACGGAGGTCACCAGGTGGTTGAACTGGTTGAAGTCGCCCGTCGACTCCTTGATGCCGGCCACGTTGGGCGCGCGCTCGCAGAGCGCCGCGAAGGTGGCGGGAAGCAAGTTGGTCCCCGTGCGCCCCGGAATGTTGTAGATCAGCACGGGCAGATCGGTGACGCGGGCGATCGCCAAGAAGTGGTCGATCATCCCTTCCTGCGTCGGCTTGTTGTACGCCGGGACCGTGGCCATCACGGCGTCCACTCCGGTAGCCTCCGCCGCGCGCGTGAGCTCGATGGAGTGCGCGGTGTTGTTGTCGCCCGTCGCCGCGACCACCGTGGCCTGGGGAACGGCCTCCTTGACCGCCCGGAACAGCGCGAGCCGCTCGTCGTCCGTCAGCGTGGGCCCCTCGCCCGTGGAGCCGGCGACGACGATGCCGTCGTTGCCGCGTGCCACCAAGTAGCGGGCGATGCGCCGCGCCTCGTCGAGATCGATGCTCCCGCCCGAAGCGAAGGGCGTCACCATCGCGGTCATCAACCGTGCGTTCATTGAGGTTCGCTCTCCAAGTGAAAGTAGTCGTGGATCGCCTGCTCGGCGCTGGCGGCCTCCTCCTCGCGCACGAGGAGGGAGATCGTGATGTTCGAGTCCGTGGAATGGATGATCTCGACGCCGGATCCCTCGAGCGCCTGCACCACGCGGTACATGACGCCCGGCGTGCCGCGCATCCCCGCGCCGACGATCGAGAGCTTGGCGCAGTTCTGGCGCACCCGCACCGCCATGTTCAACTCGCGCAGCTCCTCCCGCACGACCTCGAGATTGGGGTTCTCGACGGCGAAGAAGACGCCGGCGCGGTTGACGTTGATTAGGTCGATCGAGATGCCGCGCTTGGCCAGCCGCCCGAAGACTTCGAGCACCAGCGCCTGGAGCTGCTGACGGCTCTCGATGTCGCCCAGCAGGATGTGCACGAACGCCAGATCGTGGATCGCGGCGATCCCCGTCACCGGCCGCTCGCGATCGATCGCCACCGAGTCGTCGACCAGCGTGCCTTGGTTGGTGCGCAGGCCCTTCACCGAGTACGGCATCTTGGTCTGCATCGCCCACGAGGCCGCCTTGTGGTGCATCACCTTCGCCCCGTGGGCGGCCAGCTCGGTCATCTCCTCGTACGTGATGCGCTCCACGGCATGGACGCCGACCACGCGCCGCGGATCGGCCGACATCACGCCGCTGACGTCGGTGAAGATCTCCACGCCCTCGGCCCGCAAGGCGCTGCCCAACACCACCGCCGAGAGATCGCTCCCGCCGCGCCCCAGCGTGGCCACCGCCCCGTCGGGGGTGAGGCCCTGGAAGCCGGCCACCACGGGAATCACGCCCTCCTGCACCAGCTGGAGGACGCGCTCGGGGCGCACGTCGAGGATCTGGGCGTCGCCCCAGCGGTCGTCGACCAGGATCCCGGCTTGACCGCCCGAGAGCGCCTGCGCCTTCGCGCCCCACCTGACCAGCAGCTCCGCGAAGACCGCCGCCGAGATCATCTCGCCGACGGCCGCGATCAGGTCGCGATTGGGTGAGGCCTTCGCCGGCCCCAGCAGCGAGAGCAGCGTGTCCGTGGCGTATGGGTCGCCGTCGCGCCCCATGGCGCTCACGACTACCACGGGGCAGAAGCCGCGGGCGCGCGCCTCGAGGACGCGCGAGGCTGCCACCTCGCGGAGATCCTCCTTGGCCACGGACGTGCCGCCGAACTTTTGCACGATGATGCGCACGGGCGCATCGCTCGCGGGTGTCGGATCGAAGGTCATGCCGCGCTCTCCGCGCGATGCGCGGCGACCATCAGCTCCGCCAGGCGCACGGCCGTGGTGGCCGCACCCACGCGCAGGTTGTCGCCCACCACCCACATCTGGAAGTGGCGCCGGCTCCCCGCCTCGGCGCGCAGCCGCGCCACGTACACGGTCTCTTGGCCCTCGACGTCTCGCGGCGTGACGATGCCCTCGCGCACCAGCCGCACGCCGGGCTGCGCCGCGATCGCCTCGGCGAGCTCGCCGGCGCTCGTCTCCCGCTCGGTCTCCACGAAGACGGCTTCGCTGTGGGCGAAGCGCACCGGCACGCGCACCGTCGTCGCCGCCACGTGCAGGTCGGGCAGCTCGAGGATCTTGCGGGTCTCCTCGAGGATCTTCTGCTCCTCGGTGCAAGCGCCGGCTTCGTCGAACGAGCCGATCTGCGGGATGACGTTACGCGCGATGGCGCCGGGAAACGGAGAGCCGGCGGCCGAGAGCTCCTCGCCGCCGAAGAGCGCGCGCTCCTCGGACTCCAGGCGCTCGAGCGCGGGGCGCCCCGCCCCGCTCACGCTCTGGTAGGTCGCCACCCGCACGCTGCGCAGGCCGGCGGCGTCGCGCACGGGCTTGAGGGCGAGCACGAGCTGGATGGTGGAGCAGTTCGCCACCGGGGCGAGGCGCGCGGTGCCAAGGGCGTGCGGATTGACGTCCGGGACCACGAGCGGAACGCCGGCGGCCATGCGATAGGTGGACGAATTGTCCGCCACGAGCTTTCCCGCCTCGGCGAGGGCGCGGGCGAGATCTTTGCTGGCATCGTCGCCCCCCGCGAAGAGGACGACATCGTAGGCCGCCAGCGCCTCGAACGCCGTGGCCTGCGCGTCGAGCGCCTCGCCGCGGAAACGCGCGGCGGCGGCGCGCTGGCGGCTGGCAAACGCCCCCAGGCCGGACACGGGGAAGGCGCGCTCCTCGAGCACGCGCAGAATCGTCTCGCCCACGGCCCCCGTGGCGCCGACGACGGCTACCTTCATGGCTCTCACTCGGTCCTCACTGACTGCTCCGGTTTTGGCGCCGCTCCAAGGGCGTCCTTGCGGACTCCCCTCCCGCCGGGCGCATGACCGCCATCATACCGAAAAATTCAACGCTGCGCCACCCGTAAACACAGACCTCACCGAAAGAGTTTCGCCTAGAGCTCCAGTAGGGACTCGAGACCGACGGTCAACCCGCGCAGCCCCCGCACCTTCCGGAGCGCCAGCAGGGCCCCCGCCACGAACGACTCGCGCCCGAGGGAGTCGTGGCGGAGGGTCAGGACCTCGCCGGTGCCGCCGAAGAGGACTTCCTGGTGGGCCACCAGGCCGGGGAGACGCACTGAATGGATTGGCACCGGATTGCCGCTCACGCCCTCGATGCGGGCGGCGGTCAGCTTCGCGGTCCCGGAGGGGGCGTCGCGTTTGCCTTCGTGGTGCAGCTCGATGATCTCCGCCTTGGCGAACCAGCGGGCGGCCTGGCGGGCGAAGTGCATCACCAGGACCGCGCCGACCGAGAAGTTCGGCGCCAGGATCACGCCGACTCCGGCCGCCTCCGCCGCGGCGGCGAGCTCGCGCTGCTCGTCCTCGCCCCAACCGGTGGCGCCGATGACCAGGGGCGTACCCGTGGCAAGCGCGGCGCGGGCGATCTCCACCGTATCCGGGTGGCGCGTGCAGTCGAGCAGCACGTCGGGGCGGAGGCCTTGCAGCATGTCAGCGATCCCGGCGTACTCGCCCGGCGCCGCGGGCTTTCGCACCAGCCCTCCCAGTAGCTCCATGTCCTCGGCGGCGCGCACGCCGGCGGCGAGGGCCGCCCCCAAGCGTCCGTGCAACCCCGCGATCGCCACGCGCATCGTCACGACTCCACCTTCTCCAGCGGCGCGTACTTCAGCATCAGCATCTTGCTCCCCACGCTCGGAAAGTCGACCGTCACCAGCGCGTCCCCTCCCGCCCCTGACAGGCTGCGCACGGTTCCCTCGCCCCACTTGGGGTGGCGCACGCGATCGCCGCGCGCCACCGAGAGCAGCTCCGCGGTGGAGCGGGGCTCGGCCATCGCCACGTCGCGCCAGCGCCCGCCTTGCGGGCGGGGCACCGTTCCCCCGCCGAGCGCGGGATAGGACGTGCCGCCCAGGTGAACCACGGAGGGCATCTCGGCCAGGAAGCGCGAGGGCGGATAGGCATACGTGTTGCCGAAGACGGTGCGCCGCTGCGCATGGGAGAGCGTCAGGCGCTCCATCGCCCGCGTGACGCCCACGTAGGCCAACCGGCGCTCCTCCTCGCACTCCTGCTGCTCCGCGAGCGCGCGGTTGTGCGGAAAGATCCCCTCCTCGAGGCCGGTCAGGAAGACGATGGGGAACTCCAGGCCCTTCGCCGCATGGAGGGTCATCAGCGTCACGCGGTCGTTTTCGTCCGCCATGCGGTCCAGATCGGTGATCAGCGCGATGTTGGTCAAGAAGTCGTCGAGCGTGGCTCCGCGGTTGGTCTCCTCGAACTCGCGCGCCACGGAGACCAGCTCCTCCAAGTTCTCGATGCGGCCGCGCGCCTCGGCGGTCTGCTCGCCGTGGAGCTCGCGCAGGTAGCCGCTCTCCTCGAGCGTCGCGATCAGCAGCTCGGTCACCGAGCGCCCGTCCACGTGAGCGCGAAGATCGGCGATCAGCGCGGCAAAGCGCGTCAGCTCTTTGGCCTTGCGGGCCGCCGCCCCCTGAAGGAACGACTCGTCCTCGAGCGCCTCGCCGATGGGACGCCCCCCCTCGACCGCCGCCGCGATCACCTGGGCGACGGTGGTCTGGCCGATGCCGCGCCGCGGCACGTTCACGATGCGCTTGAACGCAACCGCGTCGTTGGGATTGGCGATGAAGCGGAGGTAGGACATGGCGTCCTTGACCTCCTGACGGTCGTAGAAGCCGACGCCGCCCACCACGCGGTACGGCATGCCGTCGGCGAGGAAGGCCTCCTCCAAGACGCGGGACTGCGCGTTGGTGCGGTAGAGCACCAGCGTCTCTCGAAACGAGCGCCCCTCCTCGGAGACGGCGCGGCGAATCTGCTCGCAGACGTAGCGCGCCTCGTCGCGCTCGCTCTCCGCCGCGTAGCAGACCACGGGCGCGCCCCCGTCGCGGCGGGTGAAGAGGCGCTTGGGGTGACGCGTGCGGTTGTTGGCCACCAGCTCGTTGGCGGCCGTGAGGATCGCGCCGGTGGAGCGGTAGTTCTGCTCGAGCTTGAAGATCCGCGCGCCGGGGAAGTCGTGCTCGAAGCGCAGGATGAGCTGGAAGTCGCTGCCGCGCCAAGAGTAGATCGACTGGTCGTCGTCGCCGACCACCGTCACGTTCTTGTGGCCGCCGCCCAACAGCTCGACCAAGCGGTACTGCGCGTGGTTGACGTCCTGGTACTCGTCGACCAGCACGTAACGGAAGCGCTCCTGATAGCGCGCCAGCACCTCGGCATCGCTCCCCAGCAGCTCGATCGTGGAACCGATGAGATCGTCGAAGTCGAGGGCGTTGTTGCGCCGGAGGATCTTCTGGTAGGCGCGGTACACCGCGGCCAGCCGCTCCCCGTGGAACGACGTGGACGTCTCCGCGTAGCGCTCCACCGAGATCAAGCGGTTCTTCGCGCGCGAGATCTCGGCCAGACAAGCACCCGGCGTCAACGCGCGCTCGTCGAAGTCGAGCTCGTGCAGCGCGTCCCGCACGATCGCGCGCTGGTCGCTCTCGTCGGCGATGACGAAGTTCGAGCCGACGCCGATCCGTTGCCCGTCTCGCCGCAACATGCGCACGCATACGGCGTGGAACGTTCCCACCCACAGGTCGCGGACGCGCTCGCCGATCATGCGCGCCAGGCGCTCCTTCATCTCGCCCGCCGCCTTGTTCGTGAAGGTGACGGCCAGGATGCGATGCGGCGGAACATCGAGGTCGTCGACCAGATGGCCGATGCGGTGCGTGAGCACGCGCGTCTTGCCCGAGCCGGCGCCGGCGAAGATGAGGCACGCCCCCTCCGTCGCGAGGACCGCCTCGCGCTGGACGTCGTTGAGCGATTCCAGGACTGTCGCCATCAAGCCGTCGCCTTCGGTGTGGGTACGTGGATGCTCCGGAACGAGGTGTCCGGAATGTGGATGACGCCGTCGACCACGCGCGTCTGGTACTGATAGAGCCCGCGCGTGGCCGGCCCCTTCACGAGCGAGCCGTCACGCTCGAACTCGCTGCCGCAGCACGGGCACCGGAAGCGCACGCGTCCCGCGGGGACGAGGGAGAGCCGGCAGCCGTCGAATGGGCAGGCGTCGGCGACCACGGTGTCGCCGATGACGAACACGGGGCGCGACGGAAACGACGGAATCACCGCGAAGGTCGGCTCGCGTTCCGGGCCCAGCTCCGTGCCGGAGGCGTCCACGACCACGTGGAACCGCCGGCTCTCGGGCGGAGCGCATGCCGATAGGGCACAGAGCGTGAGCAAGAGCGTGCGACGAGTCAACCCAGGGACCACGTCCCCGCGCTTCGCTCGCCTAGCGGCGCACCCCTCGCTCCGTTCGCGGAACGTCCACCGACATCGAGGTCGCCGCCATCAGATACTCGAGCGTCGACTCCGCTCCCATGTTCGCGCTGACGCACTCGGGCTCCAACCCGTCGCGGCATCCGCCCCCCCGCACCATCACGGCGCCATGCGCGTTGTGCCCGAAGAACCAGTCGAAGGCGATCCCCGCCGCGCGCAGGTGCCGCTCGTCCTTGGTCAGCTCGTACGCGGCCAGCTCCGCCTCCACCATCGCGGCCGCCTCGATGGGCTGCTGCGCGTAGAGGGCGCGCTCTCCTCCGCGGCGATACCATCCGCGATTGCCGATCGGCACGAACATGCCCTCGCGTATGGTGACCTCTTCGAGGAACGCCAAGGTTTCACGTCCCACGGCCACGGCGGCCTGATCGCCCAGCGCGGCACCCCCGCGGAGCAGGGCCTCGGGCAGGCGCGCGTTGGCATACGTCATCATGGGCTCGAACCACCGCCACTCGTCGTCGCCCGCGCGCTTGCGCGCCTCGACGAGGCTGCCGACTACCGCGGCGAGGGCGCGGCGCGCGTGACCATCGCCCGGCTCGGCGGAGAGGGCCTTGGCCAGCCCCAGCCCCGCATAGGCTTTGGCGCGGAGATGCATCAGGGACTCCACGTTCGGCAGCGCCCGCTCGAAGAGCGTCCCGCTGAGCGAGCGCCATCCCGGCTCGGGGGCCGCGGCACGTCCCCAACCCAACGCCCACACCGCTCGGCCGAAAGCATCCTCGCTACCCACCTCGTCGAGCCACCGGCGGTCGTAGGCCATGAAGTTGTGGAAGCGTCCGTCGCCGAGTTGGGCGTGCTGGAGAAACGAGAGCGAGCGCACGGCGATCTTCGCCACGCCCAGGCGCACGCCCACGATGAAGGCCCGTGCCACGTCGTCGACGCAGTAGCCCGTCTCGAGGTGGGGCACGTCGTACGTGGCGTGCTGGATGACTCCGCAGTCGTCGGTCAGGTTCAGCAGGTGGTCGAGGCGCGGCGACTCGCCCGTTCGAGCGCCCATCAAGGGAACACCCGTCGCTCCCGTTCGCCCACCCGCACCGGTACCATGCGTCCGGGCACGACCGGCGCCGTCGCCCGGCCGAGGCCGCTCGCCGGTGAACCGGCTGCGGCGAGCGCGGGCTGCGTCTGCTCCACCAGCGATGCGAAGAGCCTGCCGTAATCGTGCGCCACGTTCGGCCAGGTCATCTGGCGGCCGAAGCGGTACGCGCGCCGCTCGATGCACCGGCGCAGCGCCGGATCGTCGAGCAGCCGGTTGACCTTTCGCGCGATCGAGCCGGAGTCGCGGAAGGCCGCCAAGCTGCCGCGCCGGTTCGCGAGCAGCTCCTCGGCGTAGAGGTACGGCGTCGAGACGATCGCCTTGCCCAGACCCATGGCGTAGGCCAGTGTCCCGCTCACGATCTGCGCGGGATTGAGGTAAGGCGTGAGGTAGACGTCGGTGGCGCGAAGGTAGGCGATCAATTGCTCCTGCGTGACGTAGCGGTTCACGAACGCGACGTTGTCCTGCATGCCCAGAGCGGCGATCCGCTCCGCGAGCATCTCCCGGTACGACTCGCCTTCCTGGCGGCGTACCACCGGGTGGGTCTCGCCGATGATGAGGTAGAGCACCTCCGGGTGGCGTTCGACGATCTCGGGCAGCGCGTCGATCGCATACTCCAGGCCCTTGCCGCGCGAGATCAGACCGAACGTGGAGACGACCAGTCGGCCGCCGTAGCCCAATGCCGGCTTGAAGGCGTCGGTCGGCGCGAAGGGCACGTCGGGGACGCCGTGGTGGATCACAGATACCTTGCGCGGATCGAGTCCGTAGAGATCCTCGAGGATGCGCTTGCCGGTGCGCGAGAGGACGACGACCGCTGAGGCCAACCGGCAGAGCTCGCGGGTGACCTGCCGATGGTGCTCGGACGGGTTGGGCAGCACGGTGTGGAGCGTGAGAGCGATCGGCTTGCGCACCATGGCAAGCGCCTCCAGCAGCATCTCGCCGTCGGGGCCGCCGAAGAGGCCATACTCGTGCTGAATGTTGAGCAGGCGGGCTGGATGCTCGTTGACCAGCCGCGCGAACGCCCGGTAGGAGGCCGGGTCGCGGTCGCAGAGCCGCCCCACGACCTCGCTGCCATAATCCAGGGCCATGCCCGGCTGCTCGAGTGCGATCACGTCGCCGCGAACCCCCGAGGTCCGCTCCAACGCGGTGACGACGTCACGCGTGAACGTCGCGATGCCGCACTCGCGCGGCGGGTACGACCCGAGGAACAGCGTTGGCGGGACCTCGGATCTGCGCGTCGTGAGCCGAAGACTGGCGAGCAACTCGCCGAGCGCGTCAGTGGCCATCGTACGGTCCAAATCCTCTCTCACTTCATCCGGCGACGACGAAAGACGCCCGCGCGATGTGGGCACCCGGCCCGAGAACGCGGCTGATCTGTTGCGTCGCTGGACTCGTCCCAAGGAAATGGGACGTCGAGGTTGGTTTACCCACCTCGAGCCCGGTCGAAACCCTCCGACCAGGCGGCCTCAGTCAGGCGGAGGTCGGGATGCGAGCGCCGGCGGCGACGGAGCTGCCGGGTGCGACGACCTCGCCGTGTCCGATCACCGCGCCGCGCTCGACGCGTGCACCCGCGCCCACGTGCACGGATCCGGCGATGATCGCCCCTTCGATCGATGCGCCCTCGTCGACGATCACGCCGTCCCAGAGCACGCTCTCGCGGATGCGCGCGCCGGCGGCGACGCGGCAGGCCCTGCCAAGCACGACGTCGGGTCCCACATCGGCGCGGGGGTCAACGTGGGTGCCGGCGCCCGCGAAGCTCGGCAGCTTGACCAAAACGGCGTGCGAGGGGCCGACCGTGCGCAGCGGCATGGTGCCGCGCAGAATGTCGAGGTTCGCCTTGAGATAGTTTTCGGGCTTGCCGATGTCGATCCAGTAGTCCTCGGTGGCATACGCATCGAGCGCGCGCTCGCCCGCGATGAGCTGGGGGAAGGTCTCCCGCTCGATCGAGACGTTTCGGCCGCCCGGAATGCGGTCGAGCACCTCGCGCTCCAACAAGTACGTCCCCGCGTTGACGTAGTTGGTCGTCACTTCTTCGGGCTTCGGCTTCTCCACGAAACGCGTGATGCGCCCCTCCGCGTCGCGCTCCACGCAGCCGAACGCGGTGGGATCCTCCACCGGAATAAGGTGGAGCGTCCCGATCCCGCCGCGGCGGCGGTGAAACGCCATCATCGCCTCGAGATCGAGGCTGGTGAGGAT
Organism: Candidatus Dormiibacterota bacterium; assembly: GCA_035533275.1. Taxonomy (GTDB): domain Bacteria; phylum Vulcanimicrobiota; class Vulcanimicrobiia; order Vulcanimicrobiales; family SCRA01; genus SCRA01. Next base: position 1,597 of record DATLUD010000021.1, on the reverse strand, counting down.
GTCGCCGTTGAACACGAAGAAGGGTCCCGTGATGAAGCGCTCGACGTTCTTCAGCGCGCCGGCGGTGCCCAGCGGCTCGTCCTCGATGACGTAGTGCAGACGCATCCCCAGCTTCTCGCCGCTGCCGAAGTGGCGCTCGATGGCTTCGGGGAGATAGCAGGCCGGCAACACCACCTCGGTGATCCCGGCGTCGCGCAGGCGCAGGAGCAGGTGCTCCATGAACGGGCGGCCGAGGAGGGGCACCATAGGCTTGGGGACGGAGTACGTCAGCGGACGCAGCCGCGTACCCTCGCCACCCACCAACACGATCGCCTGCATCGCCATCTCTCCGTGCACCCCGACTCGCTGCGCTCCCGTTCAGTACGCCCGCCGAGGCGCCTTTCCTTGAAAATGGACGAGCCGGCGTTCCACGCCGTCTCGCAGCCCGGCGGCGCCGGCCGCCGCCGAGGCCGAGGCTATTGAGGCACGACGATTGTCGCCGGTGTCCGCGCCCCTTCGCGTGTGACCGCTTCGACCCGGCTCACCTCGAAGACAAGCCTGAAACGCTGCCCAGTCTCCCGTTTGGCGAAGTCCTCGATCAATCCGACCTCAACGGGCGTGATCGGCTCTCTCGATAAGACGAGAAGATTGACGGTCGGCGGCGTCGTGAGCCAATTGAACCTCGCGTTAACCAGCTCGACCCGCTGAAAGGTCACCGTGCGATTCAAGAGCGCGCTCTCCAGCGCATGCTCGAGTCGCGCCTCACGAACGAGACGGACGAGGCTCGCCGCGAGGGGAACGACCAGGAGGGCGGTCAGCAGCAGCGTCCACGCGAGCGCCGTGCGGGCTCGTTTGGGCGTCGTGTAGCCGGAGACGAGAAAGACCACCATGCACGCCAGCACGATGCCGAGGAGATTCGTGGCGAAGAGCACGGCAGCACCGAGACTCATCGTGGGCTGCTCGTGGGCAAGACCAAGGCCGATCACGCAAAGCGGCGGCATCAAAGCCACCGCGATGGCCGTCCCGGCAACGGTCCCGGAGAGATCCGCGCGGACCCTCGCGAAGCCGCCCACGACACCCGCGGCGATGGCGATGCCGAGGTCCAGGATCGTCGGCCGCGATCGGATGATCACCTCGCTCCCGAGCGTCGGCACCCCGATGAGCATCCCGAGCGTGTATGAGATCACAATCGAGACGGCCGTGCCGATCGCCAGCGTGACGAGGCTCCTGCGGAAGAGCGAGACCTGCCCTTCGAGGGCGCCGAAGGCCAACCCCTGGATCGGCGCGAGCAGCGGAGCGATGATCATCGCCCCGATGATGACCGCCGCGCTATTCTCGACGAGGCCAAGCGTCGCGATGGTGCACGAGGAGACCAGGAGCACCACGAATGCGAGGTTCGCTCGCGAATCATGGAGCAGCGAGCCTACGAAGCGCCGCCGTTCCTCGACATCGACCCGCCCCCAGGCGGCAAGAACGTGGCGCATGCTCTCTTCTACCCACGGGGCTGCCCTCGCCCCGCCGCGCTCTCCGTATCTCGGCCACCGGACGCGGCCGCGATACGCCTCCGGACGTGGTAGCCCCAGCGGGATTCGAACCCGTCACAAGCGTCACGCGCGCC
>DATLUD010000020.1:0-119841 GCA_035533275.1 Candidatus Dormiibacterota bacterium | reverse complement strand
ACGCCCCGCGCCACCAGGATGTCGTGCACCGCGTGCGCGGTCAGGTAGCGCCGCTCGTCGCGCAGCACCGCGACCACGCGTTCGCGCGTGCGAGTCGCGTACCGGCCGTTGCCGTGGAGACGTTCGGATATCTCGTTCATGGGGCGACCTCGAGCGTGAACCGTCAGATGGGACCTTGGGCACGGCGGCCGATGGCCAGTGCCACGAAGAAGCAGAGCGTGGCCAGGAGCACGATCGTGGCTCCGGAGGCGGCGTTGACGTAGTACGAGAGATAGAGTCCGGCCACGGCGCAGAAGGCGCCGATGCTCGCGGAGAGCAGCATCATCGTGGGCAGGCGGCGCGTGAGCTGGAAGGCGGCAGCCGCGGGCGTCACGAGCAGAGCCGCCACGAGGATGATGCCCACCGACTCGAGCGAGACGATGATGGTCAGCGCCAGCAGCACCAGGAGCGCGTAGTCGACGCGCGCCGTCGGAATGCCCGACGTCTGCGCCACCACGGGATCGAACGAGGTGTAGAGCAGATCTCGCCAGAGGAAGACCAAGGCGATCGCGACGATCGCCGAGAGCGCCAGGGTGAGCATCAGGTCGAACTGAGAGACGCCGAGGATGTTGCCGAAGAGATAGTCCTGCAGATCGACGGCATAGTTCTTGACCTGCGACATCAGAAAGACGCCCAGCGCGAAGGCTCCGGTGAAGAGGACGCCGATGGCCGTGTCCATCGAGACTTTGCCGTGGCGCGTGACGAAGCCGATGCCCAGCGCCGTGGCCACGGCCATGATCGCCGCCCCCACGTAGTAGTCGAGGTGGCGGAGATAGGCCACGACGATGCCGGCGAACGACGCGTGGGCGATGCCGTCGCCGATGAACGAGAGCCGGCGCACCACCACGTAGCAGCCGACGACGCTGCAGAGGATGCCAACGACGATTGCCGCCACGAAGGCGCGCACCATGAAGCCGTACGCGAAGGGAGCGAGCAAGGCGTCGACGATCGTCATGGCTTGTGATGTCCGTGGACGTGGAAGGTGCCGAGGTGGACGTGCTTGGCGAGGACCTCGGCCGTGGAGCCCTCGGCAACTTGGTGCGTATCCAGCACCAGCAGGCGATCGAACCACTCGGCCGCGCGCTCCAGGGCGTGCGTCGACATCATCACGGGTTTCCCCGCGGCTGCGATCTCCCGCACCACGCCCAGCAGCGCGGCCTCCGTCGCGGCGTCCACGCCGGTGGTCGGCTCGTCCAGCAGATAGAGGTCGGGCTCCTGGGCCAGCGCGCGCGCCAGGAACGTGCGCTGCTGCTGGCCGCCGGAGAGCTCCGCGATCGCGCGATGCTCCAGCGGGCGGATCTCCACGGCGTCGAGCGCGGAGTCGATCAGCTGGCGGTCGCGATCGGAGAACGGCCGGAAGCGCCCGAGCTTGGGAAAGCGGCCCATCGCCACCACGTCGCGGACGGTGGCGGGAAAGCTCCAGTCCACCGCTTCGATCTGAGGCACGTACGCGATCGCGCCGGGGGGCAGCGCCGTGGGCGGCTTGCCGAAGACGCGGAGCGTGCCGGAGTGAGGCTGCAACAGACCAGCGGTCGCCTTCAGCAGCGTCGACTTCCCCGAGCCGTTCGGGCCGATGATGCCGAGCACGTGCCCCGGAGCGAGCGCGAAGGTCACGTCGACAAGCGCCGCGCGCCCGTCGTACGAGACGGTCAGGTGGGTGGCCTCCACGGCCGCGCTCACGTGTGCCGCTCCGAGCCGGCGGTGAGCGAGTTGACGATCACGTTGGTGTCGTAACGCATCATGGAGAGATAGTCGGCGACCTCCGGGCGGTCGCCCACCGAGTCGTCGTAGAGGTTCTCCACCGTCTTGATGCCCGCCGAGCGCGCTAACTCGCGCGCGAGCTTGGGGTTGAACTGCGGCTCGGCGAAGACGGCGCGCACGTGGTACCGGCGCGCCAAGTCCACCAGGCGCGCCAGCTCGTAGGCGCTGGGCTCCTGCCCGGGGTTGCGCTCGATCACGCCGACGAGATGGATGCCGTAGCGTTTGGCATAGTAGTACCATGCGTTGTGAAAGACGATCATCGTGCGCTGCTGGGGCGGGATCGTCGCGATGCGCTCGCGGATCCAGCGGTCGAGGTCGTCCAGCTGACGGCCGTAGCGCTCGGCGGCGGCGGCGTAGTCGCGCGCGTGCGCCGGGTCGGCGGTCGCGGCCCCGGCCGCGATCTTCTGGACGTAGATCTTGGCGTAGAGCGGGTCCATCCAGAGGTGGGGGTTCTGCTCCTCGATCTGCATGCCGTCGGAGCAGATCACCACGTGGAGGTTCGGGTTCTTCGCGCCCTGGAGCGTCTCTTGGAGCCAGGCCTCCAGGCCCGCGCCATTCTCCACCAGCAGACGCGCACCGTGGACCTCGGCAACGTCGCGCGGGCGCGGCTGGTAGCTCTCGACGGAGGCTCCCACCGGCACCAGGCTCCGCACCGGCATGTAGGGCGAGACCACCGCCTTGGTGAGCGAGGCGAGGGTGGACATGGTGGCAACGGCGCCGCCGTCGGCTTGCGGAGCCGCGCTCTGGCGGAAGGAGCAGGCTGCAAGGGCACAGAGAAGGGCGGCAAGCGGCAAGAGACGGCGCATGAAGATTTGCGATTCTGCGGCAAATTTTCGCTCCCTGCCGGGGAGCGGCGAGGCGCCGCGCCCCTCAGACCCCGCCCGACTCCTGCTCGTTCTCGATCATGGGGGGTTGGTTCGGCGGCGCCAGGCGCAGCAGCTCCGAGACCGTGACGAAGCGATAGCCTTGCTCGTGGAGGGCCGTGACGATCAGCTTGACCGCCTCCACGGAGTGGCTGCGGTCGCAGGCTGCGCGCGTCATGCGGGGGAGCACGCCGCAGGCTCCCTTGTTGCCGTCGTGGAGCACCATGATGGCGCCGGGCCTGACCTTTGAGAGGATGCGCTCCGCGATGACTTTCGCGGGCGGTCGGGTCCAGTCGCCGGCCAGCGGCACGCTCCACAGCACGGTTCGCAGGCCGAGCGACTGCGCGAGCGAGAGCACCTCGGGGTCGCGGCCGCCGAAGGGCGGGCGGAAGAGGGTGGGCGTGACGCCGGCGGCGGCCTCGATGGCGCGCTGCGTGCGCACGAGCTCTTGACGTTGGTGGATCGGGCGCTCCAGCAGCAGGTGCGCGTGATCCCAGGTGTGGTTGCCGATCTCGTCGCCGGCGGCCGCCTCCTCGCGCACCACGTTCGGGTAGCGCCGCACGGCACGCCCCACGCAGAAGAACGTGGCCACGGCGTCGTGCGCTTTGAGCCAGCGCACGATCTCGAGGGTGTACGGCGGGTTGGGGCCGTCGTCGAAGGTCAGCGCCACCACTTTCTGGCTCGCGGGCTCGCTGGTCAGGCCGCGGCCGAAGATGTCGAGGGTCGGATTCTCCGACGCGAGCCAAAAGCCGTAGAGCACCAGCGTGAAGAGGATGGCCACGCCCATCGTCCGGAGGGCGAGCAGGCGGTGTTCGCTGCGCACGTCAGCCTTGGTACGCCTTTGCCACGGAGCTCCCTTGTCCGCGCCGCAGAAGCTCCCGCAAAGCGTTACGGGATCACGGAGGCCGCGATGCGCTCGAGTTCGCGCAGCGGAAGGTCGCCCACCAGCGTGAAGTTCAGTCCCCGCTCGCGCCAGGCCAACAGGACGTTGGGCTCGTCCTCGATGTACTGCGCGGTGTGCCCGTCGAAGGTCGCGGCGCGCACGGCCAATCCGGTGAAGCTGGCTCCGCCCTGCCTGTCGGCGTTCTCGAAGAGCGAGAGGCTGCGCAGGCCGTCGGTGTAGAGCAGGTGCAGGCTGTGCACGCCGTGGATCACGGTCACGTCCCCGCTCACGAGCGCGAAGCCTTCGGGGAGATAGCGGGGGCCTGCGGCGCTGAAGCCGGCTTCCTCGAGCACTCGCTCCAGGTCGTTGGACGGCGTGGCCAACGTTGGTCCGCTCACCTTCTTGAAGCCCTCGGGGATCCGCGGATCGAAGAGGGCGCCGGTGACGTTGCGGTATGCGATCTGTTGGAATCGGCTGCTGTAAGCGACCGAGCCGTCGGCGTGATAGCGCTCCTTGGCCAGAAGCAGCGAGGTCTGGGCGTCGATCCAGATGCGTTGCAGGCGCGTGCCGGTGTAGCGGTTGATCAGCGAGAGGGTATGCGCCTTGCGCCCGGCCACTTCGTCGTCGGCGCCGGGCACCGCGCGGTAGTTCGTGGTCAGCAGACCGAAGTTGGATGCCTCGGTGAGGTCGTCTTCGTCGGCGGCGGGATTGTGCGTGATGGTCACGGTGTCGCTATGGAGGTCGTAGGCGTAGCTGGTGGCCCCGCGTTCGATCACGTAGTTGCCGTAGACGCGCGACGGGGCGATGTACCATTTGCGCGTGAGGTCGGGGGCCCGGTGCTCGACGTTCATCTCCACCGCCTGCGTGCCGCTGGAGCCCCAAGCGATGGTGGAGACTTGCCCTACGTAGGAGAGACGGCGGGGGGCTTGGAGGGCGTCGGCCAGGAGGCGAGCCGCGGCGGGGTCGCTGGTGGGCTCGACGGCCGGGACAGGCTGCGCCGCCGGGGCCGTCGCGGCGGGAGTGGCGGCGTGCGCGCGGCCGCCGGCAAAGGCGAGCATCGAGGCCAGCAGCATGACCAGGACCGGGATTGCGCGAGGCCGACGCACGCGTCTAGTTCGTCGGCCCGCCGACGCCGAGTCCCGGGGTCATGTCGCCGAGGACGGGGTCGGTCGCGCGCACGAAGGCGGCGTCGATGTGCGTTTGCGGAGCCGACGGGCGCAAGGCGATGGTTCCGCTGCGCACGCCGTCGGGGATCGTCAGGGTCTGGGCCGCGTGGGCCTCGAGATAGTAGCGCGCGTCGATGGACGCCGTCGGAGCCTCGGCGCGATTGCGCAGATCGGCGGCTCCGTACCAGATGGCCACGGCGAGCATCGCCGCCGCCGGCAGCGCCCAGGCCGCGCGCCGTGTGGTCAGCCGCGCGAGGAAACCGGCCGGCGCGGACTGCGCGTGCGCGGCGAGCCTGATGCTGGCGGCCAGATCGGCGGGCATCTCGAGCGAGTCGTTCCGTGCCGCCGCGCGCAACAGCTCGGTGAGATCGAGCTCGGCATCGTACTCGGCCCGGCAGGCGTCGCAGGCTGCAAGGTGCGCGAAGACCGCCGCATCGGCCTCGTCGTCGAGAGCGCCGTGCAGATAGTCGATCAAGGTCGCGGTGTCGTAGTGGCGGTCCATTGCGGTCTTCCCGTGATTATCGGTCGTCGTGGCGCTGAGCGTTCAGCACCAGGCGGCGAAGCTGGTTGCGAGCCCGGTGGAGGCGCGAGCGGACGGTGCCGATCGAGCAGCCGACGATCTCGGCGATCTCCTGATAGCTCAGTTCCTCGATGTCGGCGAGGACGACGACTTGGCGCTGGTCAGCCGAGAGTTGGGAGAGCGCCACCGAGAGCGGCTCGCCCAGCTGTCCCTCGACGTAGGTACCGATCGGGTCCACCGCCAGCGGCTTCTCCCCGCCATACTCCTGCGGCGCGTTGTCCTCGGGCAGCTCCTCGTAGAAGATGCCCTTGCGCCGCCGCAGCTCGTCCCGGTAGAGGTTCGTGATGATGCGGTAGATCCACGAGAGAAATGACGTCCCGGGCTGAAACGACTTCCATGCGCGAAAGACCCGGATGAAAGCGTCCTGCGTCAGATCGCGTGCATCTGGCTCGTTCGCGGTCAGCCGGTATGCGAAATTGTAGGCAGCCCGTCCGTATTCGGCCATTGCCCGTTCGAGAAAGGCGCGTTGCTCATCGGTGGCCGGCTCGAGCGGTTTACGCGGGCGAGTGGCCACGTGCGCGGCGGCGCCTCCGTCTATGTTCCTCCGACATCCTCATATACGAATCTCCCCCGGGGTGCGGTTCCCCTTTGTGGACGCGAAAGCGGTCGGGGGGACGGCGGGTGGCGGAGTGGGGCATTTCGTTCGGCTTTCTGAACGACCTTTCCGCATCCTCGGGGCGCGGCAGAGAGTCTGTAGGTACGGCAAAGGACCGGCGCGGGGCCCCTCGAAGGGGGCTCCCCCAGCCCGACCCGCCCCGGCCTTTCCCTTGGCGGCCGCGGTCGACGCGCCCGCCACCCGACCCATGAGGAGCACCACCGTGATCGCCCAGCGCATGCCGACCGAGACGAACGACGCCGTCAACCTCATCGTCTCGCTGCTGGTGCGCTTCCCGGAGATCACGAGCGTGCGCTCCAACCAGACCGATCAAACCCTCCGGCTCACCTTCGCGTTCTCGACGGCGTTCACCAGGGCCCAGGCGCGGCGTCTCATCGACGGAGTGCTGGAGCATCTGGGTGCTTACCACGAGGTCTCGGGAGGCGCGCCCGTGGTGCTGGGGGCTGACTGCGACGTCGACCAAGGGGCCAGCTTCCTTCACGTCGACCGCGATCTCAAGAGCATCAGTAAAGAAGAGATCGCGATGCTCGTCGACCTCCTGAGGGAGGGCTTCGGCGAACACATCGTCGCCAACCCGGTGCCCGAGGAGTCGAGCGAGGAAGACGTCTCGGCGCAGGACGAGATGGTCAACGTCGCCATCGACTCGGTGCGCGAGGGGGGAGCGCAGAAGAGCCTCGTCGGCTTCCGCGAGGAGCGGCGCGTGCTGATCTACTTCACCAAGGCCGCGAAGAAGAAGAAGGCGGCCAAGAAGTAGGACTGCCCGCAGGGGTCCGGGCAGCCGGCGCCCGAAGCCACGCCCGTGCGCCGGCCGGTCGGCGCGCTTAGGAAGAAGGCTCTCATCCATTCGTTCAATCTCTTGCTCGTCGGGGACGTCGTGGGCTCGCCCGGGCGGGAGGCGCTCAAGCGTTGCCTGCCCGAGTTGCGCGAGCGCTTCGAGATCCACGCCTGCATCGCCAACGCGGAGAACATCGCCGGCGGGTTCGGTCTGACGGTTCCCACGGTTGAGGAGCTCTTCGCCTGCGGGGTCGACTTCCTCACCAGCGGAAACCACGTGTGGGACAAGCGCGACTACCGCGACCAGCTCTCGACCTCCGACCGGATCGTTCGCCCGGCGAACTACCCCGAGGAGGCGCCCGGCCACGGCTACGGCGTGATCGAATGCAACGGGTTCCGCGTGGGCGTGGTCAACGTGATGGGACGCGTCTTCATGCCCGACACCGACGACCCGTTCCGGGTCGCGCGGCGCTTGGTCGAGGACTTGCGCCATACCACCCCGATCGTGATCGTCGACGTGCATGCCGAGGCGACCAGCGAGAAGGCTGCCCTCGCTTACCACCTCGACGGCCTTGCAAGCGCCGTCTTCGGGACCCACACGCACGTCCAGACCGCCGACGAGCGCATCCTGGCGGGCGGGACGGCGTTCATCACCGACGTCGGGATGACCGGGCCGAGCGACTCGATCATCGGCATGGACGTGAAGATCGTCCTGGAGCGCTTCCTCATGGGAACCGGCGAGCGTTTCGCCGTCGCCAAGACCACGCCGCGGCAGGTCTGCGCGCTGGTGGTCAACATCGACCCGGAGACGGGGCACGCCGTGGGGCTCCATCGGATCTTTCAGCGCTTCGAGTGACGCCAGCGATGATCGTCGACTTCCACACCCACACCCTGCACAGCGACGGCACGCAGGCGCCGGCGGAGCTCCTGCGCAAGCTCGACGCGCGGGGCGTCGAGCGCTTCGCGATCACCGACCACGACGCGCTGGAGGCATACGCCGCGCTCGACTTGGGAAGCCTGGGCGATCGGGTGATCGTGGGCGTGGAGATCAACACGACCTACCGCCGCAACGAGGTCCACGTGCTGGGCTACGGCTTTCCGCTGGACTCGCCGGTGCTGCGCCCGGTGCTGGAGCGCAACGCCGACGAGCGCGAGCGGCGCGTGCGCATCATGGCGGAGCAGCTCACGGCGGCGGGTTACGACGTGAGCTTCGAGGACATTCGGGCGGAGAGCACGCCGGGCAGCCCCCTGGGCCGTCCCCACGTGGCGCGAGCGCTGATTCGCCGCGGCCACACCGACTCGATCGAGGGAGCCTTCCGCTCGCTCCTGCGCCGCGGCGGGCCGGGCTACGTCCCTTCTACCTATATGGATCCGCGCGACGCGGTGCGTCTCATCCGTGAGAGCGGGGGCGTCGCGGTCTTGGCCCACCCGGGACGCCTGGACGACTACGCCATCATCGGCGAGCTCGCCAACGAAGGCCTGCAGGGGCTCGAAGTCTTCTATCCCACGCACAGCTCCGCCCAGCGCGCCCACTTTCGCGAGCTCGCCCAACGCCACGGTTTGGTGATGACCGGCGGCTCGGACTTTCACGACCAGCGCTACAACAAGGGCGGCGTGGGAATGGAGGTCGCCCCCCGCGATCTCGAGGGCTTCTTCCAACTGCTCGGTTAGCCGAGTGCCGCGCTCTCGCGCCGCAGCGCCGCGATGCGAGCGCGCTGCGCGGCGACCAGCGTTTCGTCCTTGAGGTACTCGTGGTTGACCAGCACGTTCTCGATCGCCGCGGCCATCGCCGCGCGGGCGAAGAGGGCGGCGCATCGCACGTCGCTCTGCGCGTGGGGCGTGCCGGCTTCGGCCATCTCTCCGGTCAGCCGCAGCAGCTCGAGCGCCGTCGCGGCGTTGCGCAACGGCACCTCGGCCGCCTCGGCCAGCGCGCTCTGCAGGCGCGCGGAGCGCGCGGCGCGCTCTTGGTCGGTCGCGCGCGGCAGGCGTTGCGCCGCCACCACCACGGCGTAGGCCTCCTCGTCGGCGCGGGCGCCGGCCAGGCATGCATGGCGCAGCGCGTCGGCCCGGTCGACCAAGGGCTTCACGCGCGCGTGGCGGTCAACCAGCTTGGGCGAGGCCAGCGTGAGGCGTCCCACCATGGCGACCAGGGCGGCGCCCAAGGCGGCGGCCACACAGGCAGCGCTGCCGCCCCCCGGCGTGGGCTCCCCCGACGCGAGTCGCGCGAGATACGCATCGATGCTGATACCGTCCGTCATCGCGGGGCGCGATTCCGGCGAGCCGCCCTTCGGCCCTGCCCGGAGGGCGATGCAGGAGCACCCGTGGAGGAGCAGAAAGCGCCATGGCCCCGCATCCCGGGCTGGAGCCGCTGCGGGCGCTGTTCGTTTTGAGGTGAGGAGCTAGCGTGCAGAAGGTCGCGGAGTTCAAGGGAGACGTCAAGGATCGTTCCCAGGCGTCGGCGGGACGCTTGCGCATCGAGTGGGCGGCCTCGTTCATGCCGGTGCTCGGGCAGATCCGGGAGCGCTTCGCCAAGGAGCGTCCTCTCGAGGGCGTTCGGATCGGCGCCTGCCTCCACGTGACCACCGAGACGGCCAACCTGATGCTGGCGTTGAAGGCGGGGGGCGCCGAGATCGCCCTCTGTGCCTCGAACCCGCTCTCCACGCAGGACGACGTGGCCGCCGCCCTCGCGAGCGACTTCGAGATCCCCACCTACGCCGTCAAGGGCGAGGACAACGCGCGGTACTACAGCCACATCGAGTCGGTGATCGCCGCCAAGCCGACCATGACGATGGACGACGGCTGCGACCTGGTGAACACGCTCTACTCCAAGCACAAGGACCTGCTGCCCAACGTGATCGGCGGCTGCGAGGAGACGACCACCGGCGTCATCCGCCTCAAGGCGATGGAGAGGGACGGCGTGCTGCCCTTCCCCGTGGTGGCCGTCAACGACGCCCTCACCAAGCACATGTTCGACAACCGCTACGGCACGGGGCAGTCGACCCTGGACGGCATCATCCGCGCCACCAACGTGCTCCTGGCCGGGCGCACCGTGGTCGTGGCGGGGTACGGCTGGTGCGGCCGCGGCGTGGCCACGCGCGCCAAGGGCATGGGCGCGCACGTCATCGTGACCGAGATCGACCCGCTCAAGGCGCTCGAGGCGGTGATGGACGGCTTCACGGTGATGCCGATGGAGCAGGCCGCGCCGTTGGGCGACATCTTCATCACCCTGACCGGCAACCTCCACGTGGTCCACGGCGGTCACGTCGAGAAGATGAAGGACGGAGCGATCATCTGCAACTCGGGGCACTTCAACGACGAGATCGACATCCCGTCGATCGAGGCGCTGGGGCGCGCCAAGGCCCAGCCGCGGACCTTCGTCGACCAGTACACGTTGGCCGACGGGCGCAAGGTCTGCATTCTCGGCGAGGGTCGCCTCATCAATCTTGCCGCTGCCGAGGGGCACCCGGCGGCGGTGATGGACATGTCGTTCGCCAATCAGGCGCTGGCCGCGGAGTGGCTGGCCAAGAACCATGCCACGCTGAGCAAGACGGTCTACAGCGTGCCGGAGGATATCGACAAGGAGGTTGCCCGCCTCAAGCTCGAGTCCATGAAGGTGGCGATCGACGTGCTGACCCCGGAGCAGGTCAAGTATCTCGCCTCGTGGTCCGAAGGAACATAGCGTGAGCCTCTTGCCGTAGCGCGTCGTTGCTCGAGGCCTCACGTACCATTTCGTACGCATCGGCCCCGCGCGCCTCGCCCTTCGGCAAGATCCCTCACGCTGCGGCATGGCGCAAGCCAACACACTCAGAGAAGCTCTTCATTTCAACAGAGGCTTCCTTCTCTCAAACAGGAGCCACGATGACCTACAAGCGACTCTTCACCTCGGAATCGGTGACCGAGGGGCACCCCGACAAGGTGTGCGACCAGATCTCCGACGCGATCCTCGACGCGATCCTCGCCGCTGACCCCCAGGGGCGCGTCGCCGCCGAGACGTTCGCCGTGACGGGGCAGATCCACGTGGGCGGCGAGATCACCACCAAGATCTACGTCGACATCCCGCGCATCGTTCGCGACGTGGTCCGCGAGATCGGCTACGACCACTCGACGATCGGCTTCGACGCGGACACGTGCGGCGTGAGCATCTCGATCGACGAGCAGTCTCCCGACATCGCGCTGGGCGTGGACCAGGCGCTCGAATCGAAGCAGGGCACCGATGCCGACCGCTTCGCGCAGGTGGGTGCCGGCGACCAGGGCATGATGTTCGGCTACGCCTGCCGCGAGACGCCCGAGCTGATGCCCCTGCCGGTCACCCTGGCCCACAACCTCACCCGCGAGCTCAGCCGGCTGCGCAAGGACGGCACGCTGAAGTATCTGCGTCCGGACGGAAAGTCGCAAGTGACGGTGGAGTATGCCGGCGACAAGCCGGTCCGCGTGGACGCCGTCGTGATCTCGACGCAGCACTCGCCCGAGGTTTCGCTCGACCAGATCCGTGCGGACGTCACGGAGCACGTCATCAAGCGGGTGATCCCCGCGGAACTGATCGACGAGAAGACGCGCATCTTCGTCAACCCGACGGGACGCTTCGTCATCGGCGGCCCGATGGGCGACGCCGGACTGACGGGGCGCAAGATCATCGCCGACACCTACGGCGGGATGGCTCGCCACGGGGGCGGAGCATTCTCGGGCAAGGATCCCACCAAGGTCGACCGCTCGGCCGCGTATGCGGCGCGCTGGGTCGCCAAGAACGTGGTGGCTGCCGGCTTGGCCGACCGCTGCGAGGTGCAGGTCGCATATGCGATCGGCGTCGCGCGTCCGGTCAGCATTCTGGTCGAGACGTTCGGCACGTCGAAGGTGCCGGAGGAGCGGATCGCCGCGGCGATCGAGAGCGTCTTCGATCTCCGGCCGGCGGCGATCATGCACGAGCTCGACCTGCGCCGTCCAATCTACCGGCAGACCGCCGCGTACGGTCACTTCGGGCGGCCGGATCTCGACCTTCCGTGGGAGCGTCTCGACCGCGTGGACGCGCTGCGGCGCGCGGTGGGTTTGGCCGAGTTGACGCGCGCATGATCGCGAGCAGAGGGGTCGCCGGCACGCGGTAAGCGGCGCCTTGCCGCATGCCGGACCCCGTGATATACTACCGGAGTTGCGCCGCCTACCATCGGCGTAGAGCATGATCCCCGATAGCTCAATGGTAGAGCATCTGACTGTTAATCAGAGGGTTCCTGGTTCGAGTCCAGGTCGGGGAGCCAAGTCAGAAGGCCCGTGGAATCTACGATTCGCGGGCCTTTCGCGTCGCTGTTCGTCGGCGTGGGGTGGGCGGTCGTCGCCGCGATCGCTTGTCGCGAGCACGCCTTCGCTGTGTCCCCACAACGCCGCCGACTGGCCGATGCGGGGGAATTGATGTGGTGTGTTGGCCGTACTCCGCGAGCGAAGTCGGGCACCGGTTTCCAGCCGTGACCCGGCTTGCGCAACCGCTTCTGGACCTCGGGCATAGCGTCGTGGCAGTCGACCAGTCGCCGGAGATGCTGGCACACGTGACCGGCGTTGAGACGGTCCGCGCCGACATCGAGGGCCTGGATCTTCGACGCAGATTCGATGCGGTGAACCTGGCGAGCCACCTCGTCAACGTACCGGACGACCGGCGCCTGCGCACTGCGCGCCTCGACGCATGCAGGCGTCACGTGACCGATGGCGGCTCCGTGTTCATTGAGCGCTATCCGCCCGACCGGCGGACTTGGCTCGAAGCGATCCCAACGTGATCTCGAAACTCGACCGACCGTCTGGCGCAGGCGCTCCCGCGCCTCGCGGCCTCGAAGGGCGTTCTGGGACCTCGCCATAACCATTCCGAGTGACTCAATCGAAGGACGCCCGATCCCGTACCACGCTCGACGCGCTGCTCGCCGAGGCGGAAGACATGGAGCGAACCCTCCTTGCCCTCCGCCAGGACGGCACGGCCCGGCTCCTGCGAGACATGCGCCTCCGGCTCGCCGCAATGCCCGCTGTCGAGGGTGTCGCACGTGCAGCCGTGGCCCTCGTCGAGGACGTTCGGCGCCACGCCCGCGAGAACGGCGTCTCGGAAGACGAGGCCGACCTCGACGACGATCTGTGGCGGGCGCTGAGGGGCGCGGTCGATTCCTCGCGGAGCGGGAGCGACGGAGAGCGATGAAGGGAAGGGCTACGTCGAAGAAGGGTGCGACGGTGCAGATTCTGTAATCGCTCGTCAACACCGAGGTCAAAGGTAAGCACGCGCCACGTGCGTTTAACGCTTCGGCGGTTCGGGAAGTTGAGAAGTGTCGCGAGTCGTGCACTACGGAGGCTTCCATGAAACTATCAACGCTGATAGGAATCTTTCTTGGTCTGCTCATCGCCATGCCGGCGGCGGCCAGCGCGGCGATGCAGCAGCCGCCGGTCGGGTTTGGACCGGTTTCCGGCCCGGCGGGGCCGTTGCCGCATCCAAATGCGTCCGCGGCGATGACGAGCGCCTGGCATGCGACGGGAACCACCGGATTGCAGCCGATGCCCGTCGGCTATGGTCCGGTCGAGGGTCCCGCGGGGCCGATGCCGCATCCGCATGCGTCCGCGACGATGGTGAGCGTCGCACACGCGAAGAGCACGATCGGATTGCAGCCGATGCCCGTCGGCTACGGCCCGGTCGAGGGCCCCGCCGGCCCGATGCCGCGCCCAAACGCCGCATGAGCTGACGATCGCGACAGGTGGTGAGATCGGCGCTCCGGGATGCCGGGGCGCCGATCTTGTTGCGGGGGACGGCTCGTTCGGTTGCCTGCCTTCGCAGGTGACGTTCCGTGCGGGGGTCTAGGATACGTCACGACCATGAGGGAGACCGCACCATGAATGACCGGCCGCTCGTACCGTTGCTGTTGCTGGCATGCGCCGCGGCACTGCTGGGCGCTTCGCCCTTGCGTCCCGCCCGCCGCATCGCCGGTTTGGAACACCCGGCAGGGCTGGCGTTGGGCGCCGGCGGGCGGCTCTACGTCTCGGACTTCTCCGGCAACCGCATCGACGTCTACCAGCGGGCCGCCGCATCGGGCATGCGGCGCGCATGGACGATCGAGGGTCCGCGCACCAGACTGCGTAAGCCGGCGGGCTTGGCCGTGGATGCGCGCGGCGACCTCTTCGTGGCCGACTCCGGCGCCGGCTCGATCCTGATGTTTCGCCGGGATGCCCGCGGCGATGCGGCGCCGGCGCGGATCGTCTCCGGTGGAGCGATGGCTCTCACGCATCCCTATGCGCTGGCCGTCGGCGCGGCCGGCGAGCTGTATGCGGCGAATGCGAACGGCAAGAGCATCGACGTCTTCGCGCGAGGCGCCCACGGCGACGCTGCGCCGGCGCGCGTCATCGCCGGGCCGCTCACCACGCTGAGCGCCGTCGCGGCGCTGGCCGTCGACGGAGAGGGCCGCCTCTTCGCGGCCGACGCCGCCGGCCGCGTGGATGCGTTCGCCCCCGGGGCCTCGGGCGACGTCGCTCCCGCCCTCTCCATCGCGGGGCGGCGAACGGGCTTGGATGGACCATATGCGCTGGCGTTCGGTGCCCGAGGCGAGCTCTACGTGGCGCAGACGGGTGACGCTCGCGTCAACGTGTACGCGGCGAGCGCCGACGGCGACGCCGCGCCCGTGCGCGTCTTGGGGGGCAAGGAGAGCGGACTGCGCTCGCCCACGGCGCTGGCCGTCGACGCGAGCGGGAGGCTCTACGTCGCCGACTACTTGACGGACGCCGTCACGGCATACGCCCCGCGCGCGGGGCGCCGCGTGAGCGCGGCGTCGCGTCCGGTGCGCGCCGCAACCCCCTCACCGCAGCCCTCGCCGGCGGCGCCGGCGCGCGTGATCGCCACAAAGGAGCTCCACGCGCCCGAAGGTGTCGCCATCGGGGCTGCCGGGACGACCTACGTCTCGGACTTCGACGACGGCAGCGTCGTCGAGATCGCTCCGCGGCGCGCCGCGTCGCCGGGCGTGGTGCGCACGATCGCCGGGAAGGCGACGGCGCTCGACGGGCCCGCGGCGCTGGCGCTCGACACTACGGGAATGCTCTACGTGGCCGACTTCAGCGGCGCTCGCGTGACGGCGTACGCGCACGGAGCTGCGGGGAACGCCGAGCCCGCGCGCACCCTCGCGGGCGCGGCGACCTTGCTCGACGAGCCGTCGGCGCTGGCGTTCGATGCTCGGGGCGAGCTGGTGGTGGCGGACTACGGAAGCAACGCGCTCACCATCTACGCTCCTGGAACCAACGGCGATGCGGCGCCGGTCCGCACGATCGCCGGAGCGCTGACGGATCTGCGCCGCCCCAGCGGCGTGGCGGTTGATGCGCGCGGCGACATCTACGTGGCCGACTCCGCCGCGAACGCCGTCACGGTGTACGCGCCGGGCGCCAACGGCGACGCGGCCCCCATTCGCACGATCGCGGGCCGACGCACGAAGCTGGCGTTTCCCTACGGCATCGCCTTGGGCCGGGGCGGACGGATCTCCGTGGCCGATTCCGCGAGTGACGCGGTCACGTCTTATGCGCCCCGCGCGGACGGAGACGCCGTCCCGCTGGTGACGCTGACCGGGTCGAGGACGCGGCTCAACTCACCCTACGGCTTGGCATGGGATCGGCGGGGCGACTTGGACGTGGTCAACGTGCTGGGCGAGAGCGTGACGATCTATGCGCCGGGCGACGCGGGGAACGCCGCCCCGGCTGTCGTCGTCGAGCGCTCGTCGTGACGAAGCGCGCCGGCGGTCACCCGCTGATGGCCACGCCGGCCAGCTCGGTGAGGCTCGCGCGCATCGGGAGCCGCGCGGCCGGCGCCGCGGTGCCCGACGCCCCAGGGGGAAAGACGTCCAGAGCCGGCGGCATCCCCGCGTTCTCCGCGGCGTAGAGCGTTCCGTCGGGAGCCACGGCCAGACCCTCGACGCCGTTCAGCGCGGAACCGGGGCCGCCGATCACGCGCACCGGGGGCAGATTCTCGCTCTTGCCCAACCGGTAGACCGCGATCTCGCTGCCCTCCCGGTCGGCCACGTAGAGCTCTCCATGGTAGCCCAGGGCCAGGGCCTCGGGCATCGAGAGGCGCGTTTGCCGGCCCCACAGACGTGCCTTGGGCTTCACGTTGCCGTTCGTCCCCGGCGCGAACTCCTCGAGGCTCTGGGTTCCGTCGTCGACGACGTAGACGTCGCCGGCGTCGTCGACGGTCAACGCCGAGGGATGCCAGAGCTGCGTCTTCAGACCGGTGATCGTGCGCGTCGGCGCGACGTCGCCGGTAGCGCCGGCCGGATATTCGGTGATGCTCCCGCCCTGGTAGTTCGCCACGTAGATGGTGCCCTTGGCGCCCACGGCCACGCCGGCGGGCCACGCTAGGCCCGTGTGCGGGCCGGCGATCTGGGCGCTGGGGGCGGCGTCGCCCGTGCTCCCCTTGGCGAAGATCTCCACGCGCGGCGAGAGCGAGCAGCACGGACCCAGCTCGCTCACGACGATCCGTCCGTCGTGCGCGACGGCGACGCCCGTGATTTGCTGCAATCCCGTCGAGGGACCCGCGAGCGTTCCCGATGCCTGCGGCGAGCCGGAGGCGGGAACGCTCACGAAGACGATGCGATCGCTCGCGGCCAGCGCGAGCGTGACGGCCGGCGAGGGCATCGCGCTCTGCGCCGACGGTCGCGGCGCCGCGGCTCCCACCAGGCCGGTCGCTCCGCAGAGCAAAAGAACGGAGAGTAGACGCTTCATCGCTGGCAGGTTAGCCGCCGGCGCGCGCCGCTCCCCCGACGCACCGCGGGCAGCAAGGGAACCCAGCGGCTCGTTCGCGTATCTCCCCGGGGCGGGTGACGCGCTAGATACCGCGCTAGATGCGAGGAGTGTGTGCATGAGAGCCATTCAGAGACTGGCGTCGCTCGTGATGTTCGGCGCCGCGTTGTCGGCTGCCGTCTCCCCCGGCGCCGCGCTCGCGGCCAATCCCATCACGGCGGGCTCGATCACCAATAGCCCGCCGATGATCTCGTATGCCTCCGACGGCACCACGCTGCAAGGGGTGATCGTCGACCTGGCCGCGGCCATGAGCAAGGAGCTGGGGCGACCGATCGTCTTCACGTCGATGCCGTTCAGCGCCATCCTGCCGGCGATGGAGGCCAAGCGGATCGACATCGCCTTCACGCTGATGAACGACACCCCTGCGCGAGAGCAGGTCATCGACTTCGTCGACTTCTTCAATCTCGGGACCACGATCTTGGTGAAGAAGGGCAACCCGGAGCACATCGAGAGCATCGAGAGCCTCTGCGGCAAGTCGCTCTCGACCGTCCAGGGGTCCACGCAGGTCACGCTCGTCGACGAGACCAACGTCACGTGCAAGGCCACGGGCAAGCCGCCCATCCAGAACCTGCAATACGCTCAGCCGGCCGAGGCGCGCCTGCAGGTGCAGTCGGGCCACGTCACGGCGTTCCTGGGCAACTCGCCGGTCATGGCTTACCTGGCCAAGAACGCGGAGCACGGCACCCTCTTCGACATCGTTCCGGGTCACGAGTATCAGCCCGTGCCGCTGGGCATCGGCGTCTCCAAGAGCGATCCCCAGCTGCGCGACGCGCTGAAGGCCGCGCTCGACAAGATCATCGCCGACGGCACCTACGGCAAGATCCTCGCCAAGTACGGCGTCGAGGGCGGAGCCGTGAAGGCGGCGACGATCAACGGCGGCAAGAACGTCAAGATCTAGCCCCGTGCCCGCGCCCACCGTACGCCGCGAGCCGATCCGGGCCGTTCCACTCCGCAGGCCGGGGCTCTGGATCGGCAGCGCGGTGGTGCTGACTTTGGCCGCCATGCTGACGGTCTCGGTCTTCCGGAATCCCAACATCGACCATGCGGCGGTCGTGCAGTACCAGTTCGCGCCGGCGATCCTGGCGGGGCTGCGCATCACCGTCGTGCTGGCCGTTCTCTCGCAACTGGTCGGCATCGTCCTCGGGATCGTGCTGGCGGTGATGCGCCTCTCCCCCAGCGCGGTGCTGCGGCTTGGCAGCACGCTCTACACCTGGCTCTTCCGCGGCACGCCGCTGCTGGTGCAGATACTGGTCTGGGGCAACCTGGCGCTGCTCTTCCAGTACGTGGGCATCGGCATCCCCTACACGCATCTCGCCCTCTTCTCGCTGAAGACCAACGCCGTGATGACGCCATTCGTGGCCTCGGTCGTCGCGCTCGGCCTCAACGAAGGCGCGTACATGGCGGAGATCGTGAGGGCGGGGATCATGGCCGTCGACCGCGGCCAGGTGGACGCGGCCATCGCCCTGGGGATGTCGAGCGGCCTGGCGATGCGCCGGATCATCCTGCCGCAGGCCCTGCGCGTCATCGTGCCGCCGGCGGGCAACCAATTCATCTCGCTCCTGAAGGCCACGTCGCTGGTCTCGGTGATCGCCGGCGGCGACTTGCTGACGGCGGCGGAGAACATCTCCTCGGCCAACCTGCGCACCATCGAGCTGATGCTGGTGGCCACGTTCTGGTATCTCGCGCTGACGTCGATCACGAGCGTCGGCCAATACCTGCTCGAGCGCCGTTTGGAGCGCTCGGGGACGGGACTCCATGGCGCGCGCTGAGCGCCAAGAGACGGCGGGGACGCCGATGGTCAAGGCCGAGGACGTCCACAAGCGCTTTGGGCACCTCGAGGTCCTCAAGGGCATCGACCTCGAGGTTGCTCGCGGCGAGGTGCTCTGCCTCATCGGGCCGTCGGGCTCCGGCAAGAGCACGTTCCTGCGCTGCATCAACCATCTGGAGAGGATCGACGCCGGACGCCTGTACGTCGACGGCGAGCTCATCGGGTACCGCGAGCACGCGGGGCGCGTCTACGAAATTCCCGAGCGCGAGGTCTGCCGCCAGCGCGCGGGCATCGGCATGGTCTTTCAGCGCTTCAACCTCTTCCCGCACCTGACGGTGCTGGAGAACGTGATCGAGGCGCCGGTCCACGTGAAGGGCGAGTCGCGCACGGCGGCCACGTCCCGGGCGCTCGAGCTCCTCTCGCGCGTGGGCCTGGCGGAGAAGGTCGACGTTTACCCCAGCCGCCTCTCCGGCGGCCAGCAGCAGCGCGTGGCGATCGCGCGGGCGCTGGCGATGGAGCCGAAGCTGATGCTCTTCGACGAGCCGACGTCGGCGCTCGATCCCGAGCTGGTGGGTGAGGTGCTCGAGGTGATGCGCAGCTTGGCCGAGGACGGCATGACCATGATCGTGGTGACGCACGAGATGGCGTTCGCGCGTGACGTGGGCGACACGGTGGTCTTCATGGACGGCGGGGCTGTGGTGGAATCGGGAGACCCGCGCGAAGTGCTGGCGCGGCCGCAGCACGAGCGGACCAAGGCCTTCCTCGCGCGGATCTTGCAAGGAGAAGCATGAGCGAGACCAAGCTGGTGCTCCTGGGAACGGCCGGTGGGCCGATGCCCAAGCGCACGAGGTCGGCGCCTGCGCACGCGGTGATCGTCGACGGCGTCACCTACGTGGTCGACTGCGGCAACGGCGTGGCGCGGCAGCTGGCGCTGGCGGGAATCGGCTTTCGCTCGCTGCGCGCCGTCTTCGTGACGCATCACCACTCCGACCACAATGCCGACTACGGCAATCTCTTGCTCCTATCGTGGACCGGCGGTCTGGACACGCCCGTGGACGCCTACGGCCCGCCGCCGCTACGCGCGATGACGGAGCAATTCCTGACGCTCAACGCCTACGACATCGCCACGCGCATCGCCGACGAGGGGCGGCCGCCCTTGGCCTCGCTGATTCGCGCCCACGAGATCGACCGCGCCGGCGAGGTCTACCGCGACGAGCGCGTGGCGGTGCGGTGCGTCACCGTCGCTCACCCGCCCGTCGAACCCGCCCTCGCCTTCCGCTTCGACACGCCTGATCGCTCGATCGTCTTCTCAGGGGACACGGCGCCCTGCCGGAGCTTGATCGAGCTGGCGCGAGGCGCCGACGTGCTGGTGCACGAGGTGCTCTACGAGCCGGCGCTCGACGAGATCTGCGCCCGCCTGGCGAACGCGACGCGCCTGCGGCGCCATCTGCTCGACAGCCACACCACGCAGGACCAAGTCGGCGCCGTCGCGCGCGAGGCCGGCGTCAAGACGCTGGTGCTCTCGCATTTCGTCCCGGCGGATCCGGTGCCCGAGGAGAGCTGGCGCGCGGCTGCCGCGGCCCACTTCGACGGCGAGCTGATCGTCGGCCGGGACTTGATGGTGATCTGAAGGCCCGCTTCCCGCGCGGGCTCGAGCGGCGTATACTGAACGTCGAGGGCCAAACCGATGCTCACGATCCGCGCGGTCCTCGCGACGACGTGCCTCATCGCAGCCATGGTCTGCGCATCGCGGCCCGCCGGCGCGAACACCGTGATCCTTCTATCGCCGACCTACCAGCCGATGCAGGATGCAACCGCGCGCACGCTGCTGCAACAGCAGTTGCTGCAGCAGCAGCTGAGTCAGAGCTTGCGGCGTACGCTGGACCTCCAGCAACAGCGCTTGGACGTGCAGCGGCTGCTGGGCGACCAGCGCCTGCGCCGCCAGATCGACGACGTCGACGCGCGCCTCCAGCGCGGCCTGTTGGAGCAACGCCTCCAGGTGCTGGAGATGCAGGCGCGGTCTGCGGCCGGAAGCCAGGGACCGTAGCATCCGCGCGCCAACCCGTCGGCATGACTACCGGCGCGATCGATGCCTATTTCTTCGAGAAGGCGATCTCGAAGGCCGCGCTCGTGGAGCGGATCCTGCGGGACCGCAGCGAGCGTCCCGCGGCGCAACCGTACTACCGGGCATTCGAGCTGGTTGGAGCGCGCGCCGCCGACGAGGCGTTCTTGGCCCTGCGTTTGGTGCTGACGGGGCTGCCGGCGGAGGACGACCGCGTGCAGCGGCTGCGCGAGGCGGTGGCGGCCGGGGATCGCGCGGCCTACGGGCGCGAGCTCATCGCACCGGCTCCGGCCGACGGTAATACGTGAGGCGCGCGGCCAACGCCGCCACGCGCCGCTCCAGCTGAGCCCGCTCCGGCCCGGCCATGGGTGAGAACGCTCGCGCCGCGGATGCCGCCGCGGAGACCTGAGCGGGGTCGTCGTAACCTACGACGATCGTGTCGACGTCGTGGGAGAGCGCGTAGCGGACCAACTCGGAGACCGTGAGGCCTAGCCGGGGTTCGAGCAGCAGGCCGCGCGCGAAGACCTTCATTCCGATCACGCCCATGCCGCGCAAGCGCGCGGCCGGGATCACCTCGCGCGCGAAGGCGTCCCGCGCGGCTTCGGCGGGGTTCACCGGCAACAGGACCGTGTCGAAGCGAAAGCGCTCCACGCATGCCCGTAGGACCGCGGGATCGTGATGCCCGGTGACGCCGATGAAGCGAACCAGGCCGCGCTCCTTCGCCTCGGCGAAGGCGGCGTAGGCCCCCCCCGGCTCCTCGAAGGAGTCCACCTCCCGCCACTCCCGCACGTCGTGGAGCTGCCAGAGGTCGAGGTGGTCGGCGCGCAGCGCGCGCAGGGTCGTCTCCAACTGGGCCAAAGCCCCCGCGCGGCTGCGCTCGTGGGCCTTGGAGGCCAAGAAGATGCCCTCGCGGCGCGCTCCGAGCGTCGCTCCGTAGTACGACTCGCTCCCGCTGTAGGCCCGCGCGCTCTCGAGATAGGTGATGCCCTCCGCAAGCGCTCGCTCGATCACGGCGGCCGCTTCATCGGCATAGCCGAACGTACGGAGGACTCCCTCGCCCCCCATACCGAGCGCGGTGACCTCGACTCCGGTGGAGCCTAAGACGCGAATCGGCAGATCGCTCATGGCACAAGGCTTTGCGCGGTGGGCGCAACGAAACCCTGGCGCCGTGCGTTACCACAGCGATATGCACATCCGCCGTCCAACCGGATCGTTCTTTGCCGTCGCGCTCCTCGCCGTCATCGCCGTGGCCGGGTCAGCGTTTCCCGCCTCGGCCGCGCCGGTGCGCGCGGCCGCGGCGCCGCTTCACGCGCAGGGAGAGCGCGGCAACCAGGAGCACGGCGAAGGCGGCGGTAACGCGGAGGGAGCTCCGGCTCAGCGCGGCGGCGTCGTGCGCGCAACGGTGGTCTCGGTGGATTTCGGGCGCAACGTGCTCGTGGTCGAGGCCGGCGGCGTTCGCAGGCGCATCGTCCTCACGCCGACCACCACGCTGGAGCAGAGCGGGAACCGCTCCCTCTCGATCGCCGACTTGCGCCCCGGGCAGCACGTGGACATCTACATGACGTTCGTCGGCGGCGAGCCGATCGCGCAGATCGTCCGCCTGCGGTAGGTAACCTCGCCGGCGCCCGTCGAGGAACCGTGCCGTGCGCCGTCGTAGCGGCATGCGTGGCGACGGATCTGGAGCGTTTGGCCGCGCGGACGCTGTGCGTCGGCTTCGAGGGCACGCAAGCCGCGCCCGGAGTCCTCGCCGCCCTCTCCGCGCTGCGACCCGCGGGCATCATCCTCTTCGAGCGCAACGTCACCGACGTCGAAGGCGCGCGACGCCTCGCGGAGCGCGCGCGCCAGGCCTGCGAGCTCGATGACGGTCCACCGCTGCTGGTCGCCTACGATCAAGAGGGCGGTCGCGTCGCGCGGTTGCGCCGCGGCGCCGCGGAGCTGCCCTCGGCCATGGCGCTGGGAGCCGCGGACGACGAGGCGCTCTGCGAACGCGTGGGACGCGCGCTCGCGCGCGACGTGCGCCGCGCCGGGGGCAACGTCGATTTCGCGCCCGTGCTCGACGTCGCCAGCGATCCGCGCAACACCGTCATCGGCACGCGTTCCTTCGGGGACGACGCCCAACGTGTGGCCCGGCTGGGACTCGCCGTGGCGCGCGGTATCGAGCGCGCGGGGGTGGCGGCCGCCGTCAAGCACTTTCCCGGCCACGGCGCCACCGCCGTTGACAGCCACCTCGCGCTGCCCACCGTCGAGGCCACCATCGAGACGCTGCGCGCGCGCGATCTGGCGCCGTTCGCCCGCGCCGCAACGGCCGGCGTCTCCATGGTGATGACCGCGCACGTAGCCGTCCCCGCGCTCGAGCCCGACGGCCGCCCCGCCACGCTCTCGCGCCGCCTGCTCACGGGCGTCCTGCGCGAGGAGCTCTGCTTCGCGGGGGTCTGCGTGACCGACTGCCTGGAGATGGGCGCGATCGCGGACACCATCGGCAGCGAGCGCGGCGCCGTCGAGGCCCTGGCGGCGGGGGCAGATCTGTTGGTGGTGAGCGACCATCTCGATCTCGCCGCGCGCATCGCTCGAGCGATTGCCGAGGCCGTCCGCGGCGGAGGGATCTCCGCCGCGCGCTTGGAGGAGGCGGTGGCGCGCGTCGACGCGCTGCGCACCCGCTTGCGTGGGCAGGTGCCGCTCCCCGTCGATGACGCCGGCTTGGGCCGCGAGGCCGCGCGGGCCGCGCTGGTGAGCCTGCGCGAGCCGTTGGCGCGCTGGCAACGGGGATCGCGAGCCGCCGTCGTCTCGTTCGAGGCGCCGGCGCGCGGAGTCGCGACTCCCGTGGATGGCGTCGCCGGCGTGCCGCGCCTTGGCGCGGCGCTGCGCGAGCGTGGGGTCCGGCTGGCGGAGGCCCGATGCTCCAGCGCGCCCGACGAGGGGCAGATCCGCGCGGCGCGTGACGCCATCGCCTCCGCGGACGACGCGGAGCACGTGGCGATCGTGGTGCGGCGCGCCCAGCACGATCCGGCGCAGGTCGCTTCCGCGCGGGCGTTGCTGGAGTGCGCGCCGGAGGCGCTCGTGATCGTTGCGCGGGAGCCGTACGACGCGGTGCTGCTCCCCGGCGCGCGGCGCGTCCTGTTCACGTTCGGCGACGAGGGCATCTCTCTGGAGGCGGCCGCCGACGCGATGACGGGCGCCTGCGTCCCGGCGGGGCGCCTGCCGGTTGCCATCGAGGGGGCATGATGGAGCTGGCGCGCGCGGAGGAGGCGCTGCGCGCCGCCGCGGGCTCGCGGTTCACGGCGGCCGTGCTGCGCGTCGAGCGTAACGGACGGAGCGCCGAACGCGCCGTCGGCGTGCTGCAGCCCGGGGGCAGGCCAGCCGACCCCAGCTCGCTCTTCGACTACGCCTCGCTGACCAAGCTCTTCGTCGCGACGGCGGCGTTGCGGCTGGTGGCGCGCGGCGCGCTGGCGCTCGACGCGCCGGTGGCCCCGTGGGTTCCGGAGTGGCGGAACGGGCAGCAGGGAGTCACGCTGCGCATGCTGCTCGCGCACACGGGTGGGCTGCGCTCGGGCGTCGATGTGCGCACGCTCGGCGATGGCGACGTCCTGCGCTATGCGTTGGAGGCCGACCTCGTGGCGCGCCCGGGCGAGCGCGTCGTCTACAGCGACCTGGGCTTCATCATCCTCGGATTGGCCATCGCGCGCGCCGCCGCCGCGCCGCTGGAGCGCGTCGTGCGCGACGAGGTGCTCGATCCGCTGGGGGCGGGCGCCGACGTCGGCTATCTGCCGGCGGAGGAGCTGCGCGCGCGCATCGCCGTCACGGAGCGCTGCCCGTGGCGGGGGCGGCTGATGCACGGCGAGGTGCACGACGAGAAGTGCTACGCCATGGGCGGCGTCGCGGGCCACGCCGGCATGTTCGGCGATGCGAGGACGGCGGCGCGCTTGGCGCGCGCCTTCCTGGAGGCTCAGAGCCTGGCGCTGCTGCCCGAGGAGCTCGCCGGCGAGGCCGTGCGCGAGCAGGCATGGGATCCCATCCTGCGGCGCGGCCTGGGCTGGGCGCTGCGCACCACCGATGAGAACTCGTGTGGCCGCTACTGGTCCCCGAAGGCGTTCGGCCACACGGGGTTCACGGGGACCTGCGTCTGGGCCGATCCCGACCGCGGCCTCGTGGCCGTGCTGCTGACCAACAGCGTCTACGCCGGTCGCGGAGACACTCGCGCGCTGCGACAGGCGGTCTTCGAAGGCGCGCTGCTCGACACGGAGCCCCCCGCGCCGTGATCGCGGCGGGGCTGATGTCGGGCACCTCGCTCGACGGCATCGACGTCGCGGCGGTCGATCTCCGCCCGCGCGGCCGAGCGTACGACGTGCGAGTGCTGCGCTTCGAGACGGTGCGCTACGACCCGTCGCTGGCGAGCCGGCTGCGCGCTCTGCTGCCGCCGGCGCAATCGGAGTCGCCGCGCGGAGCCGGTGCCGCGCGCGCCATCTGCGAGCTGGATGCCGACGTGGGGGCCGCGTTCGGCGAGGCGGCGGCGCACGTGACGCGGGGCCTGCGGCTCGACTTCGCGGCCTCGCACGGGCAGACGCTCCATCACGTCGGGCGCCGGCCCGGCGCCGCCGGAGCGACGCTGCAAATCGGCGACGCGTTCGCCATCCGCGAGCGCCTGGGCGTCACCGTGGCCTACGACTTCCGGCGCGCCGACTGCGCCGCGGGCGGCGAGGGCGCGCCGCTGGTGCCGTACGTGGACGCCTTGCTCCTGGGCGGCGCCGGGGAGCGGCGCGCGGCGCTCAACCTCGGCGGCATCGCCAACGTCACGCTCTTGCCGGCGGGCGGCGGCGACGTGCTCGCCTTCGACGTCGGCCCCGGCAACATGCTGCTCGACGAGCTCGCGCGAACGCGCCTGGGCAGGCCCTTCGACGACGGAGGCGAGGCCGCGGAGCGCGGATGCGCCGACGAGACCTTGGTGGAGCGCTTTCTCGCGGACCCGTGGTTCGCGCTGCCCCCGCCGAAGTCGACGGGGCGGGAGCGCTTCGGCGCGCACGCGCTGGGCGAGGTCTGGGGCCGTCTCTCGCCGGAAGATGCGCTCGCGAGCGCGGTGGAGATCACCGCGCGGGCGCTCGCGCGCGCCCTGGCGAGCGCGGGGTACTCCGGCGTCCCCCTCATCGCCTCGGGAGGCGGCCTGCGCAATCGCGCGCTGATCGCCGCGATCGCGCGTTGGACGGGCAGCGAGGTCCGCAGCTCCGCCAGCGCAGGCATCGACCCTGACGCAAAGGAAGCCATCGCCTTCGCGGTGCTGGGCTACGAGCTGCTGCGCGGACGACCCGCCGGTCTGCCGAACGTGACCGGAGCGGCCGGTCCGCGTCTCTTGGGAGCCTTGGCTCCGCACGACTTGGCGCACGTGCTCGCGCGCGTGCGGTCGGAGGAAGGGCAAGCATGAAGGTGGTGATCGGCGTCGACGCGGGCGGCAGCAAGACGCTGGCCGTAGCCGCGTCGGGCGACGGTGCGCACGTGGGACGTGCGGAGCGCGGCCCGGCGAACGCCACGAGCGTCGGCGTCGAGGCCGCGGTCGCCACCTTGCGCGAAGCGGTCGCCGAGGCCGCCGCCGGCTGGGAGGTCGAGGCGATCTGCGTGGGCGCCGCCGGCGCCTCGCGGCGCAGCGTGGCCTATCCGATGCGCAAGGCGCTCGTCGACGCCTATCCCGACGTTCGCGTGCGCATCGTCGACGATGCCGCCATCGCCCTGCGCGCCGCCGTGCCCGAAGGTGCGGGCGTGGTCGTCATCTCCGGCACGGGCTCCGTGGGCTATGCGGAGGACGATGCGGGCAGCGCCCATCGCGCGGGGGGGCTCGGCTGGCTGATCGGCGATGAGGGCTCGGGCTACGCGGTGGGTCTGGCCGCCTTGCGCGAGGCGGCGCGCACGCTCGATGGACGCGGCGCCGCGCAAGCGCTGCTCGCTCTCGTCCGCGAGCACCTCTCCGTCGCCGACCGCGACGAGCTGCTGGCGGCGGTCTATCGGCGCGACGGATCGCACCTGGAGCCGGCGCAGATCGCCGCGCTGGCCGCGGGCGTGGTCCATCTCGCGGGCGAGGGGGATCGCCCGGCGACCAAGATCGTGCAGAGCGCCGCGCTGGACCTGGGCGGGCTTGCCGTGAGCGCGGCGCGTGCGGCGGGCATCGCACGGAGCAATCCGCGCGTGGTGCTCGCCGGCGGCCTCTTGCGCGAGGGGACGCTGCTCACGTATCTGCTCCAGACGCGCATCGAGAACGATCTGCTCGGCGCGGTGGTGACGCGTCTGGCGCACGACCCGGTGGAGGGGGCGCTGACGCTTGCCCGGCGCTGACGATCTGCCGCTTACCGAGCGCCAGAACCCGCGCACCGGCGCGTTGGACGAGTTGGCGACCTTGGATCTCGTGCGCCTGCTGGACGCCGAGAACCGCGCCGTGCTCCCCGCCGTCGAGGAGGCGGCGCCGGACGTTGCGCGGGCGATCGACGCGATCGCCGCGCGCCTGCGCGGCGGCGGGCGCCTGCACTATTTCGGTGCCGGGACCAGCGGACGGCTTGCGGCGCTCGATGCCGCGGAGTGCCACCCCACCTTCGGCACGCCGCCGGAGCTCGTCCAGGCGCACATCGCCGGCGGCGAGGCGGCGTTGCGGGGGGCCGTTGAAGGGGCGGAGGACGATGGCGACGCGGGCGCCCGCGAGGCGCGCACCGCCGTGCGCGCGGGCGACGCCGTGGTTGGCATCAGCGCGAGCGGCGGCGCGCCATACGTGGTCGGCGCGTTGCGCGCCTCGCGGGCGCTCGGCGCGCTCACCGTGGCGGTGCAATGCGTCGAGGGCGGGGAGCTGGCCGCGGCCGCCGAGCTGAGGATCGTCGCCGTGGTCGGTCCCGAGGCCATCGCCGGCTCGACGCGCCTGAAAGCCGGCACGGCGCAGAAGCTGATCCTCAACGCGCTCTCGACGGGCACCATGGTGCGCTTGGGCAAGGTCTACGGCAACTTGATGGTCGACGTGCGCGCCGTCAACGCCAAGCTGCGAGCGCGCGCGATACGCCTGGTGCGCACGCTCGCCCGCTGCGACGATGCGTCGGCCCGCTCCGCCTTGGCGCATGCCGGATGGGACGTCAAGGTGGCGGTGGTGGCGCTCCACCGCGGCATCGACGCGGAGAGCGCGCGCACCATGCTGCAGGAGAGCGGCGGCTCGCTGCGCAGCGTGCTGGAGGAGCCGTGAGGCTCGCCGCTGCGCGCAAGGCGGCCGCGGCGCTGGTGCTGGCCGCTCTCGCCTTGCTCTGGTGGGGCGCCGCCGGCGCTCGCGCGGCCTCGGGGCGCAGGAGCGCCCCCTCTCCGATCGCTTTCGTGCCGCTGGACGACCGCCCCGTCACGTATCAGTTGCCGTTGATGCTCGGCCGCATCGCCGGGGTCGACGTGCGCACGCCGCCGGCCGCGCTGCTGGGCCATTACCTGACGGCAGGCGACCCCGACGCCATTCTGCGCTGGCTGCGCAGCGGACGCACGGCCGACGTCTCGGCCATCGTCGTCTCCTCGGACATGGCCGTCTACGGCGGGCTGGTGGCCTCGCGCGTCGACGACGCGCCGGAGTACACGGCGATCTCCCGCATCCGGCAGCTCGGCGACCTGCGGGCGGAACGCCCCGACGCGTGGTTCGCCGTCTTCGGCACGGTGATGCGCCTGGCGCCCACCTGGACGCCGGCGACGGCCGTGCAGACGCAGCTGATCACCAAGTACGCGAACTTGCCGGACCCGCCGCAGACGCCGCAGGAGAAGGCGGAGGCCGCCGAGCTGGCGCGCAAACTGGGACCCGCTCTGGGGAGCTACCTCGCCGCGCGCCAGCGCAACGCGAGCGTGGACTTGTGGCTCCTGCAACTCGCCGCGCAAGGCGGCTTCGACCGGGTGGTGCTGGGGCAGGACGACGCGGGGCGCGTGGGTCTGCACATCAAGGACGAGCACGCGCTGATGCGCGCGCAGGCGGCGTTCGGGCTGGGCGACCGCTCCTCCATCGAGCCGGGCGCCGACGAGCTGGGGATGACGCTGCTCTCCCACGCCATCGTGCGCGAGGCCGGCTGGCATCCCCGCATCGCGGTGCGCTACTCCACCCCCGACGGGGCGAAGACGCAAGATCCACTGGAGTTCACCACGGCCGATCAGACGATCGACCATCTCATCGCGCTCTCGGGGTCGACGCGCGACGACGGCCCCGGCGCCGACGTCACGCTCTTCGTCAACGCGCCCAACACGACGCCGGCGGAGGAGCAGCGCTTTCTCGACGCCATCGCCGCGCAGATCGGTCACGGTCAGGTGGCGGTAGCCGACCTCTCGTTCCTGATGTCGCGCGACATGGCCGCTCAGCAGGTGCTGACGGAGGAGCTGATCGCGCGCGGCATCGCCGGCAAGATCGACTCCTTCGCGTCGTGGAATACGACGGCGAACACGTGCGGCACGGCGATCGCCGAGGCCCTCACGGTGGGCGCCGCCAAGCGCATGGGAACCTACGACGCGCAAGCCCACGCGCAGTTCATGCTCGACCGCTACGCCGACGACTTCGCCTTCCGCACCATCGTGCGCCCCGAGCTGAACCGCGCATTGACGGAGCGCGACGTGCGCGATCACACGCTCCTCTTCGACGGCGCGCTCACGTTCGCGCAGAGCTACAACCGTGCCGCGCTCTGGCAGCAAGCGCTCAAACTCCTCGCGCAGGTCTACCCGGATTATCAGGATGCGGGACTGACCATCACGCTGCCGTGGCAGCGGACCTTCGAGACGCAACTCGACGTGCGCCTCGATCCCGGGCGCCCGTAGAGCGCGGCCGGCGCGAGCGGGAGCCGGCGCCGGCGCGGGGAATCGAACGGGCACCATGCTGACCGCAACGATTCCATCCTACGGCGGCCCCGAGGCGATTCGGATCGCCGAGGTGCCGGATCCGGTTCCCGGCCCCAACGAAGTGCTGGTCCGCGTGCGCGCGGCGGGTCTCAACCGCGCCGAGCTCATGCAGCGGGCCGGCAAGTATCCCGCGCCTCCGGGCGCCGACAACACGCGTCTGGGACTGGAGTTCGCCGGCGTCGTCGAGGCGCTGGGTCCGGGCTCCACGCAGTGGAAGGCCGGCGACCGCGTCATGGGCTTGGTGACCCACGGCTCGCAATCGCAGTACGTGGCGATCCACGAGCGTGCGCTCGCGGCCGTGCCGGAGAACTTGACCGACGTGGAGGCGGGGGGCACGCCGGAGGCGTTCATCACGGCGCACGACGCGCTCTTCACCATCGGCGGCTTGCGGCCGGGCACCGACGTGCTGGTGCACGCCATCGGCAGCGGCGTCTCCACCTCGGCGCTCCAACTCGCCGTGGCGGCGGGGGCGCGCGTCTTCGGCACCGCGCGCACGGCGGAGAAGCTCGAGCGCGCGGAGGCGTTAGGGCTCGCGGGCGGGATCGACGTCTCGGCGACCCCGGCCTTCGACGAGGAGCTGCGCAGCCACACCGACGGGCGAGGCGTGGACCTGGTGATCGACTACGTGGGCGTGCCCTACTTCGACCGCAACGTGCGCTCGCTGGGCTATCAGGGGCGGCTGGTGCTGGTGGGGTCGCTGGGCGGCCAGCACGGCGAGGTGAACATGGCGCCGGCGCTGGCCAAGCGCCTGCGGATCGAGGGGACGACGCTGCGCGCACGCCCCTTCGAACAGCGCTGCGCGGCGACGCAAGCGTTCGCGCGCGAGGTGGTGCCGCTGCTGGCGCGCGGCGCGGTCAAGCCGATCGTGGACTGCACGTTTCCGCTGGAGCGCCTGGCGGACGCCCACCGCGCGATGGAGGCGAACGTCAACTTCGGAAAGATCGTGATCGAGATCCCCTAGGCGTACGCCGCGGTGGCCTCGGGCTCCGCGGTCGCGGCCTCGATCGTCGCGCGCGCCTCGAGGTACGGCGTCATCGTCGCCAGGATCTGGTCGAACTGGGAGAACGAGATCGCCTGCGCCGCGTCGCTGACGGATTCGGCGGGGCGCGGGTGGACCTCGACCATCACGCCCTGCACGCCCAGAGCCACGCATGCCGCCGCCAGCGGGGCCACGATATCCGTGCGCCCGGTTGAATGCGAGAGATCGACGATCACGGGGAGCGTGGACATCTGGCGCATGAGGATCGCGCCCGCCAGATCGAGCATGTTGCGCGTGAGGGGCTCGAAGCTCTTGACGCCGCGCTCGCAGAGGATCACGTGGGGATTGCCCTGCAGGACGTACTCGGCGGCGGAGAGCGTCTCTTCCACGGTGGCCGCCAGGCCGCGCTTGAGGAGCACGGGCTTGCGCTCCTTGGCCAAACGTTTGAGCAGCGAGAAGTTCTGCATGTTGCGGGCGCCGACTTGGATCACGTCGACGTACTCGGCCACCAGCGGCACCGTCTCGACGTCCATCGCCTCGGAGACAGCCAGCATGTCGTAGGCATCGGCGGCCTCGCGCAAGAGGCGCAACCCCGGCTCGCCCAGCCCTTGGAAGGAGTGCGGCGAGGTGCGGGGCTTGAAGGCGCCGCCGCGGAGCATCCGCACCCCGCGCGAGGCGAGAAACGAGGCGGTTTGGTGGATCTGCTCCGGGCTCTCAACGCTGCACGGTCCGGCCATCAGGTGAAAGCCCGAGTACCACGCCTCGTACGCGAACGCGGGGGCGGCCGCGCTGGTCGACGGGTGGGCGGCGGTAACGGGAGTAACGGTAGCCATGATGCCTCCGGTGCCGGATGGTGAAAAATGAAGCACCCCCGCTCGGTGAGGAGCGGGGGCGCGTACGATGCTGGTCTCTCGGGGTATACGCGAACCTCAGCCGCTCCTTGGACGGGCGTCCGTAAAGTACCAATACGCAAAGTAGCGGGGCGAGGTCGTCGACATGATTACCCTTAGGGTAACACGTCCGGTCAAGCCCCGCCTCCGTGCTGGCAGAGCTCGATCAGCACGCCTCCCGTGGATTTCGGATGGAGGAAGGCGATGAGGTTCCCGTGGGCGCCGCGCCGCGGGTGCTCGTCGATCAAACGGACGCCGGCCTCTTTCAGGCGTGCCAGTTCGCCGGCCAGGTCGTCGACGCGGTAGGCGGTGTGGTGGAGCTTGCTCTCGGCCTCGCCCAGGTACGCGACCAACGGAGAGTCGGCGGCCAGCGGCCTCAGCAGCTCGATCACGCTCTCCCCGGCCTGCAGGCCCACCGCCTCCACGTTCTGATCCGCGACGGTCTCGCGGTAGACCTGACGGAAGCCGAGCGTCTTGGTGTAGAGGTCGATCGTGCGCTCCAGGTCGCGCACGACGATCGCGACGTGATCGATGGGCTTGTCAGCCCCGCTCGCTGCGCCGCGCTCCGATCCGGTTTGCATCTGCATGCTACTCATACGTAGAGGTCTCTTCGCGTCGCCGGCAGCTCCACGCTCCCGGCGACGGTTGGGCGGGCCAGGAGCGACTGATGCAAACCCATGCGCCCCGCGGCGAAGCCCTGGGCGCTGCCCGCCATATACAGGCGCCAGACGCGGTACGTGCGCTCGTCGGCGGCCTCGACGGCGGCGGCGCGGTTGCGCTCGAGATTGGCCACCCAGCAGCGCAGCGTGCGCGCGTAGTGCTCGCGCAGGTTCTCCACGTCGCGCACCTCGAACCCGGTGCGCTCGGCGACTTGCAGCGCATCGGAGATCGCCACCAGCTCGCCATCCGGAAAGACGAAGCGCTCGACGAAGCCCTTGCGGTGCAGGCCGCCCCGGTGCTCCCCCGCGTGCGCCGAGATGCCGTGGTTGAGGAAGAGCCCGCCGGGGCGCAGCAGAGCGTAGGCGGTCTCGAAGTACTCCGGGAGCTTGGCTCGGCCGACGTGCTCGAACATGCCCACGCTGACGATCTTGTCGAACGGCGGCTCGTGCTGGAGCTCGCGGTAGTCGCGTAGCTCGACCCGCGCCGATGCGGAGAGGCCGGCCTGATGGACGCGCCGGAGGGCCTCCTCGTGCTGGCGCGTGCTGAGCGTCACGCCCAGCACGCGGGCGCCGAAGCGCTCTGCCGCCCGGACCACCAGCGACCCCCAGCCGCAGCCGATGTCCAGGAGCCGCTCGCCGGCTTGGAGTCGCAGCTTGCGCAGGACGTGGTCGATCTTCGCCGTCTGCGCGTGGTCGAGCGTCTCCACGCCGTCGTCGAAGTAGGCGCACGAGTACACGAGGTCCCGGTCCAGGAAGGCGCGGTAGAACGCGATCGGCTGGTCGTAGTGGAAGCCGATCGCCGCGCGGTCCCGCGCGAGCGAGTGCCTGCGCCCGCGCAGATGCGCCTCGCCCCCGTGGTCATAGGCGCCCGGCTTGGGGAGGCGCATGAGGAGCGCCAGCAGCGAAGGAAAGGCGCGCGGTTCGAACGTCGCAAACGTGCGCTGGAGCAGGGCGACCGCGGCCTCGACGTCGCCTTCGCAGTCCAGCAGGCCGTTCACGAAGGCCCGCCCCGCGCTCAATTCGTCCGGCGGCAGAAGTGCGGCCCGCAGGGCCTCGGGGGCGTTCACCAGCAGCGTGAAGCTCGCCGTCTCGCTCGCCTCGATCTCGGTGCCGTCCCAGAGGCGCACGGCGAACGCGCGGGCGAACCCGTCGCCGAAGAGCAGCCGAAGGACCGCAATCGCCGTCGCGCGGCGGTCGTCAACGCGCGGTTCGCTCATCTCTCTGACGGCCATCATCCACCCTCCCGTCGTCGTCTCCCCCGGTGGGGGTTCAGGAGCCCGTCGAAGGGGCTCCTACGCGTATGCCTCCTGCTTGTGCGAGCCGAAGACCGAGCGCAGGACGTCGCAGATCTCTCCCAGCGTCGCCCCGGCGTCCACGGCCTCCACGAAGTGATGCATCAGGTTCTCCGTACCCATCGCCGCGCGTTTGACCGCGGCGAGGTGCTGATCGACCAGCTCCCCGTTGCGCCGCGCGCGGAAGGCGCGCAGCCGCCCCACCTGCTCGCGCTCCACGGCCTCGTCGATGCGCTGCAAGGGGATTTGCGTGCCGCCATCCTTCTCGACGAAGGCGTTGACGCCCACCACCACCTGCTCGCCGCGCTCGATGCGTTGCTGAGCCGCGTAGGCCGCGTCCGCGATCTGCGTCTGCATCCAGCCCGACTCGATGGCTTTCACGCTGCCACCCATGGCGTCCACCTCGGCGATCAGGGCGCGGGCGCGCGCCGCCAGCTCCCCCGTCAGGTACTCCACGTAGTACGAGCCGCCCAGCGGATCCACGACGTCCGCCGCGCCGGACTCGTAGGCGATGACCTGCTGCGTGCGCAGTGCCAGGCGCGCCGACTCGGCGGTGGGAAGGGCAAGCGCCTCGTCGCGGCCGTTGGTGTGCAGCGACTGAGCGCCGCCCAGCACGGCGGCCAGAGCCTGCAGCGTGACGCGGACGACGTTGTTGTCCGGTTCCTGCGCCGTGAGCGTGGAGCCCGCCGTCTGAGCGTGAAAGCGCAGCATCCACGAGCGCGGGTCCTTGCAGCCGAAGACCTCGCGCGTGATCTCCGCCCAGATGGCGCGCGCCGCGCGGAACTTCGCGACTTCTTCGAACACGTCGTTGTGCGCGTTCCAGAAGAAGGAGAGGCGCGGCGCCACTGCGTCGGGGTCGAGCCCGGCGCTCACGGCCGCCTGCAGATACGCCTTGGCGTTGGAGAGCGTGAAGGCCAGCTCTTGCACCGCCGTCGATCCCGCTTCGCGAATGTGGTATCCGCTGATGGAGATCGTGTTCCAGCTGGGCACCTCGCGCGCGCAATACGCGAAGACGTCGGTGATGAGGCGCATCGCCGGCTGCGGCGGAAAGATGTAGGTCCCCCTGGCCGCGTATTCCTTGAGCACGTCGTTCTGGATCGTTCCGCCCAGCTTGGCGAACGGGATGCCGCGGCGCCGGGCTACCGCAAGCAGCAGCGCCAGCAGGATCGAGGCCGGCGCGTTGATCGTCATCGAGACGGTCACCTCGTCGAGCGGGATCTCGCGAAAGAGCGTCTCCATGTCCTCGATCGAGTCGATGGCAACGCCGACCTTGCCCACCTCGCCGCGAGCCTGTGGCGCGTCGGAGTCGTAGCCGAGTTGGGTGACCAGATCGAACGCCACGGAGAGTCCGGTTTGGCCGCGCGCCAGCAGATAGCGGTAGCGCTCGTTCGACTCCGCGGCCGTAGCGAAGCCGGCGTACTGGCGCATGGTCCAGAGGCGGCCGCGGAACATGTCGGGGCGGATGCCGCGCACGAAGGGATAGGCGCCGGGCTCGCCAGCCTGCGCGGAAAAGTCGGCATCTCCCGGGCGGAAGACGTCGCGCAGCGGAACTCCGGAGTCGTTGGCGGCGCGGTCGCGCCGGTTGGGCGGGGTGGTCATGAGGCCTTGGCCTTCGCCGGGGCCGGGGCGTCCTCCACCCTGCCGGGGGTTTACACCCCACCCCGGGTGGGGTAGGATGGCAGCGTGAAGACCACCGTCAAGGGCGAGCAGCGCCGGGCGCGCCACGTGCCGCCGGAGCGCAAGAGCGAGATGCTCAACCGTCTGCGGTCGGCGCGGGGCCACCTGGACGCCGTCATCCGCATGGTCGAAGACGAGGCGTACTGCGTCGACGTCATCAAGCAGATCTCGGCGATCCGCGCCGCGCTCGACCGCGTGGGCCGGATGGAGCTTCGCAACCACTTCGAGCACTGCTTCGCCGAAGCGATCCGCACCGGCGAGGACGACCGCGTGATCGGTGAGCTGATGGATGCCCTCGCGTTCAACAAGGAATTGCTGTGACGACTACCGTGACCCAGAAGATCTTCGTGCAGGGCATGACCTGCAACAACTGCGTGCGCCACGTGACCGAGGCGCTGCAATCCGTGCCGGGCGTGCGCTCGGTCCGAGTCGATCTCCCCAGCGGCTCGGCGCTCCTCGAAACGGAGCGCCCCGTCGACCCGGGCGTCATCTCCGCGGTCTTGGACGATGCCGGATACGCGCTCGCCGAGTAAGACGGAGCTCGCGGTCGAGGGGATGACGTGCGCGTCGTGCGTCGCGCGCGTCACCAAGTACCTCGAGCGCGTGCCCGGCGTGGAGTCGGCGGGGGTCAACCTGGCCACGGAGCGCGCGCTGATCGCGCACGACGCCGCCGTCTCGATCGAGGCGCTGGAGGCGGCCGTTGAGCAGGCGGGATACCACGCGCGCCCCGTGGAGAACGCCGGCTTGGAGGCGGAGGACGAGGACGCACGGCGCCGCGAGCGCGAGCTGGCGCGCAGCCGCCGCATCCTCGTCTTGGGCGTGGCGCTGCTGGTGCCGACACTGCTCCTCGGCATGGCCGTGCCGGCGTTCACCGGCAAGGACTGGCTGATGCTCGCGCTGGCGATCCCGGCATGGGGCGTGGTGGGCTTCGGCTTCCACCGCGGCGCGCTCACGCAACTGCGCCACGGCGCGGCCAACATGGACACGCTGGTCTCCCTCGGCTCCACGGCGGCCCTCGCGTACTCGGTCTACGCCATGCTCGCGATGCGTCCGACGTACTTCGAGAGCGTCGTCGCGATCGTCGTGCTGATCTATCTCGGCAAGTACCTCGAGGCGGTGGCAAAAGGGCGCACCAATCTCGCCATCCGGGCGCTCATGTCGCTGCGCCCGCAGACGGCGCGGATCCGTGGCGCGGATGGTCAGACGCGTGAGATCGCGATCGACCGCGTGGTGCGCGGAGACGTGGTGATCGTGCCGCCCGGCGAGCGCATCCCCGTCGACGGGGTGGTGGCGGCGGGCAGCGGGGCCGTGGACGTCTCGATGCTCACCGGTGAGCCGATCCCCGTGGAGGTGGCTCCAGGCTCCTCCGTGACGGGCGGAACGCTCAACGGGGATGCCGCGTTGGAGGTGCGCGCGCAGGCGGTCGGCGCGGGCACGGTGCTCGCCCGCATCGTGGCGGTGGTGCGCGAGGCGCAAGGCTCGCGGGCGCCGGTGCAGCGCCTGGCCGATCGGGTTGCCGGCGTCTTCGTTCCCGTCATCCTCGCGGTTGCCGCGCTGACCCTGGTCGGCTGGATGATCGCGGGTCACCCGTGGTCGGAGGCGCTGATCGCTGCCGTCGCGGTCCTGGTCGTGGCCTGTCCGTGCGCCATGGGCTTGGCGACACCCACGGCGATCATGGTGGCGGTGGGGGTGGGCGCCCAGCGCGGCGTGCTCTTCAAGGGCGCGGAGTCGCTGGAGCGCATCGGCGGGGTCGAGGCCGTGGTCTTCGACAAGACGGGGACGCTGACGCGCGGACGTCCGGAAGTGGTAGGCGCGCACGGCGCCGACGGCGTCGACGAGCGGGAGCTCCTCGCCGTCGCGGCGGCCGTGGAACGCGCCTCCTCGCACCCGCTGGCGGCGGCGATCGTGCGAGCGGCGCAGGAGCGCGGTATTGCTTTGCCGCGGGCGAGCGAGTCGGTGGCCGAGCGCGGGCGCGGGGTACGCGCGCTGGTCGAAGGGCGGGAGGCGCGCGTGGGGACGCGGGCGTTCCTCTCCGATGACGGCGTGAGCGCGGAGTCCCTGGAACGTCTCTTGCCGCCAATGCGCGAGGATGCCTCGGTGGCGTACGTCGCGCGCGGCGAGCAGTTCTTGGGGGAGATCGAGATCGCCGACACGCTGCGGCCGACTGCGCGCGAGGCGGTTGCCGCCCTGCACGAGCGGGGCATCACGACCGCGCTGGTGAGCGGCGACCGCCGCGAGGCGGCGGAGGCGGTGGCGCGGGCCGCGGGCATCGACCGCGCGCTGGGAGAGGTCTCGCCGGAGGGCAAGGCGGAGTTCGTGCGCGCGTTGCGCGGCGAGGGGCGGCGGGTGGCGTTCGTGGGCGACGGCATCAACGACGCCCCGGCGCTGGCCAGTGCCGACGTCGGCTTGGCGATGGGCGGGGGCACGGAGATCGCGATGGAGGCGGCCGACGCGGCCATCCTCTCCGGGGATCCGCGGGCCGTGGCCGCGGCGATCGACCTCTCGCGCGCCACGATGCGCACGATCAAGCAGAACCTGTTCTGGGCCTTCGCCTACAACGTGGTGCTCGTGCCGCTGGCCGTCGTGGGCATCGTGCACCCCGTGATGGCGGCCGCGGCGATGGGCTTCTCCAGCCTCTTCGTGGTCGGGAACTCGCTGCTGCTGCGCCGCCGCGGCTAGGGAATCGCCGATCGACGTTCGTCCCATCGTTGCCAAGCGGCCGGGGCATTCCTCCCTCGGGGCCGCTCGTCGGCGCATCGGCCCTCTCGACTTCCTGTCTCCGGGCCGATGTCGGAGCGCCCCTCGTGAGGCATGCCCCAGCCGCTTGGCGATGTGCGTGTGACGTCGATCCGCGATTCCGGGGAAGAGCTACTTCACCGCCTCGATGGTCAGCGAGATCTCGACCTGCTCGCCCACCAGGACGCCGCCGGTCTCCAGTGCCGCGTTCCACTCCAGGCCGAAGTCCTTGCGGTTGATCTGCGCGTGCGCGCTATAGGCGATGCGCTGGTTGCCCCACGGATCCTTGCCGCCGCCCTCGTACTCCGCGGCGAGCTCGACGGTCTTGGTCACGCCATGCAGCGTGAGGTCGCCCGTGACCGTGAAATGCGTCTCGTCTTGCTTGGCGATGCGCGTTGAGCGGAACTCCATCGTGGGGAAGCGCTCGACGTCGAAGAAGTCCGCCGAGCGCAGGTGCGCGTCGCGATCCGCCTCGCGCGTGCTCACGGAGGCGGCGTCGACCGTGGCTTGCACGCTGGTGGGGATCGCGTTGCCGGCCGCCGTTTCCACGGAGCCGGCCGTGACGCGGAAGGTGCCCTTCACCTTGGCGATCATCATGTGGCGGACGGCGAAGTCGGCGCTGGAGTGCGTGGCGTCGATCTGCCAGGTGGCGGCGGAGTCGAGGGTCTGGGTGGTCATCGTGCGGATGCCTTTCGTCTGAGCAAGGTGCGATGAAATGAGGTGGCGGTTCGAGAGCGTCGCGTGTCAGGCGCTCTGGCCGCCGGTCCGAGGAGCGCGGCGCAGCGCGAGGACGAGCAGCCCGCCGAGGGCGCCGATCGCGATGAGCAGCCACGCCGTCGCGGGGTCGGAGAGGGCCGGGATGGGCGCGAGTGCGTCGAGCGAGATCGCCCCGGGCCCGGCGAAGGCCAGGGCGATTGCGGAGGCCGCGTACATCCAAGGGAGCTCGTAGCCGTTCTTCATGGCGAAGAATCCGTTGCGGGCGTGGACGCTGACGGCGGCGACGAGCATCACGGAGACGATGATCGCGGGGCCCACGGGGTTGAGCCACCCCAGCGCGAGCAGCAGGCCTCCGCCGATCTCGCCGAGGGAGGCCAAAGCGGCCATGAGCAGCGGCGCCGGAAAGCCGATGGAACCGAAGATGCCGGCAGTCGCCTTGAGCCCATGACCCCCGAACCAGCCGAGGAGCTTTTGGGCACCGTGCGCCGCGAGGGCCGGCCCGATCATGAGCCGGGCGATCAGGAGCGCGAGAGCCGAAGCCAAAGGGGAATCCTCCGTAAGTATCTTACCAATTGTAAGTTTCTCGTTATTATGCTACTATAGGTGAGTAACTTATGTCAAGTAGCCAAAAATGCCACATGATACGGGGCCGACGAGGCGGAAATACGGTACGACGATGACGACGGAAGGGACGCATGGCGAACGCAGCTGGACGGAGTTCTGTCCGCGCTTTCACCGAGCGATCGAGCTGGTAGGCAAGCGCTGGTCGGGTGCGATCTTGCGCGCGCTTCTCGCCGGCGACCATCGCTTCAACGAGCTCCTCGGGGCGATTCCCGGACTCTCGGACCGTTTGCTCACGGAGCGCCTGCGCGAGCTCGAAGAAGAAGGGCTCGTCCGGCGGGACATCGAGCCGGGCCCACCGTTGCGCATCACCTACACGTTGACGGAGAAGGGTTCCGAGCTGCGCGATGCGCTGTGGCCGCTGGCCATCTGGGCCGAGCGGTGGATGACCGACGAGACGGACCCGGTCAAGACGTAGCGGCTAGCCGCGCGAGGCCTTGCTCGAGATCGGCGAGGAGGTCGGCGGGATCCTCCAGACCGATGTGGAGCCGGACGACAGGGCCCTGCGCGCGCCACGAGGCGGCCGTGCGCAGCGGAGCGGGATCGGTCGGAATGGCCAGGCTCTCGAACCCGCCCCAGCTGTAGCCCAGCGCGAAGAGCTCGAGCGACTCCAGCATGGCGTGCACGCGCTCGAGGGCAACCGGCCGGAGCACGAGCGAGAAGAGGCCCGAGGAACCCAGGAAATCGCGCCGCCACAGCTCGTGACCGGGGCAGCTCGGCAGGGCCGGGTGCAGGACGCGCTCGACTTCGGGACGCTCGGCGAGCCAGCGCGCCACGGCCAGAGCGCTCTCCTGGTGACGCCGCAGGCGCACGGCCAGCGTGCGCAGGCCGCGCAGCGCGAGGAAGCAGTCGTCGGGGGCGGCCGAGTGACCGAGGAGTGCGACGTGGCGCCGCACGCGGTCGAAGTTCTCCTCGTTGACGACGATGATGCCGAGCATCAGATCGGAGTGGCCGCCGATGTACTTGGTGGCGGCGTGTACCGAGACGTCGATGCCGTGGGCGAAGGGCTTGAAGAAGTACGGCGTGGCCCAGGTGTTGTCGATGACGGTGGGGATGCCATGGCGGCGCGCCACGGCGGTGATCGCGGGAACGTCCTGCACCTCGAACGTGAGCGAGCCCGGCGACTCAAGGTAGATTGCCGTGGTGTTGGGGCGCAGCAACGCCTCGATGGCGCTGCCGATGGAGGGGTCGTAGTACGTGACCTCGACGCCGCCGGCGGTCAGGCCGCGCTCGCAGAACGACCGGGTGGGGCCGTAGCTCGAATCGGCGACCAGCACGTGGCCGCCGGCCTTGGCGAAGGCGCCGAGCGCCGCGGTGATGGCGGCCAGGCCCGACGAGACGGCGATGGCGCGATGCCCGCCTTCCAGCGTGGCCACCGCCTCCTCGAGCGCGAACGTGGTGGGGGTGCCGAAGCGCCCGTAGACGATCGTTCCGGGCTCGAAGGGACGGTCGTGAGCCTCCACCATCTCCGCCACGCGCTCGAACGCGATCGTCGAGGCGTGATAGACCGGCGTGTTGACGGCCCCGTGGGATCGCTTCGGATCACGCCCCGCAAGCGTGATCAGCGTTTCGTCGCGCATGCGTCAGGCGAGCGTGACCAGCGGCGCGTCCACGTCCACGGACGCTCCGGCGGACGCATGCACCTTCGCCACCGTGCCAGCTTTGTGCGCGCGGATCTCGTTCATCATCTTCATCGCCTCGACGACCGCGACCAGATCGCCCTCGGCGACATCCTGCCCCTCCTTCACGGCGATCTCGGCGACCACTCCGTGCATGGGCGACCGCACATCGTTCCCGCCGTGGACGATCCGCTTGGATGGCGCTTTCGTTC
This sequence comes from Candidatus Dormiibacterota bacterium, assembly GCA_035533275.1. Lineage (GTDB taxonomy): Bacteria > Vulcanimicrobiota > Vulcanimicrobiia > Vulcanimicrobiales > SCRA01 > SCRA01. The sequence continues at coordinate 79,270 of DATLUD010000020.1, read as the reverse complement.
GCCGCGGCGCGGGGGCGCGTCCGTTCGCCGTGGCGGGTGCCGCCGCGGATGCGGGGCGATCGACCAGCCGCACGCGATAGAGCTTGTCGTTGACCTCCACGCGGATGGTCTCGCCTCCGGGTGAGGGGGCGCCCTCCGCGTGCTCCGCGTGGGGAGCGGCGCCGGCGGCGGCGCGCAGACGCGGCGCGGCCTCCAGCGCGAACGGCTCGAGCGTGGCCGTGCCGTAGCCGGCGTCGACCACGGCCGGGTGACGCAGGAGCTCGCGGAAGAACGGGATCGTGGTCACCACGCCGCCGATGCGATACTCCCAGAGCGCGCGGTCGAGGCGCGCCAGTGCCTGCTCCCGGGTGGGAGCCCAGACCACGAGCTTGGCCACCATGGAGTCGTAGTCGGGGGGAATGGTGCAGCCGGCATAGGCGGCGGAGTCGATGCGCACGCCCAAGCCCGCGGGCTCGCGGTAGGCGGTAATCGTGCCCGGCGCGGGGCGGAAGTTGTCCGAGGGGTCCTCGGCGTTGACGCGCACCTCGATGGCGTGGCCGCGCGGGCGCACCTCGCTCTGCGTCACGGAGAGCGGCTCGCCGGCGGCCGCGCGGATCTGCTCGCGGATCAAGTCGATCCCGGTGAGCTCTTCGGTGATCGTGTGCTCCACCTGGATGCGCGTGTTCATCTCCAGGAAGTAGAACTGCTCGCCGCTGACCAGCGACTCGATCGTCCCGGCGCTGTCGTAGCCAATCGCCCGCGCGGCGCGCACGCCGGCTTCGCGCAGCTGCTCGAGGATGCGCTCGGGGACCTGCGGAGGCGCCTCTTCGAAGAGCTTCTGGTGACGGCGCTGGAGCGAGCAGTCGCGCTCGCCGACGGAGATCACGTTGCCGTGCTTGTCGGCGAGCACTTGGAGCTCCACGTGCTTGGGGTTCTCGAGATACTTCTCGACGTAGATGGTCGGGTTCTTGAAGTACGCCTGCGCCTCGCGCTGGGCGACGTTGAAGGCCGGCTCGACCTCGTCGAGCGTGCGGGCGACCTTCATGCCCTTGCCGCCCCCTCCGCCGGATGCCTTCAGCGCGATGGGGAGTCCGATCTCCTTGGCCACGCGCACGGCGTCGGCGGCTCCCGCCAAGGGCGCGATGGTGCCCGGAACCACCGGGACGCCCGCGGCCACCATGGCCTCGCGCGCGCGCACTTTGTCGCCCATCGCGTCGATGGCGTCGGGATTCGGACCGACCCAGACCAAGCCGGCGGCGATCACGGCGCGCGCGAACGCGGCGTTCTCGGCGAGAAAGCCGTAACCGGGATGGACGGCCTGCGCGCCCGAGGCGCGCGCAACCTCGAGGAGCCGCTCCACGTTCAAGTACGACAGCGCCGGCTGAGCGGGCCCCAGCAGATACGCCTCGTCGGCCAGGCGCACGTGCAGCGCGTCGCGGTCGGCTTCGGAGTAGACGGCCACGGTGGCGATGCCCATCTCGCGAGCGGTGCGCAGGACGCGCACGGCGATCTCACCGCGGTTGGCGATCAAGAGCTTGCTGAAGATGGCCCGAAACCTCCGCAACGTCGACGACGTTCCGGCCTTGGCGGAGGAAGCCACGCCGTCCTGCCGGGAATCGTGGGTCATGCTGACCGACGTGCTGCGTCTCTCGGCGCGCGAGGCGGTGCGCCTCTTGCGCGCGGGCGAGCTCCATCCCCGCGATCTGCTCGAGGCGGCGTTGACGCGGATCGCCCAGGTGGAGGCCAAGGTCAACGCCTTGCCCACGCTCTGCGCCGAGCGTGCGCGCTCGGCGTTGCAGCGCTTGAGCGAGGGGCGCCGCGACCATCCGGCGTGGCTGGCCGGCCTGCCCATCGCGGTGAAGGATTTGACCGACGTCGCGGGCGTGCGAACCACGTACGGCTCCACCATCTATGCCGATCACGTGCCGGAGCGCTCCGACATCTTGGTCGAGCGCCTGGAGGAGCGGGGCGCGATCGTGATCGCCAAGTCGAACACGCCGGAGTTCGGCGCCGGCGCGAACACGTTCAACGAGGTCTTCGGCAAGACGCGCAACCCCTGGGATCTCTCGCGCACCAGCGGCGGCTCGTCGGGCGGATCGGCGGTGGCGCTGGCCTGCGGCGAGGTGTGGCTGGCCACCGGCTCGGATCTCGGCGGCTCGCTGCGCATTCCGGCGAGCTACTGCGGAGTGGTGGGCCTGCGTCCTTCGCCCGGCCGCGTCGCTCACGGTCCCGCGCCGCTGCCGTTCGACACCCTCTCGGTGAACGGCCCGATGGGCCGCAGCGTGGGGGACGTGGCGCTGCTGCTGGACGCGATGTGCGGCCACCATCCCGAGGATCCGCTCTCGTTCGACGCGCCGGCGCGTCCGTTCGTCGAGGCCGTCGACCGCCCGCGCTTGCCGGAGCGCATGGCCTACGCGCCCGATCTCGGCGGGATCATGCCGGTGTCGCGAGCCGTGCGAGACGTCTGCGACGCCGCTGCCCGGCGCTTCGAGGCGCTGGGCGTGCGCGTCGAAGAAGTCTCGCCGGATCTCTCCGACGCCCGCGAGATCTTCCAGACGCTGCGCGCCGCGGGCTTCGCGGAGCGCATGTCGCCCTTGCTGGCCGAGCATCGCCACGCGCTCAAGCCCGAGGTGGTGTGGAACATCGAGGCCGGGTGCAGGCTGAGCGCCGAGGATATCGGGCGGGCCGAGCGGGCTCGCGGCGCGCTTTACGCGCGCGTGGCCGCCTTCTTCGAGCGCTACCCGATCCTGCTCGCGCCGGCCGTGATCGTTCCGCCCTTCGACGTCGACGTGCGCTACGTGGACCAAGTCGAGGGGCGGCGTTTCGACAACTACGTGGATTGGCTGATCGCCACGTATGCCATCACCCTCGCCGCATCCCCCGCGCTCTCCCTGCCGTGCGGTTTCACCGCCGAGGGGCTTCCCGTGGGCCTGCAGATGATCGGGCCGCCGCGCGGCGAGGCGCCACTGCTCTCCGCGGCGGCGGCCTTCGAGGCCGACGCGGGCCTAGCTGCGCTGGTGCCGATCGACCCCGGCGGGGTCCACGGCCTCTAGCAGGGTGCGGAAACGCTCCTAGCGATCAGCGCAGGGGTTCTTCCGCACCCTGCTAGCGGAGACCGCGGCGGAAGAGATGCCAGGCGCCGCGTGCCCGGCGCACCGCGTCGAGATCGCTCGCGGGAAGACGCGCCGCGATGCGCCACGGCGGCGTCGCCGGCGCGGCGGCGGCCATTGGCGCGGCGACGGTGCTCTCGATCGCCGCGACAACCGCGGCGATCTCCTCGGGCGTGGCGCTCCCGCCCTCGACGATCATGGCCGAGTCAACCCGCCGGCTCGAGCGGGGGGAGGCCGACGGCGTGGAAGCCGGCGTCGACGAAGTGAACGTCGGCGGTGATCGCCCGCGAGAGATCCGAGGCGAGATAGACCGCTGTGTCGGCGACGTCCGCCGCGGTGATGTTGCGCTTGAGCGGCGCGACCTTGGGAACCACGTTGAGGATGTTGGAGAAGCCCGCGACCTGCCGCGAGGAGGCGGTCTTCACGGGTCCCGCCGAGATGGCGTTGACGCGGATGCCGCGCGCTCCCAGATCGTAGGCCAGATACCGGACCTCGGCCTCGAGGGCCGCCTTGGCGATGCCCATGAGGTTGTAGTTCGGCACGATCTGCGTGGCGCCCAGATAGCTGAGCGCCATGATGCTGGCGCCGTCGGCGAGGATCTCGTGCAGCGCGCCGACCAGAGCGATCAGGGAGTACGCCGAGATGTCGAGCGAGAGCGCGAACCCCGCGCGCGTGGTCTCGTAGACCTTGCCGGCCAGGTCTTCCTTGTTGGCATAGGCGATGGAGTGGATGAGCGTGTCGAGGCCCCCCAGACGCTCGCGCAAGTCGGCACGCAACCGCGCCAGGTGCTCGTCCTTGGAAACGTCGCACTCGAGCACCGGAGCTCCGCCGCACTCCGCGGCGAGCTTTTCCACCTCGTCGCGCACGCGCTCGCCCTGGTAGGTGAAGGCCAGGCGAGCTCCCTGCTCGTGACATGCCTTGGCGATGGCATAGGCGATGCTCCAGCGATTGGCCACCCCGGTGACCAAGGCGCGCTTTCCGTCAAGCAATCCCATGCGTGTGCCTCACTTCGTCTTGGGGACGTCGGTGACGTCGAAGAAGTAGACGGCCTGGTCGGCGTCGCAGTAGAGCGACAGCTTCTCGAGCTTTCTGTTCTTGTCGGTGAGGTTCTTCTCGTAGACGAACCGGAAGCCCGCGGCGCCGCAATTGACCCGCTGGAGCCACGTGTATTCCGCCTCCACGGCCTTGTCGTGGGTCGGGGCCGAGATCTTCAGCGGATCTTCCTGGGAGGTTCCGCTTCCGCCGAGGATCTTGACGTCGGGCGGATAGGGATTGGGCGGGAGGAGATCGACCGAGACGATGCTCCCGAGGAAGGTCTGGAAGACGACGCTCCGCCCTTCGTGCATCCGCCACGCGTACAGCGTGTAGCCCGGGCCCTTGCCGGGCTCTTCGGCGGCCGGCGGCCCGTAGAGCGGAAGGGCCGCCCCGATCGGCGCTCCCAAGCGAATTCCGTCGGAGGTGGCGAGCAGGGCCTTCGTCTTGGCGCCGAAAGGCCGCGTGATGCTGATGGCTTTCGCCGCGTCGTTCGCATAGGTCACGGAGACGGTCTCGCCGTCTTGCAGCTGGTAGCGAACCACGTCGTTCTTCGGGTTGGAGGCGGTGCCGGCGAGGTGATCGATCTCGCTGCGCTTCGCGCCGAGCGCGAAGGGACCGAAGGCGATGCTCAGGTTCGGATGATACGGCGGCGGCGTCGCGGTGCTCGTCTCGTTGGGGCGATCGTCGGAGGGGCGCGTGCGGGCCGCTCCCGGGGCGGCGACGGCCGCGATGGCGGCAAGGAGGAGCAGCGCCGGCAGTGCGCGGCGGAGGAGCGTAGGCATAGCCCGCCGGGTTCCCCCCGGCTAGGAGCCTACCCTCCCCCCATGGATGAGGGTGACGTGAAGCGGGCTCGGCTCCTAAAGAGGAATGTTGCCGTGCTTGCGCGCGGGGCGCTCGACGCGCTTGTTCTCCAGCATCTCGAGGGCCCGGCAGATCGTGGCGCGCGTCTGGGGCGCCTCGATCACGTCGTCGATGTAGCCGCGCTCGGCGGCGACGAACGGGTTGGCGAAGCGACGCGAGTACTCGGCCACCAGCTCGTCCGTCTTGGCCTGCGGATCGGGCGCGCTCTCGATCTCGCGCCGGAAGATGGTCTTGACGGCTCCTTGCGGCCCCATCACGGCGATCTCGGCGCTTGGCCACGCCACGTTGAAATCGGCCCGAATGTGCTTGGAGGCCATCACGTCGTATGCGCCGCCGTAGGCCTTGCGCGTGATGACGGTGATCTTGGGCACGGTTGCTTCGGCGTAGGCGTAGAGGAGCTTGGCGCCGTGCTTGATGATCCCGCCGTACTCCTGCGCCGTTCCCGGCAGGAAGCCCGGGACGTCGACGAGGGTGACCAGCGGGATGTTGAACGCGTCGCAGAAGCGCACGAAGCGGGCGGCCTTGATGGAGGAGTTGATGTCGAGCACGCCGGCCAGAACCTTGGGTTGGTTGGCGACGATGCCCACGCTGCGCCCGTCGAAGCGCGCGAAGCCGCAGAGGATGTTCTGCGCGTAGAGCGGCTGGATCTCGAAGAACTCTCCGTCGTCCACCACGCGGTGAACGATCTCCAGCATGTCGTACGGCTGGTTGGGGTTGTCCGGGACGATCCCGGCCAGCTCCTCGTCCACGCGCTCCGGGTCGTCGTCGCAGGCGACGCGCGGCGGATCCTCGAGGTTGTTTTGAGGGATGTAGCTCAGCAGGACGCGCGCCTGCTCCAGCATCTCGTCCTCGTCGGCCGCGATCATGTGCGCCACGCCGCTCTTGGTGGAATGGGTGTATGCGCCGCCCAGCTCCTCGAAGCTGACCTCTTCGCCCGTGACGGTCTTGATGATCTCGGGACCGGTGATGAACATTTGCGCGATCCGCTCGGTCATCAGGACGAAGTCGGTCATCGCCGGGGAGTAGACGGCGCCGCCGGCGCAGGGGCCCGCGATCAGCGAGATCTGCGGGACCACGCCCGAGGCTTGGACGTTCCGCCAGAAGATCTCCGCGTAGCCTCCGAGGCTGACCACGCCCTCCTGGATGCGGGCTCCCCCCGAGTCGTTGATCCCGATGACGGGAGAGCCGGTACGGACGGCGAGGTCCATCACCTTGCAGATCTTCTCGGCGAAGACCTCGCCGAGGGATCCCCCCATCACGGTGAAGTCTTGAGAGAAGAGAAAGACCTGGCGCCCGCCGACGGTCGCGCGTCCGGTGACGACGCCGTCGCCGAGGTAGCGCTTATCGCCCATGCCGAACGCGCGCTGACGGTGCGCGGCGAACTGGTCGAGCTCGACGAAGCTGCCGGGATCCGCCAGTCGTTCGATGCGCTCGCGCGCCGTCAGCTTGCCGCGCTGGTGCTGCCGCTCGACGGCCGCTTCCCCCGCGGGCACCATCGTCTCGGCACGCTTGCGGCGAAGCTCGTCGATTTTGCTCTCTTTGCCGGTCGTCTGCACGCCCGCTCCGTTCGCTACCAGATTCCCAGCTCCATTTTGGCCTCTTCGCTGGCCATCGTTCGCGGGTCCCACGGCGGCGAGAACGTGATCTCGACGCGCGTCTTGTTGACGCCGGGGACAGCCTTGACTTTTTCCTCGACGGCCTGCTTGAACATGGGTCCCACGGGGCACATCGGCGAGGTCAGGGTCATCGTGACCGTCACCTCGTCCTGCTGCGCTCCTTCGACCTCGATGCCGTAGATCAGGCCCAGCTCCACCATCGAGATGTTGAGCTCCGGATCGTAGACCTCGGTGAGAGCGGTTCGCACTTCTTCGTAACTCGGCATAATGTGATGGCTGTTCGCCGTCGGCGTTCGAGGTCCCGGGGGGAGCGCGGCCGACTGCCGGGGGGGCGCTTTCGTGGGCCGAAGGCGTTACCGACGGGGCCGATGGTGGTAAACTGAAGCCACCTCGAGCGCGTCGGCGAGCCCGAAACCGCAGGCGGGGCGAACGCAAATGGCGCCACGCACGCCCGCACAGCAGAGCGGCTCCGGTCAGAGTAGGGTTCCGCCGCTCGAGGTCACGTTCGGCGTCGCCCACTCGACGAACGGAAGGGCGGTCGCGCACCTGCGCGAACCGCCCTGTTCGTGTTCTGCGAGCATTGCCGTGAGCGTGAGCCGGAGATCCGCGTGACCCGCATCGTCGGAGGTGAGGCCGGATCGGTGGACCTGTGCCTCCGATGCGCGGGCCTCCCCGGCGCCGCCGGACTGCTGGAGCTGCTTTCCGGCTTGCTCGACGCCGTCGTCGCCGGCGAGGGCCCGCGCCCGGATCAGCCGGGGTGCCCGGGATGCGGATTGACCTTCGAGGCCTTCGCGCGCAGCCAGCGTCTGGGCTGCGAGCGCTGCTACGAAGCGTTCTCGGAGCGCTTGGAGCCGCTGCTCGCGCAACTCCAGCCCACCACGCGGCACGCCGGCAAGATTCCCAAGCGGGCGTGGCGCGGCCTGCGCGCGGTGCGCGAGGCCGAGCGTCTGAGGGCGCGGTTGGAGGACGCGATTCGGACGGAGCGCTTCGAGCACGCCGTCGAGCTGCGCGATCGCCTGAGAGCGCTCGACGCCGAGCACGGGTGGAGCGAGCCGTGAGGCCGCAGGAGCTGGCGGCGCTGCTGCGCGAGCCCATGGCCTGGATGGAAGGCGACGGCCCGTGCGGAGGCCTGGTCATCAGCACGCGCGTGCGTTTCGCGCGGAACCTCGCGGGACGGCGCTTCCCCTCCGTTGCCGGCGAGCAGGAGCGCCGCGACGTGGAGGCGATGCTCTTCGATGCCGCGCGCGACGTCTTGCCGGGCGCGCGCACGGTGAGCCTGGGCGAGGTCTCGGAGCGCGCGCGGGCGATCCTGGTCGAGAAGTTCCTCATCAGCCCCCAGCTGGCTGCCGGAGCCTCGGGGGCGCTGGTCCTCTTCGACGGCGACGCCAGCGGCATGGTCAACGAGGAGGACCATCTGCGCCTGCAGTGCATCCTCCCCGGCCTCGACCTCCAGGGCGCTTTCGCTCGCGCCGAGGCGCTGGACGACGCGCTCGAGAGCCGCTTGGACTTCGCGTTCTCCGAACGCTGGGGGTATCTCACGAGCTGCCCGAGCAATGCCGGGACTGGGATGCGCGCGAGCGTGATGCTCCATCTGCCGGCGCTGGCCGTCTCCGGCGCCTTGCCGCGGGTCTTCGAGGGTCTCGCGGGTCTGGGCGTCACGGCGCGCGGCATCTACGGCGAGGGAACGGACGCCGCTGGAGCGGTCTTTCAGATCAGCAACCAGGCGACGCTCGGCGCTGCCGAGCGTGAGCTGCTGGCGAAGGTCGAGGGGGTTGCCCGCTCGCTGATCGAGCGTGAGGGCGCGGCGCGGGAGGACCTCCTGCAGACCGCGCGCGACGCGGTAGTCGACCGCATCTGGCGTGCCTTTGGCACCCTCAAGACGGCGCGCGCCATGGGCTACGGCGAGGCCGCCGAGCTGCTTTCGCTGGTGCGGTGGGGGAGTCACGAGCGCATTCTGCCGGAAATCGCGCGCTCGACGCTCAACGCCTTGCTCTACCGCATCGGCCCGGCCGCCCTCGGGGGCGTCGCGAACGAGGGATCGTCTTCCGCGGCATCGACAGGAGGCAACGCCTCGGCTAACCGTTTGCGCGCCACCCTGCTGCGCGAAGCGTTCTCCGCCTATCCGTGCTGAGCGCCGCCGGCAGGGCACCGCTCGCCTCGCCGGCGAGATCGAGCGCATCCCTCGGGGGCGCGCCCGCGTTGTAGGGGTGTACGGCGCCCAGCCGGAAGCATCGCAAATGATGTTCGCGCTCCGGGGGCACCGGATGGGAGAGACTCGCTAACGATGTCAATGTGGGAACCCTTCACCGAGCGCGCGCGCCGTTCGATCGTCCTGGCACAAGAAGAGGCGCAGCGTCTCGGCAACAACTACATCGGGACGGAGCACATCCTGCTGGGAATCATCAGTGAGGGTGAGAGCCTGGCCGCGAAAGTCCTCGAGACGCTCGGCGTCAACCTGGCCAAGGTACGCCAGGAGGTCGAAGCGATCGTCGGCCGCGGCGGGCAGACCGTTCAGCAGGAGATGGTCTTCACGCCGAGGGCCAAGCGCGTCATCGAGCTCGCGTTCGAAGAGGCCCGCCAGCTCAATCACAACTACATCGGGACCGAGCACCTCCTCCTGGGCCTGATCCGCGAAGGGGAGGGCGTGGCGGCGCGCGTGCTGACCAACCTGGGCGTCGATCCGGCGAAGGTGCGCGTGCAGACGACCAGCCTCCTGGGCGCGGAGGGACAGGCTCCCCAGCCCAAGGGCAAGTCGAAGACGCCCACGCTCGACACGTACGGTCGCGACCTCACGCAGCTTGCGCGCGACGGCAAGCTGGACCCGGTGATCGGCCGGGCCAACGAGATCGAGCGGGTCATCCAGATCCTCAGCCGGCGCACCAAGAACAACCCCGCCCTCATCGGCGAGCCGGGCGTCGGCAAGACGGCGATCGCCGAGGGCTTGGCCCAGCGCGTCATCAAGGGCGAGGTTCCGGAGCCGTTGCGCGACCGGCGCGTGATCACCCTCGATCTCGCGGGACTGGTCGCCGGCACGAAGTATCGCGGCGAGTTCGAAGAGCGCATGAAGCGCGTGATGGACGAGATCCGCGGCGCGGCCGGCGAGATCATCCTCTTCATCGACGAGCTGCATACGCTGGTCGGAGCCGGTGCCGCCGAGGGCGCGATCGACGCGTCGAACATCATCAAGCCGGCGTTGGCGCGCGGCGAGCTGCAGTGCATCGGCGCGACGACGCTCAACGAGTACCGCAAGCACATCGAGAAGGACTCCGCGCTCGAGCGGCGCTTCCAGCCGATCATCGTCGGCGAGCCGAGCGTCGAGGAGACCGTGGAGATCCTCAAGGGGCTGCGCGATCGCTACGAGGCCCACCACCGCGTCAAGATCACCGACGAGGCGCTCGTCGCGGCGGCGAAGCTCTCCGACCGCTACATCACCGACCGCTTCCTGCCCGACAAGGCCGTCGACCTCATCGACGAGGCGTCCAGCCGCGTGCGGCTGCAGGCCACACTGCCGCCGCCCGAGATCCGGGAGGTCGAGAACGAGATCCGCCGCGTCAAGCAGGAGAAAGAGGCGGTCATCAAGGCGCAGGAGTTCGAGCGGGCCGCCGCCATCCGGGACCGCGAAGAGAAGCTGCGTCTGGAGAAGCAGCGCCTGGAGACCGAGTGGCACGAGCGCAAGGCCAAGATGGGCGACAAGGTCCACCAGGTGGGCGCCGAGGATATCGCCTACATCGTCAGCAGCTGGACGAAGATCCCCGTCTCCAAGCTCGCCGAGACGGAGACGCAGAAGCTGCTCTCGATGGCCGACAAGCTGCACGAGCGGATCATCGGGCAGGACGAGGCGGTGCAGGTCGTGACGCGGGCGATTCGCCGCTCGCGCGCGGGGCTCAAGAATCCCAAGCGGCCGATCGGCTCGTTCATCTGCCTGGGGCCGACGGGCGTCGGCAAGACCGAGCTGGCGCGAGCGCTGGCGGAGTACATGTTCGACGACCAGGAGGCGATGATCCGCATCGACATGAGCGAGTACATGGAGAAGTACTCCGTCTCGCGCCTGGTCGGTGCCCCTCCGGGATACGTCGGCTACGAAGAAGGCGGTCAGCTCACGGAGGCGGTGCGCCGGCGCCCGTACAGCGTGGTCCTGCTCGACGAGATCGAGAAGGCGCACCCGGACGTCTTCAACTTGCTGCTGCAAGTGCTCGAGGATGGCCGTCTGACCGACAGTCAGGGGCGCATCGTCGACTTCAAGAACACAGTGATCATCATGACGTCGAACGTCGGCGCCATGGGCATGACCACCAACACGGAGATCGGCTTCCGGCCGAGCAAGGACCAGCAGCTCGATGAGGTCAAGGCCTACGAGCGGATGAAGAACAAGGTGCTGGACGAGGTCAAGCACGTCTTCCGCCCGGAGTTCCTCAACCGCGTGGACGAGACGGTCGTCTTCCACCAGCTCACCCTCGATCAGATCAAGCAGATCGTGAGCCTGGAGCTGGCGAAGGTGGTCCGCGAGGTCAAGGCTCAGGAGATGGACCTGGAGGTCACCGAAGACGCCAAGGCGCTTCTGGCCAAGAAGGGCTGGGATCCGCAGTTCGGCGCGCGTCCGTTGCGGCGCGCGATCCAGCGCGAGGTCGAGGACGCCCTGGCCGAGGAGATGCTCAAGGGCACGTTCAAGGCGGGGGATCGCATCTTCGGCGAGCTGGACCCCGACGATCCGAACAAGCTGAAGTTCAGCAAGCTGCCGTCGGTGGAGCCCCCGCCCCCGCCGCAGCCGCAACAGAGGGCCACGGCCTAGCAGGGGTTCTTCCGCACCCTGCTAGACCGCCCGCAGACGGCAACGAGCCCCGCGCACAGCGCGGGGCTCGCTCGCTTCTCGGAACGACGTCGGCTTCCGCGGCGCGCGAGGAGAGGCTCCGGCGAGCGGCGTCGAAGTCCGCATGCCGAGAGTTCCGAGCGAGGTGATGGCATGCAGCACGTCGAGTCGTACATTCCGTACGTCGCCCCCGATGCCGATGCGTTGCGCGCGGCGTTCGAGCGCGACCGCGCAGCCGCCGAGGCCGATCCGCTGGCCTTTTGGGCTGAGCAGGCGAAGACCCTGGCCTGGCAGACGCCGTTCACGCGCGTGCTCGACGACTCGCGGGCGCCGTTCTTCCGTTGGTTCGGCGACGGCAAGCTCAACATCGTGGCTTCGGCAATCGACCGCCACGCGGCCGGCGCCCTGCGCAACAAGACCGCCTTCGTCTGGCTCTCGGAGGACGGGCGCACGCGCATCGCCCTCACGTACGGCGAGCTGGCCGTGCGCGTCGGCCGCGCGGCCAACGCCTTGCGCGCGATGGGGGTGCGCAAGGGCGACGCCGTGGTGATCTACATGCCGCTGACGCTCGAGGCGGTCGAGGCGATGCTGGCGTGCGCCCGTCTGGGCGCGGTGCACAGCGTGGTCTACGCGGGCTTGGCCGCGACCTCGCTCCAGGCGCGCATCGAGGACGCGCGCGCGGTGGCCGTGGTGACCGCGGACTTCACGTACCGCCGCGGCAAGCCGATCGCCCTTGCCCCGATCGTGGAGCAAGCGCTGGCGACGGGCTGCAACACCGTGCGCGAGGTGGGGATCTGGCGGCGCTCGCACGACAGCGAGATCCGCGACGTCCGCGACGGCCGTGAACGGCACGACTGGCACCGTCTCTTGCAGGGGAGCTCTCCCGAGGCCCCGCTGGAGATCGTCGGCGCCGAGCACCCGCTCTTCATCCTCTACACCTCCGGCACGACCGGCAAGCCCAAGGGAGTCCTGCACGTGCACGGCGGCTACGCTGTGGGCACCTCGTATCTCATGCGCGCGATGTGGCGCGTCGGCCCGGACGAGGTCTTTTGGTGCACCAGCGACATCGGCTGGATCGTCGGTCACTCCTACATCGTCTACGCACCCTTGATCGCGGGGATCACCACGCTCTTCCGGGAGGGGGCGCCGGATTTTCCGCGTACGGACATCTTCTACGACATCGTCGAGCGCGAGCGCGTCAACGTGATCTTCACGGCGCCGACGATGATCCGCTTCCTGATGAAGTACGGCGACGAGCCGGCGCGCAAGCGCAACCTGCGCTCGCTGCGCTGGATCACCTCCGCCGGCGAGCCGCTGAACCCGGAGGCCTTCCTCTGGGCCCGCCGCGTGCTCTGCGGCGAAGGGGCGTGGGGAAACCTCGCCGAGCAGTGGTGGCAGACGGAGACCGGCGGCCCCAACATCGGGACGCCGCCCGGCGTCCCCGCGAAGCTCGGCGCCGCAGGGCTCCCGCTGGCCGGAATCGCGACGGAGATCGTCGGCCAAGACCTCTATCTCAAGCGTCCCTTCCCGCACCTCTTCCGTACGGTCTACGGTGACGATGAGCGCTTTCGCGCCGCGTGGGACGAGCACGGCTATCGCACGGGCGATGCGGCGGTCCAGGATCCCGACGGCTACATCCGCGTGATCGGCCGCGTGGACGACGTCATGAAAGTGGCCGGGCACCGGATCGGGAGTGCGGAGATCGAGCACGCTCTCGTGCAGCATCCGCTCGTGGCGGAGGCGGCCGCCTTCGGCGTTCCCGACGAGCTGAAGGGGGAGCGCATCGTCTGCCACGTGACGTTGCGGGCGGGGGCGGAGGCCCCCAGCGATCCGACGGCGTTCTTCGGCGAGCATGTGCGCGAGACGATGGGCCCGGTGGCGGCGCCCTCGGAGGTTCTGGTGGTGGCGTCGTTGCCGAAGACCCGCTCCGGGAAGATCATGCGCCGGCTCTTGCGCGCCCGCGCCATGGGGGCGCCGGAGGGGGACACCTCGACGTTAGATGCTTAACAGGGGTTCTTTCGCACCCTGTTAGGGCATCGGTGACTCAAGCCATACCGTAGGCGCGCTCGACGCTGGTGAGAGCCTGGTCCAGCAGCTCCACCAGGCGGTCGATCTCGTGGTGCGCGATGACGAGCGGGGGCCCGATGAGCACCTGATCGTGGTGGCGCGGACCCGCTCCGACGCCCGCGGGGTAGAGGATCAGCCCCGCCTCGAAGGCTGCGTCGACCAGTCGTCCGGTCACGCCGGCTTCCGGGGGAAAATGGCGCGCCAGCTCGCGGTTCTCCACCAGCTCGAGGCCGAGCATGAGCCCCAGGCCGCGTACTTCGCCGATGATCGGGTGATCGCCGGAGAGCGCTTCGAGCCGCCGCCGCAGGTAGGCTCCGCGCTCGCGGGCGCGCTCGCGCAGGCCTTCGCGCTCGTAGATCTCCAGCACCGTCGCGCCGACGGCTGCGCTGATGGGGGAGCCCCCATGCGTGAAGCCGTGCACGAAGGTCCCCGACTCGGAGAAGACGCGGAAGATCCGGTCGGAGACGATCACGGCGCCAAGTGGCGCGTAGCCCCCGGAGACGCCCTTCGCCGCCGTGATGAGGTCCGGCGTGACGCCGCCGTGCTCGATCGCGAAGTGATAGCCGGTGCGGCCGATGCCGCTCATGACCTCGTCGGCGATGAAGAGCACGTCGTACCGGTCGCAGACGGCGCGGACGCGCTCGAAGAAGGGCGCCGGCGTCACGTAGGCGGCGCACGACGAGCCGGTCACCGACTCGGCGATGAACGCGGCCACGTTGTTGGGGCCGGCGTCGACGATGGCGCGCTCGATCGCGTCGGCCCAGGCCTCGCCGCAGCTCGCGCACGAGGGAACGTACCGGCACGTCTCGCACGGCGGCGCTTCGACGCGCGGCCAGTCCATGAGCAGCTCCGCGGATGCGGCGCGGCGCGAGCGGTGTCCCGACGCCGAGAGCGCGCCCAGCGTGTTTCCGTGGTAGCTCGGCGCGCGGCTCACGATCAGGCGCTTGCGCCGGTTGCCGCGACGGACGTGGTATTGATGCGCCATCTTGATTGCCGTCTCGTTGGCCTCCGAGCCGCCGGAGACGGGGTAGACGTACTCGAGTCCCGCGGGCGCGAGGGCGGCGAGGCGAGCGGCCAGCGACTCCTGGGCCGCCGTGGTGAACTGCGAGCTGTGCGCGAAGCCCAGGTCGCCGATGGCGCGCGAGGCGGCCTCGGCCACCTCGCGGCGGCCGTGCCCGATCGAGGCGACCAGCGCGCCGGAGCTGCCGTCGAGATACGCCTTGCCTTCGGAATCGTAGATCCAGACGCCCTCCCCGTGCGCCGCCATGGGATAGCGCTTGATCACGTTGCGATAGAACACGTGTCTCTCGGTCATCGTCCTCACTCGGTTGGCGGATTCGACGGAGGCGTGGGGCGGGCCGGCACGGTGGCGACGCGCGCTTCGACAAGCGCCCGTTCTCCATCGGCGCTCGGCGGGAAGAGGCGCACCAGGAAGACGCGAACGATGCCGGCCACGGGCACGGCCAGCAGCAGGCCGATGAGTCCGAGCGCCTCGCCGCCGATCAGCAGCGCCGCCAGTACCGTGAGCGGCGTCAACCCGACGGAGTGGCCGACGACCGCCGGCGTGATGAAGTGACCCTCGAGCTCATGCATGAGCACGAAGAGCACGAGCACGAGCAGCGCGTGCGGCCAGCCGTACGTGACGAGCGAAATGAGCACCGCGGGGACCGCGCTGACGATTGCGCCCACGTACGGGATCACGTCGGCGACGCCGGCGATCAGCCCCAGCAGCAGCGCGTATTTCACGTGGGTCGCGAGCATGATGATGGTCGCCAAGACGCCCACGACCGCCGCCACGATGACCTGGCCGCGGATGAAGCCGCCGATCACCTGGTCGCACTCGAGGGCGATGGCGATGACCGCTTCACGGTAGGCCCGCGGAACCAGGCGGAAGAACGCGTCTTGGATGCGCTCGAAGTCGGTGATGAAGAAGAACGAGAAGACCAGCACGAGGAATGCCGCGAAGACGGCATGGATGGTGGCGGTGAGGATCGCGATGGTCTGACCGGCGATCTGCGCGGAGTACTTGCCGATCTCCTGACCGATGCGCCCGGCGTTCTCGGCGAGAATGGCGCGTATCTGCGGAGGCAGCTCGCGAAGGATCACGCTGTTCTTCGGGTCGGCGAACTCCCGCTGGATCTGGTCCAGGAGCGCCGGGTACGAGCGCGCCAGCTCGTTGGCCTGAGTTGCGATCGGCGGCACCAGATAGGCCCCGACGAGGATCGTCACGAGAAGGAAGCCAGCGTAGACGACGAGGACGGCGGCGGCGCGCGGCATGCGGCGGGCCAGCAGCTTCACCAAGGGGTAGATCAGATACGAGAAGAGTACCGCGATCACGGCCACCGAGACGAAGGTGGCCAGCCTGGCCAGGACGACGGAGAGCATCCACAGCAGGAGGCCGATCCCGAGGATGAGGGCGACCACCTGGAGAGCTCTGGTGAGGTGGCTCATCGGAGCGGACGGTTCGCGGTTCAGCGCGGCAACGCCCGCTCGTCGTCCGGCGCGCATTTCGTATCGAGAAGTCAATTTTCGCCGAGCGAGGGGTTTGCCGGTGCGACGTATAACACGCCGGACCACGCGGGTCGCACGTCCCTCCCGGGACTGCGGCTCCGCGTGAGCCATTCATCGAAGAAGGAGACGGACATGTCGACGTCCTTCGTCAGGCGCCTGCGAAGCGTGGCGGCTCTTTGCACGCTCGTAGCGCTAGCGATCGCTCCCATCCACGCAGGGGCCGCTCCGCAGCCGATCAAGATCGGCGCGGTATTTCCTTTCTCCGGGCCTCTCGCGCTTCTCGGTCAGGACTCATTCGACGGTGCCAACGTCGCGTTGCAGATGGTCAACGCGCAAGGCGGAATCCACGGACGCAAGCTGGAGTGGGTGAAGGCGGACGCGCCCAACGCCGAGGCGGCGAACACCCAGGCGGAGCGCCTCATCTCGCAGCAAGGGCTCAAGATCCTCTTCGGCTCGTACGCCTCACCGATCGCCGTGGCGGCCTCGCAGGTCGCCGAGCGCCACAAGGTGATCTACTGGGAAGAGGGAGCGTGGACGACCACGCTCTTCAACAACCATCCCAAGTACGTCTTTCGCGTGAACGTGTACGCCGGCCCCGCCGGTGAGGCGGCCGTCCAGTATGCCGTCGACACCGTGGCGCCGAAGATCGGCAAGAACGCCAAGACGTTGAAGGTGGCCATCGTCAACGAGGACGGCCCGTTCGGCACCAGCGTCGCCGGCTCCGAGCAGGCAGAGGCGCAGAAGCTGGGCATCGACGTCGTCTCGCACTTGACCTACAACGCGACCACCAACGACATGACCTCCCTGGTGCTCAAGCTCAAGGCGTCGAACCCCGACGTGGTCCTCGCCACCTCGTACATCAACGACGCGACGCTCTTGGTGAAGACGATGCGCGCCCAGGCGTTCCGCCCCAAGGCGATCATCGGCGCGTCGGCGGGCTTCGGTCTGCTGGCGCTCGGGAAGAACCTGGGCAGCGACGTCAACGGCATCCTCGAGGCCGATGCGCCGACGAACATCAACCCGAAGGGGCTCCCGGCCGCGGGCCAGGCGCTCTACAAGGAGTTCGCGGCGAAGTTCAAGGCCGAGACGGGGCGGGAGCCCGACGGCTTCTCGTACATGGGCTTCGTCGGCGCGTACGCGCTCTTCCACGACGTTCTGCCCAAGGCGAAGGACCCGGACAATCCGGACGACGTGCGCGCGGCGGCGATGGCCGCCAACGTGCCCGAAGGGACTTACCCGAACGGGTGGGGCCTGAAGTTCGATGCGTCGGGCCAGAACACGCGGATGTTCGCCGCGATCCTTCAGTGGCAGAAGGAGTCCCCGGTCCCGGTCGTGGTGGCGCCGCCCTCCATCGCCACCCATCCGGCGATCGATGTCCCGCTGCCTCCCTGGTAGTCGGGCGTGACGCTCCAGCTCTTCGTGCAGCTGCTCGCCGCCGGGGTACTCCTCGGCGGCGTGTACGCTCTGATCTCGATCGGGCTCACGCTGATCTTCGGCGTGATGCGCGTGGTGAACTTCGCCCACGGCGAGTTCCTGATGCTGGCCATGTATCTCTCGTACTATGCGGTCACGTCGCTGCACATGAACCCGTACCTCGCGCTGATCGTCGTGGCCCCTGGACTTTACCTTTTCGGCCTGGTCGTCGAGATGACCATCATCAAGCCGACCATCGGCCGCTCCGACGTCGTCCAGGTCTTCGCTACCGTCGGTCTCTCGATCGTGCTGCAGGCCGTCGCGCTGATGGCCTTCAGCGCGAACGTCATGGGGATCAACCTCCCCATCACCAACGCTTTGATAAGCCTCGGCTGGCTCACGATCGGCGTCCCCCAGCTGATCGCCTTCGTCGCGGCGATGCTGGTGGCCGGAGCGCTCTTCCTGTTCCTCGCGGCGACCGACGTGGGACGCGCCATCCGGGCGACGGCGCAGGACCGCGGCGCCGCCGCGCTCATGGGCGTGGACGTGCCGGCGATCTACCGCCTGACGTTCGCCCTGGGTTCGGCGATGACGGGTCTCGCGGGCGGTCTCTTGATGCCCATCTACTCCGTGAGCCCGACCGTGGGCGAGCAATTCGTCTTGGTCGCTTTCGTCGTGGTGGTGCTGGGCGGCATGGGATCGGTGACCGGCGCGCTGGTGGGCGGCCTCCTCATCGGGGTCGTGGAGACGTTCTCGGGCTTCGTGATCGACCCACAGTGGAAGCAGGCCATCTACTTCTTGATCTTCCTGATCGTGCTGGTCGTGCGCCCCGCGGGTCTCTTCGGCGTGCGCGGCAGTGAGGAGCTCTCCTCCTGATGCGGACGGCGAAGTACGTGCTGATCGCCCTTGCTGCCGCGGCGGCGCTGGCGGGGCCGTTGACGAGCGCCAACGGCTTCGTGCGCGACATGTGGGTCCTCATCGCGATGTGGGGCGCCGTGGCTACGGCGTGGAACCTCATCGGCGGCTACGGCGGCAACCTCTCCCTCGGGCACGCCGCGTTCTTCGGTCTCGGTGCCTACACCAGCAGCCTGCTCTATCTCGACTTCCACGTCTCCCCGTGGATCGGGGCGCTGGCGGGCGGGCTCGTGGCGATGGCGGGCGCGCTCGCCATCGGCTTCATCACCATCCGTTTGCGCGGGCCGTTCTTCGCGCTGGCGACGCTGGCGTTCGCGGCGATTTTGGGCATCGCGGCCACGAATCTTCGCGGGCTGACCCATGGCGCCGAGGGCATGACCATTCCGTTCGCGCCCGCGGCGGCCAACGCGATCTTCGAGTCGAAGATCGCGTACTACTATGTGGCGCTCGCGCTCTTGCTCGCCTACGTCGCCGTCACGTGGTGGATATCCGTCTCGCGCTTCGGCTACTACCTGGTGGCGATCCGCGAGAACGAGGACGCGGCGCAGGCGCTGGGCATCGACGCCGTGCGCGTCAAGCTCGCCGCCACCCTGCTCTCGGCCTTCATGACCGCTCTGGTCGGCAGCTTCTACGCGCAGTACCGCCTCTTCTTCGAGCCGTCGATCTTCGCCACGGGCCTCTCCACGCAGATGGCGCTCTTCGCGATCATCGGCGGCTTGGGGACGGTCTGGGGGCCGCTCGTGGGCGCCGCGATCCTGGTGCCGGTGACGAACGAGCTTCAGAGCATGCTCGGCTCCGCGCTCCCGGGCATCGACGCCTTCGTCTATGGTGCCGTGCTCATCTTGGCGATCCTGTTCGTGCCGAACGGCATCGTCTCGCTGGTGCGTCCGCTCTTCGCCGAGCGCGGCCGCGCTCGCGTGCGCGGCGCGGAACGGGAAGGAGGAGCCTATCCCATGGAGGGACGCGAGTGAGCGAGCTGCTCCGGCTCCGCGACGTCGAGAAGCGCTTCGGCGGGCTGCATGCGGTCAAAGGCGTGACGCTCGACGTCGAGCCCGGCGAGATCGTCGCTTTGATCGGCCCCAACGGCGCCGGCAAGACGACGCTCTTCTCGTGCATCGCCGGCTATCATCGCGTGACCGCGGGAAGCATCCTCCTCGACGGCCAGGAGATCGCGAACCGCCCTGCTTACGAGGTCTGCCGCGCCGGCGTGGCGCGGACGTTCCAGGTGGTCAAGCCGTTCGCGCGCATGAGCGTGCTCCAGAGCGTGATGGTGGGGTCCTTCCTCCACCATCGCGACACCGGCACGGCCCGGCGGGCGGCGCTGGCCGTTCTCGAGCGTCTGCACATGTCGCACCTGGCGGAAATGGAGGCCCACAGCCTGACGCTGGTCCTCAAGAAGCGCTTGGAAGTGGCTCGCGCGCTCGCCACGGAGCCGCGCTTGCTGCTGCTCGACGAGGTGATGGCGGGCCTCTCGCCCGGCGAGGTCCCCGAGTTGCTCGACTTGATGCGACGCATCAACGCCGACGGCGTGACGATCCTCTTCGTCGAGCACATCATGGCCGCGGTCATGAACATCGCCAAGCGCGTGGTGGTGCTGCACGGCGGCGAGCTGCTGGCCGACGGTCCGCCGGCGGAGGTCTCGCGCGATCCGCAGGTCGTTGCCGCCTATCTCGGTGAGGAGTACACCGGTGCTTGAGATTCGCGGGCTCTCCGCCGGATACGGCGAGAACGCCGTCCTCTTCGACCTCAGCATGGACGTTTGCGAAGGCTCGCTGACCGTGCTCGTCGGCGCCAACGCCGCGGGGAAGACGACCACCTGCCGGGCGATCTCGGGAGAGATCCCCGCACGCGCGGGCACGATTCACTTCGAGGGCAAGCCGATCGAGCGCGAGCCGAGCAACCGTCGGGTCGAGCGGGGCCTCGTGCAAGTTCCCGAGGGGCGCCGTCTCTTTCCGTTCATGACGGTCGAGGAGAATCTGCTGTTGGGATCCTACGCGAAGCGCGCGCGTGCGGCGCGCCGCGATGCCCTGAGCGAGGTCTTCGAGTTGCTGCCGCGCGTCGCCGAGCGGCGTCGCCAGCTGGCGGGGTCGCTCTCCGGCGGCGAGCAGTCGATGGTGGCGATCGGACGAGGCTTGATGGCGCGCCCGCGCCTGCTGGTGATGGACGAGCCGACGCTCGGCCTGGCTCCGATCTTCGTGGAGCGGACATTCGAGATCATCGGCGAGATCCGCCGCCGCGGCGTGACGGTGCTGCTCGTGGAGCAGAACGTGAAGCGCTCGCTCTCGCTCTCCGATCGCGCGTACGTGCTGGAGCACGGACAGATCGTGATGCAGGGAGCCGGAGCCGAGCTGCTGACCGACGAAGGACTCCGCCGTGCCTACCTCGGCATGTGACCGACTGACGGAACTGGCGAGCATCGGCCGGGGAGAGCGCGGCGTGACGCGCCGCCTCTTCACCGAGCCCGAGCACCGTGCCCGCGCGTTGCTGGCGCGCTGGGGCCGCGAGCTCGGCTGCATCGTCGAGCAGGATCGGATAGGCAACCTCTTCGTGCGTCGTCCCGGGCGCAGCGCCGGCCCTGCGCTGCAGTTCGGCTCGCACCTGGACACGGTGGTCGACGGCGGAGCCTACGACGGCGCCTACGGAGTGACCGGAGGGCTCTGTGCCCTCGAGCGCTTCGTCGAGCGCGGCATCGAGACGCAGCGGCCGATGGAGCTCGCGGCGTGGGCCGGCGAGGAGGGCAGCCGCTTTCCGGTGGGGTGTCTCGGGAGTGCCGTCTACGTCGGCTGGGAGTCGTTCGACGAGATGCTCCAGCTCCGCGACGACCACGGCGTCACGCTGGGCGAGGCACTCCGTGGCCCGTGCGGCCTGTTGGAGGGCGTCCCGATTCGCGAGGGCTTTCCCGTGCCGGCAGCCTATGCGGAGCTCCACATCGAGCAGGGGCCGGTGCTCGAGCGCGCCGGCATCTCGCTCGGCGTGGTCACGGCGATCGCCGGCATGTACCGCTACACGGTGCGCGTGGTCGGCGAGGCGGGCCATGCCGGAACGGTGCCGATGGCCGTGCGCCGCGATGCGTTCTGCGGAGCCGCGGAGTTCGCCCTCGCGGTCGAGGCGATGGCCCGCGAGCTGGGCGACTGCGTGGCGACGATCGGCTGGGTGGACGTCGCGCCGAACCAGACGAACATCGTGCCCGGATCGGTGACGTGCCGCGTCGACGCGCGCTCGACCGACGAGGCTCGGTTGCTCACGATCGACCGTCGCCTGCCGGCGATCGCGCGCGAGGTCGGCGAGCGCCGCGGTCTGCGCATCGAGGTCGAGCGTTTCGAGGATCGCCGGCCCACCCCGCTCGACGAGCGCCTCGAGGCGGTCTTGCGCACCACGCTCGGCGAGCTCGGTCTCGCGCATATGGATCTCCCCAGCGGGGCGGTGCACGATGCGATGTGCCTGGCCGCGCTGGCGCCCGCCGCGATGCTCTTCGTGCCGAGCGCCGCCGGGGCGAGCCACGTGGGCCACGAGCACACCGACCCCGCGGACCTCGAGCGCGGCGTCGACGCGTTCACCGGATGGCTGCTGGCCATCGACCGCGCGCTGTGAGCGATCCGGTCGCCGCCGTGGAGTCGGCGCTCGCGCGCATCGACGCGAGCGAGGAGCATCTGCGCGCATGGGTCGACGTCGATCGGCGCGGCGCGCGCGCTGCCGCGTCGCGCGTGGCGTCGGGCGCGCCGTTGCGTGGCGCGGTCGTGGGCGTCAAGGACATCTTCGACGTCGAGGGGTTTCCCACGCGCTGCGGTCTCCCCGGAGCGCAGCCCCCGGCTGGGCGCGACGCCGACGCCGTCGCTCTCCTGCGCGCGGCGGGCGCGGTGATCCTGGGGAAGACGCAGACGACGCCGTATGCCTGGCTCGACCCGGCGCCCACGCGCAACCCGTTCGATCCCGCGCGCACGCCGGGGGGATCGAGCGCGGGATCGGCAGCCGCCGTCGCGGCCGAACACTGCACGATCGCGCTGGGGAGCCAAACCGCGGGCTCCACGCTCCGGCCGGCGGCGTTCTGCGGCATCGTCGGTTACAAGCCCACGTTCGGGCGCATTTCGACCACGGGAGTGACCCCGCTTGCGCCGTCGCTCGATCACGTCGGCATCTTCGCGCGGACGGTCGCGGAGGCCGTCACGGCGGCGCATGCGCTCGATCCGCGGATCTCGGCCGCGGAGCCGCAGGCACTGCGAATCGCGCTCGACGATCTCACGGGCGACGCCGCGATCGAAGAGCCCGCGCGCGCGGCACTCGGGCGAGCCGCGCACGCGCTTCGCGAGGCCGGCTTCCGCGTGACGGCCGTGTCGCTGCCTCCGGCCGTGCGCCGCGGAGGAGAGCTGCTTGCTACTCTCGTGGCCTACGAGAGCATCCGGCACCACCGTGCGCGCTGGGAGGCGCTGGGGAGCGCGCTGCCGCCGCGGCTCCGCGAACTGCTGGAAGTGGGGCTGGCGACGTCGCGATCGGCGTACGAGGAGGCGCTTGCCGAGCGCGAGGCGCTGCGGGGCGAGATCGCGGGCATTTTCACGGAGGCGGGCGTGCTGGCCACGCCCTGCGCCCCCGGCGAGGCGCCCGGACGCGAGACGACTGGCGACGCACGCTACGTCCGCCCCTGGACGTTCTACGGCGTGCCGGCGATCGCTGTGCCGTGCGGCCGCGGTCCTCACGGCCTCCCCGTGGGCGTCCAGCTGGCGGCGCCTGCCGGCGAGGACGGCAGGCTGCTGGCGACGGCCCTGCGCCTAGAGGCGGCGCTGGCGCCGCCCCGTTGAGGGACGCTGCGCGGTGAGGTGGAAGCGGGCGCAGAGCGGGCAGCGGTACGGCCAAAGGCGGACGCCGCCGCGCTCCAGCGCCCCTTCGGCTGCCTGCTCGGCTTCCGGGAGGCTCTCGTAGCGGCTCTTGTTGGCGCAGTCCGCATGGCTCTTTCCCGAGATACCCATGGGGAGCCATTCGCCGCCGGGCCGGGCGTCCCCACGGGGCTTCCCACGGGGCGGACGGGGCGAGTGAGGCTGCGCTCGTCTTGCTCCAGGAGCGGCCGGCCCGAAACCCACGCGGTACGCCGACGGGTTTTATGATATTGGCGTCGAATTGATTGGGGTTACAGACCTCAATCCTCTACAAACTTCCAAACACGTGGTAGAAGACAAGAATGGCTCTTTCAGCGCGTTCACGCATTCGTGCCCGCTTCGATGAAGCTGCGCCTCTCAAGGAGGCCGCAAAGGCTCTGAGCGGGGGTGTTACCCTGCGCGGGACCCCACAGGGGGCGCGGGCGGCGGTGGCGGTTGCGCTCATCAAGCGGACGAAGGCCGAGACCGCGGTGATCGTCGTCCCCGACGATCAGCAGATCTCGCGCCGTGCCGACGATCTCGCGTATTTTCTCGGCGTGCAAGCGACACGCCTGGTGGAGTTTCCGTCGCGCCCCGAGCCCGACGAGGCGCTCTTCCAGCCGAAGTCGCGCGAGCGCCGAGCGGCGGCGTTCGAGCGGGTGCTGCGCGACAAGAAGTCATCCTCCATCGTGGTGACGTCGCTCACGGCGTTGCGCCAGCACGTCGCGCCTTCCGAAGCATGGCGCTCGCGCGCGATGCGTTTGGAGCCCGGCGCGGAGATGGCGTGGGACGACCTCCTCGCGCGCCTGGTGGCGATCGGCTACCGCCGCGTCGAGACCATCCGCGGCCGTGGCGAGTTCTCCGTGCGCGGAGGGACGCTCGACGTTTGGCCGGCCACCGAGAGTGGAGCGCGCCGTCTCGAGTTCGACGGCGAGCGGCTCGAGCGCATCGGAATCCTCGAGCTCGCAGATGCGCGGGCGCTCGAGAGCGCCCGCGAGGTTCGCCTGTGGCCGTGGTCGGAGATCCTCGACGATGAGGCGACGCGCGCCACGGTCGTCAGGACGTTGCGCGAGAAGGCGGCCAAGGAGTACGCGAAGTCGGGCGGCGATCTTCCCGACGCGTGGACCGGATATGCGTATGAGACGACGCTGCTCGATCTCGCCGGCGACGGGGCGCTGCTGGTCATCGATGCCGAGGAGCCGGCGGAGGTAGCCGTGGCCGAGGCTCCGGCCAAACCCGTCGGCGAGAACGTGGAGGTGGTGCCGCGCGTGGCGCCGCTCCAGCTCAGCGACGACGCGCTGCGCGCGGCGGTGGCGGAGCACCCCTTCGTGATCCTCGGAGAGAAGCCGGCGAAGTGGCTCCCCAAGCCCAAGAAGACCATCGACCTCGATGGTGAGGAGCTCACCATCGAGACGGGCCGCACCGGCCGGGTGCTCGAGCAGGCGAAGATCTGGGTCGAAGGCGGCGACGAGCTGTGCATCGTGACGGCCAAGCGTTCGCGCATCGCCGGACACCTCCGGGCGTTGGGCCTGGAGCCGAAGAGGGAGAGCCGGGTCTACGTGGACCGCGGCGCGCTCGGACGCGGGTTCTCGCTCCCCAAGCTGGGGCTGCGCTTCATCTGCGACGCCGAGCTCTTCGGCGAGGCCGCCACGGCGGAGGACGTGCTCCCCTCGTTCGAGGGCGAGCCGATCACGCTCAAGGAGCTGGCTCCGGGCGACTATGTGCTCCATGCCGTGCACGGTTTGGCGCGCTACGGCGGCGTGCGCGAGGAGACGATCCTCGGCGAGAGGCGCGAGCTGATCGAGTTGAGCTTCGCGGGCAATGATCGCCTGTTGCTCCCGCTCTCGGCGATCGATGTCCTTTCGCGATACGAGAGCCGCGCGACGGGCATCCTCGTCGAGTTGGCCAAGATGGGCGACGCCGTCGAGCAGAAGCGGTCAGCCGCCAAGCGCTGAGACGCCGCTCTCACCACGCTGACGGCATCGGCCCGTCCTCTTCAAGAGGACGGGCCGATGCCGTCTTTGGCCGATGCTTGTGGTATGACTCCAACCGTGGATGGCCGGGCGCACGTCGGCAGACAAGAGCTGCTCCAGCGCGCGTGCGCCTTGCGCCGCGCATTCTCCCGCACGCATGTCGTTCGCTTGCTCGCCACGTTGCCGTTTCTCGCGTGGTACGTCTACGCGGCCGTCGGCATCGATGGCGCCCACGCCCTGGCGATCGCCGTCGGCTTCGCGGCGGCGCTCGTGCTGACCATTCCCATCGGGGCTCTGATCGAGCGCCGAATGACGCGCGGGGCGATGCAGATCTTCCACGAGCCTGAGAGCCGCGCCCCCGACGGCGCCATCGACGAGCTCGCCTCGCTGGCCCAGCGCATCGCCGCGGTCGTGGCCGTGGAGTACGTGGTCGGGGGCGTGCTCGGGCTCGCCGCCGGCCAGGTCTTCCTGCACCTGCGCGGGAGCACGCTCTTCGCCGCCGACGCCGTCTCCCGGATCTGCGCCGCCGTCGGGGTGGCGGGGCTCTTCGCGGCCACCGTGACCTACCTGCTCGACGACGAGGCCGCCTCGGCGCTGGCCGGCATCATCGCGCTGGGGCATCCCGTCTCGGCGGAGTCCGGACGCGGGTGGCGCATGCAGACGCGCCTCTTTCTCGCGTTCGCGGCGGTCGTCGTCGTGCTCTCGTTCGCGCTCGGATCGTTCGCATACCATCAGACCGCGCTGGTGTTGGCCGGAGTGCCCGGCTCGGGAGCGACACTCACACGGCTGGCTTGGAGCCTGGTCGCCATCTCGCTGGTCTCGCTGATCTTTGCGGCCCTCCTGACCGTGCTGCTCGCGAACAATCTCGTGAGCCCGGTGCGGCGCGTGACGTCCCTCATGCGGCGGATTCGCGAAGGCGACCTCACCGCGGGCGTCGAGATGCGCGCAGACCCCCGCGCCTTCCACGAGGCCGGCGGCCTGGCGGCGATCTTCGTGGCCATGAGCGCGCGTCTGGCGGAGATCGCCCAGCAAGCGGAGAGCTTCGCCGGGGGCGATCTGGATGTGGACGTCGCCGTCCGGCACGAGCGCGACCGCATGGGGCGCGCGCTGGGCACGCTCCTCCGGACGCTGCGAGCGGTTCTGAGCGAAGCCGCCGCGACGGCCGGGCGTCTGCGGGAGAACGTCGGCATGCTGCGAGCCACCGGAGGTGATCTCACCGCGGCATCCGTGGATGCCGCCGCGCTCGCCGGTGACACGGCGCGCGCGATGGAGCGCAGCCGCGGGCAGAGCGAGGAGCTCGATCGCGACGTGGTGACGCTCCGCCTCGGCTTTTCCGCGCTGGCGGGGGGCGCCGACGATCTCACGGGCGCCGCCCAGGGGTCGGCGGCCGCGGTGAGTGAGCTCTCCGCTTCGTTGGCCCGGAGCGCGGCCACGGTGCACAGCGTGCTCTCGCGCTCGACGGAGGCGTGGGCCGCGGCCGAGCAGGGGCGCGAGGCGGTCGCCGCCTCCGTCGAGGCGTCGGGGCGCAGCGGCGCGGCGATGCAGCGCCTCCAGGCCGTGATTGCCACGCTCCAAGGCGCCAGCGAGCGCATCGGGACGATCACCTCGGCGATCGACGAGATCGCCGATCAGACCAACCTGCTCGCCCTCAACGCCGCCATCGAGGCGGCGCGCGCCGGCGAGCATGGACGGGGATTCGCCGTGGTGGCCGACGAGATCCGCAAGCTCGCGGAGCGCTCGCAGGACGCCACCAAGGAGATCGGCCGCCTGGTTCGCGACGTGCAGGTCGAAACGGGGAGCGCCGTGCAAGCCGTCGACGGGGGGTTGGAGGCGGTCTCCGAGGGCGAGACTCGCGCGCGCCGCGCCGGGGAGGCGATCGCCACGATCGTGGCCGCGGTCGAGGAGGTCCGGGGGTTGATGGCCGAGATCGAGGCGGCTCGCAGCGAGCAGAGCGCGGCCACCGGGCGTTTGGTCGAGATCATGGAGCGCGTCGCTCGCACCGCGCGGGAGAACCGCACGGGCGTCGAGTCGATCGCGGGCGTGGCCGACCGCGTCGCGCAGGCGTCGAGCGTGCACCGGGAGAGCGCCGCGCAGGTCTCCGTCTCCGCAGAGGCGCTGCGCGAGCGCGCCGCGGCCGTGGAAGAGGCTTCGAAGCATGTTGGCGCCCTCGCCGAGCGGCTGGACGGGGAGGCGTCCGCGCTGCGCGGCAGCGTCGGCAGGTTCGACGGACGGGCGCTTACGAGTTGACGGCCGACTCGATGGCCTGCGCAGCCATCGCCGTCACGTTGATGATGGCCCCGACGCCCTCGGCGCGGAAGAGGTCGTGGAGGGCGGGCTCGTTCACGCGCGCGACGCAGCGCGGCACGTTGAACATGCGGCGCGCGATCTTGCAGATGGTGTAGTTGTCCTTGTCCTCGCCGGCCGCGGCCACCACCACGTCGGCGCGCTCGATGCCCGCTCGCTTGAGGACCGCGCTGTCGGTGGCGTCTCCCGAGAAGACGCAGACGTCGGGAAAATGATCGGCGACGGTGCGGCCGATGTCCTCGTCGCGCTCGATGATCGCCACCTCGTACCCGTCGGCGAGGAGCCCGCGCACCAGGTGCACGCCGACTTTGCCGCTGCCGCAGATGAGGACGAACATGGAGGCTCCTACAGGCGCCCGGTGACGGGGACGATCGAGTGGGTGAAGGCGTTGACGGCCAGGTCGAGCGGGCTGACGACCTCGAAGCCGCTGTCGCGGTAGATCTGCGTGAGCGCGGGATCGTCGAGGCGCAGCAGAATGCGCTTGGACGGATAACGCGTGCGCAGCAGGTCGGCCAGCAGCACGTTCAGCGCGTCGTCGCGATTGACGATGCACACCATGTCCGCGCGCTCCACTCCCGCGCGGTCCAAAACTTCGGGATCCGTCGGCGGACCGAGCACGACGGCGGAACCGTAGTCGTCGGAGAGGTATTGCTCCAAGTAGCGGCGGTTCCGCTCGACGATGACGACCTCTTGCGCAGCGGAGCGCAACGCCTTGGTGAGGCGGGCGCCCAGGCGCGTGCAGCCGAGTACCAGAATCATGACCGGCAGATGTTCCCGGGGCAGGAGTGCCGACTCCTGCCGCACGAACCCCGCTGGCCGAATGCTCAGCAAGAACGCCGAGGGCGCGGCCCCACCGACCCTGCGTCGAGCGGTTACGCCGTGGGGCTCGTACTCCTGGGGTTATGCCGACGTCGGTGCCGACATCTATACCGCGCTCGGCTTGGTCGTGGGAGCCGCCGCGGGTGCCGCAAACGTGGCATTCGCTTTTGCGGGCCTCGTCTACGTGCTCGTCGGGTTGGCATATACCGAACTCGCCAGCGCCTTTCCCGTCGCCGGCGGCGGCCAGTTTTTCGTCCTTCGCGGCCTCGGTGACATCTGGGGATTCATCGCCGGGTGGGCGGTCCTGCTGGACTTCACGATCGACATCGCGCTCTTCGCCTGGACGATGATCGGTTACCTGAGCGCGCTGGTCCCGGCGATCGCGAGCACGCATCCGATCCCGCACTTCATCGTGGTGCTCGTGGTGATCGTGGGGCTGACGCTCCTCAACGCGCTGGGCGTGCGGGAGAGCTCGCGCTTGAACGAGGCGATCGGGGCTCTCGACATCGTCAACGAGCTGGCGATCCTCTGCCTGGCTGCTCTCTTTACGTTCAATCCCGGCGTGCTGATCCACACGATGCAGACGCACTGGCCGAACAGCTACCAATTGCTCGACGGCGTCTCTCTGGCGATCATCTCGTTCGTGGGCATCGAGTCGATCTCTCAGGCGGCCCAAGAGACGGAGCGCCCGGCCTCGATCATACCGCGCACCTCGATCGCACTCATCTTGACGATCCTGATCTTCGCCCTGTCGTACTCCAACATCGTGTTGGGGATGCAGCCGTGGCACCCCGATCAGCTCGTTTCCCCGCAGGGTCACCACCTGCTGCTGTTCCAGTGGCTGGGTCTGCCGGAGAACCAGGACCACGCCGTGGCCCTGATGGCCGGCCAGATACCCTACTTCGGCGCGCTGGCGGCGCTCTACGTGCCGCTGGTCGGCGCCGTGCTGATGCTCATCTCCTCGAACTCGGGGGTCTTCGGCGCCTCGCGCATCGCGTACTCGATGGCGACGTATCGCCTCCTGCCTTCTGCGTTCGCGTCGGTGGAGAAGCGGTTCCGCACGCCGATCGTCTCGATTCTGGTCTTCAGCGGCATCGCGATCGTGGAGCTGATCTTCGCCGCGATACAGAGGGACCAGGGCCTGGCCTTCCTCGGCGATCTCTACGCGTTCGGCGCCGCCACCAGCTACTCGCTGGTCTTCATCGCGCTCATCTTCCTGCGTTACAAAGACCCGTACAGCCCGCGCGCGTATCGCATGCCGCTGGGCATTCCGATCGTGACCAAGGGGCGCCGCTGGCACTTCCCCGTGCTTGCGGTGGTCGGTTTCGCCGGCACGTTCTCGATCCTGGTCTTCGCCTTCATGACGCACCCAATCGGACGCATCGCCGGTCCGCTGTGGATCGTCGTCGGCATCGTCTTCTACGCCTTCTACCGGCGTGCGCACGGTCAGCCGATCTTTCGCTCGCGCCGCCACGACTGGGTGCGCGACCAGGTGGTGGTCCTCCGCGAGGCGGGCGAGCTGGAGATGATGGACAAGTACGTGGCGGAGGTCCAAGCCATCGGCCTGCTCGACAAGGACGTCAGCGTGACGACCCTGGAGCGGGAGAAGTGAGGCGGCTGCTCCGCTCTCCCGGCTACCTGCGCTGGAAGCGGGGGATGGGCTATCTCTACGTGGTTGTGGGGCTTGTGCTGATCGGCCGGGTCGTGACGCTCACGCACGAACCGGCGGAGATGCTCCCCGGGCTGCTGCTCGGCGCCGCGTTCACCGCCCTCGGTCTCGTCCGCCTGCGGAGTCTGCCGACATGACGTTCGCGGTGAGCGTCCATCCGGTGGGGGCCGTCTTCGCGACCGTGATCTTCGTTTCGACGGTCACCACGCTGTGGTGGATGCTCCATCCGCCCAAGACCAAGGCCGAGGAGGCGGCCGAGGTGATCACGGAGCAGGTCGAGGAGATCGTCTCCACGGTTGTGGTGGTCATGTCCGCGGCGACCTCGTCGGCGCACATGCTGCCTCTGGCGATGCGCATCGCAAGCCGGCAGAAGGCCAACGTGCTGGTCGTCTACGTGATCGAGGTGCCCATGCAGCTGCCGGTCAACGCGGCCATGACGGAGGAGGAGCGCCATGCGCTGGAGTCACTCGCCGCTGCGCAGGCGATCGCCAAGAAGTCGGGTGTCGAGCTGCGCACCGAAACGGTCAAGACGCGCAACATGGGGCAGGCGATCGTCCAGATCGCCAACGTCGAGCACGCGCACCTGCTGGTGCTGGGAACCGTGCGCCGCGCCCATTTCTCCGGCAATCCCTTCAGCGGCTTGATCGAGTACGTCTCCGCGCACGCCCCCTGCGACGTGATGATCGGCGTGCGCCCGGAGGGCGAGGCCTCGAAGATGCTCGGCCCGCTCAAGGTCGAGATCGGCTGATACCCCTGCGCCGACGTTGCCGCGGGCGCACCTCCTGCTAGCTTCGTCCTCGCTCTCGCCATCCTGGCTCCGCTCGGACCTCAGACTCCCCTCAGGGGAGGTGCGCCCGCGGCACCGTCGGCACCGCTGCTGCCGCTATCGTCGACGCTATGGCCTTCGCACTGCACCTGCGTCCCCGAACGGAGGCAGGTGCAGTACGAAGGCCATGTCGCGTCAGAGTCTCGCCACCATATCCGCGGTGTTCAGCGGCGTGGCGTACGCGAGGGTCTTGAGCTCGCGGAAGACGCGCTGCATGTCGGCGAGGGTCTTGCGGTCGACGCGCAGGTCCGGGTCGTAGTCGTAGTGGGGAATCGTTCTGAGCAGCGAGACCGGGAGTCCCGTGTACGTGTGAAAGACCGCGAGGTTCTGCGGATCGTAGAAGGCCGCGCCCTGAACGTCGCGCGAGCCCTTGACGAAGGCCGCGAGCACGGCGCGGGCGGCGGCCGGGTCCTTGAGCAGCGTCGGGCCGATGAAGCTGGCCGTGCACGAGATGCCCGCAGGAGGAGCGGCGATCTCGTGCGCCAGCTTCTGCTCCTCGAAGCGCGTCGTGAAGGGCGCCGCGGTGAAGACGGCGTCGATGGCGCGACGCGCGAGCGCGGGCCCCTGGTCCGGGCTGGGGAGCCCGCGGACGTCGACGTCGAGGAGCGAGAGCCCGACCGGGCGCAGGATCAGCTGCACGTAGTAGCCCGCCGTGGCGCCTGTGCCGCCGATGAACGCGACGGACTTGCCGCGCAGGCCGGCCGGGGAGGTGAGCCCGGCCGCGTAGAGGCCCTCGCGCACCAGCAGGGCGCTGGGATGCCCCTTTGCCGGCTGGTAGGCGGCCGAGGTGAGGATCTTCACGCTGAAGCCGCGCTGCACCGCGTTGAAGGTGGCGGCGGAGATGCCGCCGAGGACGACGTCGAGTTGTCCGTTGGCCAGCAGCGCCATCGCCTCTTCTCCGGAGCCGATGCGCTGGAGCGAGGCGGCGAAGCCGGCCTGCTCGAGATACCCACGGGAGATGGCCACGTAGAACGGGGCGAAGAGCGTGCTGGGCACGTGGCCGATCGCCAGCGTGCGGCCGACCGCGGCCCGCGCGGCATCGGGAGCGAGAGCCGCTGCGGCGGCGAGCGACGAGACGAAGCCGCGACGGGTGAGCGTCATCCGGAGACTCCTTTCTTCTGGGGAGATCAAATCCGGCTCGCTCCGCCTGGAACCCTGCCGGCGCGACGGGAGCGCGCGCCGCTTCCGCAGAACCGCGAGGCCGCAGCCCATGGAACAACGCATCAGCGTCGACGCGGTCACCAAACGCTTCGAGGACGGAACCACGGCCCTGGACGGGGTCTCCCTCGATATCCCCGCGGGAGAGTTCACCGCCGTGGTGGGCCCCAGCGGCTGCGGCAAGACGACCCTGCTGCGCATCTTGGCGGGCCTCGAAGAGCCGACCTCCGGGTGCGTGCGGCTGGGCGCCGCGCAGGGGCGCCGCGATGACATGGCCATGGTCTTCCAGGAGCAGTCGATCTATCCGTGGATGCGGGTGCGCGAGAACGTCGCCGTCGGCCTCCACCGGCGCAAGCTCGACCGCGCGACCGCGCGGGCGAACGTGGATCGCCAGCTCGATTTGGTGGGCTTGCGCAGCTTCGCCGACGCCTACCCGCACCAGCTCTCCGGCGGCATGAAGCAGCGCGTCTCCATCGCGCGCGCGTTCGCCTCGGAACGCAGCGTGCTGCTGATGGACGAGCCGTTCGCCGCCCTCGACGAGCAGACCAAGGTGGGCTTGCACGCCGAGCTGCTGCGCATCTGGGAGCAGACGCGCAAGACCGTCGTCTTCATCACGCACGGCATCGAGGAGTCGGTGGCGTTGGCCGATTGCGTCTACGTGATGTCGGCGCGCCCGGGGCGCATCCACGCGCGCGTCGACGTGCCGTTCCCGCGTCCGCGCGACGTGGTGGCGCTGCGCGGGGATCCCGAGTTCGGACGGCTGGTGGTGCGCGTCTGGGCGCTGCTGCGCGAGGGGATGGCGGAGTGAGCGGAGCCTGGGAGCTCCAGGTGCGCCGCTCGCGGCGGCTGCGCGCCGCCGAGCGCGCGTTGCGCTTTCTCTCGCCGATCGTGCTGCTGGCGGTTTGGGAGTGGGCGGTGCGGGCACACGTGCTGGACGCCCGCTTCTTTCCCGCACCCACCGCGGTGGGGCGCGCGGCCGTGGCCTTGGCCGCCGGCGGGGAGCTGTGGACGGATCTGCGCGTCACGCTGGCGCGGCTCTTCCTCGGCTTTCTCGCGGGCGCCGTTCCGGGCGTGGCGTTGGGCCTGGCGATGGGCCTCTCGCGCTGGGTGCGCGCGGCCGTGAGCCCGCTCATCGCGGCGCTCTACCCCATCCCGAAGATCGCGATCCTCCCGCTGATCATCCTGATCTTCGGGCTCGGCGACGTCTCAAAGATCGTGATCGTGGCCATCGGCGTCTTCTTCATCATGGCCATCAACGCGAGCGCCGGGGTGCTGCAGATCGACCGCATCTACCTCGACGTGGCGCGGGCCTACGGTCTGCGCGGCTTGGGCTACGTTCGGCGCGTGCTCTTGCCCGGCGCGCTGCCCTCCGTGCTCACGGGGGCGAGGGTGAGCCTGGGGATCGCCCTGGTCCTGGTGGTGGCGGCGGAGTTCCTGGCCGCGAAAGACGGCCTGGGTTACCTGATCTGGAACGGCTGGCAGACGCTCCAAGTCGAGCAGATGTACGTGGGGCTCGTGGCGATCGCAATCCTGGGCTACCTCCTCACCATCGGTCTCGAGGAGATCGAGCGCATCGCATTGCCCTGGGTGCACCGGTGATCCGGCGGGCGGCACGTTGGGCCGCGGCCGCGCTGGCGGCGTTGGCGGCGGGGGCGATGCTGGTCACCTGCTCGCTGCCCGTTCCGCGGGTGGAGCCGCCGCAACCGGTGGTCTCCCTCGACGCGCTGGGCGACCTGATTCCCAGCGACGGCGCGCGCACGGTCGCCATCGAGGCTCCGCTGGGCCTGCGCCTGCTCCTGGACGCGCCCCGCGGACCCGAGCTCGCCCTGACGCGCTCGATCCTCCAGGCAAACCACCGCGTCGAGCCGGTCCGCGCGCTGGCGCTGGCGCTCGAGACCCGGAGCGTGGCTCGCGCGCGGAACCTGCCGGTCGACTTCCTGGCCGCGCTCGTGCTCCAGGAGTCGGCCTTCTCGCCGCATGCGCTCTCGGCAGCCGGAGCGATCGGACTGGGCCAGCTGACTATCGGCACGGCCACGTGGCTCGGCGTCGATCACCCCTTCGATCCGCGAGCGAACCTGGCGGGGGCCGCGGATTACCTCTCCATGCTGCTGCGCCGCTATCGCCGCCACGACGATCCCGTCGTGCTCGCCGCCGCCGCGTACAATGCGGGCCCGGGAGCCGTCGACGCCTATCACGGGATTCCGCCGTACCCGGAGACCCAGGCGTACGTTCGGCTCGTCCTCTACCGGTGGGGGAGGCTGGTGAGCGATGCCCAAGGCGCCGGGGGCGCCCAGCGCCGGTAGCGAATCAGGCCGCCGTGGAGCAGCGGTACGAAGAGCCCAAGATCGTCGCGCTGGTGCGCCTGCTCAACGCGATCGACGAGGGGACGCACGACTTCGAGGGGCTCCGCGCGAGCGTCGACGAGCGGCAGCCTCCGGGGACCCGGACGGTGCGCCGCTATCTGCAAGAGCTGCAGTCCGCCGGCTTTCCCTGGTACTACGATCGGGAGCGAGGGCGCTACCGTTTTCCCGATGGCTACAGCCTCAAGGCGTTGCGCTTGCGCCCCCGGGAGCTGTTGGGGCTGGTCGCGCTCGGTCGCGTCGGGGCGGCGCTCGGCGGGGCTTTCGTCGGCGAGGTCGAGGGGCTGCTGGAGCGGCTCGCGGGGGATAACGGGCGTCACGCCCCACCCGTGAGCGTGCGCATCGCCGAGGTGGATCTGGGCGACGAGGGCAAAGCCACGCTGGCAACGCTTCAGGATGCCGAGCGCGCGTCGCGGCGCGTGCGCTTCCGCTACACCGACAAGCGCGCCAAGACCACGGAGCGCCTCGTCGAGCCCTACGGCTTCGTGATCTCGCTGGGGCGCGTCTACCTCGTGGCGTTCGACGCGAACCGCCGCGCCATGCGGACCTTCGCCATCGACTCCATCACCCAGGCGGCGATGGAGCCGCGCGTCTTTGCCAAACCGCCGGACTTCGACCTTGAAGCCTTCGCGGGCGCCTCGATCGCCGGAGTCCTGCACGAGGGCGAGCCCATCGACGTGACGGTGCGCTTCGCGCCGACCGTCGCCAAGGCCGCGAAGCAGGCGCGCATCGTGCGCGAGCGTCGCGTCGCGGACCGGGAGGACGGAGGATGCGAGATCACCTACCGCGTCGCCTCGCTCGACGAGTTGGTGCGCTGGGTGATGGGGTGGGGGGAAGAGGCCGAGATCCTCGCCCCGCCGGAAGCGAGGAGACGCATCGGGCGCGTCGCCGCGGCCGTCGCGGCGCACTACGGGAGTGCCAGCCAGTAGGCACACCGTGCGGCTACGCTGATGCCCGGAGGAGGAACAGCGATGCCATACGTGACCACGCTGCGCCGTTGCGGGCGCCAGAGCTTCGACGATCTCTGGGAAGCCGCGCTCTATGCCGAGGGGCTTGCGGAGATCGACGGGCGGTGTCGCCTCGTGGTCGAGTGTCTCGGCTGCGACGGCTACCACGTTGCCGGAACGTGAGAGAAAGGCAAAGAGCGGGGCGTGAGCCCCGCTCTTGCGACGGTATCTTCGAGCTGCTCGTCGCCTGCTCGGAGTGAATCCAAGCTGACGTGCGCGTGAGCTGCTCGTTTCGAGTCCGAGGCTCAAGTGAAGCCCTTTCGAGGCTTCCACCGTCATCGCCTTCGGTCTCGGCTCCTCATACCGTCTGAGTGCCACCTCGCATTACCGAGGTGGGAAAATCGTAGCACGCGCGCATACCCCTCGCAAGGGGCCGAATGACCATTCCACAGTCAATCCACAAGAATTTTTGCTTATTCACACAGCATCCACCGTGTTACCACAGCAAGCGTCGCAGCAGGCCTCTCATCAGGGGTCCGCGTCCGGCGTACGGAAACCACGCGGGCTCGCGGGGGAGCCGGATTCGCGGCTCGAGGATCGACTTCGTGCGGGTGAAGGCGAGCAGTCCGTCTTCCCCCATCAACCGTCCGTAGCCGGAGCGTTTGACGCCCCCGTAGGGCAAGGCCGGCACCGAGAAGTTGACGAGCGCGTCGTCGAGGGTCACCGATCCGCTCTGGAGATCGCGCGCGAGCCGGCGCGCGCGCCGCAGGTCGCGCGTCCAGACCGTGGCGTTGAGGCCGTACGGGCTGCGATTGGCGAGGGAGACGGCCTCCTCGGCCCGCTCGACGGGAACGATCGGGAGCAGGGGACCGAAGGTCTCATCCCGGTGGAGCCGCGCGTCGAGCGGGACGTCGGCGAGCACCGTCGGCTCCACGGCGAGTCCCTCGCCTCCGCCTCCCGTGAGGAGCCGCGCCCCCCCGCTGACGGCGTCGGCGATGGCGGCGCGCGCGATCTCCGCCTGCGGCGCGAACGTCATGCGTCCCACGTCGGCGCGTTCGTCGGGGGGGATCGCGCGGCGCAGGGCGCGCGTCTCGTCGACGACAAGCGCGCAGAAGCGCTCGTAGACCGCGCGCTCCACGAAGACCCGCTCGATGCTCACGCAGGCTTGGCCGCAGTTGCTGAATGCTCCCCAGACGATCCCGCGGGCCGCGCGCGGGAGATCGGCATCGGCGCAGACGATGGCCGCGTCGTTGGCGCCGAGCTCCAAGATGCAGGGCGTGAGATGCTGCGCCGCGGCCGCCATGATGCGCTTGCCGGTGCGTTCGCTGCCGATGAAGGCGATGACGTCGGGAGGCGCGTCGACCAGAGCCGCTCCGGCATCGCCTCCGCCCTCGAGGACCTGCACGGCATCCTCACACCCGACCTCGCGCAGCACCGAGCGCGCGATCTCGACGAAGAGACCGCCGGAACGCGGCGTGATTTCGGAGGCCTTGACGACCACGGCGTTGCCGGCGGCCAGGGCGCAGACCGCCGGGATGCCGACGAGAGAGAACGGGTAGTTCCACGGCGAGATGACGGCCGCCACGCCCATGGGCTCACGGGTGACGCGCGCGCGCTTGTGCACCAGCAGGCCGGACGAGACCCCGCGCGGGCGCAGCACCCGCGGCATGATGCGCTGGTAGTAGCGCAAGAGCGCGGCCACGACCAAGACCTCGTGCATGAAGGCCTCGATCTCGGGCTTCCCGGTCTCCTCGGAGACGGTACGTGCGATCTCGTCTCCCCGCGTCAGGACGGCGCGGCGAAGGTCGCGCAGGATGCGGGCGCGCACCCACAGCGGCCGGGCGGCGAAGTGGGGCCAGGCGGCACGGGCTCGGTCGACGATCTCCATGGGCCGTACTGGTCGCAGGGACGAAGGGATTCCTTCGCAGGACGCGGGGCCATGCGAGGAACCCCCCGAGGGCCCTGCGCGTTGCTGGAGGTATGAGGATGCGCATCGCTTTGGCCCTGGCGCTGGTCGCCCTGTGGGGCGCGGCTCCGGCACCGGTGGTCACGCAGCCGCCCGACGGCTCGACGGTGGACGGGATTCCGTGCCAAGCCTCCGAGGGCCAGGTGGAGCACGTGCATGCCCATCTGACGATCCTCATCGACGGCCGGGCGGTCCTGATTCCCAACGACGTCGGCCGCCCCGCGGTCACGCCGTGCATCTACTGGCTCCACACGCACACGAGCAACGGCATCATCCACATCGAGTCCCCCGTGCGGCGCCCCTTCACCCTCGGGGAGTTCTTCGCCGTCTGGGGCAAGCCGCTGACGGCGAGCGACGTGGCCGGGCACCGGCTCCAACCAGGGGAGCAAGTACGCGCCTTTCTGGATGGCAAGCGGTGGCATGGTGACGCCGCTGCTATCGGATTGGCGGAACATACCGATATAGTGATTGAGGTGGGGCCGCCCTTCCCAAAGCCTGTGCCGTTCACGGCCTGGAACGGGCTTTAGCCGCGACCTAGAGAAACGGTGAGCGCCCACGCAAGCGGGGGCAGAAGAGACCTCGACGACACGATGCAATTCCTCGGAGCACCGACGACCCTAGAATTGCCGGCCATGGAGACGCTCAGGCTGAGCCTCCTGGTTCACAATGAAAGCGACGAAGACGCCGTGTGCTTCATCGCTCCCTCCGGGCTCGAAGCGTTTGCCGACGTGGAGTTCGAACCGGCGCTCGGATTCATCGAGGCGCGCAGCACGGCGCGTTTCGAGGGGCGCATTCGGCGCGTGGAAGGGGAGGCCCCCGGCATGCGCGGCTCGACGGCCGTCGAGTGGCTGTTGTTCTGCGACGGAACGCTGCACGACCGCAGCGTCTGCTTGGTCACGATGGAGCCGCCGCGCGAGGTGCGCGCGGAGGTCGTCGGCACGAGCACGGTACGTCTGGAGAACGTGGGCGCACGCAACGAGTCGCTCTCGATTCGCGTCGCGCCGGGCTTCGGCGGTGACGTGCTGGTCGCCAGCGGTCCCTTCGAGCTGGCGCCGGGTGAGTCGTGCGAGGTGCCCCTCTACGTCGGCAGCGGCGACACCGGCTCCCAGCGGCTCGGCCTGCTCGTCGTCGGCGGCCCCGAGCCGTTGCTCCTGCAGGTGGACGTCCGCCCCGAAATCGGCTTGTCGATCTTGCCGGGTCCGCCGGCGCGCGTTGCGCAACGCCGCTCGCGCGGGCGCCGTCGGGGCGACGTGAATCCTGTTGGCCGCACGGTCGCCGCTGCCGCGGGTACTGCCATGGCGGCCGGCCTGGCGCTCGCGTTGGCGCTCGGCGGTCACCTGCCCGTGATTCCGTCCTTCTTCGGCGTAAACGCGTCTGTCGCCGCAACGAAGCTCGACGTCGATCCGCGCGTGGTTGCGGCGACGAGCGTCTCCTCCCCGTTGCCGAATCCGGTCCTTCCGCGCACCATCGTGAACGTGCGCCGCGAAGCGACCGCCTACTTCGAGCGCGCGGCCGCGGCCTTCGCCGCCGAGCGCGCACGGCACGCCGCCATCGCGGCGCGCAAGGCCGAACAGCGCGCGCAGGCGCCCGCCGTCGTGGCTCTCTCGGTTCCCGATCACGCCGGCAGCGGCAGTTACGTGCGCGTCCGTTACGCGACCAAGCGTGCTTCGCAGGTCGAGGTGCTGGCGAAGGTGGGTCCCATCGTCGTGGCTGACCAGATCACCTCGGAGACCAACGGAACGATCACCCTTCCCGTGCCGCACACGCAGAAGTGGGTCAAGCTGATGTCGGTGCGCGTGCAGGCTGAGCGCGACGGCGGCCACACCACCAAGTCGGCGATGATCGCGATCTTGCCCCCCGACAACCTGCCGCGGATCGCGGCTCCCGCATCCGAGCAGATCTCGCTGCGATGACCCGGTCGGTCACGCTCGCGGACGGTCGCGCCACCGTCTGCGAACGCACGGGATCGACGGGTCCGCCCGTGCTCGCCCTCCATGGCATGACCAGCTCCGCCGCCACCTGGAGACCGTTTGCCAGGCGGCTCGAGCACACGCTCTCCGTGCACGCCTTCGATCAGCGTGGCCACGGCGCCGCCGCTGATCATCCCGGGCCCTACGCGCTGGAGGATAGCGCGGCCGATGCGATGGCCGTCGCTCGCGCCTGCGGGCTAGAACGGCCGATCGTCATGGGGCACTCGTGGGGCGGCGCGACGGCGCTCACCTACGGCGAGCGCGCGTCGGGGTCGCTCGCGCCGCGGGCGCTGATCCTCATCGATCCGGCGCTCACGTCGATCGATCCGCAGTTCGTGCGAGGCGTGGTCGAGGATCTCCGGGCGAGCCAGCCGTTCGACGCGAAGGAGGTGCGGCGCCGGTTGCGTGCGCTCCAGCCGCTGTGGAGCGATGAGGACGTCGATCTCAAAGTCGAGGTCCACCGCTCGCTGCGCCCCGACACGGTGGCCGCGATCTTCGAGGCGATCTCGCGGCAGGGGCGTCTCGACCTCACGCCCACGATCGCGCGCCTGGAGATGCCCACGCTGCTCTGTCTCGCCGACGTCCCATCGGGCTCGATCGTCCCCGCCTGGGCGCGGGAGCGGTTGGCGGGGCTCGGGCACGTGGAGGTCACGGAGTTTTCCGGGGCCGGCCACAGCATCCAGCGCACGCAGCCGCGCGAGCTCGCAGCAATCGTCACGGCCTTCGTCGAACGCCACGGCGCATGAAGCTGGTGGTCAAGTACGGCGGGAACGCCATCACGGGCGAGGACAACGTCTTGCATGAGCTCGCGGAGCGCGCGCGGACGGGCGACGCTTGCGTGCTGGTTCATGGGGGCGGGCCGCAGATCGCCGCGGCGCTGACGCGCGCCGGCGCGGCCTCGCGCTTCGTCGAGGGCCTGCGGGTCACCGACGACGCGGCGATGGAGGTCGTCGAGAGCGTGCTCTGCGCCACGGTGAACAAGGACCTCGTGCGGCGTCTGCTCGCGTGCGGGGCGCGCGCCGTGGGCATCAGCGGGCAGGACGCGGGCCTCTTGCGTGCCCGCGCGATTCGCGGTGAACTCGGACGCGTGGCGGGCGACGTCGAGGTCGACCCCGCGGTGCTCGAGGCGCTGACCGAGCGAGGCTACCTCCCGGTGGTCTCGCCGGTGGCCGTGGGCGACGACGGCCGCCCCTACAACGTCAACGCCGACGTCGCCGCCGGGGCGATCGCCGGCGCCTTCCACGCCGACGCGTACGTCGTGCTCACCGATGTCGAGGGGGTGCGCGCCGACCCAGCGGATCCCAAGACGACCATGCCATCGCTCACCCTGGGCGAGCTGGCCGAGTGGCGAGCCGCCGGGCGGCTGCAAGGCGGGATGATCCCCAAGATCGAGGGCGCGGAGCGCGCCGCGCGCGACGGGGCCCTCGCGGTTCGCATCGCCTCCGCCGCGCCCGGCCGCCCCATCTCCGCCGCCCTCGCCGGCGGCGGCACCGCCATCGTCGCGTAGCCCCCCACCCCCACCGCAGAATTTGCCTCTCGTTGCTGCTCTTAGTGAGGGCGGAGGGATACCCACAAGGAGGGCGTCTGAGGTCCGAGCGGAGGCACGATGCCGAGAGCGAGGACGAAGCGAGTAGGAACGGCACATGGAGGTGCCGCGACGGGCGTCCCTCCGATGGGTACCCTCCGCCCGAGCCTACCCCTTGCAAGTTTATGCAAAATATGCATAAATATACGCATGACTCCGGCACTTGCGGTAGCCAGGCAGAAGGTGATCGCCCACGGCGGCTCCACCGCCCCGGCACCTCGCCACCTCCTCAAGATCGGTGACCTCGACGCCGCCGAGATCACGGCGATCCTCGACCTTGCCGAGCAGCTCAAGGCGACCCGCGCCGTCGATCAGCTCCAGCTGCTGCGCGGGCGCTCGCTGGCCATGCTCTTCGAGAAACCGTCGCTGCGCACGCGCGTCTCCTTCGAGGTGGGCATGACCCAACTGGGCGGGCACGCGATCATGGCCTCCGGCAGCGACTTCATGGTGGGCAAGCGCGAGGCGCCCGAGGACGCCGCGCGGGCGCTCTCGCGTTACGTGGACGCCGTGATGGTGCGTACCCACGCCCACGCCCCGCTCGAGCGGTTTGCCGCCGCCGCGACCGTGCCGGTGATCAACGGCCTCTCGGCCAACCACCACCCCTGCCAGGCGCTGGCCGACATCCTCACCGTCAAGGAGAAGCTCGGCCACTTGGCGGGCGTGAAGGTCTGCTACGTGGGCGACGCGCGCAACAACGTGGCCGCCTCGCTGTTGGACGCCTGCTCGATGATGGGCATGCAGATGACCTTCGCCTGCCCGCCGAGCCTGCGCCCGAACCTCGCCGGCAAGCACAAGCGCAACGCCCGCGCATTTACCAGCGCCGTGCGCGCGGTGGCCGACGCCGACGTGGTCTACACCGACGTCTGGGTCTCGATGGGCGAAGAGGCGCTCACGGAGCGCCGCATGGCCGAGCTGCTGCCGTACACGGTCGACGAGGAGCTCATGTCGCACGCCGCCCCGCACGCCGTCTTCATGCACTGTCTCCCGGCGCACCGGGGCGAAGAGGTGACCGAGGGGGTCCTCGACGGAATCCAGTCGGTGGTCTTCGACCAGGCCGAGAACCGTCTCCACGTGCAGAAAGCTCTGCTGCTCCACTTGCTGACCGACACCACGAGGATCACCTTGGGATGAAGAGTGCTCGACATCGCGCCATCTTGCAGACCATCGCCTCGCGACCCGTCCACTCGCAGGAAGAGCTGATGCAGCGTCTCGCCGAGCAGGGGTTCGAGGTGACGCAGGCCACCGTCTCACGCGACATCAAGGAGCTCGGTCTGCTCAAGGTGCCGCTGAAGAGCGGCAACGGCAACGGCTCGTTCAAGTACGTCGAGCCGGGAGCCTCGCGCGAGTTCTCCTCGCGGCTCCACCGCTTGGTGGCGGAGCTCGTCGAGCAGATCAACGGCTCCGTCAACCTGATCGTGCTGCGCACGCCGCCGGGGAGCGCGATGATGCTCGCCAGCGCGATCGACTCCAGCGGGTGGCCCGAGATCATCGGCACGGTGGCCGGCGACGACACCGTGATCGTCGTGCTCGCCTCTCCCGACAAGCTCCCCATCGTGATGCAGCGTTTCCAAGACATGAAGGATGCAGGCTCGTGAAGATCGTTCTCGCATACTCCGGCGGACTCGATACCTCGGTGATGCTCAAGCAGTTCATCGAGGCCGGCCATGAGGTCGTCGCGCTGACGGCCGACTTGGGCGAGAGCGACGCCGCGGCAGGCTCCGGCGCGGCGGCGCAGCAGGAGCAGGTGCGTCAGAAGGCGCTGATGCTTGGCGCCGCCGACGCGGTCATGATCGACGCCAAGGAGCGCTTCTACGACGAGTACTGCGTTCCGGCGCTACGCGCCAACGCCCTCTATCAAGGGCTCTACCCGCTCTCGGCCTCGCTCTCGCGGCCGCTGATCTCCGCACTGCTCGTCGAGACGGCGCACACGTACGCGGCGGACTCCGTGGCCCACGGCTGCACGGGAAAGGGCAACGACCAGGTGCGCTTCGAGGTCACCGTCAAGGCGCTCGATCCATCGCTGCGCGTGCTGGCGCCGCTGCGCGAGAAGCCGCTCTCGCGCCCTGATGCGCTCGCCTATGCGGCGGCGCACGGCGTTCCCGTGCTGCAGAAGGCGGAGAAGCCCTACTCCATCGACGCGAACTTCTGGGGGCGCTCGATCGAGGCCGGCGTGCTCGAGGATCCGTGGAACGCGCCGCCGGAGGACTGCTACGCTTGGACCGCCTCGCCGGAGCAGCGCCCCGCGCAGCCCGACGAAGTGGTCATCACCTTCCGCGACGGCGTGCCGTCGATCGACGGGCAGACGGGCGCCGCGATGGTGCTGGCGCTCAACAGGATCGCCGGCAAGCACGGCGTGGGGCGCATCGACATGGTCGAGGACCGCGTCGTGGGCCTCAAGTCGCGCGAGGTCTACGAGTGCCCCGGCTCGGTGACGCTGATCGCCGCCAACAAGGCCCTCGAGCACCTGGTGCTGACGCGCGACGAGCTGCGCTTCAAGGAGCACGTCGACCGCACGTACACCAACTTGATCTACGACGGGCTCTGGATGCAGCCGCTGCGCGCCGCGCTCGACGGCTTCATCGGAGCCATCGCGCCGCGTATGACGGGCGAGGTGCGGATGCGCCTCCACCAGGGGCAGGCCGTCGTGGTGGGAAGCCGCTCCACGTTCGCGCTCTACGACAAGCAGTTGGCCACGTATGCCGAGGGCGACACGTTCCGTCACGACGCGGCCGGCGGCTTCATCGAGCTCTGGGGTCTCCCGGTGGTGGCCGCGGCGAAGGTGGCGCCGCACCCCATGGCCGCGGCGAAGCCATAGAGGAGCCTAGCTAATGCGCTCCGATCTCCAGTGGGGCGGGCGCTTCGCGCAAGCCCCGGACGCCGATCTCTTGGCGTTCGGCTCCTCGCTCGAGGAGGATCTTCCGCTCGCCGCGTGCGACGTGCGCTGCT
The DNA here is from genome assembly GCA_035533275.1 of Candidatus Dormiibacterota bacterium. Taxonomy (GTDB): domain Bacteria; phylum Vulcanimicrobiota; class Vulcanimicrobiia; order Vulcanimicrobiales; family SCRA01; genus SCRA01. The sequence continues at coordinate 35,586 of DATLUD010000020.1, read as the reverse complement.
CGCTGGCGCACGTCGAAGCGCTCGCGGGCGGCGGCGTCCTCTCGGGCGACGACGCGCAGGCGCTCCGCGCGGCGCTCGAGCGCGTCGCCGAGGAGATCGCGGCGGGCTCGTTCACCGCGTGGGCGCTCGAGGGCGCCTTCGAAGACGTGCATGGCGCCATCGACGCACGCGTGCGCGAGCTTGCCGGGGAGGCGGGAGCGCGCCTGCACGCCGGTCGCTCCCGGAACGACCAAGTGGCGACTACGCTCTTGCTCTACGCGCGCGAGCAGGCGGAGGGCCTGGCCGGGCTCGTGCGCTCGGCGGCGCGCCGTCTGGTGGATGCGGCGGAGGAGGAGCTGGACGCCGGGACGCTGGTGCCGGGGATGACCCACTGGCAGCACGCGCAGCCGATCGCGCTGGCGTTCTGGCTCCACGCGTGGGCCACGGCGTTGGCTCGCGACGCGCGCCGCCTCGACGCCGCCGCGCGCGAGGCGCGCAGCGTCTGCCCGCTGGGATCGGCCGCGTTGGCGGGGAGCACCCTGCCGCTCGACCGGATGGCGGCGGCACGGGCGCTGGGCTTCACGACGCCCTCGCACAATGCGCTGGACGCGATCGGCAATCGCGACGCCGCGCTCGACGTACTCCATGCGGCCACCCGCGCGCTGCTTACCGCCTCGCGCTGCTCCGAGGAGCTGGTCATCTGGATGACCCAGGAGTTCGGATTCGCGCGCTTGGACGATCGCGCCTCGACGGGCTCGAGCCTGATGCCGCAGAAGAAGAACCCCGACGTCTTCGAGCTGGTGCGCGCGCGCGGCGGGACGGCGATCGGCATCCTCACCGGGGCCCTGGCCACGCTCAAGGGCGTCGCCTCATCGTATCAGCGTGATCTGCAAGAGACCAAGGCCGCGGTCGTGCGCGGCCTGGAGCATGCGCGTGCCGTCGTCTTCGCCTTCGAGCGCGCGCTCGGCTACGTGCGCTTCGACCGCGAGCGCTGCAACGCGCGAGCAGCCATCGGCTTCGCCGTCGCGACCGACGTCGCCGATGCCTTGGTGCTCGCGGGTCTGCCGACGCGCGTCGCGCACGAGCGCGTGGGCCGGGCGGTCGCCAAGGCGGAGGCCGAGGGGCGCGAGCTCGAGGCGAGCGATCTGAAAGAGCTCGGCGTCGAGGCGCCGCTCGACGGCGAGGCCTCGGTCGCCGCCAAGCGCACGATCGGCTCGACGAATCCCGATCAGATCCGCATCGCCATCGCCGCCCTCAGAGAGGAGCTGTGACCATGATCCGCCTACACGTCGTCGGTGCCTCCGGGTACGCCGCCGGCGAGGTGATCCGCTTCGCCGTCAACCACCCGAACCTCGTGCTGGGCGCCCTGGAGAGCGAGAGCGCGGCCGGGCGGCCGCTGGGCGAGGTCTTTCCGGCGCTGCGCCGCGTCGACCGCACCTTCGACGCTCCCGGAGCCGTGGAGCGCTCGCTGCAGCCCGGCGACGCGGTGCTGTTCGGGGCCAGCAACGGCATCGCGCTCTCGCGCGCTCCGCAGATGGTGGAGCGAGGCGCGAAGGTCGTCGATCTCTCGAGCGACTTCCGCCACGATCCCATCGCCGTCTATGGCGCCCCCGAGCGCCATCGCGCGGAGATCGCCGCAGCGAAGCTGGTGGCCAATCCCGGCTGCTATCCCACGGCGACGCTCCTGGCTTTGACTCCGCTGGCGGCGTGGGCTACCCAGATCACGCAGATCGTGGTGGATGCCAAGAGCGGGATCTCGGGGGCGGGGCGCTCACCGAAGACCTCCTCGCTCTTCTGCGAGGTGGACGGCGAGGTGTTGGCCTACGGCCTGCAAGGACATCGCCACGTGCCGGAGATGACCGCGGAGCTCAAGGGCTGCGGCATCGAGGCGCCGCTCCTCTTCACGCCGCAGGTGGTGCCGCTCAAGCGCGGCATGCTGGTCAACGCCTATGCGATGTTCGACGCCGCGCCGGCGGAAGAGGAAGTCCTCGAAGCCTATCACGCGATGTACGAGCGGGAGCCGTTCGTCCATCTGGTCACGCTCGCGCCCAGTCTGGCCGGCGTCCTGGGGACCAACGACGCCGAGATCCACGTCTCGGTCGCCGGCAACGTCGTGCGCGCGATCTGCGCGATCGACAACCTCGGCAAGGGCGCCGCGACGCAGGCGCTTCAATCGCTGAACATCATGCTTGGCTTGCCTGAAGAGGAAGGACTCGATGCTCGCGCCCTCATCGCCTGATCGCCTCATCGCTCTGCGGGGAGGCATCGGAGCCGTCCCCGGCATCAAGCTGACGGGGCTCCATGCCGGCTTCAAGAAGCGCAAGCCGGACCTCGCGCTGATCGTGGCCGACCGCGACTGCGTGGCCGCCGCCTGCGTGACGACCAACGAGATCAAGGCGGCTCCGGTTCTCGTGAGCAACGAGCACCTGGCCGAAGACGGCGAGGCGGTGCGCGCGATCGTCTGCAACTCGGGGTGCGCCAATGCGTGCACCGGCGAGCGCGGCATGCACGACGCACGCACGACGGCGCGGCAGACCGGCGCGCTGTTGGGGCTGCGCCCCACCCAGGTGCTGGTCGCCTCCACGGGCGTCATCGGCGTGCCGCTGGCGATGGACCGCATGCAGAAGGGGCTCGAGCGGATCGTCGGACAGCTCGGCGAGGGGAGCGAGGCCGCGTACGAGGCCGCCGAGGCCATCATGACCACCGACCACGTGCCCAAGCTCTCCGCGTATGCCTTCTACCACCAGGGCAAGCGGTACGTGGTGGGCGGCATCGCCAAGGGCGCCGGCATGATCGCCCCCAACATGGCGACGATGCTGGCCTTCGTGGCTACCGATGCGCCGATGTCGAAGGCTGCGCTCCACGGTGCGCTCGTGGACGCCGTGGGCGACACGTTCAACATGATCTCCGTTGACGGCGACATGAGCACGAACGACTCGATCTACGCGCTCGCGCCGCGCGGCGAGGGCGAGGCGCCGGCGGGCTTCGCCGCGGCGTTGCGCGCGGTCTGCGAAGAGCTGGCCGTGGCCATGGTCCGCGACGGCGAAGGCGCCACCAAGACGATGACCGTCACCGTGGCGGGGGCCAAGGCGCGCGAGCAGGCGCGCACGATCTGTAAGGCGATCATCAACTCGAGCCTCGTCAAGTGCGCGCTCTACGGCGAAGACCCCAACTGGGGGCGCATCATCGCCGCCGCCGGCAGCGTTGGCGCGGGCGTCGTCGAAGGCCTCTGGAGCTTGCGCCTGAACGACAAGGTCTGGGTGCACCGCGGCGCCGTGGAGGCGCTCAGCGAGGCCGAAGCGCATGCGGAGCTGGAGGGGCAGGACGTGCGCATCCTCCTCGACCTGGGACAAGGCGAGGAGCAGGCCGTGGGGTGGGGATGCGACCTCACAACGCAGTACGTGCACATCAACGCGCACTACCGGACCTAAGGAGCAGATCGTTGGACACGTTGTCGACGGCGGCCCAAGGGAGCATGGCTCCCCTCACCACCGAGAAGATCGTCGAGCTGGACAGCCGCTACGTCGTGCCGACGTACCGGCGCCTGCCCGTGCTCTTCGTGCGCGGCGAGGGCTGCGAGCTGGTCGACGCCGAGGGGAGGCGCTACCTGGACTTCGTGGCCGGCATCGCCGTCTGCGCGCTGGGGCACGCGCACCCGGCCGTCACCGCGGCCATCGCCGCGCAAGCCGCCACGCTCGTCCACGCGAGCAACCTCTATTACACCGCGCCGCAGGCGCAACTGGCGGCGGAGCTGGTGCGCCGCTCCGGCCTCGCGCGGGCGTTCTTCTGCAACAGCGGCACCGAGGCCAACGAGGCGGCGATCAAGCTGGCGCGCAAGCACGCGTACCGCCGAGGTCAGCCCGAGCGCACGACCATCGTCACGATGGAGGGAGCCTTTCACGGCCGGACCTTCGGCTCGCTGGCCGCGACCCCGAACCCGAAGTACCAGGAAGGCTTCGCGCCTTTGCCGGGCGGCTTCAAGGCCATCCCCTTCGGCGACGTCGCGGCCGCTCGCGCGGCGATCGACGAGCGCACCGCCGCGGTGCTGGTGGAGCCCGTGCAGGGCGAGTCGGGGATACACCCGGCCGATCCGGCGTATCTCGGCGCCCTGCGCGAGATCTGCACGCAGCGCGGCGCGCTCTTGATCTTCGACGAGGTCCAGTGCGGCCTGGGGCGCATCGGGACGCCGTTCGCCTTCCAGCACTACGGTGTGGTTCCCGACGCCGTCACGCTGGCGAAAGGCTTGGCCAACGGGCTTCCGATCGGAGCGCTGGTGGTGGGGGAGGCGGCATCCGAGTCGCTCCAGCCCGGCGACCACGGCACGACCTTCGGCGGGAATCCCGTCGCCTGCGCCGCGGCCCTTGCTCACCTCGCCGTCTCCGAGCGGGACGACGTGCCCGGCAACGCCCGCAAGGTGGGCGCCGTCCTGCGCGCGGAGCTCGAGCGCCTCGCGGCTGCCCATCCCACCGTCCTCGGCGACGTGCGCGGCTTGGGTCTCATGCTCGGCGTGCAGGTGAAGGAGCCGGTCACCGCGCGGGCGATCGTGGAGGCGGGGCTCGAGGAACGCGTGGTGGTGAACGACTCCGGCGGCAACACGCTGCGCTTCGTCCCGCCGCTGATCCTCACCGCGGAGCAGGCGCGCGAAGGCGTGCGCAGGCTCGAGCGCGCCATCGCGCGGATCTGAATGGGATGAGTTTCTTCGACGGGGTCTACGCGGGCGGCAAGGCCGTCTACGGCGAGGGGCCGGACGCGTTCCTCGCGGGACATCTGCCGCTCGATACGGTGCGCGCCGCGCTCGATGCCGGCGGCGGGGAGGGGCGGCACGCACTCTGGCTCGCGCGCCGCGGCGTAGAGGTAGAGCTCATCGATGCCTCGGCGGCGGCGGTGGAGCGCGTGGGCGATCGCGCTCGCGCAGAGGGTCTGCCGTTGACGGCGTGCATGGCGGACCTGCGGAGCTGGGAGCCCGAGCGCGTCTACGACGCCGTGCTGGCGGCGATCGTCCTGCACGCCTTCAAGGTGGAGCGCGCAGCCGACGTGGCGGCGCGCCTGCGCCGCGCCGTCGCGCCGGGCGGTTACCTGTACCTCTCGGTGCACGTGGCTGGCGGTGAGGAGGAGCGGATGCGCCGCGCCGAGGGGCAGGACGAGCGCGCCGAGCGCACGTTCTTCGGCAACGCCCACATCAAGACGCTCTTCACCGAGGACGAGGTCTTGGCGATGGCGGCCTGGGAGCCCGTCGCAGTGGAACGCGCCGCGGGCGAACGCTGCCCGCGTGCAGACTGCCCCTATCCGCACGACGTCCTGCGCCTGCTGACCAGGCAACCGTGAGACGCCTTGACCTCAGCGGCGTACCCGTGGCTTTGGCATGGGCAACGCATCGGCCGTGGCGGCGAGAAGGTCACATAGCCACGCTCTGTCATCCCAACGATCTGCCGTGATCCAGAAGTGCGGCTTGGCACCCGGATACGGCTGACCAAGCTCCGGCGTTCCGATCTTTGCCCTGCCGGCCTCCGTTGGCTTGACGAAGAGCTCGTCGTCGCACACGAATGCGGTGGGTTTCTCTTCAACATAGATGCAGTACTCGCCGAACATCTTTCTCGTTCTGACGTTCTGCAGCGAGCCGATTTGATCCAGCAGGTAGGTGATGATGCTTTGCCTGGTGGCCATGAGGGATGGATCAGTGCAAGGCGGGTGGCGCAACGCCCCGACCTCTTTCATCGGGCCAGAATCTCTGCCGCCCTCGCGGACCAGATGCGCGCTGCCATCGCCGCAGCCGGTCTCGAGCGTTGCCTGCGCGATCGCACGCAGGGTCTTTCTTGCTCTCGCTTCTCGCGCTGGTGAGCGTGGTTCAGGCGTGCTGGGCGCCGAGGTAGGCCTCGACGACCGCGGGCTGGTGCATCAGCTCGCTCCCCGTGCCTGAGAGCGTGATGCGCCCGCGCTCCAGCACGTAGGCACGGTCGGCCAGCGCCAGGGCCTTGCGCGCGTTCTGCTCCACCAGCAAGACGGACGTGCCGCTCGCGCGCACGTCGGCGATGATCGTGAAGATCGCCTCGACCAGCTTCGGAGCCAGTCCCATGGACGGCTCGTCGAGGAGGAGCACGCGCGGGCGGGCCAAGAGACCGCGAGCGATGGCGAGCATCTGCTGCTCTCCGCCCGAGAGCGAGCCCGCCGGAAGGGCACGCCGTTCCCCCAGAACGGGGAAGCGCTGGTAGATGGCGTCGATGGCGGCGCGGCGTTCGGCGGGCGGCGTGCGGGTCGCCCCCAGCTGCAAGTTCTCCTCGATCGACATCTGCGCGAGGATCAGGCGCCCCTCGGGCACGTGGATCAGTCCGCGCGCGACGATGGTGTGCGGGCGCAGGCCGGAGAGCCGGTGACCGTCGAGCGTCACGGTTCCCGCGCGCGGGCGCACGAGTCCGCTCAGCGTGAGCAGGAGCGTGGTCTTGCCGGCGCCGTTGGCGCCGACGATGGAGACCAGTTCTCCCTCGCGGACCTCGAGCGCAATGCCGTGGAGCACCTCGATGCGGCCGTAGCCGGAGTGGAGATCCTCGATCTGGAGGACCACCCGGCTCACGACGAGGCCTCCGACCCGAGATAGGCCTCCACCACCGCGGGATTGCGCGAGACCTCGGCCGGCGAGCCTTGGGCGATCAGCTCGCCGAAGTTGAGCACCGCGACGTGGTCGCACGTGCCCATCACCAAGGGCATGTCGTGCTCCACGAGCATGACGGCGACGCCCTCGGCCGCAATGGACTTGATGAGCGCCTTCAGGTTGGCTGTCTCCTGCGGGTTCATGCCGGCGGCGGGCTCGTCGATCAACAGGACGCGGGGTCTCATCGCCAACGCCCGGGCGATCTCGACGCGTCGCTGCGACCCATACGGCAGCACGTTCGCGGATGTCTCCCACTCGTGACGCGGCAGGCCGACTCGCGTGAGCAGGTAGCGCGCGTGCTCCTCGAGCTCGATGCGCATCCGGCGCACGGCGGGGAGGAAGACGAACGCGCCGAGGTCAGGGTCGCGACGGATCCGCGTGGCTCCGACGATCACGTTCTGCAGAGCGGTCATGCGCGGGAAGAGGCGGATGTTCTGATAGGTGCGCGCGACGCCCAGGCGCGCGATCTCGTGCGGCCGGCGTCCGGAGAGCTTGGCGCCGTCGAGGGTCACGCTGCCCGTCGTCGGCGCCACCAGCCCGGTGGTGACGTTGATGAGCGTGGTCTTGCCGGCGCCGTTGGGCCCGATGAGACCGACCACGCGTCCGCTCTCGACGTCGAACGAGACGCCGTGCAGCGCATGAACGCCGCCGAAGTCGACGCCCACGTCGCGGAACTGCAGCGTGCTCACGCGCGCTCCTCCGCAGCGGCGGGCGGCTGCGGCGCGCGCCGCTCGCGCGACCAGAGCCCCGCGATGCCCTGAGGAGCGAAGATCACGACCAGCAGGAGCACCAGTCCGTTGACGATGTCGCGGTAGTTGTGAAGGAAGCGGAAGACCTCTGGAAGCGACGAGATGATCGCCGCGCCGAGCATCGCTCCCCAGGGGCTGGAGACGCCGCCGATCACGCAGTAGACCAGGATGTCGATCATGCGCCCGAATCCCCAGTCGCCCGGACTGATGAAGAAGTTCTCGTGGGCGTAGAGCGAGCCGGCGATCCCCGCGATGGCCGCGCTCCCGACGAAGGTCCAGAACTTCACGCGGGCGGGGTCGATGCCGAACGACGCCGCGGCGTACTCGTCCTCGCGCACGGCGGCCATAGCCCAGCCCGCGCGCGTGTCGCGCAGGCGCCAGAAGAAGAACGCCAAGATCGCGAGCACCAGGTAGATTTTCCACGTGGTCGTCTCGTTGGGAATCTGCGCGAGGCCCTCCGCGCCGCCGGTGACCGAGAGGTTGTTCTCGACGATCAGCGCGATCTCGCCGAAGCCGATCGTCGCGATCGCGAGGAAGACGCCGCGCAGCCGCGTCACGGGCCAGCCGATCAGGGCGCCCACCAGCGCCGCGGCCGCCGCGCCGATCAACGTGGTGACCGTCAGCGGCCAGCCACGCGAGATGGAGAGCAGCGAGGCCACGTACGCGGCGATGCCGCCGAACGCGGAGTTGGCCAGCGCCAGGTGGCCGGCTTGGAGCGTGAGCGAGAGCGAGAGCGCGAAGATCGCGTTGATGCCGATTTGGTCGATCAGCTTGGAGTGCAGGGCATAGAAATGAGCGAGCGCTCCGAGCATGAGGCTACGCCGTCCGCGCGGCGCGCTTGCCGAGCAGTCCGCCGGGGCGCACGATCAAGATCAGGAACATCACGCCGAAGGCGATGGCGTCGCGGTAGCTCGACGAGAGGTACGCCACGCTGAAGACCTCGAGCAGGCCGAGGAGAAAGCCGCCGAGCACCGCGCCGGGGATCGAGCCCATGCCGCCCAGGATGATGACGGCCAAGCCCTTGAGCTCGATGCGCTGGCCCATCAGAATGCCGACGGCGTTGAACTGCGCGCCGATGAGGATGCCGGCCGCGGCGCCCAGGGCGCCGGCGATCAAGAACGTCACGCCGATCGTCCGCTCGACGTCGATGCCCAGGAGCGAGGCCGCCTTCGCGTTCTCCGCCACCGCGCGAATCGCGCGCCCCAGGGGCGTGGCCTTCAGCAATAGGCTCAAGAGGATCATCATCAGCAAGGAGACCACCAGCACCGAGAGGTCCATCACGGTAAACGTGGCGTGGCCCAAGTGGAGGTTCGCGTGGGGTACGGTGCCCGAGGGATAGCCCACTTCGTCGGGGCCGAAGAAGCCGCGCGTCACGGAGACCACGATGATGCCGAACGCGATCGAGGAGATCAGCGGCCCGAGGCTCCCGCCGCCCGCGCCGCGGGCCCGCAGCGGGGCGAACGCGACGCGGTCGAGCACTACGCTCAGCAGGCCGCCGAAGGCCGTGGCCAGCGGGAACGCCGCCCAGAACGGCAGGCCGTGCGTGACCAAGGCGAGCGCCACGAACGAGGAGGACATGAAGATGGCGGAGTGGGCGAGATTCAGGATGTCCAGCACGCCGAAGATCAGCGTGTAGCCCACGGCGAACAGGGCGTAGACCGCGCCGAGAAAGATTCCGTTGGCGAGCTGCTGGTCGAACACGGTGCACCAAGTTCGCGCGGCGTGGGCAGGAGCCTTTCGCCCCCGCCGCCGGGGATCTCTGGTTAGATCGAGGTCATTCCACCTTGCCTAACGACCGGCACATGCCTCCCTTGGGGCCACTCGTCGGCGCACGTCCTGCGTGCGCCTCCTGTTCGCGCCGCATCGGGCCTCTCGACATCCTGTCTCCGGCCCGATGTCGGAGCGCCCCCCGTGAGGCATGTGCCAGTCGTCTGCCAAGGTGGAGCGACGTGCTAGCCGTTGAACTTGGCGAAGGTGTCGCCCTTGATCTGCACGACGAAGCCATGCGCGTCGGCGTCACGGGACGGGGCGAACTTGAACGGCCCGATGACCGTCTCGACCGTGCCCATGTTCTTGAGCGCCTGGCACATCTCGGCGGCATTGCCGGGGTGAGACTTCTTCACGGCCGCTGCGGCGATCTGCGCCCCCGCGTAGGCCTGGGCGGCGAACTGGTCGGGGCCCTTGCCGTACTTGGCGATGTAGTCCTTCACGAAGGCGGCGTTGCCGGCGGTGTCGGCGCCGGAGAACCAGGCCGCGCCGACCACCACGCCCTGCGCGTCCTTGCCGGCCAGGGCGATGATCTGCGGCGAGTTGAAGCCGTTGCCGCCGATCTGGTGCGCGTCAAGGCCGATCTCGCGCGCCTGGGTGAGCAGTTTGGCGCCTTCCGCGTAAAGCGCGCCGTAGATCACCACGTCGGGCTTGGCCTGCTTGATCTTGGTGAGCTGGGCCTTGAAGTCGACGTCGCCCTTGTGGAAGGTCTCGACGTCCACGACCTTCACCCCCGCCTTGGGGAGGTCGGCGTTGAAGATGGTGTAGTCGGCCTTGGTGAACTGGTCGTCATCGCCGTAGATGATGGCGGCGGTCTTGATGTTCCACGCCTTCTTCGCCGCGGCAATCACGTCGGGGACGATCTGCGCCTCGGAGAGCGAGTTGCGGAAGACGCAAGGGCCCATCTCGGTGATGCCGCTGGCGGTGTTGGAGACGCCCATGACGGGCACGCCGGCTTTGACGGCGAGCGGATCGGCCTTGAAGGCCTCGCTGGAGAGCGTGGGGCCGATGATGAACGAGGTGCCGTTCCCGAAGGCCGACTGCATGATGTTGATGACCTGGGCCGGCGAGGTCGCCGCGTCCTGGATGTCGACGGAGACCTTCTGGCCGCCCGTCTCGATCTTGCCCGAGTCGATGTCGGCCGCCGCCAGCGCCAATGCGTTCTTCTGCGAGGTGCCGTAGGCGCCCGCGGGCCCCGTGACGTCGAAAATGGCGGTCCATTTGAGATCGGGATGCGATGCCGCGAGGCTCGCACCCGTGGCCGCCGCCAGCGTGCCGCCGAGTGCCGCCGCGGCGATGAGTACGCGAGTAACGTTACGCACGAAAATCCTCCACAGGCTCATAGATCTTGAGAAGCGCTGAGCCGTCGGGCGTTCCATTCGCGCGGGCTCGCGCGCGAGCCTGGTGGCCCGCCGGGCTCTGCCAAGGGGGCGCTTCCGGATGGCGCGAAGGCCTGGCCCGTGACGAGCGGGCTGACCTCTGAGACGACCATCGACGGCAAGAGCCTGACGCTCGAGGCCATCGAGGCGGTGGCCGTCCACGGCCGCCCGGTCCGGCTAGCCGAGGAGGCGTGGCAGGCCGTCGAGGCCGCGCGGCGGACCGTCGAGCGGCAGTTCGAGCGGGGCGCGGTGATCTACGGCGTGACCACCGGCTTCGGCCGGCTGGCCAACGTGGCCGTTCCTCGCTCCCAGGCCGGTGCGCTGCAGCTGAACCTGGTCCGTTCCCATGCCGCGGGGACGGGGCCGCCGTTTTCCATCCCGCAGGTCCGGGCGGCGCAGGTCCTGCGCGTCTCGACCCTTGCCGCCGGGCACTCGGGCGTGCGCCGCGAGGTGGTGGCCCTGGCCGTCGAGCTGCTCAACCGGCGGATCACCCCATACGTGCCCTGCCAAGGCTCGGTGGGCGCCAGCGGCGATCTGGCCCCCTTGGCGCACATGACGCTCACCCTGCTAGGCGAAGGGGACGCCTACCTGGGCGATGAGCGCATGGCTGCCGGCGAGGCGCTTGCGCGCGCCGGGCTGGCCCCCGTGGAGCTCCACCCCAAGGAGGGGCTCTCCCTGGTCAACGGCACCGAAGTCATGACGGGCGTGGCGGCGCTGGCCCAACTGCGCGCCGAGCGTCTGTTCAAGGCCGCCGACGTCATCGGAGCGATGAGCCTGGAGGCCTTTCTCGGCACGGACAAAGTCTTCGACGAGCGCATCAATCGTCTGCGCCCGCACCCCGGGCAGTCGCGCGTGGCGGAGAACCTGCGCCGGCTCCTGGAGGAGAGCGAGATCATGCAATCGCACCGCGACTGCGGGCGCGTGCAGGATCCCTACTCGTTCCGCTGCATCCCGGTGGTCCACGGCGCCGTGCGCGACGCCGCCGCCTACACGCGGCGCGTCTTCGAGATCGAAGCCAACTCGGTGACGGACAACCCCCTCGTCTTCCCCGAGGACGACGCCTTCCTCACGGGCGGCAACTTCCACGGCCAGCCCGTGGCACTGGCCTGCGACGTGCTGAAGACCGCGATGGCGGAGCTGGCCTCCATCAGCGAGCGGCGGCTCTACCTGTTGCTCAATGCGCAAGAGCGCGGGCTCCCGCTCTTCCTGGCGCCGCAAGGCGGCGTGCAGAGCGGCTTGATGCTTACGCAGTACACGGCCGCGGCGCTCGTGAGCGAGAACAAGGGGCTGGCTTGGCCCAACAGCGTCGACTCGATCCCGACGAGCGCGGGACAGGAGGATCACGTATCCATGGGAACCATCGCGGCCCGCAATCTGGACCGCGTGCTCGACAACGTGGAGGCGGCGTTGGCCTGCGAGCTGCTCGGCGCGTTGGCCGCCACGGACTGCCGGCGCCCGACGCGTTCCGGCGCGGGAACCGCGGCGGCCCACGAGGCGGGGCGCGCGCTCGTGCCGCCGCTCACGGAAGACCGGCCGCCATCCCCGGACATCGAGGCGTTGCGCGGCCTGCTGCGCTCGGGCGAGCTCGTGCGCGCGGTCGAAGCCGCGGTGGGCCTGCTGTGATCGCGGCGGACCACGGCGAGCGCCACCTCTGGCTCGAACACGGCGACGACCCGGCCGTGCGGGCGTGGGTCGCCGAGCAGAACGCGCGCACGGCGGCGGCGATCACCTCGTATGGAGGCCGCGAGCTCTTGGCGCGGCGCGTGGAGCGTCTCCAGCGCACCGCCGCGATCGGCGCCCCGCGGGAGCGCGGGGGCCGGCTCATCTACGCGCGGCGCGGCGAGGAGCAGGAGCAGCCCGTGGTCGCGGTGCGCGAGGCCTCCGTCGGGCAGGCGGCCGCCGAGCGCGTGCTGATCGATCCCGTCGCCCTGGCCGGAGCGGCGACGACGGCGATCGACTGGTGGTATCCCTCCCGCGACGGACGGTACGTGGTCTTCGGCATCTCGGCGGGAGGCGACGAGAACTCGACGCTGCGGGTCGTCGACGTCGCGAGCGGCGCGCTTCTGGACGACCGCATCACGAGAACGCGCTACGCCAGCTTGGCGTGGCTCCCCGACGAGAGCGGCTTCTACTATACGCGCTACGCGGAGGATCCGCGTTTCCGCCGCGTCTATCTGCATCGCCTCGGCACGCCGTGCGAGACCGACGACGAGATCTTCGGCGCCGCGCTCGGCCCGGCTGAGCTTCCCGAGGTAGCGCTCTCCCACGACGGGCGCTGGCTCTTCATCACCGTCTCGCACGGCACGGCCTGGGAGGACGTCTACCTGCTGGACCTGCGGGATGCGTCGAGTCCGCCGCTGGTGCTCTCGAAGGGCCTCGAAGCGTTCTACTCGGGAGCGTGGCTGCCCACGGGGCGGATCGTCGTCCGCACGACCGACGGCGCCGCCAACGGGCGGGTGATCGAGATCGACCCCGCGCGCCCGCAGCGGGAGCACTGGCGGACCCTGGTTCCCGAGGCCATGGAGCGGTTGATCGCCTGCGAGGTGACCGCGGCGGGGCTGTTGCTGCACTACCTGCGCGACGCGTGCTCGCGCCTGGAGCTCCGCGAGCTCCAGGGCGAGGGAGCGCCGCGTGCCGTGACCCTTCCTCCGTTCACCAGCGTGAGCGACATCGCCGCCGATCCCGAGCTGGGAACGGCCTATCTCGCGACGACCACCTTCACCGATCCGGGCAGCGTCTTCGCCCTCGACGCCGCATCCGGCGCGGCGACGCCTTGGGCGTCGGCGGCGTCGCCGGTGGCCGGCGGAGAGATCGACGTCGAGCAGCGCTTCTACCAGTCGCGCGACGGCACGCGCATCCCGATCTTCCTCGTGCGGCGCCGCGGAGCGGCGGCTCCCGGGCCGGCGCTTCTCTACGGCTATGGGGGCTTCGACATCTCGCTGACGCCCAGTTACCTCGGAGCGATGCTGGCGTTCGTCGAAGCCGGCGGCCTCTATGCGATCGCCAATCTGCGCGGCGGGGGCGAATACGGCGAGGCGTGGCACCGCGCGGGCATGCTCGAGCGCAAGCAGAACGTCTTCGACGACTTCGCCGCGGCCGCGGACTTTCTCGTCGAGAGCGAGCTCGCGGACCCACGGCGGCTGGCGATCATGGGCGGCTCGAACGGGGGCCTGTTGGTGGCCGCCGCGGTCACGCAGCGTCCGGAGCGCTATCGCGCCGTCGTCTGTCTGGTGCCGCTGACCGATATGCTGCGCTATCAGCGCTTTCTGATCGGTTCCTACTGGGTCCCGGAGTACGGCGACCCCGACCGCGAGCCGGACCGCTCGTGGCTCTCCGCCTACTCGCCGCTCCATCGCGTACGCGACGGCGCGGACTATCCCGCCATCCTCGTGGCCACGGGCGAGCACGACACGCGCGTGGATCCGCTCCATGCCCGCAAGTTCGTCGCGCGTCTGCAGGAGGCGCAAGGTGGCGACGCCCCCGTCCTGCTGCGGATCGAGACCGCGGCGGGTCACGGGCAGGGCATGCCGGTGGGCAAGCGCGTGGACGAGCGGGCCGACGAGCTGACGTTTCTCTTCCATCACCTGGAGATGACGCCATGAGCGTCGAGATGCCGGTACGAGCGCCGCGCGGCCCCGAGCGCACGTGCAAGGGCTGGGAGCAAGAAGCGGCGCTGCGCATGCTGATGAACAACCTGGATCCCCAGGTCGCCGAGCGTCCGCAGGACCTGGTGGTGTACGGCGGCAGCGGAAAGGCGGCGCGGGACTGGGAGTCGTTCGAGAAGATCGTTCGCACGCTGCGGCGCTTGGAGAACGACGAGACGCTGATCGTCCAATCCGGCAAGCCGGTCGCCGTCTTCAAGACGCACCCGCGCGCGCCGCGCGTGTTGCTCGCCAACGCCAACCTCGTCGCGAAATGGGCGGACTGGGAGCACTTCCGGGAGCTCGAGCGCCGCGGTCTCATGATGTACGGCCAGATGACGGCGGGGTCGTGGATCTACATCGGCTCGCAGGGCATCGTGCAGGGAACCTTCGAGACCTTTGCCGAGTTGGCGCGCAGGCATTTCGGCGGCACGCTCTCGGGGCGCGTGGTCCTGACAGCCGGTCTCGGCGGGATGGGCGGCGCCCAGCCGCTGGCCGTGACGATGAACCAAGGGATCGCGCTGTGCGTCGAGGTGGATCCCGCGCGCCTCCGGCGGCGGCTGGAGACGCGCTATCTCGACATGATCGCCTCGTCGCGGCAAGACGCGCTGACGATGATCGAGTCGGTGCGCCGGCGCAAGGAGCCCGTCTCGATCGGCTATGCGGGCAACGCGGCGGAGGAGCTCCCCGCGCTGCTGGCGCTGGGTCTGCACGTCGACGTCGTGACGGACCAAACCAGCGCCCACGATCCGTTGAACGGTTACGTCCCGGCGGGGATCGATCTCCAGCAAGTGGCGGAGCTGCGCGCGAAGGACCCCGTGGAGTACGAACGGCGCGCCGTCGCATCGATGGCGGAGCACGTGCGGGCGATGCTGGGATTCCAGGAGCGCGGCGCGGTGGTCTTCGACTACGGCAACAACTTGCGCGAGCAAGCGCGCAAAGGCGGTGTCGCCAATGCGTTCGACTTTCCCGGCTTCGTGCCGGCCTTCATCCGCCCGCTGTTCTGCCGCGGGAAGGGCCCTTTCCGCTGGGCGGCGCTCTCCGGGGACCCCAACGACATCGCGCGGCTCGACGACGAGCTCTTGCGCCTCTTCCCCGACGATGCGCATCTGCGGCGCTGGATCGAGATGGCCCGCGAGCGGATCGCCTTCCAAGGGCTGCCGGCGCGCATCTGCTGGCTGGGCTACGGAGAGCGCGCGCGCTTCGGCCTGCGGATCAACGAGCTGGTGGCCTCCGGCGAGGTCAGCGCGCCGATCGTGATCGGGCGCGACCATCTCGACGCGGGCAGCGTGGCCTCGCCCTACCGCGAGACGGAGGCGATGCTCGACGGCACGGACGCCGTCGCCGACTGGCCGTTGCTCAACGCGCTGCTCAATACCGCCGCGGGAGCCTCGTGGATCTCCATCCACCATGGCGGAGGGGTGGGCATCGGGTACTCGCAGCACGCGGGCATGGTGGTGGTGGCCGACGGCTCGGAGCTCGCGCGAGCGAAGCTGGAGGCCGTGCTCACCACGGACCCCGGCATCGGCGTCGTGCGGCACGCCGACGCCGGCTACGACGAGGCGATACGCGCCGCCGACGAGCGGGGCATCGATTGGCGTCTTTGATCCCGCGGTCGACGGCGGGCGCCGGCGGGGCGCTGCTGCTTCATGGGGGGCCGATCGTGACCAACCAGGGGGCACGCGCGACGCCGCAGGGCGGCGTCACCTTCGACCGCCTCGGCTATTATGTGCGCGGAGCGCTGTTGGCGGTGGACGGCATCGTCCACGCGGCCGGCGCGGAGGGCGAGGTGCGGCAGGCGCTGCGCGCGCTGCCGGAGCCGCGCAGACGCCGCATCGAGGAGTTGGACCTGCGGGGCCGTCTGCTGCTCCCCGGCTTCGTGGACGCGCATACGCATCCGCTCTACGTCGGCGACCGCGAGCCCGACTTCGCGGCGCGCCTGGCGGGGCGCGCTCCGGAACTGGGCATGGCCTACACCGTGCGGAAGACGCGGGCCGCTTCGCCGGCCGAGCGCGAGGCCGCGTTGTCGGCGCACTTGCGCACGATGTTCCGCCACGGCACCACCGCCGCCGAGGTGAAGACGGGGTACGACCTGCGCCCGGAAGGGGAGCTCGAGTTGCTGCGCACCATCGTGCGGGTGGGCCATGCCCCAGGCATGCCGCGCGTGGTGCCGACGCTGACGGGTCCGCACGCGCACGCGCCGGAGTACGACGACGACGATGCATTCGTCGACGCGTTGATCGAGCGGGCGCTGCCGCATGCGCGCGCCGCCGGCGGCATCTATGCCGATGCCTTCTGCGAGCCCGGCTATTTCACGGTGGAGCAGTCGCGGCGTTACCTGCGCGCCGCCCGCGAACACGGCTTGCGCCTGCGGCTCCACTGCGACGAGTTCGCCGCGGGCGGGGCCGCGGCGCTTGCCGAGGAGCTCGCGCTCGACGCCGCCGACCATCTGAACCGCATCGCCCCCGACCACATCGCGGGCCTGGCGCGCGCCGGGACGGTAGCGGTGCTCTGCCCGACCACCGTGTGGTACATGGGCGTGGCGCAGCCGGCACCGGCGCGGGCGATGCTCGACGCGGGCGTGCAGGTGGCGCTGGCCACGGACTTCAATCCCGGAACCGCCCCGTGCCCGAGCCTGCAGATGGCCGCGCACCTGGGACGGCGTCTGCTGGGGCTGAGCGCCGCGGAGGCGCTGGTTGGGGTCACCGCGGCGGCGGCGCACTCGCTGCGGCTCCGGGCGGGAACGCTCGAGGCGGGGGAGCGCGCGGACGCGGTGGTCATGGAGATGGGAGATCCGCGAGAGTTCGGCTGGAGCTTCGGCGGCAATTTGGCGGCCGCGGTCGTCAGCGCAGGGGAGGCGTACACATGATCCAGGTAGTGCGTGCGCGGCACGCCCTCGTGAGCGGAAGACTCGTGCACGACTTCGCGTTCGCCGCCGACGGAGGCCGCATCGTGCGCGCCGGCGACGGCGACTCGATCGTGACGCAATACCCGGATGCGCCGCGTATGGACTACGGCGAGGAGCGGCTGCTGGCGCCCGGGGCCATCAACGGACACAGCCACTGCTATCAGATCCTGTTGCGGGGCTGGGCGGACGACTGGGGCTTCGAGCGCTGGCGGAGCGACGCGCTCTACCGCATCATCCCGCAATTGACGCCCGACGAGCTCTACTGGGTCGCGCTCTCCGCGTTCGTGGAGATGCTGGGCAACGGCATCACCACGGTGGTCGAGTTCTTCTACCTGAACGGCGGGGGGACCCAGCACCTCGAGCGCCTGGTCGAGGCCGCCGTCGACTGCGGCATCCGACTCGTCGTCGCGCGGGCATGGATGGACGCCGACTTCGCTCCGCCGGCGTTTCGCGAGGAGATCGCGCAGGCTCGCCGCGACACGCTGGCGCTCGCGGAAGACCTGCGTGGCCTAGGCATCATGGTTTGCCCCGCGCCGCACTCGCTGCACGCCGCCTCGGCGGAGATGACGCGAGCGGCCGTGGACCTGGCGCGCGAGCTGGGCGTGCCCGCGCACATGCACGTCGCCGAGGCGCGATACGAGGTGGAGCAGGTGCGCGGCCGCACGGGCCTCACGCCCATTGCCTATCTGGACTCGCTGGGCGTGCTGGGGTCCGACTTCGTGGCCGTGCACGGCATCTGGCAGACGGAGGAGGAGAAGGAGCTGATGGCCGAGCGCGGCGCAGCGCTGATCCACAACCCCGTCACGAACCAGTATCTCGGCGACGGCATCGCCGACATCGTGGGGTTGCGCCGGCGCGGCGTGCGCGTGGGCCTGGGGACCGACTGCAATCTGCGGCCGTGCATCTACGACGAGATGCGCGCGGCCTCGTTCTTGCAGAAGATCGCGACGCTGGACGGCGCGACGCTCAGCGCGCACGACGCGTGGATGATGGGGACGCGTGAAGGCGCTCACGCCATCGGCATCGAGGCCGGGGACTTCACCGAGGGATGCTATGCCGACTGGTGCGTCGTCGATCGCACGCACCCGTCCTTCCATCCGTGGTCGCACCCGGTCAACCAGATGGTCTACGTCTCCGACCCGGGCATCGTGGTGGAGACGTTCGTCGGGGGTCGCAAGGTGAGCGACCGCCGGCGCGCTCAGCGGTACGGCAACGAGCGCATCGCCGCTGAGGTTCGGCGCGTGGCCGAGCGCCTGCGCCTGCCGATGGACCCCGCCGGCCCGGGGACGTGATCGACGCGGGGGGGCTGGCCGACGCCGCGCGCGCCGCGGGCTTGGAGCCGTGCAGCGCCGTGGTGGCGCGTCTCGACGCGGCGGGCGAGCGCGCCGAGCTGGATCCCTGGCTCCCCCTCTATCCGGCCAGCATGATCAAGGTGCCGATCGCGGCGGCCGCCCACGCTCGCATCGCGGCCGGGGAACTGGGGCCGGGGACCGAGGTGACGATCGCTGCCCGGAACCTGACGGCCAACGACGCGCCGAGCCCCCTGCGCGAAGGCTATCGAGCCACGCTTGGCCAGCTGGTGGACTTGATGCTCGCGCGTTCCGACAACGTGGCGACCAACCAGCTGATCGACCTGCTCGACCGGCGCGCGGTCACCGCCTTCTGCGCCGCCATCGGGTTGACCCGGACCCAGGTGCACCGCAAGCTCTCGGGGAGCGAGCCGCTGATCGACGATCCCGAGGCCACGGGGCGCAACGCACATCCCTGCGGAGACGCCGCGGCGCTGCTGGCGGCGCTGGACAAGCGGCTCCTGCCCGGGTCCGAGGAGATCGTCGCGAGTCTGGCCCGCCAATGGTGGAACGGAAAGCTGCCCACTGGGCTTCGGCCGGGTGACCGCTTCGCCCACAAGACCGGGGACACCGATGCGGTCAGCCACGACGGGGGAATCCTGACCCTCTCCGACGGGCGCCGCTATGCCGTCGTGCTCTACACGGGGGTAGCGAGCCCCGACGACGACCCGCGCTTCGCCGTGTGGATGGCGCGGGTCCGCGCGCAGCTCTGAGGGAGAAAGTCAATAGTTTAGGGGTTGACAAAACTCTGCCGTCGATGTAAGTATCTACTTACTTACGTCGATGGAAACCGCACACCGTCACAGCTCGCCGGAGGAGACCCGGGAGCGGATCCTCTCGGCCGCCCGGTCCGTCTACGTCCGCAACGGACGCCATGGGACCACGACGCGGGAGATCGCTCAGCTCGCCGGGGTCAACGAGGTCACCCTCTTCCGGCATTTCGGCTCCAAGGACCGTCTCTTGGCCGAGATGGTCAACCGTTGCTGCCCGCAGGGCGGGATCGCCGAGGGGTGCGCGGAGACGGGGGACATCCGCGTCGATCTCAACCGCGTGGGATTGACGTTGGCGCGGGGGATCGAATCCGTCGAAGACCTTATTCGCGTGCACATGGCCGACAAGGACCTGGATGCAGACTCTCCCATCTTCGAGGGGCCCAAGCGCACGCACCGCGACATCATCGGCTTCATGCAGCGCCAGGTGGACGCCGAACGCATCTCCGGCGATCCCAAGCGCCTGGCGCGCGCCTTCTTCGGAATGATCTTCGCGCACGTCATGGGGAAGCGGCTTTGGGGCGGGCAGACGCCCACCACCGAAGCCGACGTGGCGTATTACACCGACATCTTCTTGAAAGGTACTCTCCGCCATGAGTAGCACGAGCGTCGAGACGCCCGCCTCGCCGCCGGAGTCTCAAGCGTCCGCCCAAGGTCAGCCGGGGGTGCCGTCCGAGCAGAACGGCGGCATGCCGCCGGGGCGCCGCCGGCTGCTCACGGCCCTCGGCGTCGTCGTCGCGATCCTCGTGCTGGTCTTTGGCGTGAAGTGGTTCCTGTACGCGCATGCGCATGAGAGCACGGACGACGCCACGGTCGACGCGGACATCGTCCAGGTGAACGCCAAGATCGCCGAGCGCGTCGATGCGATCTACGTCGACACCAACCAGCAGGTCCACAAGGGCGAGCTGATGGCGCGGCTTGCCGATCGCGACGAGCTCGATCGTCTGCGCGCCGCTCAAGCGGCTTTGGCATCGGCGCAGGCTCAGGCAAGGGCCGCCGCCGTGGGCGTCGATCTCACGCAGTCAACGCGAGGTGCGCAGGTGCAGCAGAGTCAGGGCGGCGTGAGCTCGGCGCAGGCCGGGATCCTTTCCGCTCGGGCCGACCTCTCCGCCGCGACGGCGCAGCTGGTGAGCTCGCAGGCGCAGTCGAAGGCCGCCGACGCCGGCGTGCCCGCGGCTCGAGAGGCGCTGGCCAAGGCCGATTCGGACCTGCGGCGCACCTCTCAGCTCGTCAATGAAGGCGCGCTGCCGGCCAACCAGCTCGACGCCGCCAAAGCGGCCGCGGCGGGGGCGCTCGCGCAGTTCCAGCAGGCGCAGCAGAGCGCGCGCGCCGCCGATGCCGCGGTGCGCGCGGCGCGGGACCGGCTGCGCGCGGCGCGGGCGGGCGTGAGCGCGGCCGAGGCGGCGCTCACGACGGCGACGGGCAAGCTCGCGGAGAGCTCGACCCCTTACAGGGTGACCTCGCAAGAGGCCCAGGCGCAAGGCGCCGACGCCCAGGTGAAGAACGCGCGGGCCGCCGAGGCGCAAGCGCGCGCGGCGGTCTCGTACACGTACATCTATGCGCCGAGCAACGGCTACATCGGCGAGAAGGACATCACCGCCGGTCAGATGGTCGCGGCGGGACAGATGCTCTTCGCCATCGTTCCGCTCGACAAGATCTACATCACCGCCAACTACAAGGAGACCCAGATCGCCGACATGCGTCCGGGTCAGCACGTGGACATCACCGTCGACGCGTACAAGGGGAAGACGTTCTCGGGGCACCTGGTCTCCATCGGCCCGGCCACCGGCTCCACCTTCTCGATCGTGCCGGCGCAGAACGCCACGGGCAACTTCGTGAAGGTCACGCAGCGCATTCCGGTGCGCATCGAGCTCGACGGTCCGAATCCGGATGGCACGCCGCTGCGCCCGGGCATGAACGTCGTCACCAGCGTCAAGGTCAGGTAGTGAGCGGCTCCTCCGTCGTCGAGTATGGGTGGCGGAGGATGGCGGTGACACTCGCCGTCAGCCTTGCCACCATGCTCGAGATCGTGGACACCACGATCGTCAACGTCGCGTTGCCGACGATCCAGGGAAACCTCGGCGCCACCATCGACGAGGCGGCGTGGGTGGTCACCGGATACATCATCGCCAACGTGGTGGTGATCCCGTTGACGCCGTGGCTTCAGCGGCGCTTCGGCCGCCGGGAGTACTACGCGTTCTCGATCATCGGCTTCACGGTCGCCTCCATGCTCTGCGGAACCTCGGGCAGCTTCACGGAGCTGATCATGTGGCGCTTCGTCCAAGGCATCTTCGGCGGCGGGCTCATCTCCACGTCGCAGGCGATCCTTCAGGAGACGTACCCGCCCGCGGAGATCGGCAAGGGGCAAGCGATCTTCTCGCTGGGCGTGGTGGTGGGACCCACCATCGGCCCCACGATCGGCGGCATCATCACGGATCAGCTCTCCTGGCGCTGGGTGTTCTTCATCAACCTGCTGCCCGGACTGCTCGCGACCCTGCTGGTGCTGCTCGTGCTGCGCAACCCGGAGAAGCCGCAGCGCCTGCCCCTCGACCTCGCAGGCGTGCTGCTGTTGGCCGCCGGCATCGGATCGCTGCAATACGTGCTGGAGGAAGGCGAGCGCAAGAACTGGTTCACCGACTCGGGGATCCTCTTCTTCGCGGTCGTGGCCGTCGTGGGGATCGTCGCCTTCGTGCTCTGGGAGCTCTTCTTCACCAAGACGCCCGTGGTCGATCTCCACATCCTCAAGAACCGCGGCGTGGCGGCGGGTTCCCTGCTGGGCATGACGCTGGGGATCAGCCTCTACGGATCGGTGCTGATCCTGCCCCAATTCGTGCAGACGGTGCTCGGCTTCACGGCCACGCTCTCGGGCTACCTGATCATGGTGCGCGCCCTCGCCATCGGCCTGCTGACGCCCTTCGCGGCCATCCTGGTCACCAAGGGCAAGGTGGACGCCAGATGGGTGATCGGCGGCGGGTTCGTGCTCGTGGGCGTCTCGAGCGCGATGCAGGCGCTGGTGACCACGACGAGCTCGAGCTTCTGGACCTTCGCCCCCGCGCTCATCGTGGGAGGCGTGGCGCTCTCGCAGCTCTTCGTGCCTCTCTCGGTGGCCATCTTCAGCTCCGCGCCGCCGCAAGACGCGCCGAAGGTCTCGGCGTTCTTCAACTTGGCGCGGCAGTTGGGCGGTTCCATCGCCACGGCGGTGCTGGTGACGATCCTCGACCGACGCGACGCGTTCCATTACGCGATGCTGGCGGGCTCGGCCACGTTGGATCGCCTTCCGGTCGTCCAGTTCCTGGAGCACGGCACGCCGCTGCAGCTCTACCAGCTGCTCTCGAGCCAGGCGCTGACGATGGCCTTTGCCGACACGGCCTGGTGGACGGCCGCGATCTCCGTGGTGCTCGCGCCGCTGGTCTTTCTCATGCGCCGGCCGCGCGCCGGCATGCCGGCGTTGATGGAGTAGCGGCCGCCGCGCTCAGCCCGGCGGCGTGGTGAGACGAGCAGCGGCCGCGCGGTCGGCCAGCCACGTGAGCGCGCCTGCCGCGGGCTGCACCACTTGCACGGGCGTGAGGTTGGGATCGAAGGGGCCCTCGATGGCGCGCCGGAGCGCCTCGCTCTTCTCGGCCCCGGCGGCGGCGACCACGACGTGCCGCGCGCGGTTGAGCACGCGCGGCGTCATCGTGAGACGATGCGCCCCGAACTTGGGGACGAACGGCGCGGCCACCAGGAGCCGCTGCTCGCCCACCGGAGAGGTGCCGGGGAAGAGCGAGGCGGTATGGCCGTCGGGCCCCATGCCCAGCATCACGAGATCGAAGACCGGGTCGTCGCCCAGCGCGTCGCGCAGCACGCTGGCATAGGCGCCGGCAGCCTCTTCCGGCGGCAGCTCACCGCGCATACGGTGGACGTGCTCGGCCGGCACCGGCACTTTGGAGAGCAGCGCGTCGTGCGCCATCCCGTAGTTCGACTGAGGATCGCCAGGCGGCACGCAGCGCTCGTCGCTGAAGAAGATGGAGAGGCGCTCCCACGGCACGCGCGAACGGCGCGGCTCCTGTGCCAGGAGCTCGTAGGCGCCCTTGGGGGTCGTGCCGCCGGAGAGGGCGACGGCGAACGAACCGCGTCGCGCGACCGCTTCTCGGGCGTCTTCGACGAAGATGTCGGCGAGCGCCGCCCATAGGGCTCCCTCGTCGGCGACGACCACGAGCGCGCCGCGGACGCGTCCCGCCGTCACGCCGATACCAGGCGGGCTGCCATCGCGAGCGACGGCGCGAAGGCCGGATCGGAGTCCGGACCGTAGAGTGCCTTGCTGACGCGGTCCTCCGGCGAGTGCGTCACCAGCGGCTCGCAGCGGGTGCGGGTTTCACGTCCGGACTCGCGGCTCAAGCTGACGCTCGTGCCGCCGCTCTCGACGGCGGCGGTGAATGCCATGCCGGCCGTACGCAGGCGCACGGAGCGCACCTCGCCGGGCTCTCCGCCCCGCGCGTACGCGAAGGTCACGCGGCCGCCGGCCGGCGTCGCGAAGGCGCCGGACCCGGCGGGGACGTCGAACCCCAACTGAACGCCGAGCCATCCGGCGAGCAGCGCGGCCTCGCCGCGCGTTCCGCTCACGATCTCGATGGCCTCCAGGTGAGCGAGCCGCGCGGCGTGCTCGGGGTCGTCGAAGAGGCGCGCCGCCATCTCGCGCCACGGTCCGACGCGCAGCCAGGCGAGGTCGGAGAGATGAGCGTGAGGCCGGCGCTCGAGCGCGCGCTCCAGCTCCACCAACCCGCCGGCATCGGCGTCGGCTTGCGAGCTGTCGACGACGATGCGCTTGACCAAGGCGCGCAAGCCGGCGAAGAGCCGGCCGTCGATCCCGGCTCCATTCCACCACAGATGGGCGGGCAGGCCCGGGAGCAGCAGCTCCTCGACGAGGGCGAGCGAGGAGTCGGGGCTCCCGGCTTCGAGCGGAATCGTCACCTCCTCGCAGCAGATGGTCTCGCTGCCTTCGCGGCCGCAGAAGGAGGTGACGTGCGGCGAGGCATGGCCGGCGGCGTCCAAGAGCAGCAGGCGCGCGGCATGGGCGATCGCGATGCGCCGCGCCGCCTCGGCGATGCGCTCCCACGCGGAGGGCCGGGCGGCGTAAGCGACGAGCGTCGACGTCGCCGCGACGGTTCCCGGGCCGCCTCCCTCGCTTTGGAGCTCGCGCAGGCGATGGAGCTCGGCGTGGATGGTTTGGGCGTTCACAACGGTCGCCATGCGTCACCCTCGCGTGCCAGCAGGTCGTCGGCGGCTTTGGGCCCCTGGGAGCCGGCGGCGTAATTCGGGAAGCCGTTGGCGCGCACGCTCTGCCACTGGTCGAGCACGGGCATCACGATCTCCCACGCGGCCTCGACGGCGTCCCATCGCGTGAAGAGGGTCTGATCCCCGCGCATGGCGTCGGCGAGCAGCCGCTCGTACGCCGGGGCGATCTTCACGGCGAACCCCTCGCCGTAGGCGAAGTCCATCGAAACGGTCCGAATGTGCATCGCCTGGCCGGGATACTTGGCATTGAACGAGAGGGAGATGCCCTCCTCCGGCTGGATCTTGACCACCAGGGAGTTCGGCTCGAAGGCGTCGCCGCGCTCGCCGAAGAGCCGGTGCGGCACGTTGCGGAAGGTGATCGCGATCTCGCTGTCCTTGCGCTTGAGCCGCTTGCCGCTGCGCAGGTAGAAGGGGACGCGTCCCCCCCAGCGCCAGTTGTCGATCAGCAGCTTGAGGGCGGCATAGGTCTCGGTGTTCGACGCGTCGTCGACGTCGGGCTCGCTGCGATAGGCGGGGACCTTCTGGCCGCCGATCTCGCCGGCATCGTACTGGCCGCGCACGGCGAAGTCGTCGACGTGGTCCGCGGGGATCGGCCTCACCGCGCGCAGGACTTTGAACTTCTCGTCGCGCAGCGCGTCCGCGTCGGGGGAGACGGGCGGCTCCATCGCCACGAGCGTCATGAGGTTGATGACGTGGTTCTGGAGCATGTCGCGCAGGGCGCCCGAGCGCTCGTAGTAGCCGCCGCGCTGCTCGACGCCCACCGTCTCCGCCGCCGTGATCTGCACGCTCTCGACGTACCGAAAGTTCCATAGCGGCTCGAAGATGACGTTGGAGAAGCGCAACGCCAACAGATCCTGCACGGGCTCCTTGCCCAGGTAGTGGTCGATGCGGTAGATCTGCTTCTCGGGAAAGACCTGCTCGATCTCGCGTTGGAGAGCGCGCGCCGAGTCGAGGTCGGTGCCGAACGGTTTCTCCACCACCAGGCGGCACCAGCCCTTGGTGTCGGCGGGGCCGAGCTTCGCGAGGGCCAGATGGCGCACGATCTCGCCGAAGACCACCGGGGGCGTGGCCAAGTAGTAGAGCACGTTGCCGCCGGTGTCGAACTCCTTGAGATCCTGCTCCAGGTGGCGGCGGAGGGATTCGTAGCAGCGCACGTCGTCGAAATCGCCGGAGATGTACGAGAGACGCCGCGCGAAGTCGTCCCAGATGGAGCCCTCGGGCTCACCCAACTGGGCGAAGTCGGCGATGCCTTCGCGCATGGCCTCGCGGAATTGATCGTCGCTCCACTCGGAGCGCGAGTAGCCCACGATGGCGAAGTCGGGCGGCAAGATGTCCTGGAGGCGCAGACTGTAGAGCGCCGGCATCAGCATGCGCTTGGTGAGATCTCCGGTGGCGCCGAAGAGGACGAGCGTGCAGGGATCGGAGATGCGATTGCTTTGCAGGCCCGCGCGCAGCGGGTTGGCCTTGCCGTCCGCCGGCACTGCGGTGACCGTCCGAGCCATCGGTCTAGGCCTCGGTCTTGACGGGATGGCCGCCGAACTGGTTGCGCAGCGCCGCGATGACCTTCGCCGAGAACGCGTCGGGGTCGCGCGAGGAGAAGCGGGCGAAGAGCGACGTGGCGATCACCGGAGCGGCGACGTTCTCGGCCACCGCGGCTTCGAGCGTCCACCGCCCTTCTCCGGAGTCGTCGACGTAGCCGCGGATCTTCGCCAGCGCGGGATCCTCGCGGAAGGCCAGCTCCGCCAGCTCGAGGAGCCACGAGCGCACGACGCTGCCGTGATTCCACAGCTTGGCGAGGGCGCCCAGGTCGTAGGTGAACGGCGCCTTCTCGAGGATGGCGAAGCCTTCCGCGTACGCCTGGAGGAGGCCGTACTCGATGCCGTTGTGGACCATCTTCGAGAAATGCCCCGAACCCACGGCGCCGGTGTGCAGGTAGCCGTCGGGGGGCGCGAGCGTGCGGAAGACCGGCTCGACCAGCGCGACGTCGCGATCGTCGCCGCCTACCATCAGGCAGTAGCCTTCCTTGAGGCCCCAGACGCCGCCGCTGGTCCCCGCGTCGCAGAAGCCGATGCTCCGCTCGCGCAGCAGGAGTCCGTGGCGCAACGAGTCGGTGTACTTCGAGTTGCCGCCGTCGATCACGACGTCGTTCTCGCCGAGCAGCTGCGAGAGCCGCTCGATGGTTTGATCGGTGGGCCCGCCGGCCGGCACCATCACCCAGACGGCGCGGCGCGGACCGCTCAGCTTGGAGACCAGATCCTCGAGCGAGCCCGCGCCCACGGCGCCCATCGCCGCGGACCGTTGGACCGCATCGCTGCTGCGGTCGAAGACCACCACCTGGTGTCCTCCGCGCAACAGCCGCTCCGTCATGTTCGCGCCCATTCGGCCGAGGCCGATCATTCCTAGCTGCACCGTTGTCCCCCCATAGATTTCACCGTGTCGCGAGCGTGGCTGTCGCGCCCTAGGCGCGCGCGGAGACCGCATCGTGCGCGGCGGTCAGCAGGCGCCGCAGGCCTTGCCGGACGTCGCGTCCCAGATGCACGCGCGCTCCTCGGCGCTGGCGCACGTCGAGCGCTTGGAAGTCGCCCAGCGCCTGCGCTTGCTGGAGCGTTCCGAAGGAGATGCCCATACCGGGAATCGCGGGCGACGCCGCATGATCGGCGGTGAGCTGCAAGGCGACCACGGTGTTCGGTCCTCCCTTGTGCAATTGCCCCGTCGAGTGGAGGAAGCGGGGGCCGAAGCCCACGGTGGTCGCCACGCGGTAGCGGTCGCGCACCAGAACGCGCAGCTCGCGCAGGGCGTCGACGTTGGCTTGCGTCATGGGCAGGTAGGCGGTGACCGCTAGATAGTCGCCGGGGCGCAGCTGCGCGAAGACCGCCGCAAGCGTCTCGGCGAGGTCCGCGCCCGCCACGAGCGGACTCCCCGCAAGCGGGAAGACGCCGATGCCCTCGCCGTACTCGCGGGCCGGCTTGCTCCCACCGAAGCCTCCACGTTCCTTGAACGCCGCCAGGAGGGCGTTGGTGTTGTCCTTGGCCTCCTGGACGTTGGGCTGATCGAACGCGTCGATGCCGAGGATTGAGCCGGCCGCCGCCGTCGCGATCTCCCAGAGATACATCCAGAGGGCGATCTCGGTCAGCGTCTTCATCTCGAGGCGCACCACCGGATGGCCGGCCTCTTCGAGCGCGCGCAGGCGCCGGTCGACGTCGCGCTCGATGGTGGGCAACGGGCCGCCGGCCTCGGGCGGTTCGCCGGCGAGGCCGTCGGCGACGGCGACGAACAGGCGGTCGCCGCCGTAGCTGCCCGGATCTCCCAGCGGCTCGCCCTCCACGGGAACGATCCCGGTGCCGCTCTTGCCGGTGGATTCGGCGATCAATTGTTCGAGCCAGTAGCCGAAGGCAGCGGCCGCTGGGGGAGCCACGAGCGTGAGCTTGTCGCGACCCGCCTTGGCCAGTCCGCCGATGATGGCCCCCAAGCGCGCGCCGGGGTTATCGCCCTCGGGGACGGACGACGCCGCCGCGGCCATCCCCGCGACGCCTTGGGCGAGCAGCGCCTTGACGTCGTAGCCGGCTACGGCCGCGGGAGCCACGCCGAAGAACGAGAGCGCGGAGTAGCGGCCGCCGATGTCGGACATGTTGGTGAAGCAACGCAGGAAGTTGCCCTCGCGTGCCTCCTTCTCGAGCGGTGTGCCGGGATCGGTGATGGCCACGAACTGGCGCGAGGCGCGCTGCGAGCCGACCGCCTTCTGCACGCGGTCGTAGAAGTACCGGAAGAAGGCGTTGGGCTCCGCCGTGGTGCCGCTCTTGCTCGAGACGAAGAAGAGCGTGCGCGCCAGGTCGACAGCGCGCTCCACCTCCGCTACCTGCGCGGGGTCGCTCGAGTCCAGCACGTGAAGCCGGGGGGATCCGGGGAGACGTCCGAACGTCAAGCGGAAGACGTCGGGGGCGAGCGAGCTGCCCCCCATGCCCAGCACGACCGCGTCCGTGAAGCCGGCGGCACGGACCTCGGCGGCGAACGATTGCAGATCCGGCAGGTGCTCCATCATGTTATGCGGCACGGCCAGCCAGCCCAGCGCGTTCTCGACGATCTTGGCGTGCGCCGGATCGTTCGACCACAGCGCCGCGTCCCGCTTCCAGAGCCGCTCGTCGAAACGCCGTTCCGAGAGCTGTGCCAGCGCCTGGTCGGCGGCATCGCGGCTCGCGCCCAAGCGGGCCAAGACGCGGTCGCCGTCGCTTGCGCGCAAGGTGGCCATCTTCGTCTCGATGGTGGCGATCAGCTCGTCGTAGCTCTCCTCGAAGAGCACCACGCCCTCGTCCTGGAGCCGTTGGGTGACGTCGAAGAGCGAGATGCCCAGCTCTCTGAGGCGCTCCAGCCGCGCCGCCGACTCCTCGGAGCCTTGCAGCACGGTGTCGGGCGCGATGTTGCCGTGGTCGAGCAGCGCCTGCAGCGTCTGCGTCGGCATGGTGTTGACGGTATCTCGTCCCACCAACGGCTCCACGTAAAGGAGATCGGGATAGGCGGGGTTCTTCGTGCTGGTGGAGGCCCATAGCGGGCGCTGCACGCGTGCGCCCTTTGCGGCGAGCGCCGTGAAACGCTCGTGTGCGAAGATGCGCTGGAAGCGCTGGTAGTCTTCCTTCAAGAGACAGACGCCGGCGGTGCCGAGCAAGGCGGAGACGTCCTCGCCCTTGGCGATCCGCGCCTGCAGCAGCGTGTCGACCGCGGTGTCGATGCGGCTGACGAAGATCGAGGCGACGGAGTGGAGGTCGTCGACGGGCTTGCCCGCGGCGGCGCGCGCCTCCAGGGCCTCGATGTAGGTCCAGGCGACCTCCTCGTAGTTCTCGACGCCGAAGAGCAAGGTGATGTTGACGTTGATCCCGTCGGCGAGGCATTGCTTGACCGCCGGGAGGCACTGGGGCGTTCCCGGGATCTTGATCATCACGTTGGGACGCGCGACCTCGCGCCAGAGCCGGTTGGCCTCCTCGACGGTGCCGCGCATGTCGCGTGCAAGTTTCGGCGAGACCTCGATCGAGACGAAGCCGTCGCCGTGGTTCGACGACTCGAAGAGCTCGTGGAAGGCGTCGCACGCCTGCTGGATGTCGCGCACGGCTAGGCGTTCGAAGACGTGCGGCATGGTGAGGCCGGAGTCCAGCAGCTCGCGGAGCTGGCCATCGTAGTCGTTGCCCGCTCCGACCGCTTTCGCGAAGATCGTCGGGTTGGACGTCATGCCCCGCAGGCCCTCACGGATGAGGCGGTCGAGCTCGCCCGAGGTGAACATGGCGCGCCGGACGTTGTCGAGCCAGACGCTTTGTCCGCAGCTCGCGAGTTGCTGGATCTGATTCACGACGTCTCCTCTGCTATGGGAACCTCTGATTTGTGTCATCCCTGCGTTGCCAAGCGGCTCTTGCCGATATTCAACCGCGCACCGCCGCGGCCACGAGCGAGGCGCCCCGTTCGGCGACGTGCTCGGGCGTGAAGCCGAAGTGCTTCGCCAGCGCCGCCATCGGCGCCGATTCGCCGAACCGGTCGATGCCGATCGAGGCGCCGCGCTCTCCCACCCAGCGGCTCCAGCCGAATGTCACCGCCGCTTCCACGGAGAGGCGTGCGGCGGCGTGCGGCGGGAGAACGTCGTCGCGGTAGGCCGGATCCTGCTGCTCGAAGAGCTCCCAGGACGGCATCGAGACCACGCGCGTGCCGATGCCGCGCTCCTCGAGCAGCGCGCGTGCCTGAAGGGCGAGCGCAACTTCCGAGCCGGTGGCGATCAGGATCAGGTCGAGCGGTCCGCTTGCGTCGGCCAGGACGTATGCGCCGCGCTCGACGGGGGCCCCGGCGGTTCCGGCGAGGGTCGGTACCTTTTGCCGGGTCAAGATGATGGCGGTCGGACCGCCGCGCGCGGTCGCCGCCTGGCGCCACGCCCCGGCGGTCTCGTTGGCATCGGCCGGCCGCACGACCGTGAGGTTCGGTATCGCGCGCAGGCTCGCCACCTGCTCCACGGGCTGGTGCGTCGGGCCATCCTCGCCCAACATGATCGAGTCGTGCGTGAAGACGAAGACGACGTGCAGCTTGCTGAGCGCGGCCAAGCGAATCGACGGCCGCATGTAGTCCGCGAACGTCAGAAACGTCGCCGTGAACGGCAGCACGGCGCCGTGCGCGGCCATGCCGTTCGAGGCGGCGCCCATCACGTGCTCGCGGACGCCCCAATGGATGTTGCGCCCCTCGTAGCTGTGCGGCTGGAAGTCGCCGAGGTCCTTCAGGTACGTCTTGGTGGAGGGGTCGAGATCGGCGCTGCCGCCCATGAGCTCGGGAAGCGCTGCAGCCAGCGCGTTCTCCACCTTGCCGGCGGCGTCGCGCGTGGCGATCTCGCCGTCTTCCGGAGCAAACGTCGGGAGGTGCTCGGCGAGATCCGCCGGCGGGTCGCCGGCGATCATGCGGCGCAGGTCGGCGGCCTCGGCGGGGAAGGCGGCGGCGTAGCGCTCGAAGCGCTCGTTCCACGCCTGCTCGTCATGCCGGCCCCGCTCGACGGCTTGACGGAAGAACGTCAGCGATTCCGCGGGAACGTAGAAGGGCGGCTCGATCGGCCACCCAAGAGTCTCTTTCGTCCGCTTGGCATCCTCCGGCCCCAGCGGCTCGCCGTGGGCCTTGGACGAGCCGGCGACCGGCGAGCCGTAGCCGATCGTGGACCGGACGAGGATGAGCGAGGGGCGGTCGGTCACGCGCCGCGCCTCCTCGATCGCCCGCGAGATGACGTCGGCATCGCAGGAAAGGTCGTGGGTGACGAACTGCGTGTGCCAGCCCAGAGCATCGAACTTCGGGGCGACCCCCTCCGTGTACGTCACGTCGGTGGCGCCCGCGAGCGAGACGTGGTTGTCGTCGTAGAGAACGATCAGCTTGCCGAGTCCCAGGTGGCCGGCCAGCGAAGCGGCCTCGTTGCCGATCCCCTCCATCAGGTCGCCGTCGCTGACCATCGCGTACGTGAAGTGATCGACGATCGCGTGCCCCGGGCGATTGTAGCGCGCCGCCAGGTTGGCCTCGGCTATGGCCATGCCCACGGCGTTGCCGATGCCTTGCCCAAGCGGGCCGGTGGTCACCTCGACGCCGGGCGCCGCGCCCCGCTCGGGGTGGCCGGGGGTGCGGCTTCCCAATTGGCGGAACGCGCGAAGGTCGTCGAGCTCCAGACCGTACCCTGTAAGGTAGAGCAGCGCGTAGAGCAGCATCGACGCGTGCCCCGACGAGAGCACGAACCGATCGCGGTCGAACCAATGGGGGTTCGAGGGACTGTGCTTGAGATGGCGAGTCCAGAGGGCGTAGGCCTCGGCGGCCGCACCCAGAGGCATGCCCGGATGTCCGGACTTCGCTTTCTCGACCGCGTCCACGCAGAGGAAGCGGATGGTGTTGATGTTGCGCTCGTCGGCAGGCGTGTTCGGCATGGTGAAGTCTGTTCTTTAGCCGTACCCATCATCCCGTCTAGCGGGGGCCTGGAGAGAAAACTCGCCGCGGCCGCCAGGTGATGCGCGGCATGGCAAGCGAACCGGGGCCGCCATGGAAGCCAGCAGCTATCAACGTGCCGTGGAGCACCTGATCGCCGACTCGAGCGCCGCGCGCGGAGCGGAAGGGGGCGTCGTCGACGAGATCGTCGCCCTGCTCGATCGCGGCGAGTTGCGCGTCTGCGAGCCTCGCCCCGACGGCTGGGTGACGCATGCCTGGGTCAAACAGGCGATCCTCCTCTACTTCGCGCGCCACGAGAGTCGCGAGATGGCGGACCCGGATACGGGGCTCACGTTCTTCGACAAGGTGCCGACGAAGCGGAACTACGCGGAGCTGGGCGTGCGCTGCGTCCCTCCGGGCGTGG
Organism: Candidatus Dormiibacterota bacterium; assembly: GCA_035533275.1. Lineage (GTDB taxonomy): Bacteria > Vulcanimicrobiota > Vulcanimicrobiia > Vulcanimicrobiales > SCRA01 > SCRA01. Next base: position 3,284 of record DATLUD010000020.1, on the reverse strand, counting down.
CACGCTACGGCTCGTTCCTGGCGCGCGGCTGCATCCTGATGCCGGGTTACGTCAACATCGGCGCCTACGTCGACGAGGGGACGATGGTCGACACGTGGGCCACCGTGGGATCCTGCGCGCAGATCGGCAAGGGCGTGCATCTCTCAGGCGGCGTCGGCATCGGCGGCGTTCTGGAGCCCGCGCAGGCGCAGCCCGTGATCGTCGAGGACGGCTGCTTCATCGGCTCGCGCTGCATCGTCGTGGAAGGCGTGCTCGTCGAGCGCGAGGCGGTGCTCGGCGCGAACGTGGTCCTCACCGCGTCCACGCCCATCGTCGACGTCACCGGCAGCGAGCCGGCGATCACGCGCGGACGCGTCCCCGCGCGCAGCGTCGTCATCCCCGGCACCATGCCCAAACGCTTCCCCGCCGGAGAGTATCAGGTTCCCTGTGCGCTCATCGTCGGTCAGCGCAAGGAGTCGACGGACCGCAAGACCACGCTCAACGCCGCATTGCGCGATTTCGGCGTCAGCGCGTAGGCGATCGCGCCCCTTGTTGCGGCCGTCAGCGGAACGTCCCATTCGGGGGACGCGCGTCGCGGCACATCCATGTGCCGCTCCTGCTAGCCTCGTCCTCGCTCTCGCCGTCCTGGCTCCGCTCGGACCTCAGACTCCCCCTCAGAGGCGTTCCGCCGACGCCGCAACGCGAGACGCGATGAACGAGGGTAGGAGCGTTCGTGCGCGCTCCAGCCGCCATTCCCTCTTGCGTACTGCGCGGCGGCTGCGCGGACGTACGGGATTGCGGCGCGGGCCGTTACCCCTGAGGAGGCCTCTGAGGCGCGCGCGGAGCCACGGAGGGCGGGAGCGCGCGCGAAGCGGAGCAGGAGGCGCGCAGGATCGCGCGCCGACGGGCGTCCTCCGAACGGGGTAACGGCCCGCACCGCAATCACGGACGAGGATGAAGGAGCGTCAGTGCGCGCTCCATCCTCCGTCGATGGGGATGGCCGCGCCGGTGATGGAGCGGGCGGCGTCGGAGCAGAGGAAGGCGGCGAGGGCGCCCACTTCCTCGGGGTCGATCATCTTCTTGGTGGGCATGGCGTAGAGGAACGCCTTCTCGAGCACCTGCTCGTCGGTCAGGTTCCCTCCGAAAGAGCTGCGCAGATCCTCGATCTGGTTGCGGATGATGTCCGTCATGACGGCGCCGGGGCAGATCGCGTTGACGGTGATGCCGTGCTCGGCTCCCTCGAGGGCGGCGGCCTTGGTCAGGCCGACCGCGCCGTGCTTGGCGGCGATGTAGGCGGGCTTGAACGGCGAGGCCACCAGGCCGTGGACGCTGGCGATGTTGACGATGCGTCCGCGCTTGCGCGCCAGCAGGTACGGCCACGCGGCCTTCGTGACGTGGAACATGCCGTTGAGGTTGATCTCGATCACGAAGTTCCATTTGTCCTCGGGGAACTCCGGGAGCGGCGCGACGTGCTGGACGCCCGCGTTGTTGATCACGTGGTCGATGCCGCCGAGGTCCTTGGCGGCGAGCTCGCAGACCGCCGCTGCCCGCGCGGCGTCGCGCACGTCGAGGGCGTAGCCGCGCCCGCGAACGCCGTGCGCCATGGCGAGCTCGCCCGCCGCGGCTTCGGCCTGAGCGAGATCGAGGTCGAGGATCGCCAGATCCGATCCGGCTTTGGCCAGCTCCGCAGCGATGGCGCGGCCGATGCCGCGGCTCCCGCCGGTAACGAGCGTCACGCGTCCGCGCGCGTCGAGTGCAGCCATGCGGTGCTCCCTCCTAGCATTGCCCGTCCGCGCTGAGGCGCTCGCGCAGCGAGGCCGTCACGAGAGCGAGCGCATCGAAAAAGTCGTCGGGGCGGGGCTGGATCGCCGTCCACCGCTCGGCGTAGGCCCCGAGATTGGCCACGAACGGAGCGTCGCGAGGCCCCGTTAGCCACGCGCCTACTCGCGCGGGCAACTCCCGCAGCAACGCTTGGGCGGCAGGAACGTCCTGTCGCCGGCGGGCGGCTTCGAGGCCGTCGAGCGTGGCTACGAGATCGGTTCGCGGGTCGATGATCGCAACGGCTTGACGCCGCCTCCTTCTCCGGTGGCGTTACGCTGGCGAGCGCGAGGCTCCTCTCGGTCTAGGAGGCGTGTTCTTGGCGCGCGGGGATCCGCTTGATCAGGCGCACGACGTTGCCGGCGCGCCGATGCTCGTAATGCACCTCGTCCATGAGCTGGCGCATCAGGAAGATGCCGAATCCGCGAGCGCTCCGGTACTCGTCACCGGGGCGGCCGCCGTGCTGCGTGAAGTCGAACGCGGCGCCGCTGTCAAGCACTTCGACCACCAAGTGGTGGTCGTGCGTGCGTTGGATGCGGACGGTGATCTTGCGCGGCTCGCGGCCGACCCGGCGGCCGTGCTCGACGGCGTTCGCGAGCGCCTCGCCGACGGCGCATTCGAGATCCGCCGACGTCTGCGCGTCGGCTCCGAGATGGCGACTGATCGCCACGGTCCACCGGCGGGCTCCGCTGACGAACTCCGGGTCGCTGGGAATCTCTCCCCTCCACTGAGCCGTCGTATTCACCTCTCGGAGCATTGCATAATGACTCTTTCCCAACATCGGCGAAGAGTTACCAAACCTTCACTGAACCTAGTACCCATGCTCTATGCGTTTCCGCCCTCCCCGCCGGCTTTCGTCGCGGCGGCCCCCGCAGCGGCCAAGAGGACCATCCCTGCCGGGACGGTCATCGCTGTTGCGCTCTCCGAAACGGTGGACTCGGGAAAGGCCAAGGCCGGGGAGTTCTTCCGGTTCGAGACGATGGAGCCGCTGACCATCGACGGACGTACCGTGCTGCCTGCCCACACGCCCGGCCTGGGCATCGTCTCCGACGCCCAGGCGGCGGGGGCCCACAGCCGGCCGGGCTCGCTGCTCCTGGAGGCCCGCTATCTGCGGCTGCCGGGCGGAGGCGAGCTCCAGGTGACCGTCGACCGGAAGGTCGCGGACCTTCGGCAGCATGGGGTCAGCCCTGCGCTGCCGTTCTACACGAGCTACCTGCCCATACCGGCGATGGGCCTGCTTACGAGCGCGTACAAGTACCTGCTCAACGGCAAGAACGTGGAGCTGGAGAAGGGCACCGTCTTCATCGTGGTGACGATCCAGACGGCGCGCCTCTAGCAGCATAGTCCTAGCAGGGGGTTCTTCCGCGCCCTGCTAGAGATAGACGTCGTCGGCCGCCATGTCGGCGATGCCCCCGTAGTAGGATGCGGCCGCCACGACCGCTTCGAGCGGAACGAGTCCCACGAGCTCCGTGCCGATGAGAGCGCCT
>DATLUD010000019.1:0-33636 GCA_035533275.1 Candidatus Dormiibacterota bacterium | reverse complement strand
CTCGGCGCCTTCACGCAGCCGACTCAGCTGAGCGGCAACCTGCAGATCAGCTACCAGGCCACCCCGCGTGTGCAGTTGGTGCTCACGATGGTCAACCTGTACAACGGCTGCTTCGGCGGCTCCAACGAGCCGTGGAACACCGGCAAGCCGACCTGCGGGTACTTCTTCCCGCCGTTGCCGTACGTCGGCAACTTCTACAACCCGGGGAACGCGATCCAGACCGGTGCCCAGTATCCGTATGGGCCCGCGTTCGGGAGCGTCTTCCAGCAGGCGTACCAGGCGCAGTCCAACCCGTTCGAGGCCTTCCTCGCCGTCCACGTCAAGCTCTAACGCTCGACGCTCACGCGAAAGGGCCCCGTGACGGGGTGAACCTGGTGGAGGGGGCCTCCGGCATCAGCCGGAGGCCCCCTTGCCGTCGCGTGGAATGCCCGCCCGGTGAAGAACGGATACCGATGCGAGGATTGCGAGCGTGAGGTCTGGCCGGCCACCACGCGCGCGGAGCTGAAATGGCTGCGCGATCGCCAGCAGGTGGCGCGCGAGGTGGCGCGCCACTCCAGTTCCGGCCTGGACACGTGGATGCGGGAGGGCTTGGAGTTTCTAGACGAGCACGCTGGTCACGAGCTCAGGATCGTCTCGCACACCTGAAAAAACGAGAGAGGCCCGATGGAGATCGGGCCTCTCTGCTATATCTAGAGGTCTCCGCGCGGAAGACTAGTTGATCGGTACCCGCAGGCGCTGACCGGGGAGGATCGCCGCCCCGAGGCCCAGGTGGTTGGCTGCCGCGATCCCGTCGACGGTATCCTCGATGTTGCCGTTGGCGCCGGTGCGAGCCGCGGCGATCTGCCAGAGCGTGTCGCCACGGTGGACGACGACGGTGGCGTACCGCGGGGTCGGGGCCGCGTACAGATGGGAGCCGACGAGATACGGAGTCGAGAAGAGGACCGCCAGGCCGGTCAACGTGACGAGCGGCGCGAGGGTGAAGGGTCTCTTCCGTCTCTGCAGCATGGCTGCGCTTATCCCTTTCGCTGACCTGAACACTACAGCTTGTGCCAAACGAGTGTTCGTCCCCTAGATTCTAGAGCAACGAGCGCCCGCTGTCAAGCCGTGGTCGAACATATGTTTGCATCGAACGGCAGGATATGGTATGCTTGCCCGGTGGAGGGCGCCAGCGTGTCTCAGAAACCCCCGACGGAGCGTCAGCAAGCGATTCTCGAGGTGATCGCCTCGTTTACCCGGGAGCACGGCTACCCGCCGTCGGTCCGCGAGATCGGTGAGCGCGTGGGCCTCTCGTCCTCCTCGACGGTGCAGAGCCATCTCAAGACGCTCGAGCGCCGCGGCCTCATCAAGCGCGATCCCACCAAGCCGCGCGCCCTGGTGCGCGACCACGCGCCCGCCCCCGAGGTGGTCACGCTGCCGGTGATCGGCAAGGTGGCCGCGGGCGTCCCCATCACCGCCGTCGAGAACGTGGAAGACGAGTTCGCCTTGCCGGCGAGCTTCGTGCGCGACGGCGCCTCCTTCATGCTCCGCGTCCAAGGCGACTCAATGATCGAGGCCGGCATCCTCGACGGCGATCTCATCGTGGTGCGCCAGCAGCAGACGGCGGAGAACGGCGAGATCGTGGTGGCCATGCTCGACGACGAGGCGACGGTGAAGACGTTCTACCGCGAGAGCGGGCGCGTGCGTCTCCAGCCCGAGAACAAAGCGTTGGAGCCCATCTACGCCGACCACGTCACGCTGGTCGGCCGCGTCTGCGGCGTGGTCCGCAGGCTCTAACCCGCGGCGGCGAGAAGGCGCGCCGCGTCATGGTCACCATTGGAGTCACCTCGCAGGTCGCGCACGGCGAGCCGCCCACCGCGGCCTTGCGCTCGTACCTCGAGGGGGTGCGCCGCGCGGGGGCCCAGCCGGTGCTGCTGCCGTGGGAGCCCGAGCGCGCCGCTGAGCTCCTCGAGGGCGTGGATGCGCTGCTGATCACCGGCGGCCCCGACGTCGATCCCGCGCTCTACGGCCAGGCGCCGCACCCCACGGTGGCGGGAAAGACCGCCGCGCCGGAGCGCGACGCCTTCGAGCTCGCCATCGCGCGGCTGGCCTATCAGCGCGGCGTTCCCACGCTGGGCATCTGCCGGGGCCTCCAGGTGATGAACGTGGCGCTGGGGGGAACGCTGGTGCAAGACGTGCCCTCGCAGATCGTCGCCGCCGCGGAGCACCAGCAACAGTATCCGCAAACCGGCACGCCCGTGCGCCGGCGCGGCGAGCGCACCCACCGCGTGGAGGTGAGCGCGGACTCCCTGCTGGCGCGCGTGCTGGGCGAGAGCGCGCAGGCGCTCGCGGTCAACTCCATGCACCATCAGGCGGTCGACGCCCTCGCGCCGGATCTGCGGGTGAGCGCGCGCGCGCTGGAGGGGCAGCGGGGCGTGGAGATCGTGGAAGGCCTCGAAGCCTCGAGCGCGCGGCATCCCTTCTACCTGGCCGTGCAATGGCACCCCGAGGAGCTGGCCAACCCCGAGGTCGGGGGCGACGAGCAGGCGCCGGATGCGCACGCGCTCTTCGCGGCCCTCGCGCACGCCGCGCGGCGGCGCGGAGTCCCGCGGCTCTGAACCGCCTGGAGCGCATCCTCGCGCTGCTGCGGGCCGTGGGCGAGGAGCCCAATCTCGCGGCCGTGCGCACCAGCATTCCGCTGGCCTTCATCGGCTTGGTCTCGCTGATCCCGTTCTACCTGCTCTCGCCGGGCCACGACTTTCGCACGCGCTTCTACGCGGCGTTTCCCGCGGGCTTCGGCGTGATGTCGTGGGCGTTGGTTGCCATCTTGGCGTACGCGGCGGCGCGGCGTCTGCAGACGCCGCGCTGGAGCGCGGTGGCCGTCTCGTTGCTCTGCTTTTGGCTGGCTCTGCCGCAGCCGCCCGCGCACGGGGCGATCGCCCAGCTGGCGCAACTGGGCTCGAGCGGACTCTTTCTGGCCATGCTGGTGGCGCTGGTGGTGGTCAACGCGCAACGCGCGGGGGCGCGCGCCGCGGGCGTGACGGGGGGCGCGGCGGCGCTGGCCGTGTGCGTCATGGTCTCGTACGCGCTCTTCGCCGAGCACCTCTCACTGGCCGCGGGGATCGCGCACCTGATGTCGCCGCTGGGGCGCCTCGGCGACAGTCTGCCCGCGGTGCTGGTGATCGTGCTGGTGGAGACGGTGCTCTGGATGGCGGGCATCCACGGCCCGGCGCTGGTGGCCCCGATCGTGACGCCGATCTTTCTGCACCTGGTGCAGCAGAACGGCGACGCGCTGGCGCACGGGCTGCACCCGCCGCACATCGTCACCATCGCGTTCTTCGCCTTCGTCTTTCCCGGCGGCGCCGGCGCCACCATCGCGCTGCCGTTCCAACTGCTGCGCGGCGGGACGCCGCGCATGCGCCGCATCGCCGCGGCCGCGCTCCTGCCCTCGTTGGTGAACGCCAACGAGCCGCTGATGTTCGGCTTGCCGGTGATCGCCAATCCCACGCTGGCCGTGCCGTTCATCGCGGTGCCCGTGGTTCTGGCCAGCGTGACCTACGCGGCCACCGCGCTGCACCTGGTCTCGCCGACGGTGCTGTGGCTGCCGTCGTCGATCCCCACGCCCATCTTCGCCTACTTCGCCACCGGGGGCGACTGGCGGGCGGTGATCCTGGCGGTGGTGAACATCGCCATCGCGACGCTGATCTATCTGCCGTTCGCGCGCACCTACCGGCGCCACCTGGAGATCCCATGCGAGAGTTCGTAGCGGCGCTGCTCGACGCCGCGCCGCAAGCGTATCACCCGCGGCTTGCGGAGGCGGCGCGCGCCGCCGCGGAGGACGTGGCCCACGCGCTGCCCGGCGAGCGTGCCCGCGACGCCGCCGTGCGCGCGCGCGTGCTGCGCGCCTTTGTGGAAGCCGATCTCACCGACGCCGATCTCGCCGGCACCAGGGGCTACGGCTATGGCGACGCCGCGCGCGAGGGCTACGAGCGGCTGTTGGCGGGACTCTTCGGCGCGGAGCGCGCGCTGGCGCGCCTCTCGCTCGTAAGCGGGACGCACGCGATCGTCGCCTCCGTCGGCGCGCTGGTGGCGCGGGGAGAGCGCCTGCTCTCGGCCACGGGGCGCCCCTACGACACGCTGCGCAACGCGATCGCGCAGGATTCCGCCTCGCTGGTGAACCGCGAGGGCATCCGCTACGACGAGGTCGCCCTGCGCGACGACGGCACCCCGGACCTCGAGGCTCTGCGGCGCGCCCTGGCGGAGCCCACGCGCGCCGTCTTCGTCCAGCGCTCGCGCGGGTACGCCCCCCGCCCCTCGCTCTCCATCGACGACTGCGAGCGGATCGTGCGCACGGTGCGCGAGGCCTCGCCGCCCACGCTGGTGCTGGTGGACAACTGCTACGGGGAGCTGATCGAGGCGCGGGAGCCCACGCACGTGGGCGCCGATCTCTGCATGGGCTCGCTGATCAAGAACCCCGGCGGCGGCCTGGCGCCCACGGGCGGTTACGTGATCGGCCGGAGCCGGGTGGTGGAGGCGGTGGCCACGCGCCTCTACGCCCCCGGCCTGGGCGACCGCCTGGGGCCCACGCTGGGCCTGGGGCGTCTCTTCTTCCAGGGCCTCTTCCAGGCGCCGCTGATGGTGCGCGAAGCCTTGCGCGGCCTGCGTTTCGCCGCGGCCCTCTTCGCGCGGCTGGGGTACGCGGTGGATCCCGCCCCCGAGGCGCTCCGGCGCGACATCATCCAAGCGGTGCGCCTGCGCGGCCCCGAGGAGCTGGTGGCGTTCGCCCGCGGCCTCCAGCGCGCCATGCCCGTCAACGCCCGCTTCGCCCCCGAGCCCGGCCCCGTTCCCGGCTACGTGGACCCGGTGGTCATGGCCGGCGGCTCCTTCGTCGGCGGCGCCACGCTGGAGCTCTCGTGCGACGCGCCGCTGCGCCCGCCCTACGACGTCTACCTCCAGGGGGGACTGCTCGCGGAGCACACGGCGCTGGGCGCGCTCTGCGCGGCCCAGGCCTTGCTCGAAAGGGGGTCGTAGGCAAGAGCGAAAACCTGTTCCACACGTAGAGATGGACGAGAGAAGGGTCAATGTCCGCGCGTACTTTCGCGCCACCGTCTCGATCCCGGTGCGGTACTCGCTGGACGGGCGCCTGGGCATCTCCGTGGGCACCATCAACGACATCAGCGGCGGCGGCGTCAAGCTGACCGCCGACGAGAGGCTGCCCACCATGGGCGCGGTGGTGCTGCGCTTCACCCTGCCGGAGTCGGACGACGCCATCCACGTGCGCGCCCGCGTGGTGCTCTCGTACCCCGAGCGCCCACGCGGACGCCACGCCCACGGCGTCACCTTCACCGTGATCGACCCGCCCACGCGCGAGCGGATCGTGCGCTGCGTCCACCACCTGCAGCTTCGGCGCCTCCAGGAGGGGAAGAACTAGCGGCGAAGCCCCACGCGTCCATGTACCAGCTGGAAGTGATGAACGGACCGCTCGACGGGAAGACGTGGTCGTTCGAGAGCGAGATCACGATCGGCCGCGACGAGGCGCAGGCCCACGCGTGCATCAGCACCGATCGCTATGTCTCGCGCCGGCACGCTATCCTGCGCGCCGAGCCCGACCACCTCTCGCTCACCGATCTCGGCAGCCGCAACGGCGTCCGCGTCTGCGGTCGTCAGGTGACCGGCAGCGTCGCGATCGCTCCGGGCGAGACCTTCGTCGTGGGGCGCACGGAGCTGCGGGTGACGGAGCTGTCGTGAAGACGGAGCGGCGGGCGCGATGAGCGTCCTGGCCGGCCGCACCCTGGTGGTCGGCGTCTGCGGCGGGATCGCCGCGTACAAGGTCGCAGGCATCGTCTCCAAGCTCGCCCAGTGCGGTGCCGACGTGCACGTGGTGATGACCGAGGCGGCGCAGCGCTTCGTGGCCCCGCTGACGTTCCACGCGCTCTCCGCCAACCGCGTCCACACCTCGCTCTGGGAGATGCGCGAGCGCGAGGACCACGTGCTCCACGTGAACTTGGCCCACCGCGCCGCCGCGCTGCTGATCGCGCCCGCCACCGCCGACGCGATCGCCAAGCTCGCTCACGGCTACGCCGGCGACCTGCTGGGCTCCGTGGCGCTGGCGGCGCGCTGTCCCGTGATCGTGGCGCCCGCCATGAACACCTCGATGTGGGAGCACCCCGCCACGCGCGCCAACGTGGCGACCCTGCGCGCGCGCGGCTGCGTGATCGTGGAGCCCGAGAGCGGCTTTCTGGCCGAGCGCGAGCGCGGCGTGGGACGCCTGGCGGGCGAGGAGCGGATCGTCGGCGCGCTGGAGGACGCCGTGGCGCGGACGCGCGAGCTGGAAGGCCAGCGCGTGGTGGTGACCGCGGGACCCACGCGCGAGGCGATCGACCCGGTGCGCTTCATCTCCAACGCCTCCACGGGAGCGATGGGGATCGAGCTGGCGCGCGAGGCGGCGCTGCGCGGCGCGAGCGTCGATCTGGTGCTGGGCCCCGCGCATCTGGAGCCCCCGCACGGCGTGCGCACCCATCGCGTGGAGAGCGCCCGCGAGATGCACGCGCGCGTCATGGCGCTGCGCGGCGGCACCGACGTGGTGGTGGCCAGCGCCGCCGTGGCCGATTGGCGGCCGGCGGTGACGTACGAGCAGAAGGTGAAGAAGGAGGACGTGGAGCCGGTGGTGCGGCTGGAGCGCAACCCCGACATCCTGGCCGAGCTGGGGCGCGAGAAGGGCGAGACGTTCCTGGTGGGCTTCGCCGCGGAGACCGAGGACGTTGAGGCGCACGCGCGCCGCAAGCTCGCGGCCAAGCACCTCGACATGATCTGCGTCAACGACGTCTCCAAGCCGGGCGTGGGCTTCGCCAGCGCCGAGAACGAAGTGATGCTCATCTGGAGCGGCGGCAGCGAGCCGTTGGCGCGCGCGTCCAAGCGCGAGATCGCCGCGCGCATCTGGGACCGCGTGGCGGCGCTGCGCAACGAGAGGAAAGGCTGATGCTGCTCACGATCGACGTTGGCAACACCGAGATGAAGCTCGGCGTCTACGGCAAGGAGCGCAAGGGGCAGGCGCAGCTCATCCGCGTCTGGCGCCTCACCACGGAGCGCCGCCGCACCGCCGACGAGTACGGCATCCAGTTCGTCGACCTCTTCGCCTTCGCGGGGCTCGATCCGCACGGCGTCACGGCGGTGGCCATAGCAAGCGTGGTGCCGGCCTGCGAGCGCTCGCTGCGCATGGCGTGCGAAGCGTACTTCGGCGTGGAGCCCACGTTCCTGCGCTCGGCGGCGCAGACGCTGATCCCCATTCGCACGCAGCAGCCCCGGGAGCTGGGCGCCGACATCGTGGCCGGGGCCATCGGCGGCGTCGAGAAATACGGCGCGCCGCTGATCGTCGTCGGTTACGGCACCGCAACCACCTACGCCGCCATCTCGGCGGAGGGCGAGATCCTGGGCACAGCGATCGCGCCGGGCATCCAGATCTCCTTCGACGCGCTGGTGGGGCGCACGGCGCAGCTGCCGCAGGTCTCGCTGGAGAGCATCAACTCCGTGATCGGGAGAAACACGCAAGAGGCCCTGCAGTCCGGCGTGATCTACGGCGTGATCGGGCAGACCGAGGGGATCGTCGCGCGCATGCGCGCCGAGCTCGGCCTCGAGACGCGCGTGGTGGCCACGGGCGGCCTGGCCGACCTGGTGGCCCGTCACCAAGACATCTTCGACGCCATCGATGCCGTCGATCCGCACCTCAATCTCGAAGGGCTGCGCTTGTTCGCGCGGACGTTGGAGCGCGTGCCCGCCGACGCCACGTGAGCGCGCGCTGGCCGCTCGGGCGCCGCCTGGGGATCGGCCTGCGCATCACGCTGTGGTGGACGGCGCTCTTCGCCGCCTGCCTGCTGGTCTTCGCCGTGCTCTCCGCCGCCTTGGTCGAGCGCGCGCGCACGCAGTCGCTGGAGCGCTCCCTGGAGATTCAGGCACAGCTCGCGGCGAGCGTGATCGACGGCGAGACGGGGCGGCTGGAGCGCGACGTGGAGCCGCCCGATGCCGCGGGCTTCACCTTCGCCTCGTATCGCGGGGACCGGCTGCTCGATCGGTTCGGGCCGCCGCTGCCGGCCGACGTGGCGCGCGACGGCGCGGCGATTCCGCTCGAGAGCGTCACCTTCGTGCGCGCATCGCAGGCGTACTACGCCGTGGCCGCGCCCGTCGGAGACTTCACGAGCATGCGCGTGGTGGTCTTCGCTCCCAACGCACCGCTCGAGGAGGAGGAGGGACGCGTGCGCGCGGCTCTGGCGGCGACCGCGCTGCCCATGCTCGCGATCGCGGCGCTCGTGGGGTGGTTCTTGGCGCGGCGCATGCTCCAACCCATCGACGCCATCAACGCGGCCGCCTCGGAGGTGGCGCGTTCGGGGCGCCTCACCGCGCGCTTGAGCCCGGAGGGCGACGATGAGCTGGCCCGCCTGGCGCGCACGTTCAACGAGATGCTGGAGCGCTTGGAGGCGTCGTTCGAGCGCGAGCGCGGCTTCATCGGAGACGTCTCGCACGAGGTGCGCCAGCCGCTGGCCGCGATCAGCGGCGAGGCCGACTTGGCCTTGCGACGTCCGCGCGACGCCGCGGAGTACGGCCAGGCGCTGGAGGCCATCCGCGTGCGCTCCGAGCGCCTGGCGCGCTTGATCGACGATCTGCTGGTCCTGGCGCGCGCCGATGCGGGCGTGGTTGGGCGGCGCCAACCCGGCGAGCTGAACGAGGCGGCGAGCACGGCTTGCGCCGAGGTGCAGCGCCGAGGCCCCGGCGTGCCGGTGACGCTGCAGCTGAGCGACGATCCGTATGCCGTGCGGATCAGCGGCGCGCTCCTCGTGCGCGTCGTCGAGAATCTCGTGGCCAACGCTCGTCGCGCCGCGCGCACGCTGGTGCGCGTGGTGGTCGAGCGGCGCGGTGATCAGGCGGTGCTGGTCGTGGAGGACGATGGACCGGGCATCCCGCCGGCTGAGCGCGAGGCCGTCTTTCGCCGCTTCTATCGCCGCGACGCGAGCCCGGACGGCACCGGCCTCGGTCTTCCCATCGCCGCCGCGGTCGCGCACGCCGCGGGTGGGGAGATTCGCGTCGAGGAGCGTCCCGGGGGCGGGGCGCGCTTGGTCGTCAGCTTCCCGATCGCGCGCTGAGGCGGTAGCCGAAGCCGCGAATCGTCTCGACGGCGCCCTCGGCATCGCCGAGCTTGCGCCGCAGACGGCGGATGAAGACGTCGAGCACGTTCGAGGCCGCCTCGAACGTGGCGCCCCAGACCGCCTCCTCGATGCGGTCGCGCGCGAGCGCGATGCCGGCGTTGCGCACGAGGTACTCGAGCAATTCGAACTCTCGCCCCGTCAGCGCGATCTCGTTGCCGTCCACCGAGGCGCGGCGCGCGCGGACGTCGACCTCGATGGGCCCCGCGACGTAGCGGGCGGTGCGTTGCGTGCCCGCGCGCCGGATCGCGGAGCGCAGCCGCGCCGCCAGCTCCTCCACGTGAAAGGGCTTGACAACGTAGTCGTCCGCCCCGGCGTCGAGCCCGTAGACGCGGTCGTCGAGCTCGTCGCGCGCCGTGACCATCAGCACCGGCGTCTGGTCGTCCGCATCGCGCATGCGCGCGACGATCTCCACGCCACTGCGCTCCGGCAGGTTCCAGTCGAGCACGAGCGCGTCGTAGCCGCCTTCGGAGGCCAAGGCCTCTCCCGTCTTGCCGTCGTGCGCCACAAACGTCTCGAAGCCTTCCTCGCGCAGCGCGCGCTCGATGACACCGCAGAGCTCGGCGTCATCCTCGACGATGAGTACCCGCATAGTCATTCTCCCGTCAGGTGACGTTGCTATGATCACTCCACGGCGCCTCGCGATGCGAGCGCCCACCACAGGACCCGACAAACGAGGAACACGAGATGAATGGCAAGATGCCGCTGATCGCCACCCTGGCGGAGGCGCTCGGCGTACCGCTCGCCCTGCATGCCGAACGCCCCGCCTTCGCGGCCGCGACGACGGCGGCGGCGGCAACCGCCGCGCCGTCCGCGAACGGGCAGCGCGACGAGGTAGAGGCAGGGGAGTCCACGGAGAAGACGGAGGACACCGACGCGCGCCAGGGCGCCCAGGAAGAGCGGAACGACGACGATCGCGGCGCAGGCGTGAAAAGCAGCGCGGAGCAGCACGTCACGTCCGGGACGTAGCGCTCGACTCCGCTCTTCAACCCGATCGCACCCGCCGCGCGGCCGCCGGCGGGTGCCTGTGTCTGCGGAGCCTCCGTCATGAGCCAGCGGCGAGCAGCTCGTAGCTGCCGTAGGTGGCGACACTCGTCCCCGGCCTGATGGCGGCGGCACGCACCTCTTGCCACCCGCCGTGCGCCCAGCCCACGCGCACGGCGACGGGAGCGAAGCGGCCCGTGCGACCGGAGCGCGCGAAGACGGTGTACGCGCCGCTGGCGGGGTCTTGCACCACGGCCGTCTGCGGCACCAGCGTCACGCCGCGATGGACGCCCGTGCGGATCTCCACGGGCAGCACCGCGCCCAGCGCCCGCGGCGGATCGGAGGAGAAGGTCACGATGGCTTGCCCCATCTGCGTCGTGGGATCGAGCGGGTGCACCACGCGCACCACGCGCCCGCACGCGCTGCCCGCTTGCGCCGGGTCGCCGGTCTGCACCAGCGCGGCCTCGTCTTCCGGCAGGGCCACGCGCAGCTCCGCCGTCGCGGGATTCACGACGGTGGCAACCACGGCGCCGGGATCCGCCCACTCGCCGGGATTCTTGTCGAGGGCCGTCACCACGCCGTCGATCGGCGCGCGCAGGGTGGCGTTGGAGGCGCCGCGCCGCGCCGCGGAGAGCGCCGCGGATGCCGCGGCGGCGTCGGAGACGGCCTGCGCGTAGCGCTGCTTGGCCTGCAGGAGCGCGTCGGGCAGCTTGGCGCGGTCGGCGGCGAGCGCCGCGCGGTCGAGCGCCAGCTGTTGGCGGGCCGCCTCGACGTCCTTGAGCGCGTCGACGCCGCCGCGATAGAGCGTCCGCGCGCGCCGGAGCGCGGCCTGGTCGCCGGCGATGCGGGCCTGGTCTTGACGCACCTGCGCCGCCTCGCTGCTCAGCTCTGCGCCGCTGGTGGAGCGCGCGAGGCGCTGCGCGCGCTCCAGCTCCACCGTCGCCACGGCCAGACGCTCGCGCGCGGCCTGTGCTTGCGTCGCCAGCGCCGCCAGGTCTCCCTCGGCGGCCGCGGAGACGGTGGAGAGGTCGAGCCGCGCCACGGCGTCGCCGGCGCGCACGTGCTGGCCCACGTGGACCTCCACGGCGGCGATGCGCCCGGCCACGGCGAACGAGAGCTGCGAGATGCCGTCGGGCGCGGCGGCGATGCGCCCCTCGCCGCGCACGAAGCGCGCGACGCTGCCGATGCGGGCCATCGCCGTCTCTACGCGCGGCCCGGTCGCGGCGAATTGCGCAACCGCTCCCGCGCTCGCGCGCGCCGGCGCGCGGTGCGCCCGCACCAGCAGCGCTCCCGCCGCGAGGATCGCGACGGCGGCCAAGATCATCAGGTTGCGCCTAGCGGATGACATCGGGATCGACTCCTTCGGCCGTGCGGAGGGCGTAGCGCGCCTTGACGGCGTCGGCCTCCGCGGAGATCAGGCTTCCGCGCGCCGCGGCGTACTGGCTCTGCGCCAGCAGCACGTCGACGGCGCTCGTGACACCTTGCGAGAACCCCAGCGCGGCGGCGGCGGCGGCGCGGCGGGCGGCGTCGACGGCTCGCGCCTCCGCGGCGACCCGCACCTGCGCCGAGCGGACGTCCGCGGTCGCCGACTCCACGTCCTGCACCACGGAGCGCCGCACCTCCTCGCGCCGGGCCAGCGCCCCGTCCAGCTCGGCGCGCGCGCGCTCCACCTGCGCGCGCATGGCGCCGCTCGTGTCGAGGGGCAGATGAAGGCTGACGCTCACCGTTCCGCCCGCGACCGGGACTCCCGTGTCGATGCCGGACTGGCGCCCCGCGCTCACGTCGAGCGATGGCGCGTAGGCCAGCTCGGCGGCGCGCAGCGAGGCGCGCGCGGCCCGCACCTCCGCGTCGGCGGAGCGTAGATCCGGCCGCGCGCGCAGCGCCGCAGCCAGCGCGGCGGCGGCGTTGGGCACCGCGGTGATGGCGGCGGCCGGCTCCTGCAGCGCGGGGCGTGCGGAGGGGTCGAGGCCCACGGCGAGATCGAGCGCCACGTATGCCGCGTCGCGCCTGCCGTCCGCCGCCGCGCGCACAGCCTGTGCCGAGGCGTAGGCCGCCGTCGCCTGATCGACGGCGATCGCCGGGCCGTCTCCCGACCGCAGGCGCAGCTGCGCGGCATCGAGGACGCGCTTGGCGGCCCCCACGGCGTCCGCGGCGATGGCGGCCTGGTCGCCGGCCACTACGGCGCCCAAATAGTCGCCCACGATGCGCACGGTGGCTTCACCGCGCGCGCGGATCAGCGCCTCGTCCACGGCCTGCTGACCCGAGCGCGCGGCGGCGGTTTGCGCGCCGGTCAGCGCGGGGATCTCGAACGTCTTGCCGATGCCCACGATGGTGGAGCGCTGGGCGATGGTTCCGGCGCTTCCGGACTGCGGAGCGTTGGCGTACGAGACGAAGAGCTGGGGCGCGCTCCCCGCTCGCGCCGCCAGCGTCTGCGCCGCCGCCGCATGCGTGGCGGCCCGCGCCTGAAGCACGGCGGGATCGCGCACCAGGCCGCGCTCGACGGCGGTGCGCAGCGAGAGCGAGAGGGCCAGCGCGTGCGCGTGCGTCATGCGCGCGCCTTCTTTCCCGAGAGCGCGGCATAGAACGTGGGGATGATGCCCAGCGTGAAGATCGTGGCCGTCGAGAGGCCGCCGATGACGGCGATGGCCAGCGGCTTCTCCATCTCCGAGCCGGCGCCCAACCCGAGCGCGAGCGGCAGCAAGCCGCCGATGGCGGCGAGCGTGGTCATCACGATCGGGCGCAGACGCACGCGCCCCGCGGCGACCAGCGCGTCGTCGATGCTCGCTCCGGCCGCCAGCTCCTTGTGCGCCGCATCCAAGAGCAGGATGCCGTTCTTTACCACGATGCCCACCAGCAGGATCAATCCCATGAACGAGGAGACGTTGAACGGCGTGCCTGTCACGACGAGCGCGATGGCCACTCCCACCATGGCCAGCGGTATGGCGATCAGGATCACGGCGGGCTCGCGGTAGCTGCGGAACGTGAAGACCATCACGACGAAGACGAGCAGCACGGCAAGCACGCCGACCATGGCGAACTCGCGGAACGACTGCTGCTGCGCCGCATAGGCTCCGCCGATGGAGAGGCCGTAGCCGGGCGGCAGGTGCACGGCGGCCAGCCGCCGCTTCATGGAGGAGATGGCCGCGGAGAGGTTGCCGGAGTACGAGGCGGTGACGATGTCCTCCGGCTGGCCGTTGGCCTCGTAGATGTCCGTGCTCGGCGGGTCCGGCGCGATGCGCGCCACGCTGCCGAGCGCAGCGACTTCGCCGCCCGCGCCCACCACGGGTATGCGCGCGATCTCCGCGGGCGCGAAGCGCCACTCCGGCGCGTAGCGGACGCGAATCGGCACCACGTTGGGCGGCACCGAGACGCTCCCCACCACGTCGCCGCGCAACGCCGCCGTGAGCGCCGCGTCGAAGTCGCCGGGCGTCAGCCCCAGACCCGTGGGCAGGCCCAACCGCGAGCGGATGCCGAGCGAGGGATCCTCGATGGTCACGCCGTCGAAGACGTCGTGGATGCCGCGAGCGCGCGCCACGGCTGCGGCGACCTGCGGCGCCAGCGCCACCAGCGCGGCGTGGTCGGGACCCGAGAGCGTCACCTCCACGGGAGCCGGCGCGCCGGAGAGATCGTTGATCATGTCCTCCAGCACTTGATGGAAGTCGAGTTGGACGCCGGGATAGGCGGCGCTCAGCCCGTCGCGCAGATGAGAGATCACCTCGCGGATGGGCGGGCGCGTGCCGACGGAGCCGAGGGTGATGCGCAGGATGCCTTGGTTCTGCGGCAGCGGGGAGAAGCCGTTGGTGTCGATGCCGACGAAGTTGCCTTGCGCCTTGACGCCCGGCACCGCGGCGACGTAGCGCTCCATGCCGACGGCCACGCGCTGCGTCTCGCGCAGCGAGGTCCCCGGCGGGAGCGCGTAGCTGAGCTCGAAGGCGCCTTCGTCCATGCTGGGCAGAAAGCCGCTGGGCAGCCGCATGAACGCGCCCAGCGTGATCGCCAGGCAGACCCCGCCCACCACGTACGCCTTCCAGGGCTTGGCCAGCGCTCCGCGCAGGATGGGCTCGTACAGGCCAACGAGCGCGCTCAGCAGGCGGTTGTGCTTGGGCGGGCCCTCGTCGTGCGGGAGAAAGCGCTCCGCGAGGATCGGCGCCAGGAAGAGCGCGAGGAGGAGCGAGGCGATCAGCGAGACGCTCAGCGTGAGGGCCAGCGCGCGGAAGAACGATCCGGAGACGCCGCTTACCAAGGCCAGCGGCAGAAAGACCACCAGCGTGGTGGTGGTGGAGGCCACCATGGCCGCGGAGATCTGGCCGCTGGCGTCGACGATCGCCTGAACGCGCCCCTTGCCCATCTGCAGGTTGCGCTCGATGTTCTCGATCACCACGATGGCATCGTCGATGATCAGCCCCACGGCCACGGCCAGTCCGCCGGCGCTCATGAGGTTGACCGACTCGTGCGCGACGCGCATGAAGCCGAAGGTGACGAGCATCGCCATGGGGATGACGAAGGCCGCGATGGCCGTGATGCGCCAGCTGCCGAGGAACCAGAAGATGACCCCGATGGCCAGCGCCGCGCCGATGAGGATGGAGTCCCGGATGGTGCGCTGGGAGTCGCGGATGAGCTTGGTCTGGTCCCAATACTTGCGGACCGTGGTCCCGGCGGGAAGCTCGCCCATGAAGCGCGGAAGGCGCGCGGAGAAGGCATCGGCCATCTTCACGATGTCGGCGTTCTGCTGCGCGTAGACGCTCAGCGCGACCACCGGCTCTCCGGCGGAGCTGGCGGCGTCGCTCCGGGGCGCCACCGAGAGCCGCACGCGCGCGACGTCTCCCACGTGCAGGGTCACGCCGTTGCGCACCGCGACCGCAATGGCGGCGATCGACCGCGGGTCGTCGATGCCCGCGTTGACGGTGGCGTAGAGGCGGCGGTAGCCGGCTTCGCCGTGACCGACGGATTGCACGGTGGCCGCTCCCGCGATGGCTCGCTCCACCTCGGCGACGGTGAGCTTGCGCGCCGCCAGCTCCAGCGGATCCAGCTCCACGGTGAACTCGCGCGAGCGGCCGCCCACCACCATGATGCGAGCCATGCCCTCGATGCCGGTGAAGACGGCCGAAGCGCGGCGCTGGATCTCCTCGTGCAGGACGGTGCGCGAGACCTGCGGGTTGGCGAACGTGTAGGAGAGGATCGGCTCGAAGTTGGAGGCCACGATGCGCGCCTGCACCTGCGCGTCGGGCGGGAGCGTGCCGGCGATCATGGCGATCTGCTGATTCACCGCCTGGAGGTCGCGGTTGGGGTCGGTGTTGCCGTAGAAGTCGGCGGTCAGGTCCACGCTGCCGACGGAGGACGTGGCACGCACCGTGCGGATGCCCGGCGCCAGGGCCACCGCGGCCTGCAACGGCCGCGAGATCTGCAGGTTCATCTGCTCGGCGGGCGTGTCGCCGCGGTTTACGATCACCTCCACGCGCGAGAAGGCCATCGCCGGGAAGATCGCCTTGGGGAGCACGAGATACGCCTGGAGGCCGGCGGCGGCGAGGATCGCCGAGACCAACGCGATCGCGCGCCGATGGTGGAGGCCGAAGGATGCCAGGTTCACGCAGCCCGTCCGCGCTGCGCGGCCGAGAGGATGCCCTGGGCCGCGTACGCCGCCGTCGCTCCGAGCGCGAACCCCGCGACCACGTCGAGCGGCCAGTGCAGTTGGGCATAGACCCGTGCGGCGCCGATGAGCAGGGCGAAGAGCAGCGTCAGCGCAGCCGCCGGACGCCGGCGGCCGGCAAGGTAGCCGAAGGCGAGGCCGCACGCGGCCAAGTGGTCCGACGGGAAGGCGTTGTCGGCGCCGTGCGGCACCAGCGGCGTCGTGCCCCAGACCACGAAGGGCCGCGGGTGCGCGTACAGGTGTCCCGCGATCTGGACGAGGACGACCGTCAAGATGCCCGCGAGGGCGGCCTCCAACAGATCCGTGCGCCAGCGGCGTCTCACCGCAATGACGTAGGCCGTGACGGCGGCGGGGACGAGAATGGCGTCGTCGGCGACGAGCGCGACGACGGCGGCGAGGGCTCCGGCGGCGGAAGGCGGCATACTCGGTCCACGATAGCCGCGGAGCATGAACGGGGGATGACAGTTCGGGCGGCTGTGGTAGAATCGGCAATGGTATGGAACGAGTGGTCGCCCCCTTGCGGATCGGGCCGCACGAGATCTGGCCGCCGATCGTCTTGGCGCCGATGTCGGGCGTCACCAACCGCACCCTCCGCGCGCTCTACAAGCCGTTCGGCCTCGGCCTCACGGTGACCGAGTTCGTCTCCTCGAACGCGCTGCAGTACGGCAACCGGCGCACGATGGAGATGATCGATCAGCACGGGTTGGAGCGCCCCGTCTCCACGCAGCTCTGGGGCAACGATCCCGAAGTGATGGCGCACGCGGCCAAGGTGGTGCGCGAGTGCGGCGCCGACATCGTGGACATCAACTTCGGCTGCCCCGCCCCCAAGGTCACCAAGACGGCAGGCGGCAGCGCGTGCTTGCGCGACGTCGAGCGCTGCGAGGCGATCATGAAGGCGGTCGTCGCGGCCGTCGACTGTCCCGTGACGGTCAAGATGCGCCTAGGCTGGACGGAGCAGGACCTGGTCTATGCCGAGGTCGCCAAGCGCGCGCAGGACGTCGGCGTGCGGGCGGTGACGCTCCATGCGCGCACCGCGCGCCAGTTCTACAAAGGCTCGGCCGACTGGGAGCACATCGCCGCGCTCAAGCGCGCCGTCGACATCCCCGTCATCGGCAACGGCGACCTCGACGATCCCCATCTGGCGCTGGAGCGCCTGCGCCAAAGCGGCGTCGACGCCGTGATGCTGGGGCGCGCGACCCTGGGCAACCCGTGGCTGATCTCCGCCATCCGGTCGCTGTTGGAGGGCGAGGAGCCGCAGCCGGTGCCACCCGCCGCGGAGCGCCTGCGCTTCGCGATCCACCACTACCGCACGATGGTGGCGGAGTGGGGCGAGGAGCGCGCCGTGCCGCAGATGCGCAAGCACCTGGGCTACTACCTGAAGGGCTTTGCCGGCGCGAGCGAGCTGCGCGAGCGGGTGATGCGCACCGCGGGGGCGGAGGAGACGGTCGCGATCGTGGAGGGCGTCGTCGCCCGCCTCGAGCGTGGGCTGCTGGTGGCATGAGCGACGCGGAGCTTCCGCGTGAAATCGAAGTCGCCTCGACCGCCGGGGAGGTCGCGACGGTGCGCGAGCTCTTCCGCGAATACGAGGCCTCGCTGGGCATCGATCTCTGCTTTCAAGATTTCGAGCGCGAGTTGGCCGAGTTGCCCGGGGAGTACGCGCCGCCGCGCGGCACCCTGCTGCTGGCGAGCGTCGGCGGGACGCCGGCGGGCTGCGGGGCGCTGCGCCCCCTGGACGGCGGCGCGTGCGAGATGAAGCGCCTCTACGTGCGCCCGGCGTTCCGCGGCACGGGCCTGGGCGGGGCGCTGGTGGCTCGCATCCTCGCCGACGCCGCTCGCCTGGGCTACCGTGCCGTCCGGCTCGACACCCTGCCCTCCATGGAGGCCGCCATCGCCCTCTACCGCCGGCTGGGCTTTCACGAGATTCCGCCCTACCGCTACAACCCCGTGCCGGGAGCGCTCTATCTGGAGCTGCCGCTTAGTCAGGAGTAGCCAACGGCACGGCGCCGTGGTAACGGCCGAGTTGCCGTCCGCCCCGTATCCTGGGGGAGACGCTTCTGCTCGGTGAACTGCCTGTGATCGTTCCACCATCCCCCCCCCAAGCGAACGCGACCAGGCGGCGCACCGAGCCGGCGTCTTGGCTCGGCCGTACGGCCGCCCACCCTGCTAGTACCAAGCGCCCCGCCGCCGAAGCGGGCTCCATGCGACTGACGAAGCTGCTCCCGCCGACCGCGGTGGCCGGCGGGGTGGCCCGCCCGCGCTTGGAAGGCATTGCCGACCGCATGCTCGAGGTGCCGGCAGCGCTGGTGACCGGCGGCGGCGGCTTCGGAAAATCGACGCTCTTGGCGACCTGGTTCACGCGGCTGGGCTCGCGCGCACGGGTCGCTTGGCTTGCCATCGAGCCGCAGGACGCCTCCTTGACCGCGCTGGCGGAGGCCTTCCAACAGGCCGCGCAGCACGCCATTCCCGAGCTCGGCGACTCCGTGCGGCGCCTGCTGGACGAAGGCTGCCGCGACGTGGCCCCATATGCCTCGGCCCTGGTCAACGAGCTCTTCGTGGTCACCGAGGATCTGGGCGTGCACCTCGTGCTCTTCGTCGACGACGTCCACCACGTGTGCGACGATCCCGACGGGGCGCTGGCGTTCCTCTCCGCCTTCCTGACCGGACTCCCCCCGCGCGTCCATCTGGCGCTCGCCTCGCGGCGCGCGCTCTCGTTTCCCCCGCTGGCCAAGCTGCGCAACGCCGGCCGCCTCGTGGAGGTGGACGAGGCCGCGCTGCGCTTTCGCCCCGACGAGGCGAGCGCGCTGGTGGGCGACGCGCGCATGGCGGAGCGGCTGGTGGAGCGCACGGAGGGCTGGGCGATCGCCGTGCGCCTCACGGCGGCGCTGGCCCCGAGTCACGGCGGCGACCTCGACGAGATGCTGGGGAGCGCGGGCGAGTCGGTCTTCCGCTTTCTGGCCGAAGAGGTGGTGAGCTCCCTGCCCGCCGAGACGCGCGCCCAACTGCACGCGCTGGCGCTGCCGACCTCCGTCGACCCGGCGACGGCGAACGTGCTGCTGGAGCGCGAAGACGGCGCGGCGATCCTCGACGCCCTCACCCAGCGCGGCCTCTATCTCACCGTCGACCGCCGCGGGCAGCGGCGCTTCCATCACTTGTTCCGCGAGTTCTTGCTGCACCGCTTTCGTCTCGAAGACCCCGCCGGCGAGCGCGAGCTGCGCCGGCGCTACGCGGTATTGCTGCGCGAGCGCGGCGAGAAGCTGGAGGCCCTGGGACAGCTCATCGAGGCGGGAGCCTACCTCGACGTCGTGGAGTACGTGCAAGAGGCGCTGATGACGATCCGCTTCACGGATCGCTTCCGCGCGTTGCTCGACCTCTTGGCGCAAGTGCCCGAGGCCGTGAAGCGGCAGAAGCCGATGCTCTATCGCCTGCACGCCATGGCCCTGCAGCGCTGCGGCTTGCTGCGCGATTCCGACGAGCAGTTGGCGCGCTGCTACGACGCGGCCCTCGCCGCGGGCGACGACGCCACCGCGTGCATGGCCCTCTTGGAGCTCGGCGTGGGCTCCGACGACTTTCGCTTTCAAGGGCACGGCGAATTCCGCCGGAGCGAGGGGTACTTCCGCCGCGCGCTCGAGCTGGCGCGCTCGCGCGAGCTGCGCGGGCGCACGGGTTACCGCCGGCTGGCCCACTATTTCTTGGGCATGGCGCTCGCGGCGCGCTACGCCTACGGCGAGGCGCTGCGGCATCTCTCCGCGGCGGAGCGCCTGGAGCTGGAAGAAGGGCGTCACGGCGAGCTGATCCTGGTGGGCGAGGCGTTGGCGTTCGGATGGATGGGCGAGTGGCGCCGCTCGCTGGAATGCGCAGAGCATGCCGAAGAGCTCTTTCGCAACGGCGCGGAGTTTCAGCTCGGTCATGCGTGGCTTGCCCAGGCGCGGGCGCAGTTGGCCCTGCGCGAGGACGCGGCGCGCGCGCGGGAGCTGTGCGCGCAGGCCGTCGAGGCGTTTCGCGCGGCTCAGCAGCAGGACGAGTTGGGCGGCGCATATCTGACGATGCTGCGAGCGCTGCTGGCCGCCGATCCCCCCGATCTCGCCGGGGCCGCCGCCGCATGCGATGAGGCAGCGCGCGCCCTCGATCCGCGCGATCCCGTCGCGCGTTTCGAGCTGGCCTTCGCGCGCGCGGAGATCGCCGCCGCCAGCGGTGAGACGGACGTGGTGGAGGCGCGTCTGGCCGACGCGGCGGCCATTGCGCGCAGGAGCGGAGACCGGCGGCGCGCCGCCTTGGTCACGCTCGCGGAGGCGAGATCGCGCACGGCGCGAGGGCAGGACGAGGAGGCGGCCGCGCTCTTCGGCGAGGCCGCCGAGCGCTTTGCCGGCGTCGGCGACCGCCACCATCGCGCGCTGGCGCGCTTGGAGTGGGCCGCGAGCGGCGCTCGGAGAGGCACGCTTACGGCCGAGGCGCTCGGCGAGACGCAGGTGCAGTTGGAGACGCAGCACCTGGAGCACGTGGCGAACGCCGCGCCGCGCGCAGCAGGGGCGCTGCTGGCATGGGCGCTGCGTCACGGCGTCGAGGTCGAGCGAGCGGAGCGTCTCTTCGGCGGCTTCGTCGCCGACGACGAGGAGGTGGCGGCCGTGGCGCTCGACGCCAGCCTGCCGGCGCCGGGACGCGCGGCGGCGGTGCGTCTGCTGGCCAAGGGCGCCCAGGGCTCGTGCCGCGCCCTGATCGTGAAGTTGACCAAAGACGGCGATGCGCTGGTCTCCTCGACGGCGACGGCCGTGCTCAACCTGCTGCCCGCCGGCGATGCGCCGCAGCTGCGCGTCTCCGTGGTGGGCGAGCTGCGCGTGCAGGTGGGCGGCGTCACGTTCTCGGAGCGCGATCCGCGCTTCTCGCGCAAGAAGGCGGCCGAGCTGTTGAAATACTTGGCGCTGGCGGGGTCACCGGTCTCGCGGCGCAGCGCCATCGAGGCGCTGTGGCCCGACGGCGGGAGCGGCGCCGACGTCACGCTGCGCGTCACGCTCCACGCCCTGCGCCGCGCCCTCCAGCCCGCCGACGAAGGCGTCGGCGAGTACGTGGAGATTCGCGGCTCGTCGATCGCGCTCAACCGCGAGCGCTTCGCGGGAACCGACGCGGAGACGGCGCTGGCCAACGTGCGCCGCGGCACCTATCTGCTGGCGCGCCGCGAGCTCGACGAGGCGCGCGCCGCCCTGGAATCCGCCGTCGAGCTGCTCGAGGGCGCGCAGCGCGAGGCCGAGGTTCCCGAATGGATGGGCGTGCACGCGCGGCGTTGGCGCTCGGCCTACGCGGAGGCGCAGCGCAGCCTCGCCGCCGTCCACGCGGCCACCGGACGCAGCGACGCAGCCCTCGAGGCGGCACTGCGAGCGCTCGCTTACGATCCGCTCGACGAAGAGAGCGTGGCGCTGCTGTTGGATCTCTACGGCGCGCGCGGCGACGTGGAAGAGGGGCGCGCTCTCTTCTCGCGCTACAAGCACCGGCTCTCGGAGGCGCTCTCGCTGAGTCCCAGCCGCGAGCTGGTGGAACGTTACTCGCGTCTGCTGGCGCGCCGCGTGGAGTCGGAGCGGCGGGGCCTCTCGGAGCGCGAGCTGGAGGTGCTGCGCCTGGTGGCTCAGGGGCGCAGCAACAAGGAGATCGCGAGCGCGCTCTCGCTGAGCCCCTGGACGGTGAACAATCACATGGCGCGGATCTTGCGCAAACTCAACGTCGAGAATCGAGCGGCGGCAGTCTCCATCGCCGGCAGCGTGCTCGGCGGGATCGAACGGGAGGGGCGATGATCGGCTCGCGTGCGGCTACCATGGTCGCGGCGGGCGCGGCGCTCGCGTGGCTCTCGGGGTGCGGCGGCGGAGGCGGCACGGCCGCGCCCGGGGCCGCGACGGCGCCGGGCACCGGCTCGCCCTCGCCCGCGCCGACGGCCGGGGCGACGACCTATCAGGTCCACTTCATCATCACGATGGCGGGTCAGACGCAGCTTGAGGTGACGCCGGGCAACGCGGCGCCCGTGGCGCCTCCGGGCGGCAGCGTGGGTGCGGCGGCCGCCGGCGCCGTGGTCACATATCCGAACGGCAGCACGCAGGTGGCCGACGCCGCGGGGGCGTTCGTGCCCTCGGCCTCTGCCTACGCCGTGGGCAACGCGGCGGCGATCCAAACCAATCCCGTGGCCCAGCCGCACGTGAAGGTCGCCGTGCCGGGCGGCCAGTCGCAGCCCGCCGCGACCTACGTCTCCGCCTACGGAGCGGCCAGCATCGCGATGTCGTCGCTGCGGCGTCCCGCCGCGCAGGCGCGCTTCGCGGAAGGGAGCGGCGCGCTCACGAACTTGGCCGGCGTGCTGGTGCTCCCGGTGGCGACGGCGCTCTCTCCGGGCGACGTGATGACGCTGCAGGTCGAGGGCACGGACGTCGACGATCTACCGACCTCGTTGCAGGACGCCACGATCACCTGGTCGTCGGCGAGCGGCGCCTCGATCACGTCCATCGCGGGCACGGGGAGCGCCGTCTACGCCGCGCCGGCCGTCACCGGCAGCACGCCGCTCACGGACACGGTGACGGCCACCGTGCGCGTGCCGGGCTCCAACGTGGCGTACGCGGCCACCAGCCGCGTGATCACCATCGCTCCCGCGGCGGGCTTCACGGTCTCGGGCGTGCTTCAAACCTCGGGCGACACTCCGCTGGCGGGCGGCACGGCGCTCTTCGTGCAGGACGACGCGCCGCGCATCTATCCCTCGTTCAACTGGTTCGCCAACGCCGACGCCTCCGGGAACTACTCGCGCACGCTCCCCGCCAACACGGACTTCGGCGTCTCGCTGAGTCCGCCGGCGAGCGCGGCGCCCGGCGGCGCCGCCAACTTCTATCCCGCCGTGCTCCCGCCGGGCGGCGAGTCGTCATACACGACCAGCGCGGCGGGCGGCTCCGCGAGCGTGAACCTGGCGCTGGGTAACGGTGACGCCGGCTTCGACGACGCGCACGACGATGCGGCGAAGGCCTATCCCGCCCCGGTGACGGCGGTGCGCGACGCGTGGTACGCCACGGCCTCCGTCGTGCATCCGTATCCGTTCGACGCGGATTCCGGGCTCCAGCAGATCCTCGCCAGCGTGCCGCCGGCCTCGACGCTGCCCTCGCCGGCGCAGCCCACCACGGTGCCGACCGGCCTGTTGGCGCAATGGTGCTATCAGTGGGTGGCGCTGGGCGGCGCTCCCGCGCTCGTCGTCGTGGAGAACGCCGGCGCCGCGTGCGGATCGCCCGGCAACCTGGCCTACGTGATCACCCCCGGCTCCACGCCCGGCGCGTACGCCTTCGCGGGATACGTCCTGCCCAGCGGCTCGTTCCCGATGGCCTCGCCGCTCAATCCGTCGCCGGGGGCGGCGCTGCTCTCCGTGGCCGGAACGTGGACGCAGACGCCCGCGCCGGCGGGCGCCGCGCCGAGCAACGACGCGGCGAGCATCCAGTTGGGCTTCTACGGTCAGGGGAGCCAGGTGCTGGGCTCGCCGCTGTATGCGGAGAGCTTTCAGTACACGTACACGCTGGGCGGCGGCATGGCGATGGTCCAGCTCTCCAACGAGAGCCTCACCGATCCCGCCACGGGGCGCGTGCTCCAGCGCATCGCGTTGGTCAGCGCGCAGCAGGTGGCGCAGCTCAACGGCGCCAGCGGCTGCGTGGGAACGCCGGCCCCGTGCTATCAAGCCACGGCTACCGGCGTGACCCGCACGTTCGCCGTGGGGAGCGGGACGCAGACGCGCACCTATCAGCTCTCCGCCGCCTACGACGGGGACGGCTCCGAGCGCCGCGTGCTCAGCGCCTCCGGCGGCGGAGACCAGAGCAAGGTGGTGATCCCGATCGCCGCAAACGCCGGGCGGACCGCAGGGAGCTGCATCGTCTGCGCGTCGTCGCTCGGGGCGTTCTACGATACCGACGGGCAGACGCAGATCGGCTCGTTCACCATCACGAGCGCCGGCATCGTACGGTTCTCGCTGCTGGATACCAGCGAGGGCGGGGCGCCCGGAAACACGGTCGACATGCTCACATTCATGTTGTGAGGCGGCCTTTGTGACGGGGCTCACCAGGGTGTTGATTCATCATAGCTAACGCGCTCATGGTTGCGAAACGCGCGGCCGAACGGCGGCGCAGTACGCTCGCATCAACTCACGATCCAACCATGAGGCTCACGATGAAGGACATGCGACCGTACGCGCTTCTGGCCGCCCTCGGACTGCTCGGCGGACTCTCGGCTTGCGGCGGGGGAGGCGGCGCCTCGGCGCCGGTGCCCAACGCCGGCCAGCCCATCACGCAGAATCCGCCCGCGTCGAACGTGACCACGGCCAGCAAGCTGGGCGTGACGTTCGCGCCGTCCGGCGGCGGCACGTTGCCCTTCGCCAGCGCGCGCCGCACGGCGTCGTCGGCGTCGGTCAGCGGCACGCCGGTCACCGTCACCTACAACGGGCAGACGGTGGCGACGGGAACGCTCGACAGCAAGGGCTTCGCCGAGCTGACGTTTACCTCGGCGGTCCCCGCCGGCGCGACCGTGACGGTCACGGCGGGCACCGGATCCTCGGCGGTGACGGTGACGCTCGTCTTGGCCACCGCCGTGGGCGCGACGGCGGCCAACGTGGTCTACAACCCCGGCCCGCCGCCCACCGTCACCGTGATCACCGCGGCCGATCAGAACGACGACGGCGTGGTCTCCAGCAACGACGGCCAGCAGACGACGGAGACGGAGAATCCCGGCGACGGCCAGCCCGAGGACGTGAACAACAACAACGCGCCCGACCTGCCGTCGAATCTCCCGATCACGATCTCCGTCTGCAAGGACTCGACCATCACCGTCGCGCCGTCGGCGAACGCGCCCAGCGGCCTGAGCATGCAGTTCGAGGAGAAGGTCCACGACGACGACAGCGGCGCGAACTTCGAGTACACCGCCAACCCCTTCACCGCGCCGATCACCTTCCCCGTGACCGCAGACGCGGCGCGCGTCGACATCGAGGTCTTCTCGAACGGCCAGAAGCTCGTCTCCATCGAGGCCCCGATCGGACTGCTGCAGGGAGCCACGGGCGGCTCGACGGGATCGCCGTCACCGTCCAGCTGCCCGACGATCTCGCCGATCATCGGCGCCTCGCCGATGCCATCGGCCTCGCCCAGCAGCATGCCGAGCGCCACGCCCTCGAGCACGCCGAGCGCCTCTCCGTCGAGCACGCCGAGCGCCACGCCCTCGAGCACGCCGAGCGCCACGCCCTCGAGCACGCCGGCAGCCTCTCCGTCGCCCAGCGCCACGCCGTAGCGGCGTCGCGCTCAGCGCGGGATCTCGAAGGGGGCGCGTCGCACGCGGTGCGGCGCGCCCTCTGCGTTGGGCCAGGGCGCGGCGGAGCCGTGGTGGAAAGCGCTCCTATCATGAAGCACCTGGACGAGCTCTACGGCGCCCCGTCGCCGCAGGCGCTCTACGAAGAGACGGTCGCCAACTATCGCGACTACGTCAACCCTCCGCTCGCGCGCGTGATGAAGCTCTCGGGGTCGTCCGTCGAGGTGCGCGCCGCCGGCGCCACCATCTACGACCACCACGGCAAGGCCTATCTCGACTTCGCCGGGGGGTACGGCGTCTTCACCCTCGGCCACTCGCACCCCAAGGTCGTCGCGGCGGTGCGCCGTCAATTGGAGCTCATCTCGCTCTCGGGCAAGGTCTTCTTCAATCCGCTGCTGGGGCGGGTGGCCAAGAGGCTGGCGGAGCTCGCGCCGGGGGACCTGCGCATCTCGTTCTTCGCCAACAGCGGCACCGAGGCCGTGGAAGGGGCGCTCAAGCTGGCCAAGGCCGCCACGCGTCGCCACAAGATCGTTTCGACCGCCAATGCCTACCACGGCAAGACGCTCGGGTCGCTCACCGCGACGGGGCGAGAATACTTTCGCCGCGAGTACCAGCCGCTGGTGCCGGAGTTCGAGCATGTGCCGTACGGCGACGCCGAGGCGCTGGACCGGGCGCTGGTCGATGCCGCGGCGTTCATCGTGGAGCCGGTGCAGGGCGAGGGCGGGGTCAACGTTCCTCCGCCGGGATACCTGACGCGAGCGCGCGAGCTCTGCGACGCGCACGGCGCGCTGTTGATCGCCGACGAGGTGCAGACGGGCCTGGGGCGTTGCGGCTTCCGCTTCGCCGTCGACGAGGAGGGCGTGGTCCCCGACATCATGACGCTGGCAAAAGGGCTCTCCGGCGGCGTGATCCCCGTGGGCGCGTATATCTCGCGCCCCGATTGCTGGAACGCGGCGTACGCCAAGCAGCCGCTGATGCACACCTCCACGTTCGGCGGTGGCGAGCTGGCCTGCGCCGCGGCGCTGGCGGCGCTCGAGGTGATGGAGGAGGAGCATCTGGTGGAGAACGCGCGGGAGCGCGGGCACCAGCTCATCGAGGGTGCGCGTGCCGTCGCCGCCGAGTACCCCGAGGTGATCGCCGAGGTGCGCGGCAAGGGTCTGCTGGTCGGCGTCGAGATGACCAACGAGGGTTACGGCGGCGCGATCATCCCCGAGATGCTGCGCGAGGGCGTGACGGCCGCCTGGACGCTGAACATGCAGCGGGTGATCCGTCTGGAGCCGCCGCTGGTGGTGACGGAAGCCGAGGTGGAGCGGGCACTCGCCGCGTTGCGCAAAGGGGTGGGGCAGGCCAGGGAGAAACTCGGGGTCCTGCCATGCCCTACGTAGAGTCCTCGATTACCGTCAAGGCGCCGCCCCGTCGTATCTACGAGATCGCCAAGGAGCAAGAGCGCTTTCCCGAGTTCATGCCCGACGTCGAGTCCATCTCGGTGGTGGAGCGCCATCCCGGCCGCGTGCTGACCAAATGGAAGACGCTGGTCGAGGGAGCCCCGATCGAGTGGATCGAGGAAGACGTCTTCCATGACGACGTCTGCCGCATCGACTACAAACTCCTCGAGGGCGACCTCGACAAGTTCGAGGGCACGTGGACCTTCAGCGACGACGGCAACGGCGGGACGCTGGTGACGCTGGGCGTGGACTACGACTTCGGCGTGCCGACGCTCGCCGAGCTCATCGGGCCCACCTTGCGCAAGAAGGTCGAGGAGAACTCCACGATGATGCTCGAGGCGATCAAGCGCGAAGCGGAGGCGAAGGTCGCCGGCAAACCGGCGTGACCTGAACGCCGCCGCTGCGCGAGCGGCACGCTTCGCGCATCGGCATCTCACTCCGGGAGACGCTCCTTCGCGCGCGATCCGGCGTGTGGGGGAAGATCTAGCCGCGGTGGCAGACCTCCCATTTGTTGCCGTCGGGATCCTCGAAGAAGCAGGCGTAGTACGTGGGGCTGTAGTCCGCGCAGAGCTCGGGACCTTCCATGCGCTGCGCCCCCGCGGCGCGAGCCGCCGCGGCTACCTGGTCAACGTGCTCGCGTGAGTGGCCCGCCAAGGCGATGCGCGTCTCGCCCGGCGTGTGGCGCTCGTCGACGATGAAGCCCAGAAAAGGTTGCGGGGCGCCGTTCTCGGGCGGCTCGTAGCCGACCCACGAGGGCGACTCCGAGATGACCGTCAAGCCGAGCTGCGGCGCGAGTGTGTCGTAGAAGCTCTTGGCGCGCTCGCGGTCGCGGACGCGAAGGTCGATGTGATCGACGAGCGGTGTGTTCAGCGGCATGCGTTGATCTCCTCACAAGGGTGGTGACCGGCCACGGTGTCGGCGGCGCGATACAGCAGGCGCGCCACTGAGAGACGCCATGGAGCCGGGGAGCGGTGCACCTCCGCGCGGTCGGTGCCGCCTTGCTCCCGCGCCAGCCGCTCGTCGCGGAGGGCCTGGCAGATCTCCCGGTGCCGCCTGCCGACGGCGATGGAGGCGATCTTTGGGTCGATGAGACTCATGGCGGCGTCCTCGCGGCTACGTGATAACCTGTAAAAAGCATACGAAGGTGATTATAACTTGTCAAGCGATTTAGATGGTGATATATTGCACCCATGGCCCCCGACAAGAGTGAGCCCCCTGGCCAACTGGACACGCTGAGGGACTTCGTCAACACGGTCGACCTCGAAGGCGGCAGCGAGACCTTCTCGTCACCCGAGACGCTGCACGCCTGGCTCCTGGAGCGGCGGCTCGTCGATGCGGCGGCCGTGGTGGACGAGCGGGACGTGGCGCGGGCTCGCGAGGTGCGCGAGGCCTTCCGAGACATTCTCACGGCGAACACGCGCAGGGAGGAGCCCGATCCGGCGGCGCTGGCGGTGCTGAGCGAGGTCGGCAGCGCGGCCGCCTTCCGCATGACCTTTCATCCGCACGAGGGGCCGCTCATCGAGCCCGCAACCGACGGCGTCTCGGGGGCGCTGGCCGCGCTCGTGGCGATCATGGCGCAGGCGATGCTCGACGGCTCCTGGGGGCGCTTCAAGGCCTGCCGCCGCGACGGCTGCCGTTGGGCGTTCTTCGACTGGACCAAGAACCAATCGGGTCAGTGGTGCAGCATGGCCGTCTGCGGCAACCGCGTGAAAGCGCGCCGCTACCAAGAGCGCAAACGTTTGAGGGGCTAGGCAAGTTGGCGGGTAGTTTCCGCCTGCGAACGCCGCCCGGCGTCTACCGTGGAATCGCGAACGCGACGATCTCGTTCTTCTTGAAGTCGTTGCTCCACAGGCGCTCGCCGTCGCGGGCGAGCGAGATCGCGGGGAAGGGCGATTGCGCGAGCCACTGCACCTGCGGCGTGGCCTCGTCCGGACGCACGCGGGCGATGAGACAGCCGCCGCGGTCGCGCCCCCACCACGTCGAGACGTAGAGGTCGCGCTCCACGAAGGCGACGCCGACGATCTCCTCGCCGATCGGGATCTCGCGCACGGGCTTCAAGTCGCGGTCGAGCTCGAGGACGCGCTTGAGGTAGCGCTGGCTCAGCCAGAGCCGCTCGCCGTCGAACGCTAGGAACGAGCCGGCGTCGTCGGGGAGCGGCACGCGCTCGCTCGTCTTGAAGCCGTGGCCGGGCACGTAGCGGCGGAAGAAGCGGCTGTTGTCCTCCTCGCTGCAGACGAGCCACAGGTCGTCGCCCACGGCCACCGAGCCCACTGGCTTGCCGGGCGCGGTGCTCTCCTCGAAGGCGCTGCCGCTGTGGGCGTCGATCCCGTAGAGCCGAGCCGTCTCCCAGGAGCCCACCCAGAGCGCCTCGCCGTCGAAGGCCAGCGACTGGGGGCCGGGGCAGGGAGCGGGAATGCGCACGAGCTCGTCGACCGTGGGTAACGTCGTCTCCATGGCGGGCCGTTCGCTGAAAAGGGCCTCCCGTACCTACACAGAAGGCAGGGACGGTCGTATGGGCAAGTTCGCCTTTTTGATCCACCCGCTCTCACTCGAAGACGTGGCTCGCTACGAGCCCGGCGCCAAGGGTAAGGGGCGGGCCATCATCGAGAAGATCCTCTCCTGGATGCCGTGTTGGACCACCGCGCACGTCACCGACGTCCGCTCGCGCTCGACGGGCGCCGAGGCCGAGGGCTGGTTCATCACCGTTCCTCTGATGCCCGAGCATTTCGTGACCTTCCCCCGCGAGGAGGTCTACGGGCGCATCATGCGCGCGTGCGAGATGGGAGCCGAGCTGGGCGCGGAGATCGTGGGCCTGGGCGCCTTCACGGGCGTGGTGGGAGACGGGGGCGTCACGATCGCCGAGCGCTCGCCGATTCCCGTGACCACCGGCAACTCGCTGACGGTCGCCGCGGCGGTGCAGTCGCTCCTACGCGGCGCGCGCGAGATGGAGGTCGATCCCAAAGACGCCGTCTGCGCCGTCATCGGCGCCACCGGATCGATCGGCGGCGCGGTGGTGCGCATGCTCGGGAGCCAGGTCGGTCGGATGGTACTGGTCGCGCGGAACCAAACGCGCCTGGAGAAGTTCGCATGCGAGGTCTCCGAGGAGATCGCGGCGCCCGTCTCGTTCACCACCGACGTGGGCGAAGGCGTGCGGCAAGCCGATCTCATCGTGACGGCGACCAGCTCGACGCTGGAGATCATCCACCCGGAGGATCTCCGGCCGGGAGCCGTGGTGGCCGAGGTCTCGCTGCCCCACGACGTCAGCCGGCGCGTGGCGCACGAGCGTCCCGACGTGCTGGTGATCGAGGGCGGCAACATGCGCGTGCCGGGAGAGCCGCGCTTCATGCGCGTGCGGGAAGAGGGCGAGGAGTTCGATCTCGGCTTGCCGCGCGGCACGGCGCTGGCGTGCATGTCGGAGACGATGACGCTGGCGCTCGAGGGGCGTTACGAGAACTACAGTCTGGGGCGCGGCATCCAGTTGGAGAAGGTGCTGGAGATCGAGGCGATGGCGGAGCGGCACGGCTTCGCGCTCGCCGATCTGCGGGCATTCGACATCGCGATCAGCGCCGAGCAGCTCGCGCGCACGCGCGAGGCGGCACGGGCCGCGCGCCTGGGAGGGCCGGCAGAGGCGCGTGAGGGTGTGGGAAAGGGAGCACGATGAAGCGCGTAGTCTCCGTCTCGCTGGGGAGCTCGACGCGCGATCACCGCGTGACGGTCGACTTCCTGGGCGAGCAGTTCGACATCTCACGCGAGGGAACCGACGGCTCGCTCGACAGGGCGATCGCTCGCGTCCACGAGCTCGACGGCAAGGTGGACGCGATCGGGCTCGGGGGGATCGACGTCTACCTCTATGCGGGCTCGAAGCGCTACGCGCTGCGCGACGGTAAGCGCTTGCTCGAGGCGGCGAAGATCACTCCGGTGGTCGACGGCAGCGGCCTGAAGAACACGCTCGAGCGCGAAGCGGTTCGCTACCTGCAGGAGCGGCTCGGCCTCGAGTTGCGCGGCACCAAGGTGCTGATGGTCAGCGCGCTCGACCGTTTCGGGATGGCGCAGGCGCTGGTGGAAGCGGGGGCCGACGTGCTCTTCGGCGACTTCATCTTCGCGCTCGACCTCGACAAGCCGGTGCGCGACCTCGCCGAGTTCGAGGCGCTGGCGGAGAAGTATCTCCCGGACGCCTGCAAGCTACCGTTCCAATTCTTCTATCCCACCGGCAAGAAGCAAGAGGCGCCGCCCAAGCCCAAGTACCCACAGTACTACGAAGAGGCGGCGATCATCGCCGGCGACTTCCATTTCATGCGCCAGTTCCTCCCGGATCGCCTCGACGGCAAGACGGTGCTGACCAACACCGTCACCGCCGCCGACATCGAGGAGTTGCGCAGGCGCGGTGTGGCGCGCCTGGTGACCACCACGCCGGACCTGGGAGGCCGCTCGTTCGGTACCAACGTCGTCGAGGCCGCGCTCTTGGCGTTCTTGGGTAAGCGTTGGGAAGAGGTGACTCCTGCCGACTACGAGCGAGCGCTTCATGCGCTGCGTTTCGAGCCGCGGGTGGTCAACTTCGGCGCGGCGGCGCCGACACCGTAGGAGACAAGGGCAAAAGGGGACGGGCGCATCGCGTCGAACGCACCGCCCCTACGTCGCCGGACCGGTTCCTGAGCCGCGGCCAAGGGGCCACGGCGGCGGTGCTGTTATCTGCCCCCCAATCGCTTCGCGCGATTGCGCCGGGGCCGGAGGACGAGGGTGAACGACAAAGAGATCGTCTTAACGGCTGAAGGGCTCCACAAGCTCGAAGAGGAGCTCGACCACCTCAAGACGGTCCACCGCCAAGAGGTCAACGAGCGGATTCGGCAGGCCAAAGAGTTCGGAGACATCACGGAGAACGCCGAGTACGAAGACGCCAAGCAGGAGCAGGCCTTCGTCGAAGGGCGTATCCTCAAGCTCGAGGCGATGATCCGCAACGCGCGCTTGATCGATGAGAGCGAGTACGCCAGCGGCGAGGTCCACCTCGGCTCGACGGTCAAGGTGAAGGACCTCGACAAGAATCGCGGCTTCGAGTTCACGATCGTGGGCAGCGCCGAATCGGACCCCGCGAACCACCGGGTCTCCAACGAATCGCCGATCGGGCGCGCGCTGATGGGCAAGAAGAAGGGCGATGAAGTCATCGTCAACACGCCCAAGGGCGGCGTGAGCTACAAAATCGAGCAGATCAAGTCGCAGAAGAAGGCGGCAAAGAAGGCAGGATAGGTATCTCGTGGAGTCATCACCCGACGTCGGGGTCCGCGAAGCGGAGCTGATTGCGGCCAGGCGAGCAAACCTGGCCGCGCTTCGTTCACAAGGCGCGGACCCTTTCGCCGTCACGCGCTTCGACGTCGAGGCGCAGGCGGCCGAGCTGCAACGGCGCTTCGCGGAGCTTCCCGCCGGCGGAGAGTCCGGCGAACGGGTCGCGGTCGCCGGGCGGCTGATGCTCATGCGCGGACAGGGGAACGTGGCGTTCGCCGATCTGTGGGACCAGAGCGGTAAGATCCAGCTCTTCCTCAAGACCGACGTCGTGGGCAAAGACGCCCTCAAAGCCTTCCAGCGCCACGTCGACCGCGGTGACGTCGTCGGCGCGGTGGGACGCATCGTGCGCACGAAGCTGGGCGAGCTCTCCGTGCTGGTGGAGCGCTATCAGGTGCTCAGCAAGGCGCTGGCGCCGCTGCCCGACAAGTGGCACGGCCTGGTCGACGTCGAGCGCCGCTACCGCCAACGGTATCTCGATCTCGCCGTCAATCCCGAGGTGCGCGACGTCTTCCTCCTGCGCTCGCGCATCATCGCGGAGATGCGTCGTTTCATCGACGCGCGCGACTTCATCGAAGTCGAGACGCCGGTGCTCATCAACATCGCCGGCGGCGCGACGGCGCGCCCCTTCCAGACGCACCACAACGCGCTCGACATCGATCTCAACCTGCGCATCGCCACGGAGCTCTACCTCAAGCGCCTGGTGGTGGGCGGCATCGACCGCGTCTACGAGATCGGCCGCATCTTCCGCAACGAGGGCATCTCCACCAAGCACAACCCCGAGTTCACCATGCTCGAGCTCTACGCGGCGTACTGGAGCTACGAGGAGATGGCCCGGTTCACCGAGGAGCTCTTCGCGCATCTGGTGGCCATGGTGAGCGGCGGCGGCACGTCGCTGGAGTACGGGGAGCGCACGCTGAGCTTCGCGCGGCCGTTCAAGCGCGTGCGCTACCTGGAGGCCCTACGGGAGCATGGCGGATTCTCGCGCGTCGACCTGCTCTCGCCGCACGGCGCCGTGCGGATCGCGCGCTCGCTGGGCATTCCCGAGCCCCCCTCGCACGCGCACGCGCTCGACAAGATCTTCGAGGCGGTGGTCGAGCCGCATCTGGTCGATCCGACCTTCGTGATGGACATCCCGGTGCTGCTCTCGCCGTTGGCCAAGCGCCGCGCCGACGATCCCGACCTCACCGAGCGCTACGAGCTCTTCATCGCCAACATGGAGGCGTGCAACGCCTTCTCGGAGCTCAACGATCCCGACGATCAGCGCGAGCGCTTCGAGGAGCAGGCCCGCGATCGCGCCGCCGGCGACGCCGAGGCCCCGCCCCCCGACTGGGATTTCATCGCCGCGCTCGAGGTGGGCATGCCGCCCACGGCCGGGATCGGCATCGGCATCGATCGGCTGGTGATGCTGCTGACGAACCAGCAGTCGATCCGCGACGTGATTCTGTTCCCGCTGCAGCGCCCGCAGGCGTAGACCATAGCGGAAATGTAGCGTCCCCGCCGGTTACGGCGGCACAGGCCCCTTCCGGGGACGCTCGTCGGCGCGCGATCCTGCGCGCCTCCTGCTGCCCTCGTGCGCGCTCTCGCCATCCATGGCTTCTCGCGCGCTTCGGAGCCCCCGTCAGGGGCATGCGCCGCCCAAACCGCACGGGCAGGTGTCGTCCCCGCCGCACGGGTGCGCCGATGCCTGCCTCTTCCTCCTCCCCGCGCGAGTGGCGCCGCAGCGGGAGGGTGTGTGGGCGAGCGTGCGGGGCAGCCGGTGCAGTCGGTGCAGCCGGTGTGGGCGGGGCATGGCTCCACGGAAGGGGACTCTGAGGCGATGCGA
>DATLUD010000018.1:0-20254 GCA_035533275.1 Candidatus Dormiibacterota bacterium | reverse complement strand
TTTGAAGACCGGGTGAGCCACCAGGCCCATACTCTCCCACGCGCGATGGGCAAGTTCGCAGCTCGCGCGCCTGCTCCTCGTCGGACCCAAGGGACAGCGCTCGCCCGCGGCTAAAGACTCCGCCCGTGAGCCAGCCCATCCCTCTCGGCCCATCTGGGAGCGCGATCCTCGACCTCGCGCAGCGCATCGCCGATGCGCAGAACGTCTTCGTCCTCACGGGCAGCGGCATCAGCGCCGGGAGCGGCCTCCCCACCTATCGCGGCTACGCCTCGACGCCGCGCTCCGCCGAGTCGTTGCGCTTCGCCAAACGCGGCGGCTTCGAGGAAGATCCGCTGGGAGCATGGCGCTGGTGGAACTCGCGCCGCTACCTGCACACGATGCTGGAGCCCAACGCGGCCCATCACGCGCTGGCCGAGCTGGAGCGCCTGGTGCCGCTGACGCTCGCCACGCAGAACGTCGACTCGCTCCATCAGCGCGCCGGATCGCGCGCGGTGCACGAGCTCCACGGCAGCCTGCGCTACGCGCGCTGCACCGGCTGCGCAGAGCGCCGCGAGCTCGACGCGCAGGGCTTGCCGTTGGACGAGATCGACCACAACTGCGGCGGACGCTGGGGTCCGGGGTTCGTGCGCTTCGGCGACCCCGTGCCGGCGGAGGCCCTGGAGCCGGCGCGCATCGCCGCCTCCACCGCCGACGTGATCCTCTCCGTCGGCACCTCGGTCGTAGTCGAGCCGGCCGCCTCGCTCGTGCGCCGCTGGCCTCGCCCGGATGCGGTCGTGGCCGAGATCAACCTCGAGCTCACGCCGCTCTCCACGCGCGCGGGTTTCGTGCTGCGCGCCAACGCCGCGGAAGTGCTCCCGCCACTGGTCGCCGCGGTCGCCGCGCTGCGCTGGCGCGCGCCGCAAGAGCCGTAGGGCGCGGCGTTCCGCTCGTACCGGACCACGCCTCCGGCGGAAGCGCCTCGCCGAACCGCACGCCTCCGGGGCGGACGGGCGCGCGTAGGCGGCGAAGCACCGCCCCCATGGACGTGACCACCGTTTCGGATCATGCCGCTCTCCACGCGCTCTGCCGGCGAGTGGAGGGGGCCGAGCGCATCGCCCTGGACACGGAGTTCCACGGCGAGAACTCCTACGTGCCGCGCCTGATGCTGCTGCAGCTGGCCTTCGACGACGGCGTGGTGCTGGTGGATCCGCTCGCCGTTCCCGACCTCACGCCCCTGGCGCGAGCTCTCTCGGTGCGTCCCCTCATCGGTCACGCCCTCTTCAGCGACTTCCGCATCTTCTACGAGCGCTTCGGGGAGCTGCCGCAGCGCATCTTCGACACGCAGGTGGCCGCCGCGTTCTGCGGCTACGGCGCCTCCATCTCGCTGGCCGATCTGGTGCGCGAGCTGGTGCACGTGCGCCTGCGCAAGTCGCACACGGTCAGCGACTGGAGCATCCGCCCGCTCTCGCCTGGACAGATCGAGTACCTGGTCGACGACGTGATTCATCTGATTCCGCTCTACGAGCGCATCCGCGCGACGCTGACCGACCTGGGGCGCCTCTCGTGGGCCGAGGCGGAGTGCCGGACGCTGCTCGATCCCGCGCGCTACCGCGTGGATAGCGATCGGCTCTACCTGAAAGTCTCCGGCAGCCAGCGGCTCAGCCGCCGCGAGATGGCGATCCTCTCCGAGCTCGCGCAGCTGCGCGAGAGCGTCGCGCGCGAGCGCGACGTGCCGCTGCGCTACGTGGCCTCCGACGACGTGCTGGTGGCCATCGCGGCCCAGCGTCCCAAGACGATGAACGACCTCAACGCGGTGCGGCGCCTCACGGAGCAGACCAAGCGCGGCTTGGGGAAGCGCCTGCTGGAAGCCGTGGCCGCCGGAGAGTCGTGGCCCGAGGAGCAGCTGCCACCCAAGCCGCAGCGCGGCCTGGACGCCGGCCGCGAGGCGCTGGTCACGCTGATGAGCGTGGTCACCGGTTCGATCGCCGCGGCGCAGCAGCTCCCCACCTCGTTGCTGGTGCCGCGCGCGGCGCTGGAGCGCGTGGCGCGCGAGCTCCCGCCCGACCTGGCCTCCTTCTCCGAGGTGCTGGGCCTCTCCGACTGGCGCATCGACTTGGTGGGTGAGCCGCTGTGGCGGTTGGTCAGCGGCGAGTGCAAGATCGCCGTGCGCGGTTACGAGGCCGGCGCCCCCGAGCTCGCGATCGATCCCTGACGGCGCAGACGGCGCACGTCGCCGGCGCGCACCGTGACGCCCGTGGAGTCGAACCACTCCAAGAGCGGCACGCTGTACTTGCGCGACGTGCCCACCACGTCGCGAAACTGCGCCATCGTCATCTCGCCGTTGGCGCGCAGGTACTCCTCCATGCGCGCGCGGATCTGCTGGATCTGCGAGCGGCGGTAGACTTCCTCGTGCACCTTCACCAGCGCCCCGCCCACGAAAAGCGTCTCGAGCGCCTCGTCCAATCCGAGCAGCTTGGCGGCTCTGACCCGCTCGAGCACCACCGCGAGGGCAACCGGCACGAACGGCTGCTGCGGATCGACGCGCAGCGCCGAGCCGAAGAAGACCTGCTGCTCCTTGGTCAGCTGCGGCGTGAACGACGGCAGCGACCACCAGCCCCCACGCTGCGCCAGGTGACCACCTTGCGCGAAGGCTTGCATGAGGCGCACGCCCAGGCGCTCGTCGACGGCCAGCGCGCGCGCGAGCGCGGGCGCTTGGAGCCCCAGCGCCCAGGAGGCTTGCTCGTGGCGCGCCGCGAGCGCCTCGGTGGCCGACGCCAGGAGACGCTCGGCGAAGGCGCCGTCGAGATAGGCGGTGGGCTTGGCCAACTCCAGCGCGCGCGCGTCTTCCGTGAGCGCGCCGATGGCCTGCGCCGCCCGCTCGACGCGCAGGTTCGCGCGCGCGGCCAGCTCTTGGAGCGTGAGCGGCGCGCCTCCCGCGGCGCGCAGGGCCGCGGCCAGCGCGGAGACCTCGGGGGCCTCCTCCGTCTCCTGGGCGCCGGTCTCCGCAGCCGCCGTCGCCCCCGCCACCACGCCTCCGCCCAAGAGATCCTTGGGCGACATCCGGCGCAGCACGAGCGTGGAGCCGGGAAAGGCCACGGCCGGCTCGCGCAGGTGGAGGGTCGCATCCACCTCCGCATCGTCGGTCGGAACGCGCTCGAAGACCAGCGTGCCCATGATCTCGGCGGAGCCGAGGTGGACGCGCACCTTGGTGCGGCGGCGCAGCATGCTCAACGTCCCCGCCAACGGGCGGAAGCGCACGGCCAGCGAGGCGCGCGGCTCGAGCTCCGGACTGGCCAAGGCCAAGCCGCGATGCACCTCCTGGTGCTCCACGCCGGGAATGTTGGCCGCCACGCGCGATCCCGCCGTGACCTCGTCGAAAGCGCGCCCAAAGACGTGGAGCCCGCGCACGCGCACGCGGCGCTCACCGGGCTGGAGGAGCAGCTCCTCGCCCACGCGGATGCGCCCCTGCATCAGCGTGCCGGTGACGATGGTGCCGTGGCCCTGGAGCGCGAAGGCGCGGTCGATGGGCAGGTAGGCCGGAGCATCCAGCGGACGCGGTGGAAGGGCCAGCAGCTCCTCGCGGATCGCCGCGCGCAGCTCGTCGAGGCCGCGGCCGCTGACCGTGGAGGTGGCCACGGCGCGCGCGCGCTCGGCCACGGTGCCGCGCGCGGCCTCGCGCACCAGCTCCTCGGCCAGGCTCAACTCCTCTTCGCCCACCAGATCGGCCTTGGTCAGCACGATCAGCGCGCGCCGCACGTTGAGGTAGCTCACGATGGAGAGGTGCTCGCGCGTCTGCGGCTTGGGCCCCTCGTTGGCCGCCACCACCAGGAGCAGGAGCTCCATGCCGGCGGCACCGGCCAGCATGTTGTGCAGAAAGCGCTCGTGACCGGGGACGTCGACGATGCCCGCCTCCAGCCCCTCGCCCAAGTCCAGGCGCGCGAAGCCGAGGTCGAGGGTCATGCCCCGCACCTGCTCCTCGAGCCAGCGGTCGGGATTGGTGCCGGTGAGCGCCAGCACCAGCGACGACTTTCCGTGATCGACGTGTCCGGCCGTGCCGATGACGTGCATCGCCGCGCTATCCCAGGACGGCCGTCAGCGCGCGGCGGATGGTCTCGACGTCCTCGTCGCGCAAGGCGCGCGCGTCGAGCAGGAGCTCGCGTCCCTCGACGCGTCCCACGATCGCCGGTCGCTGCTCGCGCAAGCGCCGCGCCAGCGACTCGGCGTCTCCCTGGTGCGGGCGCACGGCGAGCGCTCGCGAGGGCATCGTCGCCGTGGGGAGCGATCCGCCGCCGGCGTACGCCTGCGTCTCCAGCACGCGCAGGTCGGCGGCCACGCGGCCATCGAGCG
This sequence comes from Candidatus Dormiibacterota bacterium, assembly GCA_035533275.1. Classification (GTDB taxonomy): domain Bacteria; phylum Vulcanimicrobiota; class Vulcanimicrobiia; order Vulcanimicrobiales; family SCRA01; genus SCRA01. The sequence continues at coordinate 15,928 of DATLUD010000018.1, read as the reverse complement.
CGGCGCGCAGGCCCTCCATCATCGCCTGCAGGCTCTCGACGCTGCGTCCCAGCATGCGGTACAACGGGATGCGCTCCAAGCCGTCGGGCTGGGTGTAGAGACGCAGGGTCGCCGCCAGCGCCGCGAGGGTGAGCTTGTCGACGCGCAGCGCGCGCAGCAGCGGGTTGGCGCGCAGCCGCGAGACGAACGAGCGGCGGCCGACCACCACGCCGGCTTGCGGGCCGCCCAAGAGCTTGTCTCCGCTGAAGGTGACCAGGTCCACGCCCGCCTCCACCACTTGCTGCACGGTCGGCTCGCCCGGGAGGCCGTAGCGCGCGAGATCGACGAGCGTGCCGCTGCCGAGATCCTCCACCACCGGAACGCCGACCCGCCGCCCCAGCTCCGCCAGCTCGTGCGCTCCCACCTCGCGCGTGAAGCCCTCGATGCGGTAATTCGACGTGTGACAGCGCAGCAGCAGCGCGGTATCCGGCGTGAGCGCGCGCTCGTAGTCGGCCACGTAGGTCTTGTTGGTCGCGCCGACCTCCACCAAGGTGCAGCCGCTCTTGCGCAGGACGTCGGGAACGCGAAAGCCGCCGCCGATCTCGACCAGCTGCGAACGCGCCACCACCACCTCGCGCCCCTTCGCGAAGGTATCGAGGACGAGCAGCACGGCGGCGGCGTTGTTGTTCACCACCAGCGCGTCCTCGGCGCCGGTGACCTCGCGCAGCAGCCCGCTCACGCGCTCGTAGCGCGAGCCTCGAGCCCCCGCGCGGAGATCGTACTCCAGGTTGGAGTAGCCCGTCCCAATCCGGCGGATCTCCTCGACGACTTCGTCGGCGAGCGGCGCGCGACCGAGGTTGGTGTGCACGAGGACGCCGGCGGCGTTCACGGCGGGGACGAGGCCCTCGCTCTCCTCGTCGGCGAGCCTCGCCAGCAGATGCCCCACCAGCTCGCCGTACGGCGCGGGCTCACCCCCCTGCTCGCGCATGCGAACGCGCTCGGCGTCGAGAACGCCGCGCGCGGCCCGCGTCAACGCGCCGCCGCCCAGGAGAGCTCCATAGGCGGCGACGGCGGGTTCGTTGAGAAGGCGATGCACGGCCGGCAAGCCGCGCATGGTCGACGACACGTGGACGAGTCGCCTGTAGCCGCTAGGCGGCGGTCAGGTGCTTCTCGATCATCGAGGTGACTACGTTCTCGGGGACGTAGCCCACGATGCGATCGACGACCTGGCCGTTCTTGTAGAGGATCAGCGAGGGGATCCCGCTGACCTGATACTCTCCGGCGATGCTCGGGCTCTCGTCGGTGTTCAGCTTGACCACCTTCACGCGTCCGGCGTAGTGGCCCGCGACCTTCTCGACGATCGGCGAGACCATGCGGCACGGTCCACACCACGGCGCCCAGAAGTCGACCAGCACCGGCTGCGGCGACTCGAGCACCTCCCGCTTGAAGTTGGTCATGCCGACCTCGGGCAGTGCGCTCATTCTCTTCTTGTCCTCACTTCACGATCGGGCACGGGTCCAGCCCACGCCTCTTTGGCTCCTGGAACCGGGTACGGGCTCGGGGGGTTGCGCCCCTCGCGGCCGGCCGCCCCACGGGTCAGCCGCCCGCCAGCTCAGCGATCCGCGCCGCGCACTGGTCAGCCTGCATCTTGGCCTCTTCGTCGCTGCCGCCCTCGGCGAAGACGTTGAACTGCGGCTCCGAGGGGTCGGGCAGCATCAGGACCCAGCCGCCGTCAACGGAGACGCGAATGCCGTCGATCAACTCCACCTCGCGCCCGGCGTAGTCGGCGATGAGCGAGCGCATGACCTTACCCTTGCGCTCCCAGGCGCACGGCACCGTGACGCGCGAGAGGTGGAAGGGCGGAATCGTGTCCACCAGCTCCGAGATCGAGCGCTGCTCCCGCGCCAGCAGCTCGAGCAGCTTGGCCGTCCCGAAGATGGCGTCGAACCCCGGCTGGAACTCCGGAAAGATCACGCCTTCGCGCGCCCCCCCCACGAAGTCCAGCGCCGCCCCCTGCTCCTGCGCCAGCTCCATCATGGTGCGCCGGTCGCTCTTGGTGCGGATGACGGATGCCCCGTTCTCGCGGGCGATCCGCTCCACCACGGAAGGCGCCGTCACGGGAACCGCCACGCGCGCCCCCGGCTTGGCGCGTGCCACCAGCAGCGTGGTCAGCGCGAGGAGCTCGTTGGCGCGCAGATCGCGACCGCGATCGTCGACGACGATCAGCTTCTCCCCGCCCGGGTCCACCAGCACGCCGGCGTCGGCCTCCAGCGTGCGCACGATGGTGGCGAGCTGCTGGACGTAGTGCGGGCGCTCGTCGACGAACGTGCGCACCTTGGTGTCGTCGAAGTATGCGTTGAGCGAGACGATCTCGATGCCGAGCTGGCCCAGCAGGCGCGGCAGAATCGCGGCGGCGCTGCCGTAGGCGAAGTCGACGACCACCTTCGTACCCGCCTGCGGAAGCGCCGTGGAGGCCAAGCTCTGGTCGAATCCGCTGGCGTAGCGCTCGAGCGCGCGCCCCGGAAAGTCGAGCAGACCCACGTCGTCCATCGACGTCCGGCGGAAGTCCTCGCGGAAGAAGAGGTTCTCGATCTTCCGCTCCACGTTCTTGTCGACGTTGATGCCGCTGGGCGCGAAGAACTCGATGAGGAAGGCATTGGGATCCTCTGGCGAGACGCGAACGTGCACGCCGCCGTCGCCCGATTGGCGCACGGCGTAGCGCGAGAGCGGGATGGGGTAGGAGCGCAGGTCCGCGACGTTGACGCCCACGGCCAAGAGCCCGGAGATGATGCAGCGGTTGATCATGCGCGAGGCGTGGTGCGTGTCGCGGCTGGTCATCACGGTCTGCTTGGGCTTGAGGAACGATCCGAACGCCTGGCCGAGCTTGGTGGCGAACTCCGGCGTGATCTCGATGTTGGCCAGACCACGCACGCCGTCGCCGCCGAAGAGCGAGCCCGGCCACTTGATGCCCCAGATCAGCGACATCGAGACGGTGGCGCCGGCGGCCACCGCCTTGTCCGGCCAGATCTTCACCTGCGGCAGGATCGTCGCGCCGGCGTTGATGGTGCATCCGCGGCCCACCACGGCTCCCTCTTGGATCGAGGCGTGCTCCTTGACGATGTTGCGGTCGCAGAGCGTGCACGCCGTGAGGCGCGCGCCCTTGCCCACGTAGACGTTGTCCCAGACGATCGAGCGGTGGACCTGCGCCTGCTCCTCCACGATGGTGGCGTCGCCGATGGCCGTGTACTCCTCGATCACCGCGCCCGGCCCGATGGTGCAGTTGCGCCCGATCACCAACGGTCCGTTGAGCACGGCCGTGGGATCGATGGTGGTTCCCTCGTCGACCCAGACACCGCGCCGGATCTGCGTGCCGGAGATCTGCAGGCGCACCCGGCCGGCCAGCGCGTCGTAGTTGGCCTGCCGGTACTGCTGCAGGTTGCCGATGTCGGTCCAGTAGTCTCCGGTGACGTAGCCGAACATCGGAACCCCGTCGGCCAGCATCCGCGGAAAGATGTCGCGCGAGAAGTCGTAGGTCCGCCCCGGCTCCATGTAGCCCAGGACCTCCGGCTCGAGCACGTAGATCCCGGTGTTGATGGTGTCGGAGAAGACCTCGCCCCAGGTGGGCTTCTCGAGGAAGCGCGTGATCCGCCCGCCCTCGTCGGTGATCACCACCCCGAACTCGAGCGGGTTCTCGACGCGTTGGAGCACGATCGTGGCCTTGGAGCCCCAACGCTTGTGCTGCTCGATCACGGCCCCCAGGTCGAGATCCGTGAGGGCGTCGCCGCTGATCACCACGAACGGCTCGCCGGCCAGCAGCTCCTCGCCCAGCTTCACCGCCCCCGCCGTCCCCAGCGGCGTGTCCTCGACGACGTACTCCATCTGCACGCCGTAGGCGGAGCCGTCCCCGAAATAGCTCTCGATCTCGTCGGCGAGGTAGTGGACGGTGGCGACGATGCTCGTGAATCCGTGCGTCCGGAGCAAGTCGACGATGTGGTGCATCACCGGCTTGTTGGCGATGGGCGTCAAGGGCTTGGGGCGCGTCGACGTCAGCGGACGCAGCCTCGTGCCCTCACCCCCGGCCATCACCACCGCTCTCATGGTACGGGGCCGGTTCTGTGGCCCGGACGGAAACTCCCTGCTCCGGTGCGCGGCTACTCGGCGGCGGGGAACTCGCCCGTGATCTCGCGGACGCCCTTGGCTAAGCGCTCGATGTTCGCTATGGCGATCACCTCTTCGCCCTCGCCCAGGCGCTGCAGGATCACGCCCTGCGAGGTGCGCCCGCTCTTGCGGATCGTGTTGACCAGCATGCGGATCGTGGTGCCCGCGTTGGTGATGAGCATGAGCTCGTCATGCTCGTTCACCAGAATCTGGTCGACCACCGCTCCCAGCTTCTCCGCGCGCGCGAAGGCCTTGACGCCCTTGCCCCCGCGACTGGTGTGGCGGTACTCGTCGATGGGCGTGCGCTTACCGTAGCCTTGCGAGGTCACGAGCAGCACCTCTTGTCGGTCCGGCTCCACCACGTCCATCGCCGCGACGGTGTCGCCGGCCTCCAGCGTGATCGCCCGGACACCGCGCGCCCCGCGCCCCATGGAGCGAACGTCCGTCTCGCTGAAGTGCACGGCCATCCCCTTGCGCGTGGCCATGATGATGTCGCTCTTCCCGTCGGAGAGGTCGACGGCCAACAGCTCGTCTCCCTCGTCGAGGTTGATCGCCGCCAGGCCGTTGCGCCGGACGTTGGCGAAGTCGCCGAGCTTCGACTTCTTGATGACGCCCCGCTTGGTGACCATCACCATGTACTGGTCGGCGCCGAAGTCGCGGATCGGGAAGATCGCCGTCACGGCCTCGCCCGGGCCCAGCGTGAGCAGGTTGACGAGGTTCGTCCCGCGCGCCGTGCGCGCGGAGTCGGGGATCTCGTAGGCTTTGAGCCGGTACGCGCGCCCCGTGTTCGTGAAGAAGAGGACGTACTGGTGCGTCGTCGCCACGAACAGGTGCTTGACGACGTCCTCTTTCTTCATGTTGATGCCGGCGACGCCGCGGCCACCGCGGTGCTGCGCGCGGAACGTGTCGACCGAGACGCGCTTGATGTAGCCGCCGGAGGTGCTGGTCACCACGACCTCGGTGTCGGGGATCAGGTCCTCCATGACCATCTCCTCCTCGGCCGGGAGGACCAGGGTGCGGCGGTTGTCGCCGTACTTCTTCTCGACCTCCTCGACCTCGCGCCTGACGACCTTCATCAGCGCCTTGTTCTCGAAGAGGGCGCCGCCTTTGCGGATCACCTCGAGCTCCTCGATGAGGTTGAGGAGCTGGCGGTACTCCTCCTCGATCTTGGCGCGCTCCAGGCCCACCAGGCGCTGGAGGCGCATGTCGAGGATGGCGTTGGCCTGGATCTCGGAGAGCGCGAAGTGCTGCATCAAGCCGCCGCGCGCCGCCTCGGTGGTCTCGCTGCCACGGATGAGCGCGATGACCTCGTCGATGTTGTCGAGGGCGATGCGGTAGCCCTCGAGCACGTGCGCGCGCTCGCGCGCCTTGCGCAGATCGAACTCGATGCGGCGGAAGACGACGTCGACGCGGTGCGAGAGGTAGTGGACCAGCATCTCCTTGAGCGAGAGGACCCGCGGCTCCAGCGGCGTGGAGGCGCCGGCCACGCCGGGCTCCAGCTTGCCTTCCTTGACCGGCACCAGGGCCAGCATGTTGAAGCCGAAGCTGGTCTGGAGGGGCGTGTGCTTGTAGAGCTGGTTGAGCACGACCTGCGGCGTGGCGGTGCGCGCGAGCTCGAGGACGATGCGCATCCCCTTGCGGTTGGACATGTCGTCGAGGCGCGAAACGCCTTGAATGCGCTTCTCGTTGACCGACTCGGCGATCGCCTCGACTACGCGCGTCTTGGTCACCTGGAACGGGATCTCGGTGATGACGATGGAGTAGCGCCCCTTCTCCTCCTCGATCTCGGCCTTGCCGCGCATGATGACCGAGCCGCGCCCGGTCTTGTAGGCGTTGCGAATCGCTTCGTGCCCCAACACCGAGCCGTACGTCGGAAAATCGGGTCCGTGCACCAGATCGATCACGCGGTCGTCGTCGGCATTGGGGTCGTCGATGAGCAGCTGCAGCGCCTGGCAGATCTCACGCAGGTTGTGCGGCGGGATGTTCGTCGCCATGCCGACGGCGATGCCCGAGGAGCCGTTGACCAGCAGCTGAGGTATGCGCGAGGGCAGGACGGCGGGCTCAGTGCCCTGGTTATCGTAGTTGGGGACGAAGTCGACGGTCTCTTTGTCGATGTCGACCAGCATCTCCGCGGCGATGCGGGCCAGACGCACCTCGGTGTATCGCATGGCCGCCGCCGAGTCGCCGTCGACCGAGCCGAAGTTGCCGTGACCGTCGATCATGGGATAGCGCAGCGCGAAGTCCTGCGCCATGCGCACGAGCGCGTCGTAGACGGACGCGTCGCCGTGGGGATGGAAGTTCTTGAGCACCTCGCCGACCACGCCGGCGGACTTGCGGTGCTGCTTCTCCGGGCCGTAGGCCATGTCGTGCATCGCGTAGAGGATGCGCCGCTGCACGGGCTTGAGGCCGTCGCGCACGTCCGGCAGCGCGCGCGAGACGATGACGGACATCGCGTACGACAGGTACGACGTCTGCATCTCCTGCTCGACGGCTATCGGAACGATCTTATGTGCTGCCATGTATCCGGTATGAACCCCTCACAAATTGCGGGCGAGGCCATCGCCTCGCCGCGCGTCTACGACCCAACCGCCCGTCATCCGGGCAACCATAAGGCATTCGGCTTACGCGGAAGCCTCCCCCTCGTCGCCGGCCGGATCGCTCTCGTCGAAGAGCGCTTCGTCGTCGAAACCCTCGAACGAGAGGGCATCGGCCTCGGCCGGCCCCGCGGCCCGCTCCCTCTGCGGAACCGCCTCCGGCGAGCCGGATTGCGGCTGCGCGAACGCCGTTCCCAGGCCCAGCGCCGCCTTCGCCTCTTCCGTGGCCGAGGCCACGGCCCGCCGCGCCGCTTCCGCCCGCGCCTGAACCTCCGACCTGGCACGCTCGAGGGCCGCCATCAGATCGAGGTCGTTCACGCCCGCGGACGGCGGGGGCGCGCGATCGCCCCGAAGATCCAGCCGACGATCGAGCCGACGACCGCGCCGATGATGGCGATCATCCCCAGCTTTGAGCCACCGGCGATGTGCCCCGCGCTCGTGAAGCGAGCGAAGATCACCCCCGCCTCGATGCCCGCGCCGATCAGCGCCGTCACGACGCCGGTGATCACGCCGAGCAGGATGTCGTTGACTCTCAGGAGCAGCGGGCGACCCTCCACAAGCGCACGATACGCGTGCTCCATGCTTCGGCGCGGAGGGCTCTCGCGCCTGGTCCGGCGAAGCGCGCGAGGACGTGCAGCACCACGCGACCACCCGCACCCCAGCAGAGACCATCGCCTTGGGCGAGCGCCTCGGCCGCCGCTTGCGCCCCGGCGACGTGGTCGCCTTGCGTGGCGGACTCGGAACCGGGAAGACCACGCTGATCCGCGGGATCGTCCGCGCCGCGCTGGGCCGCGACCCCGTCGCCAGCCCGACCTTCGTCTTCTGGCACCGCTACCGGGAGCATCCGCCGCTCCACCACCTGGACCTCTATCGCATCGAGCACGCGAGCGAGCTGGAGGAGCTGGGGCTGGAGGAGGCCTTCGCCCCCGATGCGACCGTGCTGGTGGAGTGGCCCGAGCGCGCCCCTGAGCTGCTGCCATCCGACCGCCTGGACGTGACGCTGGAGGGCTCCGGCGACGAGCCCCGCGAGGTGACCCTGCGGGCCACGGGACCCCGCTCCGCCCGACTGCTGGAGGACGCGGTGGCCGCATGCTGATCTTGGCGATCGACGGGGCGCTGGGACCGTTGACGGCCGCCGTGCTCGACACGGCCTCGGGTACCCGACATGTGCAGGCCGCGGGACCTCGCGACGCCCTGGAAGGGGGCTTGGGAGCCGTCGACGCGGCCCTGCACGCCGCCGGCAAGACGGCGCGCGACGTGGACCGCCTGGCGGTCACGGTCGGGCCAGGGAGCTTCACCGGACTGCGCATCGCGCTCGCCTACGCCAAGTCGCTGGCGCTCGCGCTGCGCATCCCCCTCGTGGGCATCTCCTCCTACGACGCCCTCGCCGCCGAGCCGATGACGGAGCCGGCCCTCGTGGCCGTGCGCGGGCGCGCCGGGGCCGCTTGTGTGCGCCTGCGGGCGGGGGGGGGCGAGGAACGCCTCTGCGACGAGGTCGCCGCGGTGGCCGCGTGGGCCCGCGGGCGCCTCCCCGGCGGCGAGGTCCGCGCGGCCGGCGCGCTGGACGAGCTGGCTCCCGCGCTGGAGGCGGCCGGCGTGCGCGTGCTGCTCACCCCGGCCGGGGAGCCGCCCGCCTTGCGCGCGGCCCGCCTGGCGGAGGCCTCGCCCGGGGCGCACGCACACGGAGTCCACCCCGACTATGGCGAACGCCCGCATACCACCGTGCCGCGATGAAAGCCGAACTCGGGCGCCCCGGAGCCCCACGACCCGGGGATCTGCAGATCTCGCCGATGCTCGTCTCCGACATCCCTGAGGTGACGCGCATCGAACAGCTGTCGTTCAGCACGGTCTGGCCGCCGAACGCCTTCCACAACGAGGTCAAGGACAACAAGCTGGCTCACTACTTCGTCGGGCGCATCGGCGCGCGCGTGGTCGCCTACGGCGGGTTGTGGGTCATCCTCGAGGACTCGCACATCACCACGATCGCCGTCCACCCCGAGATGCGCGGGCTCAGGATGGGAGAGCGGATGCTGGCGCACTTGATCGACGAAGCGATCGTGCGCGAGGCCTCGTGGATCACCCTGGAGGTGCGCGAGAGCAACCTGACCGCCCAGAACCTCTACGCCAAGTACGGCTTCACGGTGGTCTCGACGCGCCGCGGCTACTACAGCGACAACAACGAGAACGCGCTCGTGATGTGGGCCGGCAACCTGAAGGGCGAGATCTACCGCAACCGCTTTCGCGCCCTCAAGGAAGCGATGACCGACCGGTGACCGGCTGGACCGCGACGTCCCGCCGCGTGCGCGATGAGATCGGTCAGGAGGCGCGCTTTCGCCACAGCGTGGGGGTGGCACGGACCGCCGACCGCCTGGCCCAGGCGCACGGCCTGGACGCGGGACGCGCGCGGGTCGCCGGTCTGCTGCACGATTTGGCGCGGCTCTGGCCCAAGGAGCGTCTGCTGGCCGAGGCACGCCGGCGCGCGCTGATGCTCGACGCCTTCGACGTGGCCCATCCCGTGGTGATCCACGCGCCCCTCTCCGCGGAGCTGGCCCGAGAGGGCTACGGCGTGCGCGACGAGCAGATCCTCGATGCCATCCGCAAGCACACGCTGGGCGAGGCCCGCATGAGCGGGCTCGACACGGTGCTCTACCTCGCCGATGCCCTGGAACCGGGGCGCTCGTACGAAGGGCGCGCGGCGATGCTCGACCTGGCCATGAGGGATCTGGCGGAAGGGATGCGCGCCGTTCTGCGGAGCACGCTGTCACACCATGCGTCCCATGGTCTCACACTCTCGCCGAGGACGCTCGCCTGCGCGCGCGCCTTCGGCGTCACCGTACCCAAGGAGATCCTGCATGCTTGAATCCCCGCTGGTCGAGGTGATCCGTCAGGCCGCGCTCGACAAGAAGGCGGAAGACGTCGCCACGATCGACCTCGCGGGGCGCACGATCGTGGCCGACACCTTCGTGCTGGCCACCGGCCGGTCGAAAATCCAGACGCGGGCGATCGCCGACGCGATCGTCGAAGCGGCGAAGAGCCATGGGGCCAAGGTCTACCGCGTGGAGGGCTACAGCGACGGCGGTTGGATCCTGGTGGACGTGGGCACGGTGGTGGCGCACGTCTTCACGCCCGAGCAACGCACGTTCTACAACCTCGAGCGCCTGTGGGGAGCGGCCACCTTCGCGACCGCGGAGAACCGCAGCGAGGCGGCCCGATGAAGGCCGTCAAGGCGAGCAAGAGCACCAAGGCCGCCGGACCCAAGCCAGCCCCTCGACGCCGGCGGGCGACCCTGCAGCAGGTGGTGATCTGGGCGATCATCGTGCTCTTCTCGTTGAGCATCGTCGGCGGCATCATCGCCATCGGGGTGACGCTCGGCCGCTGAGCGGCAGGGCTCCCGCAAGAAACCTTCGCCCAGCCATCCGGGTATGTGGTGGCGGAATGAGGACGATCATGAAACGATTCGCCGCGCCGGCAGCCTTGCTGGCCGTGCTGTTGACAGCCCTGGCCGCACCGGCGTCGGCGCGGCCTTCGTACGTCCAGGACGGCGCCGCGCTCTTCTCGGGCGCTACGGTCTCCCGGCTCAACGCGGAGATCGGCGACTTCTCCGCCGCCACCGGCAAAGAGGTGGTGGTGGTCACCGTGCCTTCGTTGGCGGGAACGACGCTGGCCAACGCGGCGGAGAGCACGTTCGCCTCGCAACGCGTCAACGGCGTCTTGATCTTTATCACGAAAGCCGAGCACAGCGACTATATCGTCGGCGATCGCGCGGCGCACGCGATCTTCCCACCCGGTGAGATCGCACACATCCGCGACGCGATGAACGCATCGTTCCGCCAGGGCGACTTCGACGGCGGCATCGCCAACGCGGTGGGCCTCATTCTCGACACCTACCAGAGCCATGCGCCGCGGCGCTCGGGCGCGGCTCCGTACTCGGCGCCGGCGGCGCAAGCCTCCAACGAGGGGCAGGGAGGGCTGCACTTGGGCTTCCTCTGGTGGATCCTGATCATCGTCGCCATCTTCTGGGTCGTGCGCGCGGTCATGCGCAGCGCGGGCGGCTTCCGCGGCGGGGCCGGACCGGGCCCGGGCTACGGGCCGGGCGGCGCTCCCTCCGGCGGCGGCTACGGGTATGGTGGCGGCGGCTTCGGCGGCGGCGGCTTCTGGAGCGGCATGCTGGGCGGCCTCGGCGGCGCGTGGCTGGGGAACGAGCTCTTCGGCAACCACAACCAGGGCGGGAACATCGGCACCGCGGGCACGTTCGGCGATCCCAACGCGAACGTCGGCGGTGAGCCGGGCGCCTTCCAGCCCGACGCCGGCCAGGCCGACATGTCCAACTCCTCAGGCGGTAGCTGGGGCGGTGGAGACGCTGGCGGCTGGGGCGGCGGCGGCGACTCCGGCGGCGGCTGGGGCGGCGGTGACGCCGGCGGCTGGGGCGGCGGCGACTCCGGCGGCTGGGGCGGCGGCGGCGACTCCGGCGGCGGCTGGTAGCCCCCGCCTACATCCCCGGCCCGTCGTCCTGGAGCATGCGGCGAACGGTATCGGCGACGGGGTTCGCCGCCGAGGTCGGTCCGACGTACGTGAACTTCACGTAGCGGCCAGCGCGCGGGCCGATCACCAGCTCGATCTTCGCCGTCTCGTCGCCGCTCTTGCCCAACGCCATCTGCGCCGCAGCGAAGATCTCCTCGGTGACGAAAGTGAACATCTGAGGCGTCTGCAGGACGAAGCGCGGCGTGGCGCAGAGGACGGGAAGCGGCGCGGTTCCGTCGAGGCGGTCGCGCAAGAGTCCCGCGCGATTGGCCGCGAAGCGCTGCAGCGACTGGTCCGGCAAGAGCACGGTATGCGGAACGCGCGCCTCGCTCAGCGTGGAGCTCAGCCACCACGTCGCGCTGTCGTATGCCAGGTCGCCGCGCGTCTGCGCCCGCTCGAAGTTGCTCGGCAGGATCAGCAGGGCCGTTGGCAGATCGACGCCCAGATGCATCGCGTGCTCGGCCACGTTTCGAAACGCACTGATCGAGATGGTGACCAACGCACCGCTCTCCGGCAGGCGAACGGAACAATGCACGTCCACGCCGTTGGCGGCAAATACGGAGTCGAGTGTGGAATCCGGCGCCCCTCGTGAGCGGCCGGCCTTGTGTGCTAAGAGCATATCGCTCCCCCCTCATGGCCGCCGTCCCTGGCGGCCACCCGTTCATGATGTGGGCTGTTCTCTCGAGCGCGGGCGACGATGGGGAGCGGCACCCGCGTCTCGGTGACCTGCATCACTATCTTCGTCCATTCGCGGCCGACTACTGTCCATGCTCGTCAAGGGTACGTTAAGAAACGTGCGGTACGTCACGCTGACCCCGGAGAGCGCCCTTGCCCTGGCCAACGTCGTGCTGGCCCTCCACATGGCGGCGGCCTTGTTCATCATCTTTGGGCTGGTGACCATCCCGCTGGGCGCCCGGCTGGGCTGGGCCTTCGTCCACGGCTTCTGGTGGCGGCTGCTGCACGTCGCCGCGATGGCCACCGTGGCGCTCCAGAAGCTCCTGGGGGAGATGTGCTTCCTGACCGTCTGGGAGAACCGGCTCCTGGCCGTCGCGCGCCACGACCCCTACCACGTGCCCCTGATCCACACGTGGGGGGAGCAGTTCATCCACGTGGACCTGCCGATGCCGTTCCTCGTGGGCTTCTACACGGCGCTCTGGATCTACCTGATCGTGCTCTGGTTCCGGGTGCCGCCGCGCTTGAAGCCGCCGGCGGGCCTCACTCGCCCCTGAACTCCGGGGGGCGCTTGCCGAGGTAGGCCGCGATCCCTTCGCGAGCGTCCGCGCCGGCGAAGAGCGCCGCCATCTCGTCCTGCTCGCGCTCGATGCCCGCCGAGTAGCCGCCGTCGAGGCCCGCCGCGACCGCCCGCTTGATCGCGCCGAGCGCCAGCGGTGCCTGCCGAGCGAAGACGCCGGCCAGCTCCGTGGCTTTGGAGAGCGCCTGGCCGTCGGCGACGATGAGGTTGACCAGGCCGATCCTGGCCGCCTCGACTGCCCCGATCATCTCGCCCGACATCATGAGCAGCAGCGCGTTGGCGCGCCCCACGAGCTGCGGCAGGCGTTGAGTGCCGCCCCAGGCGGGCATGATGCCGAGCGTGATCTCCGGCTGGCCGATCCGCGCGGACTCGGCCATCACGCGGATGTCGCAGGCCAGGGCCAGCTCGCACCCTCCGCCGGCACAGACACCGTTGACGGCGGCGATGACGGGCTTGGCGAAGAGCTCGATGCGCCGAAAGAGTCCGGCGCCCGCGCGCATCTTGGTGCGCGCCTCGTCCTCCGTGGCGATGCGGGTGAACTCGTTGACGTCCGCGCCGCCCGCGAACACGGAGGGCCCCGCGCCCGTGACCACCACGGCGCGCACGCCCTCGTCGCCCTCGATCGCGTCGAACGCCCGGGAGAGCTCTCCCATGGTCTTGGCCGAGAGGGTGTTCGCGGGCGGCGTATTGATCGTGATCGTCGCGACTCCGGCATCCTGCGTCAGCAGGATGGTCTCGAACGCCGCCTCGGGGAGGTTCACGCGGCATCCTCCATCAGCGCGTCATCGCCTTCCCGTGCGCGTTCGTCTGCGGGGCGTTCTCGGGGTAGAGCTCGCCCTTGAGCTTGTTGATCGCACCGAGGATCATGTCGAGATACGGGAGCATGTTGCTCTTGATCGACGCGAGACGCTCGCGTCCGCTGTCCGTGATCTCGTAGATGCGGCGTGCGCGCTTGCTGGGGTGATCCCAGCCGCCCTTGACGAAGCCTCGTTCCTCGAGCCGGCGCAGGAGCGGGTAGATCGTGTTGGTGTTGACCGGCAGCAGGTCCCCGGTGAGCTTCTCGATCCGCTGCATCAAGCCGTAGCCGTGATCGGGGCCTTGCGCAAGCATGTGCAGCAGCAAGGCGGGGAAGATCGTCTTGCTCTTGATGGGTCCGCGCAGGACCTCGGCTGCCGAGATCCGCGCGAGCTTACCTTCCGGCGTGCGTACAGTCGGCATGCGTCCTCCTCAAGCGACTTCGAACAGCCCGGCGGCTCCCATGCCGCCGCCCACGCACATGGTGACGACGACGTGCTTGACGCCGCGGCGCTTGCCCTCGATCAAGGCATGCATCGTCATGCGGGCGCCGCTCATGCCGTACGGGTGCCCCACCGAGATGGCGCCTCCGGAGACGTTGAAGATCTCGTTGGGGATGCCGAGCGTGTCGCGGCAGTAGACGGTCTGCACCGCGAAGGCCTCGTTGAGCTCCCAGAGCCCGACGTCCTCGACCTTGAGGCCGTGGCGCTTCAACAGCTCGGGCACGGCGAAGACCGGCCCGATGCCCATCTCGCCCGGATCGCAGCCCACGACCACCATGCCGCGGTAGTAGCCGAGCGGATCGAGCCCGCGCTGCTCCGCGAGCTTGGCGTCCATCACCACCACGGCCGCGGCGCCGTCCGAGAGCTGCGAGGAGTTGCCGGCAGTGACCGTGGAGGCCGGATCGGTCACGCCCTTGAGCCCGGCCAAGCCATCGAGCGTGGTGTCAGGGCGATTGCCCTCGTCCTGGCTCAGGCTGACCTGCTCCTCGCGAACCTCCCCCGTCGCCTTCTCCTCCACGTACCTCCACGTGGAGAGCGGGACGATCTCGTCGTCGAAGGCGCCGGCGGCTTGGGCGGCCGCCGTCCGCTGCTGGCTCTGCAGGGCGTAGTCGTCCTGACGCTCGCGCGAGACGCCGTACTTCTTGGCGATGAAGTCCGCCGTGTAGAGCATCGGCGTGTACGTCTCCGGCACGTGGCGCAGCACCCACTCCTCGGTGAAGTCGTGCAGGTTCATGCCGTTCTGCACCATGCTGATCGACTCGCAGCCGCCGGCGACCACCACGCCCGCGCCGTCCACCATCACGCGCCCGGCGGCGATCGCGATGGCCTGGAGCCCCGAGGCGCAGTAGCGGTTGACCGTGGTGCCGGGCACGCGCACGGGCAGGCCCGCGCGCAGCGCGGCCACGCGCCCCAGGTTGTTGCCCGTGGCGCCCTCCGGGAGACCCACGCCCATCACGACGTCCTCGACCTCCGCGGGATCAACCTTCGCGCGGTCGATCGCGTGGCGCACCACGTGGCCGGCGAGCGTGGCGCCGTGCGTCTGGTTGAACGCGCCGCGAAAGGCTTTGCCGATCGGTGTGCGGGCTGCCGAGACGACCACCGCCTCACGCATGGGCCAACTCCTTCGTGTAGCTCGCGAACGTCATGCCGCTGCGGGCGATCTCCGCCAGCAGAGGCGAGGGCTCCCAATGCGCCCCGAACCGCCGGCGGAAGGCCTCGACGTCCGCGTAGACCGCGGGCACCCCGATCTCGTCGGCGTACCACATGGGGCCGCCGTGATGCGGCGGGAATCCGTAGCCGTAGATGTAGACGATGTCGATGTCGCCGGGGCGCAGCGCCACGCCGTCCCGCAGCAGGTTCGCGCCCGCGTTGATCAGCGCGTAGATGGTGCGCTTGACGATCTCCTCGTCGGAGACGTCCGCGCGCTGCGCCACCCCCGCCTTGGCGGCCTCCTCCGCGAAGAGCCGCTCGATCTCGGGGTCGGGCATCGGGTCGCGGCTGCCCTTCTGATACGCGTAGAAGCCCTTGCCGGTCTTCTGGCCCAGTCGCTTCTGCTCGTACATCCGGTCGACGATCTTGGTGCGAGCGGCGGCCATGTCGGGGCGCGCCTGCTGGATGTGCCAGAAGACGTCGACGCCGCTGAGATCGAACATCGCGAATGGACCCATGGCCATGCCGAAGTCCTTGAGCACGGCGTCCACGCGCTGTGGCGGCACGCCCTCCTCCGCCAGGGCGACGGCTTCGCGCGCGTAGTCGAAGAGCATGCGGTTGCCGATGAAGCCGAAGGCATTGCCGGAGAGCACCGCGATCTTGCGCAGGGTCTTGGCGAGCTTGAACGCCGTGGCGAGCACCTGCGGCGAGGTCTGCGAGCCGCGCACGATCTCCAAGAGCTGCATGATGTTGGCCGGGGCGAAGAAGTGCATGCCCACGACCTTCTCGGGGCGCTTGGTCGCCGCGGCCATCGCGTCGATGTCCAGCGTCGAGGTGTTCGAAGCGAGGATCGCCTCGGGCTTGGTCACCTCGTCGAGCCTCTGAAAGACCCGCCGCTTGACGTCCGGACTCTCGAAGACGGCCTCGACCACCACGTCCGCGTCGCTCAGCTCGGCGTAGTCGTCGGTGAAGACGAT
>DATLUD010000017.1:0-7200 GCA_035533275.1 Candidatus Dormiibacterota bacterium | reverse complement strand
CACATCGACGGGGAGGTTTGGCACCTCGATGTCGGATCGTCGCATCCTGGGGCTGTAGTAGGTCCCAAGGGTTGGGCTGTTCGCCCATTAAAGCGGTACGCGATCTGGGTTCAGAACGTCGTGAGACAGTTCGGTCCCTATCCGCCGTGGGCGCAGGAGATTTGAGGAGCGTTGACTCTAGTACGAGAGGACCGAGTCGAACGAACCGCTGGTGAACCGGTTGTTCCGCCAGGAGCATAGCCGGGTAGCTACGTTCGGATTGGATAAGCGCTGAAAGCATCTAAGCGCGAAACCAACTCCAAGATGAGATCTCAACCTCGCAAGAGGGAAGGGCCGTGGGAGACCACCACGTTGATAGGCCGGAGGTGGAAGCACCGTAAGGTGTGCAGCTAACCGGTACTAATCGCCCGGACACTTCTTCCTCGTTGGCATCATAACCAACGACGCGTATGAACGTTCTTCGGTATGCAGCTCGGAACGGGCCACAACACACCCGCTCCCTTTGAGCGCACACACCCCTTTCTGGCGCCCATAGCGGTGGGGCAACACCCGTTCCCATCCCGAACACGGCAGTAAAGACCACCAGCGCCGATGGTACGCGGACCGCAGGGTCCCCGGAGAGTAGGACAGCGCCAGATGCTTCACCCAAAGCCCGCCGGACTTCACGGCGGGCTTTCTTCATGTCCGCGCCAACGACGCGCGTGCAAGGAGCCGGCGGCGGCTCGCATGGCAAGAAAGTGCCGCCTCGGGGGCGAGGAGGGGAGGCGCCGCGCGGTCAATCCCTCGCGCGCAGGAGGGGTGAGCATGCTGAAAGACGACGTGGTGATCCTGGCGGGAGGCACGGGGCGTGTCGGCGGCGCGACGCTGGCGACCCTCGTCCGGGAAGGAGCGCGCGTGCTCGTCGTTTCGCGAAGCGTGGAGAACGCGCGAAAGAGCATCGAGCGTTTCGTGCCGGCGGCGGCGCGCGATCGGGTGGCTGCGCACGCGGCCGATCTGGCCGACCCGGCGGCGGGCGAGGGCACCGCGGCGGAGGCGCGCCGGCGTTTCGGGCGGATCGACGCCGTCATCTCGCTGGTAGGGGGGCGACGCTTCGTGGCGATCGCGCGGTCGTCGATCGCCGACCTGCAAGCGAACGTCGAGACGAACCTCTATCCCGCGTACAACATCATGCTGCCGGCTCTGCGCGCCATGCTCGAGCAACCCGTGCGCGAGGGCGCGCGCTCGCGTGGACGCCTGGTGGCGGTGACCGCGGGCAGCTCCAGGGATCCCCAGCCGAAGTACGGCCTCATGGGAGCGGCCAAGGCGGCCGTCAACGTGCTGATGCAGGCGATCGCCCGTGAGCACAAGGCGGACGGCATCGTCGCCAATGCGCTGGTACTGGGCACGGTTGCCACCGATGCCGCGCGGGAGTACCTCTCGCAAGAGGATTTCGCTGCCGCCTCGACGCCGGAAGAGGTCGGCGAGTCGCTGGCGTTCCTAGCCAGCGATCGCGCCACGGGGATCAACGGCGCGCTCGTCGATCACAACGCGCGCGAAGTGGATTAGGAGCCCCGCCCTCCACGCGCCCGGCGCGAACAACGGCGTTCACGTCCTGCGCGCAGCCGTAGCATGCCCCGGAAAGGTCAGCTCGATGTCGGTTTCCGTGATTGGCCCCTCACGTGTCCGCCATTCCGCGTCGACGCTGAGATACTCGAAACGGCTCCCATTTCAGCTGACGACGACTCGCCGATCATGACGGCGGCTTCACCGCGTGGCGCCGTCACCGTCATCCGTTACAACCGATGACGCCATCTCGGCGGCTGTCTGGGTCGCCGTCCCACGCACCGGCGAGTCCTTCAGAACAGCCGTAAGCCGCTTGGCGGCCTCTTCCAGACCGCGGAGAATGACGTCGGGCGTCGGCGGACAGCCACGGACGACCACCTCCGCCCCCAACTCCACGCCGGCGCCATCTCCAGCGCACGGTGCGCCGCTCCAAGGCCCGACGCCCGCGGCACAGTCGCCGATCGCGACCACGATGCGTGGCCGGGGGACAGCCTGGACCGTCTCGCCGGCGGCGCGCCGCATCGCCGTCGTCATCGGTCCCGTGACCGTGATGACATCGGCATGACGCGGAGAGGCGACGATGTCCCATCCTTCCCGGGTGATGTCATAGAAGGAATTGTTGAGCGCATTCATCTCGTGCTCACAGCCGTTGCAGCTGCCGCAGACCAGGTGCCGGATCCCAAGCGATTTGCGAAACATCAGCCGACGCTCACCTGTCCACGCACGCATAGCAGAGGTTGAAGCTCTTGTTCACCAATGGGAAGTCCGGAACGATGTTGCCCTCCATCGCCCGCGCGACCAACGGCCAGTTGCGGTAGGACGCCGCAATCGCGTGCAGCCGTTCGAGACGCCCGTCGGCGCCGGCGTGCACCGCCACGGTCTCCGCACCTCGAGGACCCTCCACCGTAGCCAAGGCAACTCCGCGTGGGATGTCCAGCGCCTGCGGCCCCGGCAGCGACGCATCGCCGAGTTCTGCCAACGCTTCGCGGAGCAGCCGGAACGACTCGCGTAACTCGTCGCGCTTGACGCGGCAGCGCGCGAAGGCGTCGCCGCTGGTGGCGTGCGCCATGCGGACGCGAAGTCGGCGATAGGCTCCATAGGGCGAGAAGCCCCGCACGTCGACCGCACCGCGTGAGGCACGGTGCGTCGGGCCTACGGCGCCCAGAGCCCGCGCCGTCTCGTGCGTGACGACCCCGGCGCGATGCCACCGCGCCGTCATCGATGTGTTCGCAAAGAGGCGCGTCAGGTAGGTATCGACTGCGCCGTCGAGGCGCACGACCGCCTCACGGCACCGGTCGCGATCCAGCAAGGTGATCGCGCCCACGCCGCCGGGAACGATGGCGTCGAAGAGCAGGCGGTGGCCGCCGGCGAGTTGGCAGAGCCGCATGGCTTCCTCTTTCAGCGCCATGCCTTGAGCGAAGCCCGGGCCCCAGCCTGCGGCAGAGGAGCTCGCCGCCAGGTCGGCGAGGTGATTGTAGATGCGCTCCAGCTCGGCGAGCGCCACGCGCGCCAGCTCGACTTCCGGCGCGATCGTGATGCCGGCTAGCTCCTCGAGCGCCCGTGCGTAAGCGAACGACCGGGACGCGCTGCAGCACCCGCAGATGCGGGCCACCTTCGATGACGCCTCAACGGCCGGAAGACCTTCGAGTTGCAGCTCGGCCCCGCGGTGCTGGTAGGCGAGTTGCGCGTCGAGGTGCACTACCGTCTCGCCTCCGGAGCTGATCGTAAACCGCCCCGGTTCGATGATTCCCGCGTGGACCGGCCCGACGACGAAGTGCATGAGGCCCGGGCCCTCCGCGACGACGGCCGGAGGCATCGTGCCGTCGCGTGCCGCGCGGAACGGCCGCGCATCGGGGAGACGCGCGAAACGCACGTGGCGTTCGGATGCCATCTCGCGCTCGTCCCACGCGAAGACGGGGCGTGCCACGGAGATTGCCGGCAGCGCACGATCGCCAACATCGCGTGTGCGTGAAAGCGCGTACGGAGCGGTACCGGCACCGAGGAAGACGTAATATACTGCCTGACCGTCGGCATACGCGCCGAGCGGCACGGCACGTTCGGACTCCGCGACCACGCGAGCGGTGAATACCGCCGCATCGATCCGCTCGCCCCGATTCGCTTCCATCATCGAATTCCCCCGATCGTCGCCGCCGTCGCCTGCAAGGCGGCACCAAGTCCCGTCCAGGGAACGACGACCAGGAGCGATGCGATGGCCAGCGCCAACGCCGCCGCTCCAGCCATGAGACCGGAACGCCACGGCTCTACCGAATGCGAGACCTCCCCGTGCCCCGACTCGACTTCGATGGCGGTTCGCGAAAGTGCCGCGAAGGCAAACGCGATCCCGAAGAGGCCGAGGCCGAGTGGTACCCAGCGATGGGCGGCGGCGCCGGCGAACACGAGCAGCAGCTCACTGATGAAGAGTCCAAAGGGCGGCATCCCCGAAAGCGCCGTCAACGCGCCGAGCAAGAAGCGTCCAGAGGCGCCGCCGCTCCACAGGCCGTGGAGCTCGGAGAGCGTCGTCGTCTGGCGCTCGTGCTGCACCATGCCGGCGGCGAAGAAGGCTGCGGACTTCGCGAAGGCGTGCGAGAGGACGTGGAAGAGCGCCGCGAACCAGCCCAAGGGGCCGCCGAACCCGAGTGCGAGCGCGACGATGCCGGCGTGTTCGACGGTCGAATACGCGAGGAGCCGCTTCAAATCGCGCTGCGTAAGCATCAACGTACCCGCAACGATCACGGACAGCGCGCCGAACCACATGAGGACATCTTGTACGAAGGGTCCAGCTCCGAGGGCCCACGCGACTCCGACGGTGCGCATGATCGCATAGAGGGCACACGAAACCAGAACGCCAGAAAGCAGCCCGCTGACCGGAGCCGGCGCTTTGGAATGGGCGTCGGGAAGCCACGCGTGCATCGGCACGAGACCAGCCTTGGTGCCGAATCCGGCGATCATCAGCGCCATCGCCAACCGCGCCAGCGCCGGTGTGGAGGCCGGTCCGTGCGCCGCGATCGCCGTCCACGAGAGCACCTCCATCGAGGCCAGGCCGGCCGCCGTTGAGATATGGGCCAGCACGACAATCCCGAGCAGGGCGAACGCAAGACCCACGCTGCATAACACGAGGTACTTCCAGGCCGCCTCCAGCGCCGCGGCTTCGCCGCTGAAGCCCACGAGAAACGCCGTCGCGAGGGTGGTCGCCGAGATCCCCAACCAGAGCAGCGCAAAGTCGTTGGCGAGCACGACGAGCAGCATCGCGCTCCAAAAAGCCCCGAGCAACGCGAAATAGACTGGCTTGCGCGACCAGCCGACCGCGCCGTTTCCGAAATTCTCGGCGAATATCCCGGTCGAGAAGATCGTCGCCAAGAGTCCTAAGCACGATACGAGCGCCAGGAAGACGAGGGCGAGCCTATCGACCTTGCCGATGAGGGCGAGCGGCAGCAGGGCCGCGACCGCGGCTAACGCGACACGCGTAAAGCGGCGCCTCGCGCGGCTACGCAGCAGAAGCGCGAGGAGGGCAGCGACAAACGGCGCCGCAATGACGAGTCCCGGCACTATCCGCGGAGCCTCCGCAGGGACTCTACGTCGAGCACGGGATTGTGGGCGACGAAGGCGCGAACCAAGGCCAGCCCGATGAACGTCGCGATCAGCGCGTCGAAAGTGGCACCGAGCTCGATGAACTCGGGTAGCGTAGGCGCCAGCAGCGCACCCGCAAGGGTCACGCCGGCGCCGAGCGCTAAGAGTCCGACGAGGTGCGCGAGAAGATTGCGATGCACCATGAGCATCCCTAAGCCGCATAGGATGACGTAGGCGACGAGGTCTTGCATCGGAACGGCGTTCAGCGACGTGACGTGGGAGAACGCGCGTGCGATGAGCGCAAAGGCGATGACCACCGCGAGCCGGGCCGGCATGGCGAGGGAGGGCCGCAGGTCACCTGCGGCGGGATTCGCCCGCAGGAACACCACGATGCCGATCGGCACAACGACGACCTTGAGCACGGTGGTGATGATGAAAAGCGCGAGTGACAGCAACGATTCTGACGCCGAGGGCGCGATGAGGACGCTGACCGTCAGCGCGAGGACGACGTACGCGACCAGGATCTGCGCTGTGCGGGTGTTGATCAGCAGCACGGCGCCGGCGAGCAACATGACGAGCTCGATCATTACACCATTGCTCCGAACAGCCGTAACCCGATGCTGGTCACCGCGAGCAAGAACGCGGTCGTCAGTAACTGCGGAACTTCGAAGAGCCTGAGCTTTGCGAACATGGTCTCCACCAGGGTAATGGCACCGGCGATCGAGATGACCCAAAAGGGGGCCAGCCACACGCTGAAGCCGCCGGGCAACAGAAGTGTGGAAAGCAGCAGGAAGCTCAGTTGCCGGATATACGTGGCCAGCTGGAGCATCGCCAGCTGCCAGCTTGCGTACTCCAAGACGAGGCCTTCATGGATCATCGTGAGCTCGTAATGCGTCTCCTGGTTGTCGACCGGAATGCGCGCCGTCTCCGCTAGCAGCACCAAGAAGAACGCGCCAAACGCTAGCGTGCCGGCGAGACCGAACGGGGCCATGCGCAGGGCCGCGAACGACGTGCCGTGGCCGAGCGCCGCTCCGCCGAGCAGGGCGACCAGCAGTGCGGGCTCGACCAGGCTCGCGAAGGTCATTTCGCGGCTCGACGCCATGCCGGCGAACGCACTGCGCGTGTCGAGAGCCGCCAGGGCGAGCACGAAGCGCCCCAAGCCGAGCAGGAAGGCCAGCGCGACGATATCGACGATCGAGATGGCGGTGGGTCCGGCGAACGGAAGCGCCGCCGCGAAGGTCAGCGCCACGCCGAGCGAGAGTCCCGGGGCGCATATGGTGATGATCGAGGTGCCCTCGGGGAGCGCGGCCTCCTTGCCCCAAAGCTTTGCGAGATCCCGATATGGCTGGATGATCGATGGACCGGGCCGCCCCTGCAAACGCGCCCGGAGTCGTTTCATCGCTCCCTGCACGAGCGGCGCGAGTGCGACGATGATCAGCATCTGCACGACGGCGAGCATCAGCGGGCCACCACGACGACGAGAATCATCGTCGCCACAGCATAGGCGAGGTAGAGCCGCAGACTCCCGCTCTGCAGCGCGCGGGCGCGCCGCGTCAGACGGAGCGTAACGGCCGCAAAGCGGCGCGCTGCCTCGTCGATCACGTACCGGCTTTCGGTGCGGTAGCGGATCCTCACCGGGAACCACGGCGAGGCGCCGGTCTCGACCAGCCGTTGACGCTCCGGCAGGAGCACGAACGCGAAGATTGTACGTAGCGGCTTCGAGAACGCCGTCGCCGTGTACTGTGCGCTCGGCGTCACCGGCGAGCCGCAGGTCCACGTCGGGACACTCCTCACGCCGCGCCGCGCCGCAAGCGCCGCGGCGATCGCCGCTCCGGCCAACGGCAGAGCGACGAGCGTCAGCGGGAGCATTGGCAGGGATGGAAGCGGCAGTGGAGCGGCGCCGATGGCGGCCGCCGCGATCCGGTCGAGCGGGCTCACGACCAGGAGCGGGGCGACACCGAACATCGTGCACGCAGCGGCGAGCAGGGCCAAGGCCAGGGCCGGAGCGTCGAAACGCTCACGGCACGCGGGTGCCTCACGCGCGCGACGTGGCCGGCCCAGGAAGACCACGCCGAAGACCTTCACGAAGCA
>DATLUD010000016.1:0-87264 GCA_035533275.1 Candidatus Dormiibacterota bacterium | reverse complement strand
GGTGTTCCACGGCTCGTTGGAGCCGCCGAAGCAGCCGTTGTACAGGTTGACCATCGTGAGCACCAACTGCACACGCGGGGTGGCCTGGTAGCTGATCTGCAGGTTGCCGCTCAGCTGAGTCGGCTGCGTGAAGGCGCCGAGCGAATCGAACTGCCCGGTATACGGATCCGGGATGCCAATCGCGCCGGAGCAGGTCTGGGCGTCGTAGAGCGAGCCGGCACCCGAGCTATTTGGGTTGCGCGGATCGGTGCCCGTCGCCGCGAGCGCGCCGGTGCAGGTGCCCGGCTGGATGCCCGTGGCAGCCAGCGGGGTGCCGTACTTGCCGCCGCCCGCGAGCTCCAAGGAGGGCGTGAAGTCCCACTTGTGGCGCTTGTAGTTCACCACCAGCGTTGCCGTGTACGGCATGATGAAGCTCCCGGCCACGCCGGTGGCGCCGGCGGAGGACGGGAACTGGTTGAACGGCGGGTAGCTGGCATCAGCGCTGAAGAGCGACTGAGGCGTCGCGTTCCAGTACGGATTCTGGACGTCCGCCGCGGTGCAGGTCGCCGCAGACGCGACGGGGTTGCCTGCGGTGTCGTAGCACGGGCCCGTCGCCACCGGGGTGAACCCGAGCTTCGTGCTGCTGCAGAGCGAGCTGGTCGGATTCTGCGCGCAGTACGAGGTGTACTGGTTGTACTGCAGGACGTTGAGGTTCAGGCCGTCCACCACGGTGTTGCCGCTCTGGAGGGGCTGGAACTTCTCGAACGCGTGCGTGTACGTGAAGGTCAGCTGGCCGGCCAAGCCGTCGCGGTTGAAGTCGCCCTTTTGCAGGAGGAGCTCAACGCCCTCGGCGGTCTCCTTGCCGACGTTGATGGCCGAGACGAAGTTGGTCTTCGGGTCCAGCAGCACGCTGGCCAGCTGGTTGTTGGTGGTGCGGTAGAAGGGCGAGACCTTCCACGAGAGATCGGAGCCCTTCACCTGGTGCTCCCACGAGAAGTCCGTGTTGTACGAGACTGCCGGCGGGATGGCGTGACCGGGGTTGGTGAAGCCGAAGCTGTAGAACTTCGGCGCGTCGTACGCGGCCAGGTTCTGCTCGGCCACGTCGTACTGCTGGTACGCCGAGTCGGCCGGCTGCGCGTACTTGCCGTACGAGAAGCGGACGACGTTGAGCGGGTTCACCGTGTAGGTGAAGCCCACGCGCGGCTCGACTTCGCTGAACGAGGTCGAAGCCGCCGAGGTGTCCGAGAAGGCCATCTGCGTCGTTCCCGCCGGGCAGCTGTTCGGCGTCGCGGTCGACGTGATGCCGGCCGACGGGCTGTAGCAGTGGAACGCGTTGTACGAGTTCAGCCACAGCTGCCGAGCCGGGCCGCCCGTGGTGGGGCTCAGGTCGTACGTGTAGTTGTCGTACCGGAGACCCAAGTTCACCAGGAGCTTGTCGGTGGGCTTCCAGCTGTCGGAGATGGAGGCCGCCGTGAACTTCGGACTCACGGTGTTCTGCACGCCGTAGGTTCCGTTGTCCACCGTGAAGTACTCGCACGGACCGCTGCCGCACGTAAACGTGCCGGCATTCTGAACCGTCGTGCCGCTGGTCGCGGCCAGCGGGCCGCTTCCGGGACCGCCGAGTTGGTACTGTGCGACGCTGCTCGAGCCGCAGTAGTACGCCGTTGCGCCGCCACCGGGTCCGTAGCAGAGTCCGTTGGTCGGGTTGGTCGAGTCGACCAGAGCGGCCACCTCACCCGATCCGAACGGATTGGAGTAGAAGTAGAGGTTGTTCCAGCGGGTCGTGCTAGCCTGGGTGTACGACGCCGTGAGGTTCAACAGGTTCTTCGAGTTGATCTGGTCGGCGAAGGTGCCGGCCAGGCCGCGGGTGTGCGTGCTCAACTCGTAGTCCGGCGGGAGGACACCCCAGAGGTTGCCGATTGTGCTGTTCGGACCCGTCATCATCCAGTCTGAGTAGAACGTGTAGCCGTAGACCCGCAAGTACGCGTTCGTACCCATGTTGTGCTGGTACTGCAGCTTGACGATGGTCGCGTCGTTGACGGATCCGTCGCGGCTCGTCGATGGAATCGTGCCAAACGGCGTGTGGTTCGGCGTGTTCGGGAACTGGTAGTTGCTGGTGTTAGCCAGCTGCGACGCCGTCAGCGGCGCGCCCACGGGACCGCCGTAGGTCTGCGAGTCGATGTAGACGGGAGTGAACGGACCGAAGATCCCGCAACCCGCGGTCACGCAGTTCATGCCGCCCGTGGTGATCGTGCCGTTGGTCACATCGCTCGCGGCGTAGCCGAAGTCGTTCAACGCCGTGTTGAAGTACGTGTACAGCGTCGAGGTGTCGTAGAGGAACTGCACGTCGTCGCGCCCCGCGTCCTTCCGGTGCGGAATGCCGAAGTGCAGGTTGGCCACCGTCTCCCGGTCGGCCAGGTTGCCCGCGAAGTCGTACGCGAACGGGCCGAGGGCGTAGCCGTTGGGGCCGGCCGGCGTGAAGCCGTAGATGCCCGCGGTGTTCGCGTAGCAGCCCGCCGAGGCGTTCGGCGTGCCGCAACCCTGAGCCAGGATGTTGTACACCGTGCCGGTGCCGAAGCGCGTGGTCAGGTCGTTGCCGTTGTACTGCGAGCCGAAGCGGATCTCTTGGTTGTAGCCCGCCGTGGCCAGGTAGTACGTGAAGAGACGGCTGGGGTTGGCCCCGCCGATCTCGAACTCGGCCTGGTGGTAGAAGGCCGGACCGCCGACGCCGAACTGCACGTTCGCGAAGCCGGGATAGGTGCCGGTCTTGATGACCTGGTTGATGTAGCCGCCGAGGCCGGTGCTCTGGGCGTCGATCGGCTGTGAGCCGGTGTAGACCTGGAGCTCCTGCTGGCCCAGGGCGGAGAGCGTCGCCGCCGGGTAGGCGTCGAACGCGCGCTGGACGGGCACGCCGTCGTACTCGTACCCCAGCTGCGTGTAGTCGGCGCCGCGGACGTAGACCGACTGCGCCCAACCGCTCTGCCCCTGCGGGACGTACACGCCGGGGACCGACGCGATGCCCGAGTAGGCGTTGTTGAGGCCGCCGCCGCCGCCCAGGCCCTGAACGGCCTGCTGTTGCGAGGGGCTGACGGAGTAGATGTCCGCCGTGGTGCCCGGCTTCACCAGCGCGCTGGCGGCCCGCGTGGTCACCTTACCGATGACCTTCAGCAGATCGATCGTCAGCGTCTCTGAGGTGTCTGCGAAGACGGCGACTCCCGTCTGGGAGACCGTCTGGTAACCTTCCTTCTCCACCGTCACGGTGTACGTGTCCGGCGCGAGAGAGAGGAAGGTGAAATTGCCCTTGGCGTCCGTGGTCGTCGTCGCCACCTGCGATGGCGACGTGACCTCGACCTTCGCGCCGGCGACCGGAGCGTTGTTGTCCGTGAGGACGACTTGCCCGGTCAACGACCCCGTGGTGCCGGCCAGTGCCCATGTTCCCTGGCCAAGCATCGCCACGAGGACGAATAGCGCGATGAGAGGACGCCAAAACGTGAATTTCGGCATGTTCCCATCCTTCTGTCTAGTGCACATGCCGGATAGGCCAAAATGGGCGCTCCGATGAGGAGTCCCGCTCTAGCCGAAACCGGCAGTACGCCCTTCTCCCACACGGGGCGCTTCCCTGCCTAGCATGGCGAATTGCCTCCGAAAAAAACGGGGGCCGGATGACCTCCGACCCCCGATCCGTCTCCCCCATCCCCACCGAAGCGGCGACTGGGGTCGCAGGCTTGGGCCATGTGGCCCAAACGAGCTAGATTCTGGCGCCCATGCGTTCCTTCAGCAGCTCCGGGATCAGCGAGGGGCGGTCGGCCACGGGGACGCCGACGGCCTCGAACGCCTTGATCTTGCCCTGGGGCGTGCCCGTGTTGCCGGAGATGATGGCGCCGGCGTGACCCAGCGACTTGCCCGGAGGGGCGTTGCGCCCGCCGATGAAGGCGACGATCGGCCGGTCGCGGAGATGCTCGCCGATGTAGGCGGCGGCGTCCTCCTCGTCGGAGCCGCCGATCTCGCCCACCACCACGATCGCCTCGGTCTGCGGGTCGTCCTTGAAGGCCTTGAGGCAGTCGACGAACGTGGTGCCGATGATCGGGTCGCCGCCGATACCCACGCAGGTGGACTGGC
Source organism: Candidatus Dormiibacterota bacterium (assembly GCA_035533275.1). Lineage (GTDB taxonomy): Bacteria > Vulcanimicrobiota > Vulcanimicrobiia > Vulcanimicrobiales > SCRA01 > SCRA01. Next base: position 83,166 of record DATLUD010000016.1, on the reverse strand, counting down.
CCAGACCCGCGCGCGTGAGCCCGTCGACCACTTCGTACGTCAGCGTTCCGGAGCGCGAGATCAGCCCCACGTTGCCCGGCTTGAAGACGTGGCCCGGCATGATGCCCACCGAGGATTGCCCCGGCGAGATCAGCCCCGGGCAGTTGGGGCCGATGATGCGCATGCCCGGCGTCGATCCCACGACCTTGAGCATGTCGTGCACCGGCACGCCCTCGGTGATGCAGACGGCAAAGCGGATGCCGGCCTCGTACGCCTCGTAGAGCGCGTCGGCCGCGCCCGGAGGCGGAACGAAGATGCACTGGTGCGTCGCCCCGGTCGCCTCGACGCACTCCTTGACGGTGTTGAAGACGGGCAGGCCATGCACGGTCTTCTGGCCGCCTTTGCCCGGCGTGACGCCGCCGACGATGGTGGTGCCGTACGCCAGCATGCGCCCGGTGTGATACGAGCCCTCCGAGCCGGTGATGCCCTGCACGAAGACCTTGCTGCTCTTTTCCAAGTAGATGCTCATCGTCTACGCTCCCGCCGCGATCTCGACGGCGCGCTTGGCGCCCTCGTCCATGGTCTGCACCGGCGTCATGCCCGCCTCCGCGAGGATGCGGCGCCCCTCTTCCTCGTTCGTGCCGGTCAAGCGAATGACGAGAGGAATCTTGCGCGACGTGGTCTCCTTCATCGCGGTCACGATGCCTTTGGCGACTTCGTCGCCGCGCGTGATGCCGCCGAAGATGTTGACGAAGAAGACCTTCGCCTTGGTGTGGTTGACCACCAGCTCGTAGCAGTTGCGCACGCGATTGGCGTCGGCGCCGCCGCCGACGTCGAGGAAGTTGGCGATCTCGCCGCCCGCGTTCTTCACGGCGTCCATCGTGCCCATCGCCAAGCCCGCGCCGTTGGCCATGGTGCCGACCGTTCCGGGGAAGCGGCGGAAGTTGCGGATGCCCAGGCCCGCCTCGGCCGCGAGCGTCTCGTCCTCGTCGAGCGGCAGGACCGCCTGCCACTCCTTGAACTCGGGGTGGCGGAAGAGCGCGTCGTCGTCCAGCTCGACTTTCGCGTCGGCGGCGACCACGCGGCCATCGTTGGTGAGCACCAGCGGGTTGATCTCGACCAGCTTGGCGCCGTACGTGAAGAAGAGATCGTACATGCCCGCGACGATGGCCGGGAACTGCTTGCGGTAGCCGGCGTCGAGCTGGGCGCCGAAGGCGAGCTCGCGGCCGATGAACGGCCAATAGCCGATGGCCGTCCCGACGAAATGGTACTTGAACGACTCCGGATGCTTCTCGTGGACTTCTTCCACGTCCATGCCGCCGAAGCGCGTCACGATGATCGAGGGGCGCTTGGTCGCGCGGTCGACGGTGATGGCGCAGTACGCCTCCTTGTCGATCTCCATCGTCTCTTCGACCAGCAGCGAGTTGATGGGCTCGCCGTTGGGGTTCTGACGGTTGGGCGGCATCGGCGTCGCCAGGATCTCCTGCGCGGCCTTGCGCCCCTCCTCCGCGTTGGTGGCGAACTTGATCTTGCCGGCCTTGCCGCGGCCGCCCATCAGGACCTGCGCCTTGACGACCCACTTGCCGGGGTTGACGGCGATGAACGCCGCGACGTCGTCGGGCGTCTTGCAGTGCTGCGAGCGCGGAACCGGAATGCCGCTGCGGCGGAAGAGCTCCTTGCCCTGGTACTCCATCAGATTCATGGCGTGCTTCTTCGTTCTCCTCAGTAGGTGCCCATGCTGATCAATCCAACTTGCCGAGCAGCGACCTGGCCACGATGATCTGGTGGATCTCGGAGGTGCCCTCGTAGATCTCCGTGATCTTCGCATCGCGGTAGTGGCGCTCCACGGCAAACTCCGTGGTGTAGCCGTAGCCGCCGTGGATCTGCACCGCCTCGGCGCTCTGGCGGCGCGCCGCCTCCGAGGCGAAGAGCTTGGCTTCAGATGCCGCCACGGCGAAATCCCGCCCCTGGTCCTTCAGCCACGCGGCGCGGTACATCAACAGGCGCGCGGCGTCGAGATCGACCTGCATGCGCGCGATCTTGAACGAGATGCCCTCGTAGGCGCCGATGGCCTTGCCGAAGGCACGGCGCTCACGGGCGAAGGCGATCGACTCCTTGAGGCAGGCCGCGAGGATGCCGCACGCCTGCGCGGCGATGCCGATGCGCCCCGCGTTGAGCGTCTGCAGCGCCTGGCGGAAGCCGCGCCCCGGCGCCCCCAGCATCGCGCCTGCGCCCACGCGCACGCCGTCCAAGGCGAGATCGACGGTGTTGGAGGTGTGGATCCCCAGCTTCTCGGTGACGCGCTCCACCACCATGCCCGGCGTGCCGTTCTCCACGAGAAACGAGCTGATGCCCTCGGCTCCGGTGCCGCCGGCGCGCGCCATCACCATCACCACGCCGGAGTAGCCGCCGTTGGTGCACCATTGCTTGCGCCCGGTGATCACGTACTCGTCGCCGTCGCGCTCGGCGCGCGTGCGCAGCGCCGCGGCGTCGCTGCCGCTCTCCGGCTCGGTCAAGGCGAAGGCCCCGAGCCACTCGCCCGAGGCCATCTTCGGCAGGCAGCGCCGCTTCTGCTCCGGCGTCCCCGTCGCCTCGATCGCGGCGGCCACCATGGCGTGGACGCTGAAGGTGACGGCGGCGCCCGCATCGGCCTTGGCCAGCTCCTCCACCACCAGGGCATAGGTCACGGCGTCGGAGCCGCCCCCGCCGTACTCCTCGGGGATGGTCATGCCGAGGATCCCCGCGTCGGCGAGCTTGGCGTAGAGCTCGCGTACGAACGTGTGCTCCTTGTCCCAGCGCGCGATGTGCGGAGCGATCTCGCGCTGCGCGAACTCGCGCACCAGGTGCGCGACGGCCACCTGCTCGTCGCTGAACTGAAAGCCGATGCCCGAGGGTCTCTCGATGACGCTGCTCATCGCGCGATCTCGGGGTTGGGGGTCGTGCCGCTCTCGTCGTAGACGTAGAAGCCCTTGCCGCTCTTCTTGCCGTGCCAGCCCGCGGCCACCATCTTCTTCAGCAGCGGGCACGGACGGTACTTGTCGTCGCCCAGGCCCGCGTGCAGCACCTCCATGATGGCCAGGCACGTGTCCAGGCCGATGAAGTCGGCCAACTGCAGCGCCCCCATCGGGTGGTTGAGCCCCAGGCGCATCACCGTGTCGATGTCCTCCACGCCGGCGACGCCCTCGTAGAGCGCATAGACCGCCTCGTTGAGCATCGGCAGCAGGATACGGTTGGCCACGAAGCCCGGGTAGTCGCTGACCTCGACGGTGGTCTTGCCCATCTCCAGCGCCGCCCCGCGCACCACGCCGTAGGTCTGCTCGCTGGTGGCGATTCCGCGGATGATCTCCACCAGCTTCATCACCGGGACGGGGTTCATGAAGTGCATGCCGATCACGCGCTCGGGGCGCGACGTGGCGGCGCCCAGCACCGTGATCGAGATCGACGAGGTGTTGGAGGCCAGGATCGCCGGGCGCGGCAGCAGCTCGTCGAGCTTGCGGAAGAGATCGAGCTTGACCGCCAGGTTCTCCGTGGCGGCCTCGATCGCCAGATCCGCGTCCCACGCCTCGAGCACGGTGGTGGGCTCGACGGCGCGGAGGACGGCGTCGCGCTCGTCGGCGCTCTTGCGCCCCTTCTCCACGTCGCGGTCGAGGCTCTTGCGCATGGCCGCCAAGCCGCGGTCCAGAAAGCGCTGCTCCACGTCGTAGAGGCGCACGGCATATCCCGCCTGCGCCGCGACCTGCGCGATGCCCGCACCCATCTGGCCGGCACCGATGACCAAAACCTTCATGCCTCTACTGCCTCGTCTCACGCAGACTCCGGGGCCCGCGTGGGCCCCGGAGTGCTCGAGTTTGACCTGCGAAGCTTCTTAGCCGACGCGCACGGCGATCGCGTCGCCCTGGGCCGAGCCGGAGCAGATCGCCGCGATGCCGATGCCGCCGCCGCGCGCGCGCAGCTGGTGCACCAGGGTCGTCACGATGCGCGCTCCGGAGGCTCCGATGGGATGGCCCAACGCGATGGCGCCGCCTTGGGCGTTGACCTTCTCCTCGTCGATGCCCAGCTTGCGCAGCGAGCTCAGCGTCACGGAGGCGAAGGCTTCGTTGATCTCCCAGAGGTCGATCTGCGAGGCCTTCAAGCCCAGCTTGTCGAGCAGCTTCTGCGAGGCCATCGCCGGGGTGAGCGCCAGGTACGGCGGATCCCAGCCCGCATCGGCGTGACCCAGGATCTCCGCGAGCGGCTCCACGCCGTGGCTGCGCGCCCATGCGTCGCTCGTGAGCACCAGCGCCGCGGCGCCGTCGTTCACCCCGGGGGCGTTGCCCGCCGTGACCGAGCCGCCTTTGTCGAGGGGCTTGAGCTTGGCCATCGCCTCGAGATTGGCGTCGTGGCGGATCGCCTCGTCGGCGTCGACCGCCGCGAACGGCACCTCGCCCGTCACGTACGGCGAGTAGACTTCAGGACTGGCCACCATGCTCTCGGGGGGCACGTGGTCCCACACGCTCGCGCCGCCGCCGTTGCCGCCCGCATGCACCGGAACGCGCGGCTTCTGCTGCTGCGGCACGCGGTCGACCACCAGCTTTCCGGCGGCGGCCTTCTGCCCCACCTTCAGCGTCAGCATCTCGGCGCCGTAGGCGCCGGAGGTGGTGGCCGCCGAGGCGCGGTTGTGGCTGCGCAGCGCCCACCGGTCCTGCTCCTCGCGCGAGAGCTCGAGCTCCGCCGCGACTTGCGCCCCTTGGTACGCCATCGTCACGTTGAAGAAGTAGTCCCACAACCCGTCGCGCACCATCGCGTCGACGAGCTGCCCGTCGCCGTAGCGGTAGCCGAAGCGCGCCTTCTCCAACAGGTACGGCGCGTTGCTCATCGACTCCATGCCGCCGGCCACGATCACGTCTTTCTGCCCGCTCTCGATCAGCAAGCGCGAGATCGCCAGCGCGACCATGCCGGAGGCGCACACCTTGTTGATCGTCTCGCTCGTCACCGTCTTGGCCAGGCCCGCCTTGAACGAGGCCTGCCGCGCGGGAGCCTGGCCGACGCCGGCCTGCAGCACCTCGCCCATCAGCACGTGGTCGACCAGGCCGGGGTCGATGCCGGCGCGCTCGATGGCGCCGCGAATGGCCTCGCCCCCGAGCGTGGTGGCGGGGAGCGACGAGAGCGCTCCGCCGAGGCGCCCGAAGGGCGTGCGGGCAGCCGATAGGATCACCGTCTTAGCCATGTGATTGCTTCCAACTCCGTCGGATTCGCCGCTCCCGGGCGAGCGCGCCGGGGTCCGCGGCCGAGGGGGCTTCGCCCTCGTCGCGAGACGAACCTATCGTGTCGTGGAAGGCAGCACGAAACCCCGAGTAATCTCGAGTCGCTGCGAGGTTTGCCGGGCGCTAGTGGTCTACTAGTCCCCAGTCGGCGTACGTCGCAGCTCGGGGGCTTCCCTCACCGCGACCGTCTTTCGGGCGCCTTGCGCACCCTCGTCCGGCGTCCTACTGCGCCGGTCTCCGACCCGATCCTGGCATCGGCTCCGGAGCCGACATCGCGGCTCCGTCACCTTCTTTTCCGGCGGGTGACCGCCATCTCCAACCCGCCTGCGAGGGCGGGAGTCCAGCGTCTGAAGCGCGTCGCCCGGTCTAGAGACCGGACGCTGCCGCATCACGCGGCCTTCAGGCTTCGGCCTTACTGCAACGACGAACCACTCGAGGTTCCGTACGAGGAGTATACGCTGGGCGCGGTGCTACCGCAAGAGCCACAAGCGAACCGCCAGGATGACCAGGACGACCGCGAAGGTGACGAACGTGCGCGTCTCGGCTCGCCAGATCACCTCGGGGCGATACGTGCCCGCGCCCCGCTCGCGTGGCGGCCTCGGTATCACGCGCGGCACGGCGCTCATGTAAGCGGCGAAGGGCTCGCCGAAGGTGCCGGCCAGATACGCCTCTTCGTACGGAATGATGATCGCGTAGGTGACGACCATGAGACCCAGCGCCACGGCGGTCAGCACCAGCGCCGGCAGGGCGGCCAGGCCCGAGACGAAGGCGATGGTGAAGCCCACCGCCGTGATGAAGTTGCCGACGTAGAGCGGGTTGCGCACGTAGGCGTACGGCCCCGCGGTCACCAAGGCGGGCGCCGTCACGTGGTCGGCGCGCGTGGTGACGCCCGAGTATCCCACGGCCCAGATGCGCAGGGCCTCGCCCAGCAGCGCCACGATCACCCCCGCCGCCGCGCCCGCGGGCGAGGGGCGGCCGAAGATCACGAGCAACAGGGCGCCGATCGAGAGGATGGCGCCGCGGTTCTTGAAGACGAATGCCGACACGGCGCCTTGCGTTAGGCGGAGCCGCCGCGCAGCCCTTCGTTCATCGACCCGCTGCGGTAGCCCAGCAGGTCCAGCGCCGCGAAACGGTACCCCGCGCGCCGGCAGGCCGCTGTGATGCGCTCGCGCACCCCGGGCTCCAGGACGCGGGCGAGCTCCTCGGCGGGCACTTCGATGCGCGCCACCTCGCCGTGATGACGGACGCGCACCTGCGAGATGCCCTCGGCGAGCACGGCCACCTCGGCCTGGTCGATCTGGCGCAGGATCTCTTGCGTGATCGCCGCGCCGTAGGGCACGCGCGAGGAGAGGCACGCGAGCGCCGGCTTGTCCCACACCGGCAGGCCGAGCTTGCGGGCCAGCGCGCGCACGTCGTCCTTGCGGAAGCCGGCCTCGGCCAGCGGACTGCGCACGCCGTGCTCCGCGGCCGCCTTGCGCCCGGGGCGCCAGTCGCCGCCGTCGTCGAGATTGTAGCCGTCGCAGACGTACGCGGCGCCGCGCGCCGCCTTCAGCGATGCCAGCCGCGTGAAGAGCTCCGACTTGCAGAAGTAGCAGCGATCGACCGGATTGGCGAGATAGCGCTCGTCCTCCATCTCGTGGGTCTCGACCAGCTCGTGGCCAGCGTCGACCAGCACCGCGAGGTCGAGGGCACCCGCCAACTCGCGCGGCGCGAGGCTCTCGGAGCGCCCGGTGACGCCGACGGCGCGATCGCCCAGCTCCTCCACCGCCACCTTGAGCACCAGCGCCGAGTCGACGCCGCCGCTGAAGGCCACCAGACACGAGCCCATCTCGCGCAAGAGCGCGCGCAGACGGCGCTCCTTGAGCTCCAACGACTCGACGGTCTCGATCACGGCGCTCCCTCCACCTGCGCGCGAATCTCGCGCAGCACCGCCTCGACCGGCAGCGCACGAGCGAGAGCGAGCGCGCGAACGTCGTCGTATTCGACGGTGCGGCGCTCCCGTCCGCCCGGCAGACGGCTCACCTTCACGCGCACGGGACCGTGCGCCGTCTGCACGGTCTCGATGCGGCGCGCAAGCACCAGGCGCTCCTGGCGGCGGATGCGCACGCCCAGCGTGGTGGTGTGCTCGAGCAGCGCCTTGGCGACTTGGCCGGCGCGTTCCGGCGCGCAGACCGCCCCCACCAGCGTGGCCGGACGCGACTTCTTCATCTGGACGGGCGTCAGCCAGACGTCGTAGGCGCCCGCGGCGAGCAGCGCCTCGAACGCCCCCTCGAACCACCGCGGATCCATATCGTCGACGTTGGCCTCGAGGATGGCCACCTCGTCGCGCTCGAGGCCCTCGGCGGCGGCGAGCTCGGCGCCGGCGCCCGCCCCCTGCGGCGGCCCCGCTTCGAGCAAGGGCTCGCCCACGGTGACCCGCGTGACGTTGGGCATGGGAAAGTCGCTGCGCCCCGCGCCGTAGCCCACGCGCTCGGCACGCATCGCGGGGCGCAGGCCCGGCTGCTCCACCAGCGTCCCCAGGATCGCCGCGGCGGTGGTGGTGACCAGCTCGCCGCGCACGTCCACCGGGCGCAGGGGGGCGCCGCGCAGCAGGTCCAGGGTCGCCGGCGGCGGGTTGGGGTAGTCCCCGTGCGCCATCCGGATCTCGCCGGTGCCCACGGGGAACGCCGAGCAGTAGAGGCGCTCCACGCCCAGCCACTCCAGCGCGATGCAGGTGATCGCGACGTCGACGATCGCGTCGATCTCGCCGACTTCGTGGAAGTGGATGCGGTCGGCCGTGGTGCCGTGCACGCGCGCCTCCGCCTCGGCCAGGCGCGTGTAGATCCGGGCGGCCTGCTGCTTGACGCGCGGCGAGAGCCCCGAGCGCTCGAGCACGGCGAGCACGTCGCTCAGGCGCCGCGTGGGCTTGCCTTCGTGGTGATGCTCGTGATCATGGCCGTGCGCGCGCTCGTCGTGGTCGTCGTGCGGCTCGTCCTCGCCGGGAACGATCACGTCGAGATACGTGGCCGCGATGCCGCGCTTGACCACGCGCGAGGTCTCGATGCGCCAGCCTTCCACGGGGATGGTGCGCAGCGCCGCATCGATGATCTCGAGCGGCACGCCCAAGTCCACGAAGGCTCCCGCCAGCATGTTGCCCGCGGCGCCCCCCACCATCTCGACGTAGGCGATCTTCATGCCGAGACGACGCACGAGCGCTCGTAGGCGTAGACGTCCTCGAGCGTTCGCTCCAGCCGGTACGCGGGCTCCCAGCCCGTCGCCGCGCGCAGCTTGGCGTTGGATCCCAAGAGGATCGGCGTGTCGCTGGGACGCAGGCGCGCGGGATCCTCGCGCACCTCCACGCCAACGCGCGCGAGCAGGATCAGCTCGCGCAGGATATCCTTGATGGCGTACGCGTGGCCGCTGCAGACGTTGTAGATCTCGCCGGGGCGCCCGCGCTCGGCCAGCAGCGCATAGGCGCGCACCACGTCGCGCACGTCGGTGAAGTCGCGCCGGCTCTCGAGGTTGCCCACCATCAAAACCGGGTCGCCGCCCGCGGCGATCTCCGCCAGGCGCCGCGCGAAGGAGGGCACCACGAAGCGCGGGCTCTGCCCCGGACCGATGTGGTTGAACGCGCGAGCGATCACGCAGCGCACGCCCCAGGCGTGCCAAGCCGCCAAGGCCACCGCCTCTTGCGCGGCCTTGCTGGCCGCGTAGGGGTTGGCCGGATTGGCGGCGCGGCGCTCGTCCACCGGCACCTCGCCGGCGGCCACCGCGCCGTAGACCTCCGCGCTCGAGGTGATCAGCACCAGGGGCTCAAAGCCGCGCGCGCGCAGCCGCGCGACGCCCTGGCAGAGCGCCAGCGTGCCGAGCGCGTTGACCTCGAACGTCTCCCGCGGACGCGCCAGCGACTCCGGCACGAAGGACTGCGCGGCCAGGTGGAAGATGGCGTCTGGGGCCGCCGCGGCCGTGGCGCGCTCCACCGCGTCGGCGTCGCGGACGTCGAGCTGGCTCCACGTGAGGGTGGGCATCGCGGCGCACCACGCGGGCGGCGCGGCGTGATCGCCGGTGGCGGTGACGGCGGCGCCGCGAGCCGTCAGCTCCTCGGCGAGATACCGGCCCACGAAGCCGCCGGCTCCGGTGATCAGGGCTCGCATGACCGCTAGACCGCGGCGAGGCGCGTGAGACGATCGAGATCGGCGCGCACCATGCGCTCGACCAATTGCTCGAACGGCGTCTCGGGCTGCCAGCCCAGCTTCGCCTTGGCCTTGCCGGGATCGCCGATCAGCAGATCGACCTCGGCCGGACGGACGAAGCGCGGATCGGTGACCACGTAGCGCTCCCATGGCAAGTCGACCGCATCGAACGCCAGCCGCACGAAGTCGCGCACGGCGTGCGTGCGCCCCGTGGCGACCACGAAATCCTCGGGCTGCTCCTGCTGGAGCATCAGCCACATGGCGCGCACGTAATCGCCGGCGAAGCCCCAATCGCGCTGGGCGTCCAAGTTGCCCAAGCGCAGCTCCCCGGCCAAGCCCAGCTTGATGCGCGCCACGCCGTCGGAGATCTTGCGCGTCACGAACTCCAGGCCCCGGCGCTCGGACTCGTGGTTGAAGAGGATGCCGGAGACGGCGAACATATCGAACGACTCGCGGTAGTTGACCGTGATCCAATGGCCGTACACCTTGGCCACGCCGTACGGCGAGCGCGGGTGGAACGGCGTGCTCTCGCGCTGCGGCACCTCGGCGACCTTGCCGAACATCTCCGACGAGGAGGCCTGGTAGAAGCGGATGCCCGGCTCGACGGCGCGGATCGCCTCGAGGACGCGCGTGACGCCCAAGGCGGTGAACTCCCCGGTGAGCACGGGCTGCCCCCACGACGCGGGCACGAACGACTGCGCGGCGAGGTTGTAGACCTCGTCCGGCCGGTACTCGCGCAGGACCGCCGTGAGCGAGCTCTGGTCGAGCAGGTCGGCCGACATGAGCTCGATCTTGCCTTCCAGATGGCTGATGCGCTCGTTGACCTGGGTGCTGGTCCGGCGCGTCACCCCGACGACCCGGTAGCCCTGCTCGAGGAGGAACTCCGCGAGATAGGAGCCGTCCTGCCCCGTGATGCCGGTGATGACCGCCGTCTTGCCCATGGGCGGCAGGTTTGGTTCAGTTGAGCATCGTGACCTGCTCGCCGCGGTCGTCGAACATGAAGCGGGTCTCGAAGTGTTCGTCCGATCCGTCGTCGAGCACGACCTTGCTCTGGATGGTGAGCCGGTGGTAGGGCGAGCCGTTGTGGCGCGAGACGCCTCCATAGAAGTAGGCGACGAGGGGCGTCTGCTTGGGGTTCAGCGGCGCCAGGCGGCGGCGTTGCACCAGCATGGTCAGCAGGCGCTGCTGGAGGGCTTGCGGCACCAGGCGGTCGGTCTCGTCCGGGGTCATGCGAACGGCTTCGAGCTCCTCTTGGAGCTTGTTCTGATCGCTGACGGGGCGGTCCGTGGTGTAGCGGACGATGGCGTCCCAGTCGTCGGCCGGGATGCCGGTGAAGCGCATGCCCATGCGGTGGACGGTCTTGCCCTGATGGTTCACCTTGTCGCGCCAGACGATCTTCGCGCGCATGCGCAACGTGCGCTGCTCGATGAGCGCGGTCAGATCGAACTCGTCGCGGCCGGGATCCTCTTGGGTAATGATGCACATCCCACCGCCGCCGATGTCGAGCCCGATGGCCGGCCTCCGCGAGGTGCCTCCGTCGATGCTGTACGTTGCGTGGAAGGGCTTCCGCTTGCGCGGGAACTTACGACGGTTCACCTCTTTGCCCGTGAACCACGCGAGCAACTCACCCAGCACTGTCCTCCCGTCGCGGCCGCGCAACGCCCCCCGTGCGTTCGCACCGACTGCTCACACCCACGCCCTAGGGAAGTTATCGGACGGCGGGAGGTAAACCTGTGCCGGCTTGCGCAACAGGCGTCCACCATGTACGACTACCTGGTGGTGGGGGCGGGGTTCGCCGGCGCCACGATGGCCGAACGCCTGGCCGCCGCCTTGGGCGCCCGTGTCCTGCTGATCGACCGGCGCGAGCACCTGGCCGGCAACGCCTACGATCCGCTGAACGAGCACGGCGTGCGCATCCACCTGTACGGCCCCCACATCTTTCACACCAGCTCGGAGCGCGTGGTCGAGTACCTCTCGCGCTTCACGGATTGGCGCCCCTACGAGCACGCGGTCCTGGCTCGGGTACGCGGGCGGCTGGTGCCGATCCCGATCAATCAGGTGACCCTCAACGACCTGTTCGGCGTGCCCATGTCGGAAGACGCCGCGGCGGCCTTCCTGGCCTCGCGGGCCGAGCCGGTGGCGCGGATCGCCACCTCGGAGGACGCGATCGTCGCCAAGGTGGGACGCGAGCTCTACGAGCTCTTCTTCCGCGGCTACACCCGCAAGCAGTGGGGTCTCGATCCCTCGCAGCTCGATCCCACCGTGTGCGGGCGCATCCCCACCCGAGTCAACGGCGACTGCCGCTACTTCACCGACGCCTTCCAGCAGATGCCGCGTGACGGCTACGGGGCGCTCTTCGCGGCGATGGTGGATCACCCGCTGATCGACGTGGCGCTGGGCGTGAGTTACCGGGAGATCGCCGACCGCGAGCGCTTCGGCCACGTGGTCTTCACGGGCCCCATCGACGAGTTCTACGAGCACCGCTTCGGGCCGCTGCCGTACCGCTCGCTGCACTTCGAGTTCGAGACGCACGGCGTGGAGCGTTACCAGGAGGCGCCGGTGATCAACGAGCCCGACGAGAGCGTGCCCTACACGCGCACCACGGAGTTCAAGTACGTGACGGGGCAAGCGCATCCGATGACCACGGTGGTCCGCGAGTACCCCCGCGCGGAGGGCGATCCGTACTACCCCATCCCCAATCCGGAGTGCCGCGCCGTCTACCAGCGGTACGCGGAGCTGGCCTCGCGCGAGCGCCACGTGACGTTCGTGGGGCGGCTGGCGGAATATCGCTACTACAACATGGATCAGGTGGTGGCCTCGGCGCTGGCCACGTTCGACGACCTGGCGAAGGCGCGCGTCTAGCTCGGCGCGAAGCGGCGCGCCATGAGTCTGTTGGATCGCGTCGCCGTGGTCGGATCCCGTGGGCAGCTCGGGATCGACGTGATGGAGGCCTTTGGCGATCTGCGCCCGGTCGCGCTGAACCGGCCGCTCTTCGACCTGGAGGTTGGCTCGTCGCTGCTGGGCGCTCTGGAGGCGCACCGCCCGACGCTGGTCATCAATACCGCGGCATTCCACGACGTGGAGATCTGCGAAGCGCAGCCCGCGCGGGCCTTTGCCGTGAACGCGCTAGGCGTTGACGCGCTGGCCGCTTCTTGCGCGGCGGTGGGCGCCGCGCTGATGCACGTGAGCACGGATTACGTCTTCGACGGCGCAGTGCAAGAGCCGTATCCCGAGTGGGCGGCGACCGCGCCGCTGAACGCGTACGCCGCTTCGAAGGTGGCCGGAGAGCACTTGCTGCGGCGCCACGGCCCGGCGTGGTTCGTGGTGCGCACGTGCGGGCTCTACGGCGTGGCGGGATCGCGCGTGAAGGGAACCACGTTCGCCGAGACGATGCTGCGCAAGGCCGGTGCCGGGGAGACGATCCGCGTGGTGGGCGATCAGCACGTGGCGCCCTCGTACACGCGCGACGTGGCGCGGGCGATGCGCGCGGTGGCGGAGAGCGGACGCTTCGGAACGTACCACGTGACCAACGCGGGGTCGTGCACGTGGTTCGAGTTCGCCGCGGAGATCTTCCGCTTGGCGGGGTTGACGGGCGTGCGGCTGGAGCAGGTGTCGTCCGACGCGTTCTTCACGTATGCGCGGAGGCCGGCGTACTCGGTGCTCTCGCACGAGGGGCTGGAGGCCATCGGGTACGGCATGCCGCCGTGGCAAGAAGGACTTCGCGACTATTTGATGGCCAAAGGGTTGCTGACAGGCGCTTAGCCCCCGCCCCCCGTTTTCCGCTGATTGCGTATTTTTCACATTCGCGTGCGTCATACGCACGTACGCGCCACGAAGTGCGTAATATTCACGCGAATGTGCAAATTACGCAAGTCGAGAGAAGTGGGGGGGCTGGCGCACGCGCCGGGGGCTGGCGCACGCGCCGGGGGCTGGCGCACGCGCCGGGGGCTGGCGCACGCAGGCGCACGCCGGCGCCGCCGGGCGGCAGGCGTGCCGCTACGCGTGCCGCTACGCCAACAGCGGTGCCGCGGCGTCCTTCGGCGAGACCAACGGAGCCCCGCCGATCGACTCCAGGGGCCAGACGATCCCGAGCGCGGGGTCGTCCCAGCGGTATCCCTGCTCGCGCGCCGGGTCCCACGTCATGCTGAACTTGTAATGAAAGACGGTCCCCTCGGCCAGCGCCAGAAACCCGTGGGCGAAGCCGGGCGGCACGTAGAGCTGCTGCTGGAACCGGTCGGAGAGCTCCACGCTCTGCCACTGGCGGTACGTGGGGGAGCCGGGGCGCATGTCCACGATCACGTCGTAGACCGCGCCGTGCAGCACCTGCACCAGCTTGGCCATCTCCGGATCGCAATGCAGTCCGCGCAGCACGCCGCGCCGCGAGACCGAGACCGTATCCTGCGGCCACGGGCGATCGATCCCGAACGCGCGATACTTCGGCTCGTTGTAGCTCTCGAAGAGAAACCCGCGCGTGTCGGTGAACACCTGGGGTATCACGAGCTTGCTCTCACCGAGTCCAAAGTCGGTGACGGAGAATTCGGCCATGGGTCGGGTGCCTCCGGGACGGGAACGCTCGAGCGCGGGACCAGTCGAGCGGGGTCGTCAGCGACCGGGGCGCTCCCGCAGCTGCTGCCGGAGACGATATCGCTCCTCGCCTTCCGCCATCCTGCGTCGCTCCTCGTCCGTCTCCGCCAAAAGCAGCGGGACGGGCACGCGCTGCCCCTTCTCGTCGAGGGCCACCAAGATCAGATATGCCGAGGCCACGTGGCGCCGCGTGCCCGTGGTCAGCTCCTCGGCGTCCACGCGCACCCCTGCCTCGATCGACGTCCGGTGCACGTAGTTCACGCTCGCCGCCACGTGCACGAAGTCCCCCACGCGAATCGGCGCGATGAAGTCCATGCGGTCCACCGAAGCGGTCACGCAGATCCGGCCGGCATGCTTGATCGCCGCCACGGCGGCCGCCGTGTCGACCATCCGCATCACCTCGCCGCCATGCACGGTTCCGTAGACGTTCGCGTGCTGCGGCTCCATCAGCTGGCCGAAGAGGACCCTCGACGCGGAGACGGGCTTGGACGGCGGCGCTCCCTCCGATGAAGAACGCGCGGCACCCCCATCCTCACGCTCCGACATGGCACGCCTTCTCCAGCAAGCGGCGCACGCAGAAGGTCGCCACCTCGCTGGGCAGCGTGCCGCGGCCGAAGCCTGCGTCGTAGCCCAGCTCCTGCGCCAGCAGGTTCGTCACGCGGGGGCCGCCGCACAGCAGCACCACCCGCTCGCGCATGCGCTCGGCCTCCAGCAACTCGACCAGCGCCGTGAAGTTGGCCACGTCGGAGCCCTTTTGCGTCACCACCTGCGAAGCCAGGATCACGTCGGCGCGCCGCTCGCGCGCGAAGCGCGCCAGCGCCTCGACGGAAACCTGCGAACCCAGGTTGTGCGCCTCGATCTCGCGGTAGCGCTCCAGCCCGTAGTCTCCGCGGTACCCCTTCATGTTCATGATCGCGTCAATCCCCACCGTATGGGCATCGGTCCCGATGCAGGCCCCCACCACCACCAGCTTGCGGCGGAACTCGCGGCGGATCAGGTCGTCGATCTCCTCCATCGTGAGCGCGTGCTCCGTGGGCACATCGGCGGCGATCTGCGAGACGTCCACGCTCGCCGGCGTGCGCGCATAGACGACGAAGAGCGAGAATCCGGAGGCGATCGGCCGTCCGTCCGCCACCGCCACGTCCGTGAAGCCCATCTTGGCCACCAGCCGGCGCGCAGCCTCGTCGGCGGCCTCGCTCCACGTCATCGGCAGCGTGAACGAGAGCTGGACCGCTCCGTCGTCCAGCGTGTCGCCGTACGGACGCACCAGCCTCATCGCGCCGCCGCCACGGCCGAGACCACCGCCGCGGCCGGCACAGCATCTGAAAGACCAGGGCGGAGCGCTTCCTCGAGCGGATTCCAGTACTCCTCCGAGCGCTCGAAGACGCCTTCGCCGCCGCGCCCGCCCGACGGGGAGCGCGAGACCTCGGCGAAGCAGCGCGCCTCGATGGCCCCCATCAGGCCCAGGGACGCCACGCGCTCCAACTGGCGCTCGGCCTGCTCGAGCACGTGGCGCGCGCGCCGGTCGATCACGCCGCCGGGCTTCACGGCGATCTCGTCGCCGAAGTGGCGCGCCGTGTTCATCACGTAGCGCGCGTTCTCCAGCGAGAGCGCGCGATCGCCCAGGAACGGCGTGTGGATCGCCTCCGTCATCATCCCGCAGAGATGGATGCTCTGCCCCGTCATCACGGATGTCAGGTTGAACATGGCATCCATCAGGTGCCCCTTGAAGACGTTACCGGTCATGTGCTTGGTGGGCGGCATGTACTTCAGCGGAGCGCGCGGGAAGATCTGGCGCGCCAGCTGCGCCTGCGCCACCTGCAGGAGAAAGCCGTCTTCGAGGTCGGGGTCGATCTCGTAGGCGTCGCCCAGACCGATCTGCTCGTCGCGCATGCCCGCGCGGCGGGCGAACTCCGCGTTCACGAACTGCGAGGCCAACACGGCGGGCGCCTGCTCCACCGCGTCGGCCGTGGTCAGATAGTTGTCCTCACCGGTGTTGATGACGATGCCGGCCTCGGCGTTGAGCATACGGCTGAAGTGCTGGTCGACGAAGGTCCGCTTCATGTTGATGTCGCGGAAGAGGATGCCGTACATCGAATCGTTGAGCAGCATGTCGAGCCGCTCGAGCGCCGCCATGGCGGCGATCTCCGGCATGCACAGACCGCTGGCGTAGTTGGTGAGCATCACGTAGCGCCCCAGGCGCTCCGAGGCCTCGTCGAGCGCGCCCCGCACGATGCGGAAGTTCTCCTGGGTCGCGTAGGTGCCGCCGAAGCCCTCGGTCGTGGGGCCATACGGCACGTAGTCCAGCAGCGACTGACCCGTGGAGCGGATCACGGCGATGATCTGCGCCCCGGCCTCCGCCGCGGCCACCGCCGCCAGGCGATCCTCGTAAATGTTGCCGCTGGCCACGATCACGTAGAGCAGCGGCGCCTCGCCCTGAGGCAGACGCTCCAACAGCGCCTCGCGCTCCGCGCGCCGGCCCCGCACGCGGGCCACCGCCGCGCGGACCAGCGGCTCCAGAGCCCGGCGAGCCATCTCCCGCGGCGTCGACTCGAGCGCCTCGAACGTGAGCCGGCCCTCGGCCAGGTCGAGCGCGACCTCGTGCGCCGGGCGCCCCGTCTCGGCGATCCCCGCGCCGATCCAATGCGCCGCGCCGCCGGCGCGCCGGTGCCCCTCCAGGCGGTCGACGACGGCGTTGGCCACAGGCACCTCGTCGCCCACGACCCCGTCGACGCCGAGCAGACGCAGCACGGCGCGCTCGACGCTCACCGTCGAGTGCTCGGAGATGAAGCGGTGGACGGGCTCGGCGATGGCGCTCGCCAGGGCGCGGCATCGCTCGACCCGGGCGCGGTCGAGGCGGAGTTCCATAAGACGAAGAGTTTGCCGCCGCTTCCGCCGTCTCCTACCAATTATTCGGCGATCAGGCTTCTTTGGCGAACAAAACGATGGTATTCGGCGGATTTGCCCCGAACAACGAAATTCCGAACCCGACGGCGTTGGCGGCCACCACCACCGCCAGGAAAGCCCGCACGTCGGCGTGCCACGCCGCCAGCGCGGCGACCTCGGCCGCCGCGACAGCCAACAGGGGCAGCACGTAGCCGAACCGGTGGAGGCTGGTGCGGTACGAGACCAAGGTGGCGGTCCCCGTGAGGAACATCATCGCTACGCCGTAGGCGAGCACGTAATGGGCCGCCGGAAGGAACTGCCCGCCGGCGACGATCCGCACCGCGAGCGAGGGATCCGCGGCCAGGACGATCAGCGCCGCCAGCGAGGCCGCTCCCGCCAGCAGCAGACCGCGCAGCAGGACGCCCGACGCGCTCTCACCCTTGGCGTGCAGGGCGCTGGCCTTGGGGATCATCACGCCGGGCACGAAACCCAGCGCGAAGAGGATGGAGCGCCCCACCAGCGACGCGGCCGCGTAGTAGCCCATCTCGTGCGGGGGCAGATAGTGGCGCGCCATCACCACGTCAACCGTCATCAACGCCGTCGTCGCCAGCGATGACCCCCCGACGCCCACCGTCGTCTCGACGAAGCGCCGGAGATCGATGCGGAAGGGAGCCCGTTCCCCCAGCTCCGAGCGCACCAGCGCCAGAGTAAGGAGGAGCCCCGCCAGCGAGCCCGCCGCGAAGCCTCCCACCGCGCCCGCCACGCCGAAGCCGACCGCCACGGCCAGAACCCCGAAAAGCGCCTTTCCGACTCCCTCCACGGCCGAGGAGGCCGAGAATCCCGAGAATCGGTGACACCCTTGCAGCACGGACCGCATCACCGGCCCGAAGAAGCTGAGCGCTCCGGCGATCAGCGCCAGGAGCACTGGCGTGGCCGTGGGGAGGTGGAGATAGCGCGCGATCGCCCCGAGCAGACCGGTCCCGACCGCCAGCACCACCAGGCCGCCGACCACGCCCACGCGCACGATCCACTCCACGAGCCCCCGCAGGTGGTCGCGGTCGCCCAGCGCGTGAAACTCCGCGGCGTAGCGCGCCACCACCGTCGCCACGACGCTGGCCGGAACGCCGGCGATCATCAGCAGCGAGATCAGCGAGAGCAGCTCTCCGTACCCCACGGGGCCGAGCTGCCGGCTGAGCGCGAAGTGGTAGACGTAGCCGCCCACGTTGCCCGCCATCGTCCCCGCGAAGACGAGCGCGCCGTGGCGCACGAAATCGTCGCGATAGAGACGGCGGATCAGCGTGCGGCTAGTCACGCGCCCCTATTGCGGCACGCGGACGGTGCCCCCTTCCTCCACGAGCGCAAAGGATGGCGCGCGCTCCGCTGCCAATCAGGCTGCCAATCGATCTGTTCGTGAACTCGAGACGAGGTGAGTCATGTCCGCCGCCGCGCTGCGTACCGTCTACTCGCCGATTGCCGGGCGCGCGCGCCTGGAGCCGCCCGCGGGCACGCGGATCATCGTCCACGTCATCGTCAACGTCGAGGAGTGGCGCTTCGACCAACCCATGCCCCGCACGGCCATCTCGCCGCCGCAAGGGGGCGCGTACATCCCCGACGTGCCGAACTGGGCCTGGGGCGAGTACGGCATGCGCGTGGGCTTCTGGCGCTTTCTCGACGTCTTGAGCGCGCACGGCGTGAAGTGCACGCTGAGCATCAACGCCAACGTCTGCAACGTCTATCCCCAGCTCGTGAAGGCGTGCGTCGACGCCGACTGGGAGATGATGGGGCACAGCTTCTACCAGCG
Organism: Candidatus Dormiibacterota bacterium; assembly: GCA_035533275.1. Lineage (GTDB taxonomy): Bacteria > Vulcanimicrobiota > Vulcanimicrobiia > Vulcanimicrobiales > SCRA01 > SCRA01. Next base: position 64,501 of record DATLUD010000016.1, on the reverse strand, counting down.
CCCGCTGATGATGGAGCAAGACGAGCGCGGCGTGATCCGCAGGACGTTGGACGTGATCCAGGAGAAGACGGGTCTGCGCCCTCGCGGCTGGCTGGGCCCCGGCTTGGGCGAGACGTTCGACACCCCCGATCACCTCGCGGCCGAGGGTCTCGAGTACGTCTGCGACTGGGGCCCGATGGACGACCAGCCCGTGGAGATCGCCACCAAGCACGGCTCGCTGGTGGCCGTTCCGTATCCGATCGACATGAACGACATCGTCATCTACGTGATGGATCGTCACGCCTCCGACGAGCTCTACGAGCGCGGGCGCCGTCAGTTCGACTGGCTCTACAAGGAGAGCGCCGACAACGTGCGCGTCATGTCCATCGCGATCCATCCGTACGTGAGCGGCGTGCCGCACCGCATCGCGAGCCTCGAGCGCCTGCTTGCGCACATGGCCGGGCACGAGGGCGTCACCTTCATGAAGGCAGGGGAGATCCTGGACTGGTACCGGGGCGCGCGCCCGCGCGCCTGAGCCAGCCCGAGGGATGGCAGGGCGGCTGAGCCGCCCCGCGGCAATTCTCTTTCCGTACGGAAGGTTCCCGACAGGGACTCTGGTATTTATCGAGCGAACAATAGGGGACGACTTTCGAGGCCGCAGATTGCTACTCGCCTGTGCACGCTTGCACGCTGGGAGGACCGCATGAAACGGGTTTCCGCTTGGCTTCGTCATCATCACGTCGCGGCGTACGTCACCATCTGCGCCGCAGCTCTCTCCTTGACCGCCGTCTCCGCGCGCGGCGCGGAGAAGCCCCCGATCCGCATCGGCGTCCTGGCCTCCGAGTCGGGCACCGCCGCCGCCGCCGGCCACGACATGGTCACCGCTTGGAAGCTCTATTGGGCGCAGCACGGTGACACCGTGGACGGGCGAAAGATCCAATTCACCTACTACGATACCGGCTCCGATCCGGCCCGCGCCTTGACCGTGGCGCGGCAAGCCGTCGAGCAGGACCACGTCCAGATGATCGTGGGGCCCTACCTCGCCAACGAGGGCCTGGCCGTGGCGCCCTACGCGATTCAGCATAAGATTCCGTTCCTGGAGCCGACGGTCTCCGCCGATGATCTGACCCAGCGCAAGGTCGACAAGTACGTCATCCGCGTCGCCGGCTGGACCAGCAGCCAACCGACGCATCCGGCCGGCGTCTGGGCCTACGACAAGGGCTATCGCACCGTCGTGACCATCGCCGACGCCTACGCCTTCGGCTACGAGAACGTCGGCGGCTTCAACCAGACGTTCACCGACAAGGGCGGCAAGGTCCTCAAGCAGATCTGGACTCCGCTCGGCAACACCGACTACAGCCCCTACCTCTCGCAGATCGAGGCCGCCAAGCCGGACGTGGTCTTCGTGGAGATGGTGGGCGCCGACGCCGTGCACTTCCTTCAGCAGTGGCACGCGTTTGGCCTCAAAGGCAAGATCCCGCTGATCGCCAACGAGACCACCACCGACCAGTCCAACATCCGAACGCTGCCTCCGGACGTGGTCGACGGGATCATCAGCGTCGGCCACTTCGCCGAGGGGCGCAACGACCCGGCGACCCAGGAATTCGATGCGAACTTCGCGGCGAAGACGGGCAAGCTGCCGTCTTACATGGCGGCCGCCTTCTTTACGGCGGCGCAGTGGATCGACGACGCGATGCTGAAGGTGCACGGGAACGTCGAGAATACCGACGCCTTCCTGGCCGCCGTGCGCTCGGTACGCCTGGCGGACTCTCCGTTCGGGCCGATGCATCTGGATGCGTACAACAACCCCGTCGAGAACATCTACATGCGGCAGGTCGAGACGGTGACCGGACCGCTGGCGAAGTACGGCAAGACCTGGAACGTCGTGCTCAAGACCTATCCGAACGTCTCGCAGTTCTGGACCTTCTCGCCGCAGCAGTACCTGAAACAACCGGTCTACTCGACAACGTTCCAAGGCATCAAGACGCCGTAAGAGGTACCCATGCGCATCTTCGTCACGCAGCCGATCGTCGAGGCTCCGCTTCGGCGTCTCCGCGAGCTCCCCGGCGTCGAGGTCGAGGTCAACCCCGACTCCAGCCGGATCCTCTCGCGCGATCGGCTGCTGCAGGCGGCGGCACGCGCCGACGTGATCTGCTGCCTGCTGCACGACCGGATCGACGCCGAGGTCGTGGATGCCGGCGCCAACCTGCGGCTCGTCGCCAACGGGGCCGTTCATCCGGCGAACATCGACGTCGCCCGGGCCACGGCTCGCGGCATCGCCGTGACCACCATCCCCAGCATCGTCACCGAGGCGACGGCCGACCTCCATTGGGCGATCCTCATGGCCGCGGCGCGGCGCATTCCGGAAGCCGACCGCAGCTTGCGCGCCGGCATGTTCCCGGGCTCGCAATCGCTCCACTTCGCGGGGCGCATGGTGGCGGGCAAGACCATCGGCATCGTCGGCTTCGGCGACATCGGGCGCTCGGTGACGCGCCGCGCGCACGGCTTCGGCATGCGCGTCCTCTACAACAAGCGCCAAGCGCTCGCGCCCTCGGAAGAGGCCGAGCTTGGCGTCGAGTACCGCGACCTCGACGCACTCCTGCGCGAGAGCGACTTCGTCTCGCTGCACGCGAGCTACCACCCCGGCACCCATCATCTGATCGGCGCCCCCCAACTCGCGCTCATGAAACCCACGTCCTACCTCGTCAACACGGCCCGCGGGCCGATCGTCGACGAGGCCGCGCTGGTGGAGGCGCTGCGGGTACGCCGCATCGCCGGCGCGGCGCTGGACGTCTACGAGCGCGAGCCCGAGGTCCACGCCGGTCTGCTCGATCTCGACAACGTCGTGCTCACTCCGCACTTGGGGAGCGCGACCTTGGAGACGCGCGAGGCGATCGCGACCGCGATCGTCGACAACGTGACGGCGTTCCTGCGCGGCGAGCGGCCACCCAACCTCGTCAACCCGGAGGTGCTCGGGTCGGCGTTATCCTAACACGGGAGCGGCAGAGTCTTGGGCAACGCGTTCTACCTGCAAAACGTTCTCGGCGGGCTCGCTCACGGCAGCCTGCTCTTCCTCATCGCAGCCGGCTTCACGCTGATTTTCGGCTTGATGCGGATCATCAACCTCGCGCAGACGGCGTTCTACCTCCTCGGGGCGTACGTCGGGCTCTCGCTTGGCCTTCACGGCGTCGACTTCTGGGTCGCCGGCGTGGCGGGCGGCGTCGCCGCGACGGTCGTGGGTCTGGCGATCTACGGCATCTTCCTCCATCGCTACCACGCCAACCCGTTGACGGCGCTCTTGCTCTCGCTGGGCTTCGCGCTGATCATCGACGACGGGTCGCTGGCGATCTGGGGAGGCGACCCGCAATCGATCTCGCCGCCGAGAATGTTCGCCGAATCGATTCATTTCGGCAATCTCGTCTTCCCGGAGTACTGGCTGGCGCTCATCGTGGTCAGCACGGTCATCGCCGCGGGCCTGCTCGTCTTCCAGCAGAGGACGAAGTTCGGCGCCATCATCCGCGCCGCCGTCGACGATGAGGAGATGACCCGCGGCCTGGGCATCGACGTCAACCGCGCCTTCTACTTCGTCTTCGCGCTGGGCGCGTTTCTCGCGGGGCTCGGCGGCTACTTGGGCGGTCCGATCACCAGCGCCTATCCGGGCCTCGACGGCGAGCTGCTGCCGCTGGCCTTCGCCATCGTGATCATCGGCGGCATGGGGAGCCTGCAGGGCGCCTTCATCGCCAGCATGATCATCGGGCTGGTCAACACCTTCGGGCGGGCGCTCTTCCCCGAGCTCTCCTACTTCACGATCTTCCTGCCGGTGGCCATCATCATGGCGGTGCGCCCGCAAGGCCTGTTTGGGAGGAAGGTCTGATGCTCCGGCCGTGGCGCAACGTCGCGATCATCGGCGTCCTGCTGGTGCTCGCGATCGCCGTCCCACGCTTGGGACTGCCGGCGTTCTACGTCTCGCTGCTCACGCAGACGTGGATCTACGGCATCCTCGCCATGAGCCTCGACCTGCTGGTCGGCTTCACGGGCCTGGTCAGCTTCATGCAGGCCGCCTTCTTCGGCATCGGAGCCTACGTCGTGGCGATCGCAGCCACGCGCTACCACTTCGTCGACTTCTGGCCCACGCTCGTCGTCGCCATCCTGTTGGCGGCGATCACGGCCGCGGCGTTTGGAGCGCTCGCCCTGCGCGCCGAGGACGCGGGCTTCATCATCATCACCCTGGCGCTCAACGAGATCGTCTGGGGCCTGGCCTACCAATGGGTCTCCATGAGCGGCGGCGACAACGGCATCACGGGCTTTCTGCGGGTGAACGTGGGTCCGTTCCACACCACCGACAACGCCGGCTTCTACTATCTCTCCCTGGCCGCGCTGGTCGTCTGCCTCACCTTGCTGGTGCTCATGGTGCGCTCCCCGTTCGGCCTCGTGCTGGTGGGAACGCGGGAGCGCCCGCGGCGCATGGCGGCCCTGGGCTACAACGTCTGGCTCTTCCGCTACCTGGCGCTCATCATCGCCGCGATGTTCGCGGCGGTCGCGGGCGTGCTCTTCGCCTACTACAACGAGTTCGTCGGACCTGGCAGCCTGAGCCTCGACACCACGACGCAGGTGCTCATCATGGTGATCCTCGGCGGCACGGGCACGCTGATCGGCCCGCTCCTGGGTGCGGGCATCCTGGTCTTCCTCAGCAATGCGCTGAGCGACATCACCCAACGCTGGGTGCTCATCCTCGGAGCCATCTACGTGGTGACGGTGATGTACGCGCCGGACGGCATCGTGGGCCTGGTCAAGCGGCTGGCGGCTCGCGCGCAGAGCCGGCGCGAGCTCTCGCTGGCCGCCAGCGCCCCGGTGACCGCGGCATCCAATCCCACACGGGGGCCAGAATGATGACCGTCGCCGCCTTGCACGATCCTGATTCCACCGCGGAGACCTGCCTGCAGCTCACCGGCATCTCCAAGCGCTTCGGCAGCCTTCACGTGCTCGACGACGTCGACCTCTCCGTGCGCCACGGCGAGCGGCGCGGCATCATCGGCCCCAACGGCGCCGGCAAGACCACGCTCTTCAACGTGATCGCCGGGGAGCTCCAGCCCTCCTCGGGAAAGGTGCACCTGTACGGGCGCGAGATCACGCGCATGCCTCCGCATGCACGAGCCAGGCTCGGTCTGGCCCGCACCTTCCAGACCACGACGCTGCTGCCGGGCCTGACCGTCGTGGAGAACCTGGTGCTCTCCCTGCAGGCGCTCACGCCGACGCGCTTTCAATGCTTCGTGCCCCGCACTCGTTATCGCGCCTTCCGCGAGGAGGCGCTGCGCCTGCTGGCGCAGGTGCAGCTCGACCATTGCGCCGATTGGCTGGTGCGCGCGCTGGGTCACGGCGAGCAGCGCCAAGTCGAGATCCTGATGGCGCTCGCCCAACGCCCCAAGCTGCTGCTGCTCGACGAGCCCACGGCGGGTCTCTCCGCCGCCGACGCCGTGCTGGTGACGGACATGCTGCGCGCCTATCACCGCGACGTGGCGATGGTCCTGATCGAGCACGATCTCAGCGTGGTCTTCAACGTGGTGGAGCGCATCACGGTCCTCCACTACGGACGCGTCGTGGCGGAGGAGACGGTGGAAGGCATCCACGACAACCCCGTGGTCCAGGAGATCTACCTCGGAGGGAAGCTATGAGCTCAATGCTCCTCGAGGTCGAGGACATCCACACGTACTACGGGGACAAGCACATTCTCCAGGGCGTCTCCCTGCAGGTCGAGCCGGGCACGGTGACCGCGCTGCTGGGGCGCAACGGCGTGGGCAAGACCACGACCATCCGCTCCATCATCGGCTTCAGCCCGCCGGCAAAGGGCAAGGTGCGCTTCCGCGGCATCGAGCTCCAGCGCATGCCTCCGCACCTCATCGCGCAGCAGGGGATCGGCCTCGTGCCGCAAGGCCGGCGCGTCTTCCCCTCGCTCACCGTCGAGGAGAACCTGCTCATCGGGGCCCGCGGCGGCAACGGCGGCCGCTGGAACCTGGAATCGGTCTACGACTTCATGCCCCGCCTGAGGGAGCGCAGCCACCACTACGGCTCCCAGCTCAGCGGCGGCGAGCAGCAGATGGTGGCCGTGGGGCGCGCGCTGATGTCCAATCCCATCCTCTTGCTCATGGACGAGCCCTCGGAGGGTCTGGCGCCGATGATCGTGCGCATGATCCACGAGAAGCTGGCGGAGCTCAAGGCCACCGGAATCGCGGTGCTGCTGGTGGAGCAGAACCTGCCGCTGGCGCTCTCGATGGCCGACACCACCTACGTGATCAGCAAAGGGACCGTGGTCTACCACGGTCCCCCCAACGATCTGGCGCAGAACGAGCGCGTGCGCGCCGACTACCTGGGCGTGTAGGGAGGGCAAAGCCCTCCCTCGTCTTCAGCGCGCCTCGAGCACGTAGACCCGGCCGAAGCCGCGGTCGCTCGCGTAGACGATGCCGTTGCGGTCGACGAAGATGTCGTTGACCTGGGCGGCGGCCTGTCCCGGAGGTGCCTCGGGCACGAACGAGGCCAGCTCCGCCGGCTGCGCGGGGTCGGAGATGTCGACCATGCGCACCCCCGCGTTGAAGTAGGTGACGAAGAGCGTGCGGTCGCTCTGGAACGATCCGCGCCGGTTCTCGTGCAGGTTGTGCGGGCCGAAGCGGCCGCCGCGCGTGCGGAAGTCGCCGGCCGGCACGGGGAAGCGCGAGAGCTCGCGCGGCGCCGTCTCGTCGCCGACGTCGAAGACGCGCACGTGCTTGGGCGCCTCCTTGCCGAGATCGGCCGTCGACTCGTCGGTGACCACCAGCAGACCGCGGTCGATCAGCGGCAGGGCGGTGTGCGTGTTGCCGCCGTCGTTGGGCGCCCACGGTCCCACGTGGCTCACCATGCGCGGCGCGGTGCGGTCGCTCACGTCGAGGATGACCAGGCCGTAGTCCCAGCATCCCACGTAGGCGCGGTCGCCGTGCGCGATCGCGTGGTGCAGGTAGTAGCCCAGCGGCGGAGGCGCTTGGTTCTGCTCGCCGCCGGCCGCCCACGAGCCGGGGACCCACCACCGTCCGACGATCTCCGGCTTGCGCACGTCCTGCAGATCCACGATTTGCAGGATGTGTCCCACGTAGCCTTCGGCCGTCCCCGAGAGATAGGCGTAGCGTCCGCCGTCGTACCAGAGGCGGTGGATGCCGCGGCCGCTTGTCGGCAGGTAGGCGATCTCGCGCGGATGCGCGGGGTCGTCCAGATCGAAGACCGCGACGCCGCAGCGCTCGGCGTCCACCGTGCGCCGCTCGTAGTTGACCACGAGCAGACCGTCGGCCACTTGAACCTTCGGCGAGAAGGCTCCCGGCGAGCCGGCCAGGCCGTCGAGCACGCGCGGATGCGCCGGGTCGCGCACGTCGACCACGGAGGTTCCGCCGCCGGGAGAGAGGTGCCCGGCGTAGAGGTAGCCGTCCCGGGCGATCAACTGCATCGCCCCGCCGCGTCCGGGGAGATCGATGGTGGCGATGGGCGTGAGGCGCTGCGTCATTTCGTCGGAATCACCGGTACCAGCAGGTAGGCTTCGTGTCCCGGGCCCACGTGGATCGTCGTGGTTCCGCCATACACGGCGGCGGGACGGTCGACGGGATCGTCATGAAGGAACGGACCGACGCCCGTGAACTCGTTCTTCATGTTGGAGAGCCGGCCGCCGCTGCCGCCGGGATAGACGTAGTCGCGTCCCCGCACGCTGAGGCCCAGGCGGTACCCCGCCGGGATCACGATGCAGGTGGGCCAGATCTCGACGTCCACCTCCACCGGCTCGCGCGGCTTGAGCGGTTGGAGCTCGTCGTGCGTATGGTAGGGGCGATAGGGCAGCGAGAGGGCCGGGTCGAGCTTGCGGTGCGAGGCGCGCAGCCAGCCTTGCGCCACCGGCGTATGCGGATCGAGGGCGCCTTGGTAGACGACCTCCCGGAAGTCCGGCGAGAAGATGCGCACCACGAGAAACAGGTCGGCGTCGGTGGTGGAAGAGGAGACCCAGAGCTTCGCCGCCAGGGGCCCCGTGATCTCGGTCTCCGACTCGAAGGGCGTGGTCAGGAAGGTGACGCCGTCGCCAAGCGCGTTGAACGAGACCGTGGAGCCCTCGGCGGGCGGCCGCGTCTCGAGCGCCAACGCGTCGGGGCGGAGGTAGAGGCGCTCCCACCGCGTGCGCGGGATCGGCCAATCCTCTTCGGCGCGCTCGACGAAGCGGTCCACGTGACGCACTTGCAGCAAGACGCGCGGCTGCTCGCCCCAGCCGGTGTCCTCGCCCTTGAGAAAGTGGCCGAAGAACCGCTTTTGGAGCGCGATGCCGTAGTCGGTGTAGAACGAGGTCCAGTGCTCGCCGCCGTGCATCTCGAGCCACTTCTGCGGCGAGGCGGCCCGCATGAACGCCTCGGTGTTGCCGCGCGGATGGAGCCCTTGTCCGCCCCAGTTCCCCGCGGAGAGGAAGGGCACGGTCACCTTCGACCAATCGGCGGAGCGCCCGCGCCAGTAGTCGTCGTCGAGCACGTGTTTGCGCATGTCGCCGCCCAGGTCGGCGCGGTTCGCCGCCAGCTCCTCGGAGGTCAGCGTCGGCGGACCGGAGACCCAGCCGCCCGTCATCCCGCTGCGGTAGCCGCGCGTCCCCAGGCCGTGCTGGACGGACTTGACCTGCATGTCGTACCAGTTGGGCGCGAACGTGCAGAAGATGCCGCCGTGGTGGCTGAGATCACGGTAGAAGTCCGCCGCGCCCTCCCACGCGCACATCGCGGTGAGGTGAGGCGGCGGGTCCGAGGCCACGTGCCACTGGTTCATGGCGTAGTAGGAGATGCCGCTGATCCCCACCTTGCCGCTGCTCCACGCCTGGGCGGCGGCCCACTCCACGCAGTCGTGGATATCCCGCGTCTCGCGGGGCGACCAGCATTCGATGAAGCCCGGGGAGCGCCCGGCGCCGCGCGAGTCGACGCGCAGGCACGCGTAGCCGTCGGGCACCCACTTCTCGGGGTCCACGATCTCCCAGCTCTGGTAGCGGTTGCTCGAGCCCATGGCGACGTCGGGATAGTTGGTCACCATCTTCTCCCAAGCGGTCACGTAACCGTCTTGGAAGACGAGCCACTTCCCGTAGGGGCCGTAGGAGAGGATGACCGGGTAGCGGCCCTCCGCAGCGGGGCGGAAGACGTCGGCCCGCAGCACGACGCCGTCGTCCATGGCGATGGGAACGTCCCAGTCGATCCGCATGCCGTCGCGGATCTCGCTCGTCTCTTGCATCATCGAGCTCCTTGCAGGCCCGCCGGAAGTCAACTCAGGCGGACGACGTCGGTAGTGCCGTACCAGTCGGGGGGCTTGCCGAGGTTGACCACGACGCTCTGCGTCTTGGTGTACTCGCGGTAAGCCTCGTGGCCGTTCTCGTGGCCGATCCCCGACGCTTTGAAGCCGCCCCACACCGAAGACGGATCGATCCGGTGATGATCGTTGATCCACACGATGCCGCAGTCCAGACGATGGGCCACGCGCATGCCGCGGGCGGCGTCGGCGGTCCACACCGAGGCGCCCAGTCCATAGCGGATGTCGTTCGCGATGGCCACCGCGTGGTCTTCGTCGCGATAGGCGATCACGCAGGTCACGGGCCCAAAGATCTCGTCCTGCGCCACGCGCATGCCGTTGGTGACGCCCGTGAGCACCGTGGGCTCGTAGTAGAAGCCGCCCGCGAGCTTCGGATCGTCGGGACGCTTGCCGCCGCAGGCGACCGTCGCGCCCTCGGAGAGGGCGATGGCGACGTACTCCTCCGTGCGCGCCAGTTGGCGCGCCGCGACCAGCGGGCCCAGCTGCGTCTCCACCGCTTGAGGCAGGCCCAGACGCAGCGAGCGCACGCGCGGGAGAAAGCGCTGAAGGAAGGGCTCGACCATCTGCTCCTGCACCAGGATGCGCGTCCCCGCGATGCAGGTCTGGCCGGCGGCGATGAACGCCGCGAAGACCGCTCCGGCCGCCGTCGCGTCGAGATCGGCGTCGGGCAGGACGAGCATCGGCGCCTTGCCGCCCAGCTCGCACGAGCAGCGGATGAGGTTGGCGCCCGCGGCCTGCGCCACGGCGCGCCCCGTCTCCGTTCCGCCGGTGAGGTCGAGCTTGTCGATGCCCTTGGAGTACGAGAGCGCGGCTCCCGCTTCGGGGCCGAAGCCTGTCACCACGTTCATCACGCCGTCGGGCACGCCGGCATCCTTGGCGATCTGCGCGAGCATCAGCGTGGTGACCGGGGTGAGCTCCGAGGGCTTGACGACCACGCAGTTGCCCGCGGCCAGGGCCGGCGCCAGCTTCTTGGCCAGGATCAGCAGCGGATGGTTCCACGGCGTCACCTGCGCGACGACGCCGATGGGAATGCGCCGCACGTAGTTGTGGTAGGGGCCCTCGAACGGCGTCACGATGTCGTCCGACGAGCGCGCGACCGCCGAGAAGTAGCGATACCACTCCGGCAGACGCGAGAGCTGCGCGCGCATCTCGCGGATGGGACGCCCCGTGTAGCGCGTCTCCACCTCGGCCAAGCGCGGCAGCGCCGCCTCGATGGCGTCGGCGAAGGCGTTGAGGATGCGCGCGCGCCGCACCACCCCCAGCTGCGACCAGCGTCCGTCCTGGAACGCCCGGCGCGCCGCGGCGATGGCGCGGTCGACGTCGTTGGCGTCGCCGCGGGCGGCCTTTCCGGCCACCTCGCCCGTTCCCGGGTCGACGAGATCGTACGTCTCGCCATTGGCGCTGGGCGAGGAGACACCGTCGATGAAGTGACGATGGACCTCGAGCTCTCCTGCGATCTTCATGACGTTTCTACCCTCCGCGCGCGGCCTCGAGATGCAGCAGCGGCGCGACGTTCCCCCCCAGGATCGCCTCGCGCTCCCGCTCGTCGATCGGCAGCCGCGCCAGCAGAGCGCGCGGGTCGGGAATGCCCATGTCATACGGCGCGTCCGTGCCGACGACCACGTGCCCGGCGCCGACTCGGTGGATCAAGTCCGTGAGGATCACGTCGTCGTGCGCGATGGTGTCGAAGTAGAGCCGCTTGAAGTACGTGCTTGGCGGCTTCGGCAGCGACTTGGCCTCCGGACGCACGCTCCAGCCGTGATCCCAGCGTCCGATCAGCTGCGGCAGCGCGCCGCCGGCGTGGGCCAGCACGATCTTGAGATCGTGGCGCTCCAGCACGCCGCCGAAGATCAGCCGCGCGGCGCCCAGCGCCGTGTCGCTGGGGTTTCCGAAGAAGTTCGAGAGGTAGTAGGCGCCGAGCCGGTCGCCGCCCACCACGTGATGCGGGTGGATGAAGATGAGCGCGCCCAGGCGCACGCAGGTCGCCCAGAACGGCTCGAGCGAGGGATCGTCGAGCTCGGTGCCGGCGATGTTCGATCCGATCTCCACGCCCACGAAGCCGAGCTCCCCCATGCAGCGCTCCAGCTCGCGCACGGCGGCGGGCGGATCCTGCAGCGCCACGGTCGCGAACGCGTAGAAGCGGTCGGGATGGACGGCCACCGCCTTGGCGAGATCGTCGTTGGCGGCGCGCGCGTACGCGCGGCCAGCCTCGGGGCTCTGCCGGTAGCCGAAGTAGAACGGCGGCACGGAGATGATCTGGCGGTCGATGCCGTTCTTGTCGTTGGCGGCGAGGCGAACGTCGATGTCGCGCAGCGCCGGCGTGAACGGCGTGGCCATCGCCTCGCGCACGCCGCTGACCGACGGCGGAAGGTAGATCATGTTGCCGGCGTCGTTGGTGCGCGCGGCACCATCCTTCAAGAGCCGTTCGACAACCGAACCGGGGATGAGATGAGCATGAACGTCAATACACGACATGGCTAGGGTTTCTCACACATGACGTCGTAGGCCTCCGCTATCATGACCGCGATTGAACGTAAGCTCGAACGCCCCATTCTCGTCGCGATCGACATGCATCGGGGTCATCTGGACCCCGCGATTGCGACCATGCCGGTAGCCGCCGATCGCGCCCGCGCCGTCGTCGAACGCAGCGCGCGTATCTTCGATCGTGCCCGGGCCGCCGGGATTCCCGTGGTGCACGTGGTCACCATCTACCGCCGCCCGTCCGAGGCCGAGAGCAACCCGTTCTGGGCATCCAAGCGCTCGGGCACGCGGGCGCGCAGCGCCGAGCACAACATGGAGGGCTCGCCGGGCACGCAGATCGTCCCCGAGCTCTACCGGCCCGGCGACGTGGTGGTGAACACCAAGAAGCGCTACAGCGCCTTTCTGCACACCGACCTGGAATTCGTGCTGCGCGACCACGGCGCGCGCACGGTGCTCTTGGCCGGCATCAACACGAACAGCTGCGTGCTGTGCAACGCCTTCGAGATCGTCAACCGCGATCTCGAGCTGGTGCTGCTCGAGGAGTGCGTCGAGACGATGGACGGTCCCGAGGCGCACGCGATGGCGCTGAAGCTCATGCAGGTCTGCCTGGGGCGGGTCCTGCGCTGGGAAGAGCTCGAAGCCGAGCTGGGTCCGGTCGCTCACGGCTAGATCGTCACCACCGCGCGGCCGTTGAGCTTGCCCCCGCGCAGGGCGTCGAGTGCCTGGTTCACGTCTTGGAGCGCATACCGCCGGTCGATGGCCGCGCGGATGCGCCCCATCGCCAAGAGATCGAGCACGCGCTCGCATTCGTCGCGCCCCGCGGCGCGCGAGGGCAGCACGGTGATCTCGTTCAGCACGAGGTCCGCGGTGTCCCAACCGGCTCCCATGCCGGGTTTGTAGCCCACCAGCGCCAGGCGTCCGCCGGGACGCAGCAGTGCCACGTCTCCCAAGAGCGTCTGAGCGGTGGCCGCCGTGTCGAGCACCAAGTCCGCGACCACGCCCTTGGGCGGCCACGCCGCGGGATCGAAGCGCACGGCCAGGTCGGCCCCCAACTCGCGCGCGACGGCCAGGCGCCCTTCGTCGACGTCGACGGCGATCACCCGCGCGCCGACGGCACGCGCGATCTCGACGCCGTGGAGGCCCAGGCCACCCACGCCCACGATGGCTGCCGTCTCTCCGGCGGCGAGGCGGCCGCGCGTCACGATCGCGTGATACGGCGTAGCGATCGCGTCCATCGCGACGGCGGCGGCCTCGGGGGGAACTCCGTCGGGAACGGGGAGGCACAACGCCGCCGGCACGCGGACCAGCTCCGCGAGGCCCCCGTCGATCTCGAAGCCGATGCGCCCGGCAAGCGCCAGGCACACCGTACCGCGGCCCGTGCGGCAGTTGATGCAGTTGCCGCACGAGAGATAGAAGTGGCAAGCCACCCGGTCGCCCACCCGGGGCGACGTCACGCCGGGTCCCACCGCCGCCACCACGCCCGCGATCTCGTGACCGGGAACGTGGGGCAGCGGCGTCCCGACGAGCGCCCCCGAGGTGATCTTGAGGTCGCTCGCGCAGACGCCGCACGCCTGCACGCGTACGATTGCATCGCCCGGACCCGGCACGGGCTCCGGCAGCTCCCGCAGCTGCAGCGGCGCGCCGAAGCGCTCCAGCACCATAGCGCGCATCGTCACTCCGCTACTTACAGTCGTTGCACGGCGGATAGCTCCGCGAGTACACCGGGTGCTGCAAGAACGTCGCGGGGTTGTACGTCCAGAACTGCGAGACGTTGTGATCCGTCTGGATCACGACGTTCGCGAGCTGGCCGTCAACCTCTTCGACCTTGCGGATGTAGACGTTCTCCACCGGATTGCCGTAGGAGTCGAAGTGGATCGGACCGCGCGGCGCGTTGGCCAGGTCGACGCCGCGCATCGCCTTCACGAAGGCCGCGGCGTCCGAGATGTTGCCGTGCAGCGCGTTGATTCCGCCGGCCAGAACCATCGCTCCGACGTACGTGCCCTCGCCGTAGTACGAAGGCCCGTGTCCGTACGCCTTGGTGTACGCCGCGACGAACTTCTTGTTCGCCGGCGTGTCGAGCGCGGCGCTGTACTGCAGCGCCGTCACCACGCCCAGAGCCGCCGGTCCGGTGGCTTGGAGCGTGCTCTCGTCGGTGGCGTTGCCCTGACAGAGCAGCGGGGCCTTCAAGCCGAACGCCTTGTACTGCTTCATGAAGTTGATGGCGAGCGATCCGGAGAAACTGCACATCACGGCGTCGGCGTCGCGCGGGATCTCCGAGAGATACGGCGAGAAGTCGGTCGTGGAGAGCGGCGTCCAGATCTGCTTGACCACCTTGCCGCCGTCGTCTTGGAACGTGGCGACGAAGCCGCCGATGCTCTCCCAGCCGAACGAGAAGTCGTAGCCGATCGTGGCCACCTTGCGATACTTCAGCGTCTTGTACGCGTAGTCGCCGAGCGGCTGCGTGGTCTGGCTGCTCGTCCAGCCCGTCCGCACGACGTAGGTCGCCGGCGTGCGCTGGGTGAGATCGTCGGACGAGACGATCGGGTAGACCGCGGGAATCTTGTGCGAGTCGAGATACGGCGCCATGGCCGAGCCCACGGCGGCGGAGAGCGGGCCGAAGATCACGTTGACGTGATCCTGTTCGACGAGTCTGCGCAGCTGGGTGAGGCCGACCGAGGGATTCCCTTGGTCGTCGGCGATGTCGAGCACGACCTTGCGCCCGGCGATCGTGTAGTCGTGCTCCTGGAGGTAGAGCTTGAGGCCTTCCTCCATGTACTTGCCGGGAGCGGCCAGATAGCCGCTCAAAGACGAGATGAATCCAATCTTGATCGGAGTTTGGTCGGCGGCGCGCGCCGGGGATCCCCCGACGAGCGCGGTACCAACCGCCAAGATGGCCGCAAGCGAGAGTGATCGTACCAGAGCGGCCCTAGAGCGTTTCGAACGGTGCATGTCCAGCCTCCTCGATTCAAGCGCTCGTGTAATTCGGCGTCCACGTGAGCGAGGATGACCACTGAAGCGACCTTAACGAGCGCGTCGTAATGACGAGCCGATGTTCCGCCTATTTATCTTTCGATAAAACACCAAGCTCGGATGGTTGTCAAGGGGTCCGTTGACGCGCCGCCGCTTTCACGCGCCGCTCGGGGGTTGCCTCCGTGAGCCGCGCAACCACGGCCGGGACGCCCTCGATGAACGCCGTCGCCAGCGCCGCGACCACCGTCGTGACATCGTCGGGGATCGCGAGACCGTAGATCCATTTCCGAATCCCGATATAGAATATGCTGGCGTGCAGCGACCACACCAGCTCGAACTCCGCCTCGCTGATCGGCACCTCCGACGGCGCGGGCAGATCGTTCTCGAAGCGGAGCTCGCGGATGACGCGGGCGAAGATGCGGTCGCGGACCACGGTCATGTACCGCCCGTTGAGGTCCATGCCGCGCAACCCCGAGAACATGAAGATCCGGATCCACTCGTAGGTCAGCACCGCGCGGGCGTAGTCGCTGTAAAATTCCACGATGCGGTCTTCGAGCGGCCGGGAGCGGTCCTCGAGGATCTCCTCCCAGTGCGGGTTCCACCGGTTGAGGTAGACCTCTTGATAGACCCGTTCGAGGAGAGCCTCCTTGCTCGGGAAGTAGCGGTAGAGCAAGGGTTGGGTGATGCCCAGACGCCTAGCCAGCTCCCGGGTCTGTCCCTCGAAGCCGCGCTCCGCGAAGAAGGCCACGGCCTCCCGAACGATGAGCCGCTCGCGCTCGTCCGGCGGCAGGCGCTTGGGCTTGGCGCGCTTGACTCCTGGGACATTGCGCGCGGATGCGGCGGACGGATGACGGCTCATTGGATGGGTCGACGCTCCTTCCCTCACGCCCCTGCCTTCGCGACCCGAAATAGCGGCTCCCGCGCCGCCTCGGCACCGGCCGCGAGGAGACTCTTGACAGACGGCCTCGCATGTTGTTTTATCAAAAGATAAATTAGCCTTTGCCGCAGTCATCATGGCTGCGGTATCCGCATCTCGATCGAGGAGCACGGAACATGGCTTCGTTCGGCAGCGTCGGTACCGATTGGCAAGAGAGGATCAACTGGCAGCGGATGCGCGAGCACCGCGTGGCGCGTGCGCGCGAAGCGATGCGCCGCCACGGCCTTGGCGCCATCCTCTGCATGTACGACGAGAACGTCAGGTACATCACCTCGACGCTTACCCCCGGGTGGAATCGTCTCAAGCCCGGACTGCGTTACGCGGTCCTGGTGGAGGGCAAGGATCCCATCCTCTTCGAGCAAGGCGACATCGGCATTCATGTCGAGCGCCACTCCCCCTGGCTCAAGCCCGAGAACATCCGGCACTCGTTCGCCTGGATCAAAGGCGCCGCCGGGCCCGCCTCGGCGACGCAGGTCGACAAGTTCGTCAAGACGCTGCTCGACGCGCTCGAGGAAGCGGGCGTGAAGGGCCAGCCGCTGGGCGTCGACTTCATCGACATCAACATGATCAGGGCCTTCGAGAAGGCCGGGATCAAGTGGACCGACGGCATGACGCCGATGATGGAGGCGCGCGCCATCAAGAACAAGGACGAGCACGAGGCGATGCGCATCGTCGGCGCCATCGGCGACGCTTTGCACTACGAGTTCTCCAAGATGCTCAAGCCCGGCCTGACCGAGAATCAGGTCACGGCTTTCGGGATGCAGTATCTCTACAACATCCCGGGCATGGAAGACGTCGAGGACATCATCGTCTCCTCCGGGCCCAACGCCTGGCCCAACTGGCGCAACTTCTCCGACCGCATCATCCGGCCGGGGGAGCTGGTGATCATCGACCTGGCCGCCCTCACCTGGAACGGCTTCAAGTCGTGCTACTACCGCACGTACTGCGTGGGCGGACAGCCGACCGACGAGCACAAGCGCTACTACGACATCGCCTACAAGTGGCTCTACGACGCCATCGATGCCGTCAAGGCCGGCGTGACCACGCGCGACATCGCCTCCAAGTGGCCCTCGGCGCAGGAGACGTGGGGCTACGAAGACGAGGACCAGGCGGCGGCCAACCTGTGGGGCCACGGCCTGGGTCTGGCGCAGTACGACATGCCGGTGATCTCGCGCATCTGGTCGCTGGACTTTCCGCAGGTCATCGAGCCTGGGATGGTCTTCGCGCTGGAGACGCAGCACGGCAAGGTCCACGAGTTCGGCGTGCGTCTCGAGGAGATGCTCATCGTGCACGAGGACCGCACCGAGCTGATCTCCACGTTCCCGATCAAAGAGATCACCGTCTGCGGCTAGAGCACGTGGATCCTACTCTCCCCGGTGACCAAGTCGCACGCCGCGTCGTCGCCTTAGACGACGCGGCGTGCGCGCTTGCGCCCGACTCCGTCGGAGCCAAGGCCGCCCGTCTGGCGCAGGCGCGCGGCCTCGGGCTGCCGGCGCTTCCGGGCGTGGTGGTGCCGGCCGGCGAGGCGGAGCGCCCGCTGGCGCTCGGTGCCGAGGCGGCCGCCACGCGCGGTCCCGGCGGGGCCCGTCTGGCCATCATGGGCACCGCGCTCGACCCCGCCCTGCTGGCGGATCTGCACGCGGCGGTGGAGCCGCTGGGAGCGTCGCTCGTGGTGCGCTCGTCGAGCGCCCTGGAGCTCGAGGCGGCGTGGGCCGGAGCCTTTACCTCCTATGTGGGCGTGGCGCCCGCGGAGCTGGAGACGGCGATCCGCGGATGCTGGGCCTCGGCCTTCTCGCGCGACGCCGTGGAGCGCTGCGAGGAGCTGGGCGTCGCCCCCGAGCAGCAGCGCCTGGCGGTGCTGATCCAACCTGAAGCGACGTTCGGCGTCTCGGGCGTGGCGGTGATCGCCGCCGACGACGCCGTGACCATCACGGCGACCCGCGGCTCGCCCGCGAACGTGCTCAGCGGCTGGGAGTCGGGGCATCGCGTGCTCGTCGCCGCCGACGGCGTCCCGCAGACGCCCGCGGAGATGGCCGACGTGGATCCCTCGGTCTTCCAAGAGGTCGCGAGCCTCTCGCGCAACGTGCGCGCGGCGTTCGCGGACGATTTGATCGAATGGGGCTGGACGCCCGAGCGGGGCGTGCTCCTGCTGCAGTCGCGCCCGTCGGCGCCGCTGCCGGACCAGGAGCGCTCGCACGAGCCCCCGGCGCCCGTCGAGGGCTTCACCGCGCCGATCGCGGTGCGCGTCGCCCATCTGGCGGCCCAGTACGGTGGTCCGCTCGGCGACGAGCTGGTCCTGCCCTGGGCGGTGGGATCGCTCGATCTTCCCTCGCCCTCCGCCGTGGCGCCGCTGGCGTCCGCCGATCCGTTGGCCGCCTTCGCGGAGGCGCGGGCCATCGCGGCCACGCTCTCGACCGCCACCTGGGGCCACGACGGCCACCGCAGCGCCGAGAGCGTGCGGGCGGCGCGCGAGGCCCTGACCGCGCTGCGCGACGGCCTGCAAGCGGAGTCGCTGGCCAAGCTGGACGCGGCCCGCCTGCCCAACGTGGCGCAAGGCGTGCGCCTGGTGGCGCTGCTGCGCGGCATCGGCCGGCACTTGGTGGACGCCGGCGCGCTGGCGGGGGTGGACGACGTCTGGCGCCTGAGCGCCGTGGACCTGGAGCGCGCCCTGCGGGACCCGCACCTCACCGCGCGCCGCACGGCCGCGCCGCGCGAGGGGTGGGAGCCCTTCGTCTATCTGACGGTGGTGGCCAACGGCAGCGCGCACGCCGGCACGCCGGCCTCGCCGGGGATCGGCGCCGGCAGCGCGTGGTTCGCCTCGCGGCCCGACGCCGCGCGCCCCTCGCAACGCATGGTCTTGGTGGTGCCGCGCCCGCTGCCGGGCTATGCGCCGCTGCTCTGGAACGCCGCCGCGCTGATCTCCATCGGCGGCGGGCCGAGCGCCCACCTCATCGAGGTGGCCCGCTCCCTGGCCGTTCCCGCGGTGGTGGGCTGCGCCGTGGAAGGGGCGCTCGACGGCGCCCGTTCCCTGCTCGCCGCCGTCGACGGCGACGCCGGACGCGTCACTCTCCTGCGCGCGTAGAGAGGCTTCTCCCGCTCGTCGAGCCAACCGTTCCGTCGAGGGCAACGGCGAACTTATGAGCGACGCAGGCGGCGCTGAACCCCGCGTCCACGTTGACGACGCAGACGCCCGGGGCGCAGCTGTTCATCATCGTCAGCAGGGCGGCGATGCCGTTGAAGGAGGCACCGTACCCCACGCTCGTGGGCACCGCGATCACCGGCTGACGCAGCAGGCCTGCCAGCACGCTGGGCAACGCCCCCTCCATCCCCGCCACGGCGATGACCGCCAGGCAGCGCTCCAGGTCGGGCAGGATCGCCATGGTGCGGTGGATGCCCGCCACCCCCACGTCGTCGTGCCGGATCACCGGGTGCCCCAGGGCGCGCAGGATCTCCTCGGCCTCAGCGGCTACCGGGGCATCGGAGGTGCCGGCGCAGACCACGGCGATCGGCGCCCCGGCCGGCTCGGGGATCGCCCCCACCACGAACGTGCGCGCCGCGGCATGGTGGCGCCCCTGCGGAAAGGCCGCCACCAGAGGCGCCACCTGCTCGGGGCTCAGACGCGTGGCGATCGCCCGCCCCTCACGCTCCAGCAAGCGGCTCACGATGGCCACCACGGTCTCGGTGCTCTTGCGCTCGCACAGCACCACCTCCGGGATGCCGGTCCGGCCCTCCCGGCCATGGTCCAGGCGCGCTACGCTCTCGTCCATCGCTTCCGTCCATACGCCCTCGTGGTGCAACTTTCCGCCATGGAGCGAGTATGCACCGCGTAGGAACCGACGAGGGAGGCCCACGATCGACGCGGACGCCGATCACGCCCTAGTCCGGTCCGTGCTCGGCGGCGACCCGGAGGCGTTCGCCGCACTGGTGGACCGGCACAAGCGCGGGATTCTGAACTTCATCGGCGCGAGCATCCGCTCTCCGGAGGATGCTCAAGACTTGGCACAGGAGACGTTCTTGCGGGCATACGCGCACTTGGGAACCTACAACCCGGCACTCGGGAAGTTCTCGACGTGGCTCTACCACATCGCCCGCAACGTGGTGCGCACCGCGCTCGACCGCCAGACGCGCCGCCCGCAGGTGCAAGAGCTGGGCGAGGAGGACTCGCTCGAGCAACGCCTCCCCGACGAGCGCCGCGAGTCCAACCCCGAGGCCGTGACCCTGCGCGGCGAGGAAGACGCCGCCGTGCGCGCGGCCCTCGAGCACATCCCCGAGCGCATGGGCGCGGCCTTGCGCCTTCGCTACTACGCCAACATGGAGTACGCCGAGATCGCCACGACGATGGGCCTCTCGCTCGGCAACGTGAAAACCTTGATCCACCGTGGAAAGCTCGCGCTGGCCCACCACCTGCGCGACCGAGAAGCCGGCGGCACGAAGGTGTCGCCATGAGCTGCGCCTCCTGCGAACACCGCCTCGAAGAGTACCTGGAGGGCGGGCTCGACGTCTACGCGCTGGCGCGCGTGGAACGCCACCTCGCCGCCTGCGCGTCGTGCCGCGCCACGCTCGGGGAGCTGCGCGACCTGGAGCGCATGCTCAACGCGGCGTCGCGCACGGCCGCCGTGGAGCCCGAGCACAACTTCACCATCGCGCTGATGGCGGAGGTGCGGAGCATGCCGCAGCCGCGCGCCCGGTACGCGCTGCGCTGGGCGTTCCTCGGCTGGTACCTGCTGGCGGCGTGGATGCTCCTCGGCGTCATGGCCGTGATCGCGCGCCCCGTCCTCTTCGCCGGGCTCGCCGCCCTCGAGCGTGCCGGCGGTGCCGGCGTCGCCATCCTGCAAGCCGCCATCGTGGCCGTCTCGGCCGTGACCGGCGGGCACGCGGCGCAAATCGCCCTCACCCTGGGCTTCGTCCTCGCGCTCGACGCCGCGCTGGCCACGGCCATCTACCTCATCCACACTCGTCTGGAGCTCGCATGACACGGATCGCCGCGTCCATCGCCCTCTTCCTCGCCGTCGCCATGCTGGGCGCCGCTCCCGCGGCCGCACGCACCGGTCACGACGTCGTCGAGCTCTTTCACAACGTGGTGATCCCGCCCGAGCGAACGGTCGACGGCGACGTGACCGTGGTCTTCGGCAACCTCGACGTCGCCGGCCACATCACCGGTGACGCGACCGTGGTCGGCGGAACGATCACCCTGGAACCCGGCGGGCAGATCGACGGCACGCAGACGGCCATCGACCCCTCGCAGATCGCCGGCGTGGCGCCGTGGATCCACCTGCCCTCCGAGATGCCGCTCTCCCAGACGTGGTACGGCACGGCGCGCGCGTGGGCCCACGTGGCCGGCGGCATCATCGTGCTGCTGGTCTTCCTGCTCGCTCCGCAGCGCTCGCGCCTGACGCTCCAGCGCCTCGAGCTCCATCCGGGCATCGCCGCACTCGCGGGCGTCGTCTCGCTGGTGGCCCTGCCTCCCATCGTGGTGATGCTGGCGATCACCATCATCGGCATCCCGCTGATTCCGCTGGTGCTGATCGCCTATCTGGTGGGCATCTGGCTTGGCAAAGCGGCGATCGCCCTGCTGGTGGGTCGGCGCTTCTACGAGCTGATTCGCCCGCATGCCACGCCGTCGCCGCTGGGGGCGCTCGTGCTGGGATTGGTGCTGGTGAGCGCCGCCGAGCTCGTCCCGTTCGTCGGCTGGGCCGTCACGGGCTTGGTCTGGCTGATCGGCCTGGGCGCCAGCGCGCTCACGCTGCTCGACCAAGGCGGCCCGCGCTGGAGCTGGCAAGGGGCCACTGCCGCCGGACCCATGAGCGGGATGCCGTCTCAGCCGCCGGCGCCGCAACCGCCGCCGCCGGCGCCGCAGCCGCCGCCCGGACCGCCGATGGAGCGGTCCTGAGCGGCGCGCGGTCCGGACGCCGCGCTTACGAGAACGTCGAGCGGACGAAGGCCGCCACGTCCTTCACCTGCTGCGCGTTCAGCACGCCGGGATAGAACTTCGGCATCACGCTCCCCGCGGGATGCTCGATGAAGTGCACCGTCTGCGCGTCCGTCATCCGCGTGGCGATGCCGTGCAGATTCGGGCCCACGCCGCCCTGCCCGTCGGCGCCGTGGCATGCCGAGCAGTTCGCGCCGAAGATCTTTGCCCCGGCCGCGACCTCCGCCGCGGGCGATGACGGCGCCGACGCCGCCGCGCCGGCGGTCGACGAGACCTCGTGCGCGGGGGAGCGTCCGCGGAACCACGGTCCAGCCCAGAGCAGCTGGTAGCTGATCGCCGGCGTGGCGCCGACGCTGGCCAGATCCTCGACGGTGAAGACGAGGTTCGGGCGGAGGCTGAAGACCAGGTCGCCGATGTAGTTGTTGGTCACGGTCCCGAGCCCGTCGTCCATCGTCTCATAGCGCAGATTCACGTGCATCCACGCGAGCGGTCCGTAGATCGTCTCGAACGAGAAGCCGTGACTCTGCGCGGCGCCGGTCGCGCCGTCGTTGGGATTGCCGTCGTGCCCCAGGAGGCCCATGGCCATGAGATCGTAGCGCCGGCCCGAGTAGGCCACGAGCGCCGCCTCGCGCGTGTAGTTGTCGTTGGCGCCCGAAGGCAGCGGGTAGGTGCCGCTCATCGCCGCGACGCCGCCGGAGAGGTGGGACATCGGCTCCATGTATTGGAGCGACCCGCTCCACGCCTCGCCCTCTCCCCCGGCGTCCACGTCGTTGTCGAAGGCTTGCTCCGTGGCGCCGCTGTTGGTCAGGTAGGCGACGTTGCCGACCAAACCTTTGGCGCCCGTCTGCGTGTACGAGACGCCCCAGCGGTTGTCACCGATAGTGGAGTCGTTGAGGCCGACCGGCATGCCGGCGAGGCCGTAGCCCGCGAGCGAGAGCGATTGGCTCATCCACGGCGCGAAGATCGGCGTGGGGAACTTACCGACCTGCACGCTCCCGTTGCCGTTGGAGAAGCCGTTGTAGGCGAGCCAGACTTGGTCCACCGCCGTCGAGGGAAAGCCGCCCTCCTCGACGGGCACGGAGGCGTAGTACGTCATCTTCGGACCGAGATATCCGGCCGAGAGGAACTGCACGAGGTCGCTGTAGATCTTGGGCAGGGTGGGATCCGGCTGGTTCGACGCATTGGCGGTGACTTCCAGCGCCACCGGAAACTGCTTGTTCTCCATCATCTGGAGGTGCGCGTCGAGCCCCTTCGACAGATTCGTCGCCAGGATGTACCGCCCGTATGCGTTCAGGTTGGGCGGCGCCGTGTGACAGAGACTGCAATCGACGCCGCCCTGACCGTTCGCCAAGACCGGAATCGCCGATGCCGCCGTCGGAAACGCACCGACCGCGAGAAGCGCGACGGCCATCCCGAGCAAGCGCTTGGTGCCGCTCGTCACGATTCGCGCCCCTTCCGGTGATCTGACATGAGAATACTCCTTGCTGTTCAAGACGGCCGCCGCCCGGGCGGCACGTACGCCTGACTGTACGAGTCAACGCTCTTTCTCGGATGAAAGTGCCGCAAGCGCCCAACTATCACCGCATCACGGCGGAGAGCGGACTCCTCAGTCCTTCTCCATCTCTTCTCAACGAGGCGACGATCGTGTGGTACCCATGATGGAGGTCGCGCCTGAGCGCGGCCCGTGTTTTGGTGTCGTCCCCTTCACCCGGCTCGATGCCTGAACCGCGTACGGACGGCTCGACGAATCATCGCGTGCGGCTCCCCCAAGTCGACGCCGGCTTCGTCGAGCCATCCGCACGTTTCGAGGAGAGTTGTGCGATAGTGCTCCACACGAGCGGCAATCCAAGCATCATCCAAGGCGGCATGGGCGCGGGGGTCTCGAATTGGCGGCTGGCGCGGGCCGTCTCCGCGCTCGGCCAACTGGGGGTCGTCTCCGGAGTGGCGCTCGATCAGATCCTCGCCCGGCGGCTCCAAGACGGTGACCCGGGCGGGCACATGCGGCGCGCTCTCGAGCACTTTCCGTTTCGGAGCGTTGCCGAGCGCATCTGGAAGGCGTACTACGTACCCGGCGGCAGGGCGGCGAACGAGCCGTACAAGACGCTCCCGCTGCACGTCAAGCAGGGCCCGCGCAAGCTGCATGCGCTGTGCATCGCCGCCAACTTCGTCGAGGTGTTCCTCGCTCGCGAGGGCCATGGAAACCCCGTCGGAATCAACTACCTCGAGAAGATCCAGCTTCCGCATCTGCCTTCGATCTACGGTGCCTTGCTCGCCGGCGTCGGATACATTCTCATGGGCGCGGGGATCCCCGTGAAGATCCCCGACGTCCTCGATCGTCTGGTCAAGCACGAGCCGGCGACCTACCCGCTCTCCGTCACCGGCGCGCAGGAAGGCGACGACACGACGATGACGTTCGTCCCGCGGGACTTCATGGAAGGCGATCTGCCGCCGCTCGAGCGTCCCGCGTTCATCGCGATCGTCGCCTCGAACACGCTGGCGACGACCCTCGTCAAGAGGACGAACGGACGAATCGACGGCTTCGTCATCGAAGGGCCAACTGCGGGCGGGCACAACGCGCCGCCGCGAGGAAAGCTCCAGCTCGACGAGACCGGCGACGTCGTCTACGGCGAGCGCGACTGCGTCGACCTCGAGAAGATCCGCGCGTTGGGCCTGCCGTTCTGGCTCGCCGGCGGATACGGATCGCCCGAGAAGCTGCGCGAGGCCCTGGCCGCGGGAGCGGCGGGCGTGCAGATGGGGACCGCCTTCGCGTTCTGCGCCGAGTCCGGCCTGCGGGACGACTACAAGCGCGCCCTGCTGGAAAAGGCCCTCGCCGGCGAGGCCCGCGTCTCGACCGATGCCCTGGCCTCCCCGACGAGCTTTCCCTTCAAGGTCGCGCACTTGGAGGGGACGATGTCGGAAGACGACGTCTACGCCGAGCGAACGCGCATCTGCGATCTCGGCTATCTGCGCGAAGCGTACAAGGCCCCCTCGGGGAGGATCGGCTACCGTTGCGCCGGCGAGCCGACGGACCTGTACGTCGCCAAGGGCGGTAAGATCGAGGATACCGTGGGGCGCAAGTGCATCTGCAACGCGCTCGTAGCGACCATCGGGCTGCCGCAGATACGCGAAGACGGTCGCGTGGAGGCGGGAATCGTGACGGCGGGCAACGACCTGACCGAGATTCCGCGCTTCCTGCCGCCCGGCGGTCATGCCTACACCGCGGCCGACGTGATCGCGAAGATGGCCGAGGCCGCGACGCCGGAAGGCGCTCCCCAATCCCCCGTCGCATACTGAGGGCTCATGGCACTCTTAGATGGAAAGACTGCGCTCGTCACGGGCGTCGCCAACCGCTGGTCGATCGCAACCGGCATCGCGCGGGCCTTGCACGCGCACGGCGCGCGCCTGTGTTTCATCTATCAAGGCGACCGGGTTCGCGACGAAGTCGAGAAGCTCGCCGCCGAACTGGGCGGCTCTCGCTGCTATCCTTGCGACGTGAGATCCGACGAGGCGCTCGCCGAGCTGGGCAAAGCGGTGCGCCGAGACTACGGCAGCCTCGATGCGTTGGTGCACTCCATCGCCTACACCAACAAAGAGGACCTGCAAGGCAAGGTCTACACGACGTCGCGCGACGGATTCTCGCTGGCGCTCGACATCTCGTCCTACTCGTTGATCGCGCTTTCAAACGCCCTCGTCGACGTCCTCAACGACGAAGCGAGCATCGTCGCGGTGACCTATTTCGGATCGACGTCGATCGTGCCGAACTACAATCTCGCCGGCATCGCGAAGGCCGCGCTCGAGTCGATCGTGCGCTATCTCGCGTACGACCTCGGCGCGCGCGGCATCCGCGTCAACGCGATCTCCGCCGGCCCCATCTCGACGGCCAGCTCGCGTCAGGTCCGCGGCTTCCGCCACATCCTCGAGATGGTGGCGTCCGGGGCGCCCTTGCGCCGCAACGTCACGCCGGAAGACGTCGGCAACGCGGCCGTCTTTCTCACCTCGGATCTCTCGCGTGCGGTAACGGCGGGAGTGCATTTCGTCGACTCCGGCTTCAACGCCATGGGCATCTTCCCGAGCGCTCCCGCGCCGGCGGAGTGATCGCGCGTAGAGCTGCCGCATCGCGGGTCACCGGAGCGCGCGCTCGACGGCGGCGACCAGGTCCTTCACCAGGAAGGGCTTGGGCACGAAGGCGTCCCATCCCGGCGGCGGCGCCTGCGCGATGCCGCTGGTGAGGACCAGGCCCACCGCGCTCGCCCCCTCCGCTCGCAGGTGCTTGCGGACCTCCTCGCCGGTGAGCCCCGGCATGTCCATATCCAGCACGGCGGCGTCGAAGCGCTCCACGCGCAGCCGCTCCAGCGCCTGCACCCCGTCGGCCACGGCGCGCACCGCGTAGCCGGCCCCGCGCAGCGCGTGCGCCATGAACGAGCGGATGTCGGCGTCGTCGTCGGCCACCAGCACGCGCTTGGGAAGGCAGGCAGCGGCGGGCGCGCCGCCCTCGGCCAGCGGCAGGTAGACGCTGAAGGTGCTGCCGCTGCCCTCGATGCTGAAGACGCCGATGCGCCCGCCGGACTTCTCGACGAACTGCTTGGCCAGATAGAGTCCGAAGCCGCTCCCCGTGATCCCGAGCTTGCGCGCGTTGGAGGCGCGGGCGAAGCGGCCGAAGAGCCCGGGAATCTCGTCAGCCGGAATGCCGATGCCGCGGTCGCGCACGTCCACGGCCACCTCGTCGCCGTCGCGGCGCACCAGCACGTTCACCGGGCGTCCGTCCGGCGAGTACTTGATCGCGTTGGAGATGAGGTTTTCGAAGACTTGGCGCAGGCGCTCCCGGTCGCCCGTGACCACGGCGGGCGCCAACTCCGCCTCCACCGTCACCTCGCGCTCCGCCGCGTAGGAGCGCACCACCTCTTCCACCATGGCCGCGAGGTCGAAGGGCGCAGCGTGGAGCACCGGCTCGTTCTCCTCCAAGCGCGAGAGCATCAGCGTGTCGCTGGCCAAGCTGGCCAGGCGCATGGCGGCGTTGAGCACCGCCTCGAGCGACGCTCGGCGCTCACGCGGATCCTCGATGTCGTCGTCGAGCAGGAGCTGGGCGAAGCCGGCGATGGTGGTGAGCGGGCCTTTGAAGTCGTGGGCGAGCATCGCGATCAGGTCGCTCTTCATCTGGTTGAGCTCGATCACGGAGGCGCGCTGCCGCTCCAGCTCGGCGTAGAGCGCCACGTTGCGGGCGGCCACGGAGAAGTTGCGCGCCAACAGCTCCGCCGCGAACCGCTCCTCGTCGTGCGGCAGCGAGCCGTCATCGCTCAGATGGATGTCCAGCACCCAGCGCGTCGCGCCGTCCGGGCCGGCCACGGGCAGCAGCGCGCGATGGCTCGGATCGTCGCACCAGACCTCGCCGGAAGCCGCCGCGTTCGCGACCAGTTCGTCGTCGACGCCCGCGGCGGGCGAGGGCGGCCACGAGACGTCGTCGACGGCCACGAACGTGCCGTCCGGCAGCGCCGCATAGAGCACCGCGGAGCCCCCGAAAAGCTCGTGCGCCCCGCGCACCACGTTCTCCACCAGCACGCGCGGATCGAGCCCCGAGAAGATGCGGCGCACCACGCGCACCAGCGCCGTCATCAGCTCGTTCTCCGCGCTGAGCGCGCGCTCGCGGTCGACGAACGCCGTCACGTCGCGCGCGACCGCCAGCACCTCGGGGTCACCCTCCGAGCGCGGCACGATCTGCCAGGTGAAATCCAGGTCGCGCGCCCGGCCGGTGGCATCGAGCAGTTGCAGGCGCCGCGAGACGATCTGCCCGAGCCGCAGGCCCCGCGTCACCTCCTCCGTGACGTTGGGCTCACTGAAGACCTCGATGACCGGGTGCCCCACGATCTCCACGGCTGACTTGCCCAGGAACTCCGCCAGGCTGCGGTTGACGTGCGTGACCGTGCCGTCGAGCGTGCGGGTCATGACCTGCTCGGTGAGCTGGTCCAGCAGCAGGCGAAAGCGCTCCTCCACCGCGCCCAGCTCGTGCTCGAGCGTGCGCCCCCGCTGCGCGCGCTCGGTGATGTCGGCGAAGAGCACCAGCGCGTAGTTGACGTGCCCCCGCACGTCGAAGATCGGAGCGCCGCTGAAGAGCAGGGTGCTCTCGCGGCCGGTGGCGCGCTCGTTGAAGATCTGCTCCAGGTTGCGAAAGCGCTCGCCGCGGATGGCGCGATAGGCCGGGAAATCCCGCTCCGGCACGGGACGGCGCGCGGCATCGACCACCTCGAAGCGCGCGGCCCGGTCGCGCAGGACGCGGAGCTCTTCCACGCGCTCCGCGTGGAAGAACTGGAACGCCGTGCGGTTAGCCATCACGAGGTCGCCCTTGGGATCCAGCAAGAGCACGCCTTCGACGATGGAGTCCGCCAGCGTCCGGACGGTCTGGAGAAACGTCTCCTCCATCAGCGCGTCCCGGAACGTTCGACCGCGGCGAACAGATCCTTCAGCAGGAACGGCTTGGTGACCCTCACCGCGCTCTCCGGCAGCCCCGACGAGCCGAACCCGCCCAAGGAGACCAGCTTCGGCCCCTGGCGGCAAGCCTCGACCAGTTGGGCGCGCAGCGCCTGGCCCTCGAGGCCCGGCAGGTTCTCGTCGACGACGGCGGCCGCGCAGGGATCGCGCAGGAGATGCTCCACGGCCGCGCGAGCGTCGGCGGCCTCGCGCACGGCGAAGCCTTGCGAGCGCAGCACGTGCCCCAGGAACTCTCGGGAATCGGCGTCACCGTCGGCCACCAGCACGATGCGCGCCCCCACCTCCCGCACGCCGCCGCGCGAGACGGGGAGCCGCACGGTGAACGTGCTGCCCGCCCCCTCCTCGCTCGCGAGCACGATCGCGCCGCCGTGGAGGTCCACGAACTTCTTGGCCAGATAGAGGCCGAAGCCGGTCCCGCTGAGCCCCCGCGCGCGCGCGTTGGAGGCCCGCGCGAAGCGGCCGAAGAGGCGCGGCAGGTCGCCCTCCGGGATGCCGATGCCGAGGTCGCGCACCTCCACCGCGACCATCTCTCCCTCACGATGGACGTCCACCTCCACCGGCTCTCCGCCGGGGGAGTACTTGATCGCGTTGGAGATGATGTTGTCGAAGACTTGGCGCATGCGCTCCGCATCCAGCTCGCAGACGGCATCGGGATCGCGCACGGTGAGGTGCACGGTGCGCCGCGGGCGGAACCCCGCGACCACCTCCTCCATCAGGTCCGCCACGTTGGTCGGCTCAGGGTGGATCTGCAGCTCGTTCTGCTCCGCGCGCGCCAGCGCGAGGGTCTGCTCCGCAAGACGTCCCAGGCGCATCGCCGCCTCCACCATGTCTTCCATCGAGGCGCGAACGCTCTGCGGCGTGGCCGGGTCGTCGGCGACCAGTTCGGCGTTGCCCGAGATCACGGAGAGGGGTCCGCGAAAGTCGTGCGCCAGCATCGCGATGAGGTCGCTCTTGAGCGCGTTGAGCTCGATGATGGAGGTACGCTGGTGCTCCAGCTCCTGATAGAGCAGCGCGTTGTGCGCGGCCACCGCGAAGTACTGGGCGAAGAGACGGAGCACCGCGTCGTCTTCCGGGGCGACGCGGCCGCCGGGCGATGCCGAGACGTCGACCACGTAGGCCACGCCGCCGCCGGCTCCCGCCACCGGATAGGCCACGCGCGACATCGCGGCATCGGCTTGCACCTCGTCCTCGTCCCGCACGCGCGCCGCGAAGGCATCCGCTGGCTCGCCGTCTGGCCGTGCCGTCAAGTCCCGCGTCTCGACCAGCGTCCCGTCGGAGAGCGGCGCGTAGAGACGGGCCGTCCCCGCCGCCAGCGAGGCGACGCCCGCGCGCAGGCGCTCCACCAGCGTCGCGGCGTCGAACGTGAGGAAGAGTCCGTGCGCCGCCTCGGAGAGCTCCAAGAGCCGCGAGTTCTCGCGCCGCAAGAGATCCTCGCGCTCGACGAAGGCCGTGACGTCGCGCCCGACGGTAAGCACCTCACCGGTTTCGCCGGCAGCGTCGAGCGCGCTGTAGGTGAACTCCATCTCGCGGCGGCGGCCGCGCGCATCGGTCATGGTGACGCGCGTGATCGCCGGCTCGCCGTGCTGCAGCGACTCGCGTACGCGGCGCACGAACTCTTCGCCCACGCCCTCCACGCCGTAGCGCTGCATCTCCTGGATGCGCACGCCCACCAAGCGTTCCGGCTCGACGCCCAAGAACCTCGCGAAGCTGGCGTTGGCCTCAAGGATCTCCCCCGAGAGCTTGCGCCGGACGACGAAGTCCTCGATGTGGTTGGCCACCAGATCGAAGGCGGCTTGCACGGCGCGGCGGCGGCGCTCGCCTTGCTCCGCAACGTGATGGAGCCAGCCGACCAGCAGAGCGATGGCGGGTGCCAAGAGCACGAGGGCCCAGAGCCGCACCACGTGCGCCGAGTCGTACCGCCACGGATGACCGGGCAGCCAGAACGAGACGGCCGCGTACGTGACCACCAGCGCGGTGGCGACGATGCCGGGCACCAGCCCGCCAACGAACGTGGAGACCAGCACGCCCAGCAACAACACGGGGACCGGATTGGCCGGCCCGGTGCGCAGCAGATAGAGCACGACCAGCGCGCCGATGACGGCGGCCGACACCAGCACGCCGATCAGCTGCCGCGTCACGAGCGCCCGCCCCTCACGCAACGCGGCCATGCTCCGCGGACCTTACGGCTTCTTTACGCTGGCAGCCGAGCGAGCGCGTGCATGCACTGCGCCGCGCGGGAACGACGAGTGCGCGGACGATAACGAAGGAGGGAGGCTCGGTATGAGGGTGAGATCCAGGAAGAACGTCGCCGGAGGGCTGGCATGGGCCTTCGCGGGCGTGGTGCTTCTTGCGGCCCTGCCCGCATTCGCTCGCGCCGCGGCTCTGCGCGTTCCCTTCGAGCGATCCGTGCTGGTCGTGCTCTACCATCAAGTCTCCGACCACCCGATCGTCACGGCCCACGGTGAGGACACCCGCACCAAGCCCTTTCTCTCGCCCGCCGAGTTCGATGCCCAACTCACGCAATTCGCCCACGACGGCTACCAAACGATCTCGCTGAGCACGTATGAGGACTTCATCGCCGGCAAACCGGTGAAGCTCCCGGCCAAACCGCTGCTGATTACCTTCGACGACGGGTTCGCTTCCGCCTGGACCGAGGCGACGCCGGTCCTGCGCAAGCACGGGATGACGGCCGTGATGTTCGTGGAGGGTGAGCGCGTGGACCACCGCACGCCCGGGCGCCTCCGCCGGGACGACTTGACCGCCATGGAGCGCAGCGGCATCTGGCGCATCGAGTCGCACGGCTACGCCGGTCACTCCACCCTCCGCATCGACGCCGCCGGCACGGCGCCGCCGTACTGGTACGCCAACCTGGCGTGGCTCCCGGAGCAGAAGCGTGTGGAGACGAGGCCCGAGTTCCTGGCGCGTCTGCGCAAGGACTTCGCCGCGGAGCGCCTGCTCGTGGAAGGCGCCGTGCACCACGGCGTCACCGCTTTCGCCTACCCGAGCGACGAGTACGGCGAGAACTACCCCGGTCACTCCAACGCGCCGCACCTCTATCCGCTGATCGCGCAGGCGCTGCGCGAGGGCGGCGTGGAGATCGCCTTCGCCACCAGCGTTCCCGCGCACTACTACGCCAGCTCGCGGGCCGACGATCCCTACACGCTGCCGCGCGTGGGCATGGGCGAGCTCACCTCCGTCGCCTTCGCCGAATCGACGGACGCGGGCTACGCGGATATCCCCGACCTCTCGCGCGCCGGCGGCTACCTCGACAGCCGCACCATCGCGCTGGCGCCCGACGGCGGCATCTGGGCCGCCGCCGCGCAACGCCCCGACCTCTTCTCCCTCGACCTGCACGGACGCGAGCTGGCGCGCTGGCACGTCGACGCGCTCCAGAGCGACCGCGTGGAGAAGCCGACGCTGATCGCCGGCCTGCTGGCGACGGGGGAGCGAACGCTCGACGTCTATCTCCAACGCGGCGTCTCGGCGCAGGGGCATCCGCGCCTGGTCACGCTGGCCATCGACGGCAGCATGGCGGCGGTCGAGCACGACCAGGCGCTGCCGCCCGAGGACAACTGGCTGGTGGGCATCGCGCGGTACCATGGCAAGGTCGTCGGCCTCGGCTCACGCGGCGGCGTGCACGACCTGCGGACCGGCGCGGTGATCGCGCGCTTCGCGCCCGCCTCCGACCCGTGGACGAGCCGCGACCGCGGCCGCTTCGCGGCGCTGTGCAGCCTGGGCGATGCGCTGGTGACCTTCGACCGCAAGAACGCGGCCTTCGTGCTCCTGTCGGCCGACGGCACGCTGCGATCGTTCCCGTACGACGGCGATCCGAGCATCTGGTCATGCGCGGGCACGCCGCGCGGAGACCTGCTGATCGACGCCTTCGTCAACCTGCACTTCTCGCTCGGCAGGGTGGAGCTCGAAGGACGTTCGTGAAAGCCCTGATCTGCGCGCTCGCCGTGCTCGCCGCACTTGCCCTCCCCGCGCGGGCGCGGGCCGACCAATCCGGCTTCCTCTACGCTTATGCGCTCCAAGACGCGCGCTTCAACGACACCATCTTCTCCGTCGACGCGACCAAGCCGGTGGGCTCGCCGCAGGCCACGATCCGCCCCTACTTCGAGGCGTTCTACACGCGCGACACCCGCACCACGGGCGGCCGCTTGCCGCAGACGTTCGCCGACAACTACCTGCTGGGAGCCGCTGGCCTCCAGGCGCAGTTCGCCGACGGCCTGCGGCTCTTCGCCCAAGTGGGCGCCGCCCAGCAGATCGGCGAGCCCTCCCCCGACGTCACGCAGCAGAGCGGCGGTGACTTTCGCGGCGGGGCCCAGCTCTACCGCGAGTGGAGCGTGCCGTTGGGCGACCCCGGCCCCATCGGCTCCTTCTACGGAAGCGCCGCGTACTACAGCCGCTATCGCGACGGCATCGTCTATCTGCAAGCCGAGCGCGGCCGCGCGTTCGGCCATGGCCGCACCACCGACGTCTACGCGCGCGTGACGGTGACGGCCGACACCCAAGGATACTACTACGACAACGTGGCCGAGCTCGGCGTAGGCGTTCGCATTCACCCGTTCGGGGCACAAGGCCCCTCGCTCGCGCTGGAGGGCTTCGGCGGCGTCTACTTGCGCGCCGGATCGCCCACGGGCTCCACGTACGTCGATCTGCGCCCGACGCTGACGCTGGGAGTGGCATTCTGATCATGGCTGCAACGTGGGAAACCAGTCCTCTCGAGATCGCCGAAGAGACGGCGAGCGCCCTGCTCCGCGAGCACGGGCTGTTGATGGTGCGCATCTGGC
The DNA here is from genome assembly GCA_035533275.1 of Candidatus Dormiibacterota bacterium. GTDB lineage: Bacteria > Vulcanimicrobiota > Vulcanimicrobiia > Vulcanimicrobiales > SCRA01 > SCRA01. The sequence continues at coordinate 31,596 of DATLUD010000016.1, read as the reverse complement.
TGGTCGCCCCGTTCGATCCACGCCAGCCGATGCTGGCCACGGTGCAGCAGATGCACGGCCGCACGTACGGGGGCCTGGCGGCGGCGGCGGTGGGAGAGATCCTGAGCGCGCCGCGCCCCGCCGCGATGCTGCTCGACCGCGTCGACGACGACGCGCGCTTCGAGCCGCCGGTGCCGGCCGGCTCCTTCGTCGGCCTGCCGCTAATCGTCGAGGGCAAACCCTACGGCTACGTCGAGTGCTACACCGCCAGCGATGCCGCGATCTCCTTCGAGACTGCCGCGGAGCTGCAGCGCAAAGCGAGCGAGGCGGCCGCGCGCGTGGCGGGTTCCAGGCGCGACACCGCTCCGGAAGCTCCCGCCCCCGCGGCGAAGGGGCAGCGCATCTTGATCGCCGACGACGACCCGGAGATCCGCGGCATGCTGCGCGCCCTGCTCCGGCGCAACGGCTACGCCGTGCTGGAAGCGCGCAACGGCCTCGAGACGTACGACCTGGCCAAGCAGGAGCAGCCCGACCTGGTGCTGGTGGACTGGGTCATGCCGCTGTTGGAGGGGCTGGAGACCACCAAGCGCCTCAAGGCCGATCCGCAGACGGCCCGGATCCCGGTGATCATGGTGACCGGACAGTCGCGAGTGGACGACAAGGTGATGGGCTTGGAAGCAGGCGCGCAGGACTTCGTCACCAAGCCGTTTCACACGCGCGAGCTGCTGGCCCGCATCAAGCGCCACCTGCGCGCGCGCGATCAGGCGCACGGCTCCGTCGCGAGCGCGGCGCCGCCGAAGTCGACCGACGTCGCGGAGACGCGGCCGGAGGTTGGGCCTCCCGTTCCGAGTGCCGTGGGCGAGGAAGACTACTGGCTGCGCGGGATGGAGGCCTCGCAGCTGGGGCGCCTGCGCGAGGCGATGGGCTGGTTTCTGCGCGAGGCCGAGGAGTGCGAGAGCAAAAAGCGCTTCGCGCGCGCGGCCATCGCCTTCCGCAGCGCCTCCGTCACCGCGGGGCAGTTGCGGGAGCACGATCTGGCCAACAAGTTCCTGCGTCTGGCCGGAAAGATGTACCTCTGCTGGGCGGAGAACGAGAGCGACCCCGTGCACGTGCGCGAGGCCTACCTCAACGCCGCGCGCTCGTTCTTGATGGCCGGCAACCTCAAGCTGGCGAAGAAGTCGATCGACTTCGCGCACTCCTTCGACGCCGTGCTCGCCGACGACCGTCCCTCGGGGATCGCGTGAGAGTCGTCCTGCTCACGGAGGGGACGTATCCGTACGTGCGGGGCGGCGTCTCCACGTGGTGCGACGATCTGGTGCACGGCCTCCCCGACGTGGAGTTCGTGGTCTACGCGATCGTCGGAGGACCGCAGAACCGCCTGGAGTATCCCCTGCCGGAGAACGTGACGCGCGTGCTGACGGTGCCGCTCTGGGGCGTGGAGAGCCTGCGCGAGTACAACCATCTCGAGCTCGCGCCCGGCCGCGCGCGCGACGCGCGGGCGCTGCGCTCGCGCTTCGTCCCCGTCTTCCGCGCGCTGCTGGAGCAGATCGCGCTGGGCATGCAGGCCGCTGCCCCCGGCGAGCTGGCCGCGCTGCTGGCCGAGCTGTACGCCTACTTCCGCGAGCACGACTACGACTGGACGATGCGCCGCGACGAGACGTGGCGCGCGGCCACGGATGTTCTGAACGCCAACCCCTGGCACCAGCGCTTCATGACCACCATCGAGGCCGTCGAGACGCTGCGCTCCATCTACCGCTACCTGATTCCGCTGGCGATCGAGGTTCCGCAAGCCGACGTCTATCACACCTCGGCCTCCGGTCTCTGCGCTCTGCCGGCCGTGGTGGCGCACGAAGGCTTGGGCAAGCCGGTGCTGCTGACCGAGCACGGCGTCTACCTGCGCGAGCGGGTGCTGGCGCTGGCGCGCGCGGGCTTTCCGATGTCCGACCGCACGGTCAAGAAGAACTTCTTCTCCGGCATCGTGCGCGCCGCGTACCACGCGGCCGACGCGGTGGCCCCCGTCTGCGCCTACAACTCGCAGTGGGAAGCGTTCTACGGCGTGCCGGAAGAGCGCGTGCGCGTGATCTACAACGGCGTCGATCCCGCGCGCTTTCCCGCGGTGGAGCCGCCGGCCGGTCCCCCCACGGTGGTGAGCGTGGCGCGCATCGATCCGCTCAAGGATCCGCTGACGCTGATCGCGGCGGCCGCGGTGGTGCGCCAGCGCGTGCCGGGCGTGCGCTTCGACCTGTGGGGGCCCGCGCCCGACCTCGAGTACCTGCGCGAGTGCGAGGCGCTGATCGAGGAGCTGGGGCTGGGCGAGACGGTCCGGCTGTGCGGCGCCACCGCGAATCCGGGCGCCGCATACGCGGCGGGGCACGTGGTGGCGCTCTCGAGCGTGAGCGAGGGCTTTCCCTACAGCGTGATCGAGGGCATGATGTGCGGCCGCCCCGTGGTCGCCACGGACGTGGGCGGCGTGCGCGAGGCCGTGGGCGCCTTCGGCACGGTGGTGCCGCCGCGGCGCCCCGACCGGCTGGGCGAGGCCCTGGTCTCGCTGCTCTCGGACGAGGAGCGCGCGCGCGAGCTGGGGCACGCGGCGCGCGGGCACGCGCTGGAGCACTTCTCCCGCGTCACCTTCCTCAACAACTACCGCGCCCTCTACGGCGAGCTGACGCAAGGGCTGGTCGTGGCATGATGATCGGCGACTTCGGACGGCTGGAGGAACGGGACCACGCGATCGAGGTGGCGGCGCGCAGCATCGTCTCGCTCTGCAAGCAGGACCGTTTCGGCAAGGGCTGGCGCCCCAAGGGCGTCGACGAGGTTGCGATCCTGCTGGAGACGCTGGGCTACAGCCAAGAGATCGTGGAGGAGCTCTGGTACCACGATCTCTTCGCGCTGGCCGCGGACGTGGCGGCGCTGGTCGACAAGTACGTCGCCGACGAGCGCGTGGACGACCGCGGCGACCCGAGCTGGTTCATCCGCGCCTGCCGCGACTACGCGGTGGGATCGCTCTACTCAGGGCCGTGGGTGGTGGCCGTGGTGGGGCTCTTCGTCTTCGGCGCGGCCTTGTGGTCGGCGTTCGACACCCCGGCGGACCTGGTGGTCACCGCGAGCCTGGGCGTCTTCGCGGCGCTGGTGGTCAGCGGCTTCTTCACGCAGGCCATCGCGCGCAAGGTGACGTTCTCGCTCTTTCAAGACGACCACGCCATGATGAACCGCGTCTCCGCACGCTACACCGCGCGGGGGGCGCTGGTGCTGCTGGCGAGCGCGGCGGTGCTCTCGGCCGCCCTGGTGCTGGTGGGCGGCTTCCCGCTCCAAGAGTCGCTGCTGGGCGGGGCCTACCTCTTGGCATCGGGGATCTTCCAGCTCTCGCTGGCCACGCTCTACACGCTGCGGCGCTTCGGGACCATTCTGGGCATCGTCGCCGTGACGGTGGTGCTGAGCGGCATCGTCTTCCGTCTGGGCTTCCACGGCGACGTGGTGAAGCCATGGGAGCCGATGGTGCAAGCGGCGGTCATCGGAGCGGTGGGCATCGCGGTGATCGCGGCGACGGCGCGTTGGCTCCGCCAGCGCTCCGGCGGCGGCCCCGTGGGCGAACCGTGGTGGCCCGCCATCGATGAGAGCGTGCGCCCATACGCCATCTTCGGGGGGCTCTACTTCTTGGCGATCGTGCTCGATCACGTCGCCGCGGGCCTGCTGCACGGCGGGCGCATCGTCTACAACGCGCGCTACGAGATCGCCGCCGACGTGGCGCTCTTCGCCGCGGTGCCCTTGACGGGCGCCATGAACGTGGCGCTGGAGCGTCTGCCGCCGCTCATCGTCGGCGGCGCCGCGCAGTACGCGGTCGGCGAAGAGGACGCCTTCAACCGGCGCATCACGCGGTTCTTCGCGCGCAGCGTCGGGGCCATGGCGCTTGCGGCCGTGCTCTCGTGGCTCGTGGTGGTGCCGCTAGGCGACCGCCTGCTGCCGCACGTGGGCGGCGCGCCGGCCGACCCCACGGAGATGCGCGTGCTGGCGCTGGCGGCCGCCGCGTACGCCGCGCTGATGCTGGGTCTCTATGCGTGCCAGGTGCAGTTCTTCCTGAGCCGTCCGGCGGTGCCGCTGGCGGCCGCCGCCGCGGCGGTGGCGGTCTGCGGGAGCGTGGGAGCCTGGGCCGTGATCACCCATGCGCCCGACGCCACGCCGGCCTACGGCCTCTGCGCCGGCACCATGCTCTTCGCGGCGGTCGCGTTGGGCGGAGCATACCGCGCCGTGAGATCGTTCGCGTCCACGTACTACGCCGCGTACTAGTCGTAGTAGACGGCGCTGGCCGCCTGCCAATCGCGGCAGTCGCGGCAGTGCGGCGGCAGGGCGTCGAAGCGCCGCTCCACGTGCGCCGCGCGCAGGGGCCCCAAGCTCGCGTTCCACACCTCGCGGATGGATGACGAGGTGACGTCGCCGGCGACGAAGCGCGCGTCCAGGTCCACGGCGCAGGTCACCACCTTGCCGCGATCCGTGATCGACATCGTCTGCATCGCCCAATAGCACGGCCAACGCTCATCGTTGCCGAGCGCCAGGTTGGGCGCGTCGACCTTGCCCGCCCAGCTCACCTTCGGCCGGATCTTGACGTTGGCCCCGCGCGCGGACCAGAAGGCGATGAAGTCCTCCTTCTCGTGGGCGTTGACATCCATCTCCACGAATTGCACGTAGACCTCGGGGTTCGCGAAGCCATGCGCGCGCTTGAGCTCCAAGAGGCCGAGGACGTTCTGCACGGTGCGCTCGTAGTCGCCGCCGACGCGCACCTGGGCATACGTCTGCGGCGAGAAGGCGTCGAGGCCGATGTAGATGCCGTCGAGTCCGGCTTGGATGAGGGCGTGCGCGCTCGGCTCGTCCAGCAGGTTCGCGTTGGAGTTGAGCACCACGTCGGTCAGCCCGCGCGACTTCGCGTAGGCGATCATGTCGAAGATGGTGGGCTTGTAGCGCCGGCGGATGAGCGCCTCGCCGAAGAAGACCATCCAGACGCGCGTGGCGGGATCGGCCGCGGCGATCTCGTCGATGCACTTGGTGAAGAGCGGCCACGGCATGAATCCCTTTTGCCGCTCCATCTCCTTGTGGAAGCACATCGAGCACTTCAGGTTGCAGAAGCTGACGGTATCGAGCAGGACGACCTTGGGAAAGTCGCCTGCATCCTTGCCCCGGGAGGCCGCACGGTTCTCCATACGTGTATCGTATCGGCAACGTGAGCGGGCCTGCGGAACGCCGCGCACAGGGAGGCCGCCGGGGGGGCAGGAATGTTCAACATATGGAAACGACCGCGCGCGGCCACGTCGGCCGCTTCGCGACGCGCACGCAACGGCTGCGCGCCAGCACGATCCGCGAGATCCTCAAGGTCACCCAGCAGCCCGACGTCATCTCGTTCGCCGGGGGTCTGCCCGCGCCGGAGCTCTTTCCGCGCGAGGCCCTGGCCCAGGCCGCCGCGCGCGTGCTGGCCGATCCCACCGACGGGCCCAACAGCCTGCAGTACACGGTGACCGAGGGTCACCCGCCTCTGCGGGCCTGGGTGGCGGCGCGCCTGGACCGCGTGTGGGGCGTGGAGGTCGCGCCGGGCGACGTGCTGGTGACCGGGGGGTCACAGCAGGGCCTCGACCTGGTCGGCAAGGTGTTCCTGGACCCCGGCGACACCGTGGTGCTGGAGAGCCCGAGCTACCTCGGCGCGATCCAGGCGTTCGACGCCTATCAGGCGGAGTACGCCACGGTGGAGACCGACGCCCAGGGGATGATCCCCGCCTCGCTGGAGCGGACGCTGCGCGCCGCCGCCGCGCCGCCCAAGCTGGTCTACCTGGTGGTGAACTTCGGCAACCCCACGGGCGTGACGCTCTCGGAGGAGCGGCGCGAGGCCATCGTGCGCATCTGCGAGCGGTACGACGTGCCGCTGGTGGAGGACGACCCCTACGGCGAGCTGCGCTACGAGGGGCGCCACCTGACCCCGCTGATCGCCTACCCCACCCGGGGAACGGTGATCTACCTGGGCACCAACTCGAAGATCTGCGCCCCCGGCCTACGCCTGGCGTGGCTGGTCTGCCGCGATCCCGCCGTGCGGGAGCGGATCGTGCCGGCCAAACAAGCCGCGGACTTGCACACGAACACGTTCTGCCAATACCTCTTCGCGGAGTTCACCAAGGACGATGCCGCCTTCGACCGGCACGTGGAGAGGATCAAGGACTGCTACCGCGAGCGGCGCGACGCCATGCGCGAGGCCCTGACGGAGCTGATGCCGTCCGACGTGCGCTTCAACGAACCCAGCGGCGGGCTCTTCTTCTGGGCCACGGTGCAGCGCCCCGGCTTCGACACCGAGGCGCTTTTCCACGAGGTCGCCGAACGCCAGCGCGTGGCGTTCGTCCCGGGGCGCGCCTTCTATCCCCACAAGGACGTCGCCAACGCGCTGCGCCTCAACTTCTCCAACACGCCGCCGGAGCGCATCCGCGAGGGCATCGAACGGCTGGCGGGCGGCTTGCGCGCCTGAGCGCGCCCGCGTCGCTTTGCCCTACGAGCTCTCTCCGATGCCGTGGGCGTGATGGCGCGAAAGCCGGACGGGAAGGTCCGGCCACGCCCGCGGGTCGTCCACCGGCTCATACTCACCGGTGCGCGAGTCGCGCTCGTATCGCCAGCACGGACCATTCTCCGCGATGCACCGTAGAGCCGCGAACGTCTCATCGATGTCGGCCTTCGTGACCCCTAAACCAAGGCTCATGCGTACCGCGCCCGGCATCGAAGGGCGCACACCCGAACGAAGCTCGTCGCGAATGAGATCAGCCTGACTGCGCTCAACACGCAACAAGTGTAGCAGCAACGGATGCGCGCAGAAGCACCCGTGACGCACACCGATCCCGTACTCGGCGCTCAAGATGGCCGCGAGCAGGCTGTGCTCGTAGCCGCGAAGGTTGAACGTGAGAATCCCCACGTGCGGATACTCCGAGCCCCAAACCGTGTAGAGCTCGAGGCCGCGGACCGTCAGGATCCGCTCTCGAGCGTAGGAGTAGAGCTCGGCTTCCTCTTCGGCCAAGGCATCCATCCCATATTCCCGCAGCGCACGGCACGCTGCTCCCAGCGCGATGGCACCCAGAATATTGGGCGAGCCGGCCTCCTGGCGATCCGGAGCCTCTTTCCATGCAACGTCGTCTAGGGTGACGAAGTCAACGGCTCCTCCGCCGCGCAACAAGGGCTCGTGGTCCTCTAGCCAGTCGGCCCGCCCGATCAAGGCCCCAGAGCCGAACGGTGCGTACATCTTGTGCCCGGATATCGCCAGATAGTCGACGCCCAGTGCCGAAAGGTCGATGGGATAGTGCGGCGCGAGCTGCGCCGCGTCTACGAGCACGCGCGCTCCCGCCGCATGCGCGCGCTGCACGATCTCCGCCAGTGGCCAGATCTCGCCTGTCACGTTCGAGGCGCCCGTCACCGTGACAAGCGCGCGCTCTAGAGTCCTCTCCGCGAGAGCCTGTTCCAGCGATGAGATGAGCGCCTCGGGGCTCGAAGGCACGGGTAGATAGCGCACGCTATGGCTGCGCCACGGCAGCATGTTGGCGTGGTGATCGACGGCGAACGCAATTACGTCCGTTTCGGGAGGCAAGGCATAGGAGAGCAGGTTGATAGCGTCGGTCGTGTTGCGTGTGAAGACGACGGCGTCATCGTCGCGCGCCCCAAAGAAAAGGCGGAGCTCCTCGCGCGCGCCCTCATATGCGGCCGTTGATACCTGCGACTTGAATCCCGCCCCGCGGTGCACGCTACTGTACCACGGAAGGACGCTCTCCAGCGCTCGCACCGCAGCCTCCAGGGCGGGCGCGCTCGCGGCGAAGTCGAGGTTGAGGTACCGTCGCCGCCCGCCGCCGACCAATGGGACATCAAGGTCCGCGCCCATGAGGCGCAGCTGCGCCGAGGGCTTTCGTGACTGCGTAGAAGCCATCTGGTCTCCCTTCCGACCGAGGTCGGCCCGCTACCCTCTCGCTTCGCGCATCCGAAGCGCAAACTCGAACGGCCCCTCGCCCACGGATGCGAGCGTCGTCGCCGCTTCGCCGCTGTCGCCCGGCGAAAACAGCCTAATATCCGTGCCCGCGAGGCTGAAGCGGCGGCCATGTCCACTCGGGCCGGCGCTCTCCTCCGGGGCGTCCGAGCCGAAGCCTAGCGCGTCGCGATACAGAGCGGCAGTGCGCTCGAGATCTCGCACGACGATCGACACGCCGGCGAGGCCGAGCGCGCCGTTCCGGTGCCGCCCGGGGCGTTCCCACGCCAAGCGTTCTTCGTCGGGCGTCTCCCACTCGATGAGAAACGGCAGCGCATGACGCCAAGGCCCGCCTTCCGGAATGGCCAGTCGCCACTTCAAGGTGCGGCCGTCAGGGCGGCGCCGCTCCATCGCGACCACCCTCGTTGGCACGCCACATTGCGCCAAGCGATCGGCGTCCCGCGCGGCGTCGGCGGTCGCCACGGCGAACCCCAACAGGCCGCGGCCGGCCTTGCGTACGAAGTCCACCGCCACGCGGCCGGCCTCGCCGGCGGCAAGCGCCTCGGCTTCGTCGCGGACGGCGATGAGCTCAAGGTAGTCGAGCCCAAAGCGGACGATCGCGTTGTGCGTCCCCAAGCCGCGATGGCTTCCACCCTCCTGAACCTCGAAGCCGAGTTCACGGTACTCCGATACCGCGGCTTTGAGGTCCGGGAATGCAATGGCCAGGTGATCCAAGCGTGTGATCATCTCTCGCTCGTTTCGGCGCCGTTAGGCCTTCGACGTCAGGTAGACGCCCCGCCCACTCGCCAGCATGGCTCCAGACATGTCGTACACCACGGCCTCGGCCGAGGAGAACGTCCGCCCCAGTTTCAGCAGGCGTCCCCTCGCCCAGAGATCCCCGGGCATCGCCGGCTTGTGGTAGTCAACGCGCATGTCGATCGTGGGGACGCCCCTTCCGAACTTCGCCGCGATGGCCCAATCGGCGGTGAGGTCGATGAAGGCCGCGAGGATGCCCCCATGCGCGTACCGCTGCTCGGGGTTCACGACGTACTCTTCGCGCCACGCGACTCGTAGGTCGATGTGCTCTTCCGTGAGATCGACGAGCGTGAGGCCTAGCCATTGATGAAACGGCGCCTCGACGATCAGCCTCCGCATCGTCTCCGCGTCGAGCAGATTCGGCTTGTCGCTCACATCACACCGTTAAGACCGCTTTGCCGAAGACCTTCCGGTCGATCAGCTCTTGCATCGAAATCTTCATCTGCGCCAATGGGCGTACGGAGTCGATCACCGGATCGATCCGCCCGTCCGCGACCATCTGCAACAAAGCAGCCTGGTCATCAGCCGTCCACCCGTTGGAGCCGATGATCCGTTGCTCGAACGACCAGATGTAGCGGATGTCCGTGGGAGGATTGAAGCCCGCCGTGGCTCCGCACGTCAGCATCCTGCCATCGCGCTTGAGCGCCTTGAGACTCTTCGCCCAGGTCTCACCGCCGATGTAGTTGACGATGACGTCGACACCGCCGCTCTCGCCCCAGACGCGCGGCTTTCCGTAGAGCCGGTGCGCCTCTTCGACGAAATCTTGGCTCGATGTGTCGACAACGTGGTCGGCTCCAAGCGCCTTGAGCCGCTCCGTCTTCTCCTTGGAGCTGCCGCACGCGACGACCTCGGCGCCGGCCGCTTTCGCCAGTTGAACGCAGCACGTTCCGACTCCACCCGTGGCGCCGAGGATGAGCACGGACTCACCCGCGGAGACGCCTCCGCGGGTGACCATCATCCTGCGCGCCGTGCCGTAGGCAACCGGAAGGCATGCGGCTTGCTCGTATGAGACGCCGTCCGGGATTCTGATGAGATGTGTGGCCGGAACGCTGATGTACTCGCAGCAGCCGCCTCGCAGCGTCTCGCCGATCATCTTCGGCGGTAGCAGCGGCATCACGCTGACGCGGTCGCCGACGCTCCAGTCCGCGTCGTCGACGCCTGAGCCGAGTGCCGCGATCTCGCCCGCGATATCTCCTCCGGGAACCATCGGCAACGGGATCTTCAGCCCCGGGATGCCGCGCAGGATCATCGGGTCGAACCCATTGAGGGCCGCGGCCCGGACCCGAACAAGGCATTCTCCGGGGCCCGCTTCGGGCTCAGGAAAGTCCTCCACGTACCGCAGGTTCTCCAGCGGGCCGTGCTGCTCAAAGAGTACTGCACGCATGCGCCTATCCTCGCCCCGCTAGCCGGGATAGCCCAAGTGACAGACCGCGGCTTGCGCCCTCTCCGAAGGCGCGATCGCCGAAGCCTCCTGACGGTCCAGGATCTCCAAGACGTCGTACTTGTCTTCCGGTGTGCCCTCGGGACGCACCTTGCTGAAGAAGGCCGGCCACATGAGCTCGTGATCGATCTTCCGGTACGACGATGTCCCGGCCCAAACCGATTTGAACTCCGCCCCCTCCAGCGTTCGCGCCACCTTGACCCCGTCGGTGCTCTTCGCTTCGTTGATCGCCCACAGGAGACGATCCATCGAGACGTATGCGCCGACGCTATACGGGGTGGGCGGGTAGCCGTAGCGCTTGCGGTACTCGTCGACGAAGCGCTGGGCCTCGAGGTTACCCTTCCCAAAGACGATGTCGCCTTTATAGTACCACTCGACTCCCCAGTAGCCGACCCGAGCGGACTTCGGCAGCTGCCATACGACTTCCAACTCGGTGTAGGGACCGGCAACGGGAATCTTGCCGAGCAAGCCGTACGAATCGGCTTGCTTCAAGAGGTTGACGAGATCCTGTCCTCCCGGAATCGCGATCAGGCAGTCCGGCTTCGCGGCCTCGACCTTCAGCAGGTAGGAGCTGTAGTCGGCAGTCCCCATGGGCACGAGGTCGTTGCCGACGATCTGGCCGCCGATGCGCTTGATGACGTCCTCGTATCCCTTCGCGACCGTGTGCCCGAACGCATAGTCCGGCGTGATCAGGTACCAACGCTTGCCGAAGAGCTTGGCGATGGAGTAGCCCGTGGCGTGCGTCATCATCCAGGTGTTGTGGCAGGTCTGGAAGCTATTCCAGCTGCACTTCTCGCCGACGACGGCGTCGGTATGGCCCCCGGAGTCGACGAAAACCACGCCCAAAGATGCCGCCGTGGCGCTGACCGAGAGGGTCGCCGCGCTGTTCACGGTGCCCATCAGGGCAACGCACTTATCCTGGTAGACCAGAGACCTCGCCTTCAAGACGGCCGTGCCCGGGTTGTTTTGATCGTCGCCGACCACCACCTCGACCTTTCGACCGAGCACTCCGCCGCGCTTATTCCACGCGTCGACGGCCATCGCCGCGGCCTGAACCTCGGTCTTCGCGAAAACGGAGAACGGCCCCACGAGCGACTCTACTTGGCCGATCTTGACGGTCTCTTCGGCCTCACTCCGTCGTGGCACGAAAGCGGGAAAGGCAGCGGCGGCGGCGGCCGCCGCCATGCCCGCGCCCTTGACGAACTTCTCTCTCGAAATGGAGTAGTCGGGCATATCAGTCTCCTCAGCGTTCGAGCGATGGGATGTTGGCGGGACCGCCTTCTGCGACCATCGCTTCAGCAAGCTCGCAGAGCTTCTTTCGATCGACCTTACCAGGCCCTGATAATGGAATCTGTTCCAAGAAGAACACCCGGCGAGGATGGGCAAAAGCGGGTCCGTGCTCGAGGGCGAACGCCTTGAGCACCTGCTCGTCCTCGCGTGCTCCGCGACGCAGGACGACGAACGCGACGGGGACTTGCCCCTTAACGGCGTGAGGAATGGGAACGACACACGCGTCCAAGACATCGGGGTAACGCCGCAGGAGGTCTTCGACCTCAATGGGATAGACGTTCTCCGCGGCGGTGATGATCATGTCGTCGGTCCGCCCCATGATGAAGTAGCGGCCGCTCGCGGCGCGCTTGGCAAGGTCGCTCGTGTAGTACCAACCCTCCCGGATGCGCTTGGCGCTGACCTCCGGGTTCTTGTAGTACTCCCGAAGAACGCCACGATTGCGCACGATGAGCTCGCCGACTTCTTCGTCGGAGCAGTCCGTCTCATCGTCACGCACGATCCTGATCTCGGTCTCCGCGACGGCGCCGAGACCCGGAGTGTCGTCAAGCGGCTGGATGAGCGTGACGGGTCCGCCTTCGGTGGAGCCGTAAATCTCGCTGACGTGAGCCTGAGGAAAATACCGTTGCAGCAGCCGGAGGAGCTCCGGCGCCACGGACGACGATCCCACCGTGGCGATACGCACGGAAGATACGTCGTAGCGCTCAAAGAGCTCGGGCCTGGCGAAGATCATGTTGTACATCGCCGGCACGCCGGTGGTATACGTCACCTTGAAGCGGTCAATGGCGGCGATGTAGGCCTCGGGATCGAAGCGCGGGAGGATCACGACTGAGCCTCCCACGTAGAGCATCGGCTTCACGGCCCCGGTCATCGCGTTCTTGTGCGAGAGCGGCGCGGCCGCGATTGAGCGATCGGCCGCCGTATAGCCCAGGAAGTCGACATGGACCTTTGTGTTCCAGATTTGGCCGTCGTGGTTCAAGACGCAACCCTTCGGGCGTCCTGTCGATCCTGACGTGTACGGTTGGAACGCATCCCCGAAGACGTCGATGCTCGCGTCGGGTGGCTCCGCACTCGTCGTCGCAAGCCATGCGTCGAACTCGACCACGCCATCCGGCAGAGGCTCATCGCCATCCGCGCGATAGCCGACGACCAGGTGAACGGCCCCAACGGGCGCCGCGAGGCCGATGCCGCGCAGCGTCTCGTTGGGAGAGCAAAACAGCATCTTGGCGTCGCTGTGCTCTATGATATATGCGATGGCATCGTTGCCCAACCGGGGATTGATCGGTACGGCCACAGCGCCGCTGCGCATGATCCCGAGCGAAGACTCGATGTAACGATAGTGGTTGTCGAACAACAGCGCAATGCGATCGCCCCGCACGATGCCGGCGTCGCGTAGCGCGTTGGCAACTCGATTGGCGCGCTCGTCCAGCTGGCGATAGGTCATGGCGACGTCGCCTTGATAGATCGCGACCTTCCCCGGCGTCGCCTCGAGCGCGGCCTTGAAGATATAGCCCAAGCCTCTGCGGGAGACCGCCCTCCCGTCCATGTTGCCGCCTTCCGTCGTCTTTGCTCTCTTCATTCCGCCCTGCGCGCGCGAGGAGCCGGCTTCGCCGGCCGGCCCTCTCCGGCGGGGCGGTGCGCGGCCCCCCCTTCGCGAGGGCTTCGGCGGTCGTCCGTCTTGCGCTCACGATAGCCGGCATCCGGAGCGATCTCGATGTTGGCCGTCAGGAGCGAGGGACTGGACAGCAGGGCATCGAGCACCATTTTCTGCGAGGCTTGGCACTGCGCGAGCGCGATCTCCCGGGCGCTGGCGGTGTCGCCGCGCATGATCGCCCCCACCAGATCCTCGTGCTCGTGCACGATCTCCTCGGTGCGGCGCGTGAGCGCTAAACCGACGTGGAAGATGCGCTCCATCTCGTCGAGGACCTGGCCGAGCGCGCGCGCCAAACGCGAGTTGGCCCCAGCGCGGGCGATCGTCACGTGGAACTCCGTGTTCGCGCGCAAGAAACGCTCGATGGTCGCGCGGTCGTTTGGATCGTAGCCGACCCGACAGAGCTCGTCGAGGGCGCGGAGCTGCGCCGGATCGCTTACCTCTTGGGCGGCCAAGCCGGCGGCCTCGCACTCCAACACCACGCGTAATGCCATGAGGTCCTTGACGTCTTTGAGGGTGACCGGCGCGGCGCGGTAACCGGTGCGTGGATTGACCTCGACGAGCCCCTCGCGCTGGAGCCGCATGAGGGCCTCGCGGACGGGCGTCTTGCCGAGCTTGAGCTCGGAGGCCATCATGTGCTCCGTGAACGCCCCCCCGGGCGGGATGTCGAGGCAAATGATGCGGCGCTTGATAGCGTCGTACGCCCGGTCGGTAAGCGTGGACGGATGCGACAAAGACATATTACTGCGTTACTTGTAATATATCTCTGATCGCCTGTCAATACGACAACTGATGAATTCCGGGCATCGTGGTGCCTCAGATGGCGAAAATGGCGACTACGGCACTCCAGGCTCGATCAGACGTTGGGAGGCTTCGGAGTATCTCGATCCCGCGACACCGTGCTCCGCGAGTGTTAGATCGATCGCGGCAAGGTCGTCAACGCCGAGAGAGACCTCCAGAGCACCAAGATTCTCTTCGAGGTAGCGACGGCGCTTAGTGCCGGGCAATGGCACGACATCGTCGCCGCGGTTGAGAAGCCATGCCAAGACGAGTTGCGCCACGCTGCAGCCTTTGGCCGCGGCAATGCCTTGCAGCGACTGCACCAGCTGCTGGTTGCGTGCGAAATTCTCTTTTTGAAATCTAGGATTGCCGCGACGATAATCGTGATCGGGGAGATCATCGACGCGCTTGACGGCTCCCGTGAGAAACCCGCGGCCCAGCGGGCTGTAGGCAACAAAGCCGACCCCACGCTCTCGGCAAGCGCGCAACACGGACTCGGCGGGCTCCCGGCTCCACAAGGAGTACTCCGTTTGGACGGCCGCGACGGGGTGAACGGCAGCGGCACGCGCAATCGTCTGAGGGCCGACCTCGCAGAGACCGATGAAGCGTACGTAACCCGACCGCACCAGGTCGGCCATAGCCCCGACAGTCTCCTCGATCGGGACTCGCGGATCGACGCGGTGATAGTAATAAAGGTCGATCCAGTCGACGCCGAGGCGCGCGAGGCTAGCCTCACACGCCCGCCGCACGTAATTCGGCGAGCCGTCGATGCCGGCAAATCCTCCGGTTGCGCCTCGGATCAGTCCGAACTTGGTGGCCACGATCGCGCGGTCCCGACGGCCCGTCAGGGCCCTGCCGAGCAACTCCTCATTCCGCCCGGCTCCATACATGTCGGCGGTGTCGAAGAGCGTGACGCCAAGCTCCATCGCGCGGTGGATCGTAGCCAACGACTCGTCGTCGTCGGGCGTTCCATAGTAGTCGGACATGCCCAGACAGCCGAGTCCAAGGGCTGATACGGCGAGTCCGCCTCGTCCAAGAACACGCTGCTTGATGACGGCCATTGCGGTGCTCCTCGCGCGCGTCTCACCCGGCACGGAGACCCTTCAGACCGGCGATGCCTAGGACCTGGGATATGCATATGAGCACACGCCGCCCCAGCGCATCCGCGAGGGCATCGAACGGCTGGCTAGCGGCTTGCACGCTTGAGCGCATCTTGACAAAATTGCTCTATTCATTTATTTTCTGTATATGTCTAAACGGATAGAGCATAATTCGGTGCGATGGGGGCCGGCCGGGCAGCCCGTCGGACGGTACCTCGCCGAGGCGCGACGCGCGCGGGGGCTGACGCTTGCCCAGCTGGCCGAGCGGCTGGACGTCTCGGCCGCGAACATCTCGCGGATCGAGCACGGCGCCGACCTGCGGGTGTCCACGCTGCTCGACCTCGCCCGCGCGCTCAAGTTGGAGCCCATGCTCGTCTCCAAGGAGCACGTGCCCGCTGTCCGGGCCCTCTTGTCCACGCTCGAGCACCCCGAAGCTGCCGAGGACCACGACCGGGCGCGGTTCGCCTAGATGCCGGGAACCCTCGGCGTCTGGCTCGGCCATCGCCGCGTCGGGGAGCTCACCAACCTCCCGGGCGACTACAACCTCTTCAGCTTCGACGAGGCATACGCCGCCGATCCGCAGCGCCCCGTCCTCAGCCAGAGCCTTCTGGACAGGAGCGGCAACCTGCGGCGCGTCGTTCCGAGAAGCCATCGGGTGGCGCCCCCCTTCTTCGCCAACCTCTTGCCGGAGGACGGCGGCCTCCTGCGCGCGTTGATCGCGCGGCAGCACGCCTGCGAGCGCACGCGCGACTATCCGTTCCTGCGCGTGCTCGGCGAGGATCTCCCCGGTGCGGTGATTCTCCGCCCGCTCGACGATCTTCGCGAGCGGTCCACACGGCAAGAGCCCGCGGGCGCAAGCGTCTCGCCGCTGAACCCCGGGCTGCGCTTCTCCCTTGCCGGAGCCCAACTGAAGTTCAGCGCCAGCATGCACGCCGACCGCGTCACGATCCCCGCCGAGGGCATCGGGGGCTCGTGGATCGTGAAGCTGCCGACCAACGCCTATCCTCGCCTGCCGGAGAACGAGCATGCGATCATGTCGTTCGCGGGGGCGATCGGTCTCGACGTGCCCGAGATTCGCTTGCTGAACATGGAAGACATCAGCGGCCTGCCCGAGAGTCTGCCCGCGCTTCGCGAGGACGAGCCGCCCCTGGTCTACGCCATACGCCGGTTCGACCGCCTTGCGGACGGCGCGCGCGTGCACGTCGAGGACATGAACCAAGTTGCCGACCAATTTCCCGCCGACAAGTACGAGAACCGTGCCACGCATTGGGTTGCCAACGTCGTGCAGACGCTCTGCGAGCCGGACGACGTCGACGAGTTCGTGGCACGCTTGGTCTTCGGCATCGGCGTCGGAAACGACGACATGCACCTCAAGAACTGGGCCGTCACGTACCCCGACGGCCGTCACGCCCGACTCGCGCCGCTCTACGACTTCGTCTGCACCGCCCTCTATATGCCGAGCGGGGGACTCGCGCTGACGGTGGCGGGCGACCGCGATCCCGCCATGATCGACCTGGCGGCGATGGCGCGCTTTGCCGCGCGCGCTGAGATCTCCGTCTCACGTGTCCGAGTGGTCGCGCGGCGAACCGTGGAGGCGATGCGCGATTCCTGGGAGCGCGTGAAAACGTCGATTCCGGATCACCTGCTCGTCCGCGCCGTCGAGCGGAGGTTCCAAACGGTCCCGCTCATGCGCGGGCAATAGCCGAACGCTCGGCGCAGTCAAACGCCCGCGGCGATGCCGTCGCCGCGCGGATCGGCGCCGCCGTGGCGGACGCCCGTGCGCGGGTCGATCCAAATCGCCTGCGCGTGCCCCATGCGGTCGTCCCACGCGTCGGCCAGCACCACGTCGTGGCCGCGCCGGCGCAGCTCGTCGAGCACGCGCGGATCGACGCGCCGCTCCACCAGCAGACGCTCGTGACGCTCGCCCCACGTTCGTCCGTAGAGCCAGCGCGGGGCGTCGATGGCCTCCTGCACGCCCATGCCGCGATCGAGGATGCGCGTGGCCAGCGCCGCCTGCGTCTGCGGCTGTCCCTCGCCGCCCATCGTGCCGTAGATCAGCTCCGGACGCCCGTCGCGCAAGGCCATCGCGGGGTTGAGCGTGTGGAACGGCCGCTTGCCCGGCGCCAGCGCGTTGGGGTGGCGCGGGTCCAGCGAGAACGAGGAGCCGCGGTTCTGCAGCACGACGCCCGTGCCCGGCGGAATCACGCCCGAGCCGAAGTCGAAGTAGGTGCTCTGAATGCACGAGACGGCGTTGCCGGCGGCGTCGATTGCGCCGAACCAGACCGTGTCGCCGCCGACCGCCCGCGCGTTGGGCGGCGGAGCCGCCATCGCCGCGTCGATCGCCGAGGCGCGCTCCGCGGCGCGGCGCTCGGAGAGCAGCTCCTCCAACGGGATGCGCACCGCGTCGGGATCGGCGATCCACGCGTCGCGATCCACGAAGGCCTGCTTCGTCGCCTCGATGAGCACGTGGTAGTAGTCGGCATCGCCGTCGGTCCAACGCTGGAACGGAAAGCGCTCCGCGATCTTGAGGATCTGCAGCGACGTCAAGCCCTGCGTCGGCGGCGGCGTGTTGTAGAGCGTCCAATCGCGGTAGCCCACGCTCAGCGGCGCATCCCACCGGCTGCGATAGGCGGCGAAGTCCTCCTCGGTCAGCAGGCCGCCCTGTCCGCACAGGTGCAGCGTGATCAGCTCGGCGATGGGCCCCACGTAGAATGCGTCGCGTCCCTCGTCGGCGATGACCTGCAGCGTCACGGCCAGCTCCGGCAGACGCATCAGCTCGCCCGCATCGTACGGCGTGCCGTCGTCGCGCAAGAAGGCGCGCCGGAATCCTTTGAAGCGCTCGAGCTGGCCGAACGGCCCCGACTCCGGACCCACGTTGCGGCGCGTCCACGCCTCTTGCCCGGGCGTCACGGGAAAGCCGTTCGCGGCGTAGCCGATGGCGCGGGCCAGCAGATCCGCCAAGCTCCGCTGTCCGTCCAGGTGCTCGCGCGAGAAGGCGTGCGCCTCGGCCCACCCGTCGGGGGCGCCGGGAACGGTGAGCGCGGCCAGCGGACCGCGCCGCGGCAGCTCCTGCGAGTACCCGGCGGCGCGATAGGCCTCGATGGTGCACTGTCGCCCCGCCTGACCGCACGCCGAGAGCGCGTGGACCTTGCCCGTCGAGGCCTCGTAGATCAGCCAAAAGTTGTCGCCGCCGATCGCGTTCATGTGCGGGTAGACCACGGCGATCGTGGTGGCCGCGGCGATGGCGGCCTCGACGGCGTTTCCGCCCTGCTGCAGGATCTCCAGACCAGCGGCGGTGGCCAGCGCATGCGGCGCGACCACCATGCCGCCCGGCGCCAGGACGCTACGCCGCTCGTGCATCGATCGTCAGGCTCTGAGTCATGAACCGGACGCGCATGGGGCGCAACACCGCCACGGCCAGCAGCGCCGTCACCGCGTCGAGCACGGCGACGATGACGAACACGGGGACCCAGCTTCCCGACGTCACGCGCAGCTGGGCGGCCACGGGCCCCGCGAGCACGGATCCCAGACCCTGCGCGATGTAGAGCAAGCCGTAGTTGAGCGTGGCGTGCTTGGTGCCGAAGATGTCGGTGAGCGTGGAGGGGAAGAGCGAGAAGATCTCGCCCCACCCGAAGAAGACGACGCCGGTGAGCAGGACGAAGAGCAGCGGGTTCGAGAGGAAGAACAGCATGACCACGATCGCCGCGCCTTCCAGCGCGAAGGCGAGGGTCATCGTCACCTCACGGCCGATGCGATCGGAGATCCAGCCGAAGAACGGCCGCGTCAAGCCGTTGGTGAAGCGCGAGATCGTCAGCGAGAGCGGCAGGGCCGCCAAGCCCCAGACCAGCGACGTGGCGACGCCGTAGTCGTGGGCGAAGGGACCGATATTGGCGACCACCATCAGGCCGCTCGTCGACATCATCGTCATCATCGCAAACAGCAGCCAGAAGATCGGCGTGCGGAGCATCTCCTGCGGCGCGTAGTCGCGCCCTCCCTGCTCCCCGGCGTTTCGCGGCGTGAGAATCGCCTTGAAACCGGTCGCCGCGGCCGGGGTCTTGCCCGGCAGACGAAGGCCTTGCGCCGCGATCACGCCGACGATCCCTTGGATGGCCCCGAAGACGATGAGCGTCTCTCGGTACCCGGCGGAGGCGAGCATGGCGCTGATGGGAAACGTGGTGGCGATGGCGCCGAAGCCGTACCCCGCCGCGGCGACGCCGGCCGCGAGGCCGCGCCGGTCCGGGAACCAGCGCACCATGACGCCGATCACGCCCACGTAGACGATGCCCGTGCCCAGGCCTCCCAAGATGCCGTACGCCACGTAGATCTGCGCGAGCGACGAGGCCGTGGCGCTGAGCACCCAGCTCAGGCCGGTCAGCGCGACGCCCAGCGAGATCAGCAAGCGCGGACCGAAGCGATCGACCAGAAAGCCTTGCAGCGGCGAGAAGAACGTCTGCACCACCACCAGCAGCAGAAACGTCACCTGCAAGGCCGGAAGCGAAGCTCCCAGATGCTTGCCGAGCGGCCCCACGAACAGCGTCCAGACGTACTGCGGACTCGAGATCGCCATCATGGCGATGAAGCCCAGGACGAGCTGAAACCAACGACCTGATTCCGTCGCATGTAACCGTGCGCTGGACATCGTGAGCCTTTCTCGAGCAAGAGCGTACAGGGAGGGGCCCGTGGAGACACCCAGTTTCTCGTCCCCACGGGCCGTCGGTCGGAGACAGACCGATGAGCGTACGTTCGAGACACTCACCAGGTACGTGTACCGCTGTACCCGAGATGATCTTAGCGCATGATCGGGCGGCGCGAATTATCTGTGCGCAACGTCGTTCGTCGAGAAATTACTGCGTTTGTACAATGCCGCCCTATCTGCCGAGCGAGAGCGTGAGCTGAACCATGCGCGGCGGACCGGGGTCCGCCAAGATGGAGCCCGCTCCGATCGCGATGCCCTGCCCGTCTCCGCCGCCGAAGTACGCGCCGCTGGTGACGTACTCGAACGGGTTGTACTGGAGATCGAAGAGGTTCGTGACGGAGAACGTGACCGTGTAGGGCAAGGCCCCGGCACGGCGCTCGTACGAGAGAGCCGCATTGACCAGGTTGTACGACGGGATCTGCAAGCCGTTCGGGTCGGGCTGGCCCAGGTTGTTGTTCCACATGGCCTGCGGCCCGGTGAAGTCGTCCCACGCGCGTAGCGCCAGCACGTCCTTCTGCAGCGGCACCTCCAGGCGCATGCCCAGCGCCGCCGTCGACTTCGGCACCATGGTCACCGGCAGGCCGCTGTACGAGGTTCCGCCGCTCACGTAGGTGTCGAAGAACGCGCTCGTGAACGAGGCCTCCCCGAAGACCTGGAACCGGCGCGTCACGTCGTCGCGGAAGTCGAAGGTCAGGCCGCTGTAGTTGGACGAGCCGCTGGCCGAGGCCACCTTCTGCTCGTTGGCGCCTTGCGAGATCGGGATCACCATGTTCTGGAAGCGCCCCTTGAAGAGGCCGAGGTTGGCGTAGGCCAGCCGCGGGGTCTGGTCGAGCGTCTGACCGCCCAGAGGTTTGAGGTACTTCACGCCGAGCTCGACGTCGCTGCCCACCTCGGGCGAGGCGCCCGACATGCTGACGTTCTGGTAGGGTCCGCCGGGCGAGGTGGGCGGATTGCGGTAGGTAAGACCGTAGTTCGCGTAGCCCGCCAGGTCGTGCGAGAAGCCGTAGTGCGCGCCCAGCGACGGCTCCACGCGGTTGAAGGCCGTGCTGGTGTCGCCGAGCTTCGTCTGGTTGTAGAGACAGGCGCCCGTGACGGGGTCGCTGTAGCAGTCGGGAAAGCCGCCCTGTCCGCCGTTGACGAAATTCGTCGACAGCGAGACCAAGCGCACGCCCGGCGTGAGGTCGAAGCGCTTCGAGAGCACCAGGCGGTCCTCGACCAGCGCGGAGATGTTGTTGAGGTAGAAGTAGTTGTTGCGGAACTTGGCGGGGTTGGTGATGGTGGTCGGCAGGCCGGGGCTGGGCCCTACGGGATTGGGGTTGTAGAACGCGTTGCGCGTGTTGTAGACGGCGTTCAGCAGCTCCACGCCGTACGAGAGCTGATTGCGGCCCATGAGCCGGTGGAAGATCACCTTGTCGCCGACGGTGTTGGAGTAGGGGTTGTTGTACTCGTAGCGCTGGGTGTTGTCTTGCTGGTCGAAGTTGAAGTCCTTGACGTGCAGCCGGTCGCCGTGGCGGTACCAGAGCATGTTGGAGAGCGTCGTCTTCGGCGTGATGCGGTACTCGAGGTCGGCCGCCAGGACGCGCGTGGAGTTCGACGTGGTCTTCTGCCACACGTTGGCCGGCAGGGCCGAGTAGAAGCCGCTGGTCTTCTGGCTGTAGAGCGGTCCGGGGATGGGATTGCCGTTGGCGTCGAAGCCGTTGACGGTCACCACCTGGTTCGGCTGGCCGGGGTTGGCGAGCGGGGTCACCGGGATCAAGTTCGGACGGTAGGCGGCGCCGTTGGTGGCATAGGTGAGGATGGTGAGCTTGCCCTTCTCGAAGCGGTCCTGGAACTCTCCGAGGGTGGCGTAGCCCGTGCCCGGCGTGCTGCCGCCGCCATAGAGCTGGCGGAAGGTGTCGCCGAAGGTGCGTCCCTGCGCGACGAGCATGGACCAGTGCGAGGAGAGGGGCGTGCTGAAGCGCAGAGCATAGGTCTGCGCGTTGTCGCTTCCCGTCGAGACGGTGAGGTGCTCGCTCGGGACGGCCGAAGGGTTGAGCGTGAAGAAGTCGACGGTGCCGCCCAGGCTGTCGAAGGTCCGGTTGAGCGCGTCGCCCGGGCCGTAGGTCACCACCGCGCCCTCGAGCGTGGTGAGATCGGGAATCTCGTTGGCCTCCCAGATGCCCGTCTGCGGGTTATTGAGGTAGACGCCGTCGAGCGTGACGCCGATCGTCCCGTTCTCCACCACGCCCGCGTTGTTCGCCCAGCCTTGCTTGAAGCCGCGGACGCTCAACATCCCTTTGGCGGTGCCGGTGGCCGAGTAGCTCACGTACTGCACGCCGGGGGCGGTGGCCAGCAGCTGCCCCGACCCCGCGGCCGGCGAGAGCGTCTGGATCTGATGCTTGCCCAGCACCACTTGCGTCTGGGCGCTGCGCTGGACGTCGTACGGCGACGAGAGCCGCGCGCCGGGGCGGCTGCGCGAGACGACCACCGCGATGACCCGGGCCGCGCGGATGGTCACCTCGCTCACGGCGTCGGCGGCGGCCGAGACCCTCACGGGCTTCGCGAGCGAGTACCCCGCGGCCTCGATCGAGAGCTCGTAGGCTCCCGGATCCAGGTCGCTGAAGCGGAAGTGCCCCGCGCTGTCGGTCGTCTCGTCGACGATGCGATTCGAGTGCTCCAGCCGCGCGGAGACGCGGACGCCGACCAGCGGCTTCCCCGTGTTCTCCGCCACCACCACGCCGGAGATCGCCGCCGCCGACGCGGCTTGGACGGCCGCGGCTCGGCCGGCGACGACCAGCAGCGCTATGACGACGGCCAGCGCCCAGCGCCAATACGTACGCATGCTCGCTCCTTCTGCGGGCTCACAGTAATGCTCAACTGTGGACGCTACCCGAAGGAGCTTATGGTTGGCTTATTCCGGCGTTAAGGAGCGTGACGCGTGGCCATTGAGCGCGCGCACCGCATCCATTAGGATCGAACGAGCACCGGTCACGTGAGATCCGGAGTAGAAAAGAAGAGGCCCGTGGGAACCCGTCATTCCTCATTCCCACGGGCCGTCGGTCGGAGATCGACCGATGAGCGTACCGTTCGAGACACTCACCAGGTACGTGTACCGCTGTACCTGCGACGATCATAACGCACCATCACGCGACGCGCGTTATCAGTGCGCAACGTCGTGCGCGAGAACGTTACTTCGTTTGTCCAACGCATCGGCGGCGCATCGGAGCCCTCGACAAAAGTCGGATCCAAGCCGCGCGACCAACCGTACCAAGCGAGCAGAATGACCCGGAGCGGCCGCGGCGAATGCCCCACGCTCCATGACTGCAGATCCTCAGCCTCCGCCGCGTCGGGCGCGGCGCCCCCTGACCGTGCTCGCCCTGCTGGCCGCGCTGATCGTGGCCGCGGGGGCGGCTCTCCTCGCCACCCTCTCCCTGGTGGAGCACCGCTCGCCCCTGGAGATCATCGCGCGGGCCCTGGTCCCCAGTCCCCAGCGCCTCTTCGGCAAGAGCCAGCTGCGGGTGCTGGTGGTGGGCCTGGACTACGACTACACCGACAAGGACCAGCCCTTCTCCAAGGGCTCGCGCAGCGACGTCATCATGGCGGTGAACCTCGACTTCGCCAACCATCGCATCTACGAGCTCTCCGTGCCGCGTGACATGGTGGCCACGCTCCCCAACGGCCAAGTGGCGAAGATCAACCAGGCCCAGGCCGACGGCGGGATCAGAGAGTCGCAGGCCGTGGTGGCCAAGTGGCTGGGCATCCCCGGATTCGACCGCTACGTGGTGCTGCGCATCAACACCACCAAGGACCTCATCGACGCCATCGGCGGCGTGAACGTGGACGTGGAGAACTCCGACGCGCTGATGCACGAGGGCCCCAACGGGCCCATCAACTACGACGACAACTGGGGCCACCTGCACGTCCATCTGAAGCCGGGCCTGCAGCACCTCGACGGCACCCAAGCCGTGGGCTACGCGCGCTTCCGCCACGACTGGTGCAGCGACCCGTGCCGGATCATGCGCCAGCAGCAAGTGCTCAAGGCCATCGCCGCCAAGCTCGGGGGCGACAAGCTCAACACCTTGCTGCACCTCAAGTCGCTGATCGCCGTGGTGAACCACGACGTTCAGACCGATTTCACCCCCGCCGAGGAGCTCTCCATCGCCACGGCCTTCTCCGACGCCACGCCCGCCAGCGTGCGCACGGCGCAGGTGCCGTACGTGGGCGACGTCTACCTGCCGTACTACGGCGACTCCATCCTGCCCGACGTAGCCAAGCGTGCCAAGCTGGTGCGCGAGATGTTCCTGGACCCGCCGCGCGTGGCAAGCAAGAAGCCCGCCGCCAAGAGATGAGCGCCCGATAATCGCTCCCTTGCCTGCTTGACCGGTGCGGCGCCCGCGGGCGGAACTGGGCGGCGAACAGCGAACGCTGTGCTCAGCAAGGCAACCGGGGATCTTGCCGGCTCGGGGGTCATCTCTACGGGGTACCGGTGCGCACCGAACTCGATGGAGTCGCGAATCCGAACTGGCGCGCAGTCGAGCGAGAGCGGCTGACGCGGCGGTTGACGCGCTCCTCTCCGCGCATCATCGCGGCGATCGCGCCGGCCGGCTACGCCAAGAGCACGGTGATCCGCACGTATGCCGAGACCCTGCCGTCGTACGCGCTCTGCGACTGCGCCGATGTGGGCGGCAGCATCGACCTGGCCCAGCGCGTCGCCGCGGCGCTGGCGCGGGGCGACGAAGCGCGCGAGAGGGCGCTTGCGGAGCAGCGCATCGCCGACGCGGGCGACCTCTCGGTCTGGAGCGGCTTCGTCCTCGAGGCATGGTCGCGCCCGAGCGAGCACCCGCTCTTCGTCTTCGAGAACGTGGAGCACGTCCTCGGTTCGGTCGAGCAGCTCGACTTTCTCGCTCGCCTCTTGGCGCACATGCCGATGGGACGGCAGGTGGCGATCTGCTCGCGCCAGACCTTGCCGCTCTCGCTGAGCCGCTTCGCCGCGCCGCACGAGCTGATCACCCTGCGCGAGGACGCCCTGCGGTTCGACGCGGCGGAGATCGCCGCCGCGTTCGCCGGGATCGAGGTGCCTCCCGAGCGCCTCGCGGAGGTCGAGCGCATCACGCGCGGATGGCCGGTGGCAGTCCTCCTCTTCGCGCGGCTGGCGCGGGACGATTTGCTCGCCGTCGCTTTGGAGCGCTCCTCGGACGTGGAGTTCGCGGACCTCTACGACTACCTCGCGGAGCAGGTGCTCACGAGCCTGCCGCCTGACCGGTTCGCCTGCCTGTTGGCCGTCGCCGCGGTGCCCGGAGCGACCGGCGAAGAGGTGGCGCTCGTGTTGGACGACGCGAGCGCCCCGGACGTGCTGGCGGCCGCGGCACGGTCGTCGCCCTTCGTCTATCACGTCAGGGACGGCGCCTACGAGGCCCATCCGCTGATGCGCGCCATGCTCCACGAGCGCTACGGCGACCGCTGCCGCCGGATGCTCGCGAGCGCGGCGGAGCGCCTGGCCGACTCCCGCCCCCTGCGCGCCGCGGAGCTCTGGCTCGCGGCCGGCGACCACGAGCGCGCCGCCCTGCTCTTGGAGGACCAGTACGAGCTCTTCGTCTCGGAGATGCCTCCGCGTTTCGCCGAGCTGGTGGCTCGCCTCGACGAGCAGGTGATGCTGCGGCACGCGGGCCTCTGGGCCGCGGCGACGGCCGTTCGCTCCAGCGCGATCCCCCAGCGGCAATGGCTCTACGAGGCGCTGGCGGTACGGGAGCGCCTCACGCCCGAGACGCCGCTGGGCACGCGCGTCGGCGTGCTGGCGAGCCTGGGAAACGTGCTGACGAACTTCGGGCGCCACGACGAGGCGCTGGAGACCTTCGCGCAGTTCGCTCCGCCGGGACTCGAGTTGCCGGATCGCTACCGCGCGATCCAGCTCTTGTTCCAATCGGCGGTCGCCTCGCGGCAGGGACGCTTCGTCGACGCGCTGGCGCTGTGGGACCAAGCCGAGCCGCTCTTCGGCGGCGTCTCGTTCACGCGCGCGATCGCCCTGGAGGAGGTGGTGGCGCGAGCCGCCCGCTTCATGCAATCGCGCGAAGCCGAGCGCGCCCTGCTCGACCGGGCCGTGGCCCTGGCGCAGGAGTCAGGCGCCGCATCGGTGCGGGTCTTGGCGCTGCAAGAGGCGGTCTTCACGGCGTGGCTAGCGGGAGAGGATGCGCTGGCGGCGCGCTATGCTCGCGAGCTGGAGCAGAGCGTCACGCCCAGCACGGCGAAGGCCACGGAACTGATGCGCGCCGCCATGCGCGGGGACGTCGAGCCGCTGCTCCGCAACGACGGCTACGAACGGCCGCGGACGCGGCATTACGCCGCGCTCATCGCCTGCGGCGGCGCGGAAGAGGCGTTGCGGGAGAAGCTCGCGCGTCTGGCGCTGGAGGCGGCCGAGGACGCCGACGACGCGACGTGCATCGTGATCGCCGGCATCGCATGCATGGAGTGCTGCACCCAGGAGGAGCGGCCGGCCTTCGCCGAGCGGGTGCGCGACCAGTGCGCGCGCACGGATGCGCCGCGGCTGCGCAGCGCCGTCGACGCATACGTGGCGGGCAGCGGCCATCATGGAATGCTCGGGCCGTTGGTGCAGCGCCTGCGCCGTCCGCGGCTCGAGAGACCGGCCGTCGTTTCGGCGCCCTACGCGATCTCGGTCTTCGACGGCTCCGTGCGGCGATTCGGTAAGAGGCTGCGCGTCTCGAACCGCGAGCGTGAGCTGCTCTGCTACTTGGCGCTGCATCGCCGCGCCTGCAGCCGCGAGGAGCTGACCGAGGCGCTCTGGCCCGGGCGCGAGAAGGTGGCGCGCGCCGCGGTGCGCGTGTACGTGGGCCGCGTGCGCGCACGGTTGGGGACGGCGAGCGTCATTCGCGTCCTGGAATCGGGAGCGTACCAGATCTCCGGCGACGTGAGCGTGGACCTCCACGACCTCGAGCGCGTGGTCCAACTCGGGCAATCGCAGCCGTTGCTCACGGACGACGTGCGCGAGCGCCTCGAGCTCTTCTCACGCGATCTGAGCGGCGGGGCGCCGCCGCTGTTCAAGACGTGCGAATGGTTCGCGCCGTTCGCGCCGCGCGTCGAGGAGCTCTTCCGTCAGATCGCTCTCCTGTTGGGAAACGACGCGCTCAAGCGCGGCCGCTTTAGCGAGGCCGCCGCGATGGCGCAGCGCATGATCGGGCTCGACCCCTGCGACGAGCCGGCCTGGGAGCTCTCCATCCGGGCGCGGCTGGCGGCCGGCGACGCCGTGGGGGCGCAGCGCGAGCTGCGCAGGTATGGTGAGGTCCTGGCGAGGGAGCTCGGAGCCGAGCCCTCGCGCGAGCTGGAGCGGCTGGTTACGGGAACGCTCCCGGGGCGCCGGCCGGTTACGGGTGCGTAACAGATTCACTTCGATTGGGGCCGCGGGGCTGTTACCCCGCTGTAGCGCGCTTCCCCTAGAGTTTGAGGCAATCAATCTCTGCCTCGCTCTGCACGGAGTCCCGCATGAAGCTTCGCCTGAATCGATCGCTCGTTCTGACGGGAACCGGCTTCGCGTTGGCCGTCGCCGTCGCCGCCTGTGGAGGAGGCTCCAGCTCCTCCTCCAGCGTGCCGGCGGCCTCGACGCCGACGGCTGCCCCAACCGCTGCCCCAACCGCTGCTCCGACCGCCGCGCCGACTGCAAGCTCGAGCCCCACGAGCGCGCCGGCGGCGACCTGGACCTTCGCCGGGTCGACGGCCACGCTCAGCGGAACCCAAGGATCGACGCCTGCCCCGGTCTCACTGGCCGCGTACCACAACATCACGCTCTCCATCCAGTTTGGCGCCGACACGGCTGGGAGCGGCCCGGTCAGCGTGAGCGATGCGGTGTACAGCGGCGATATCTCGCCCGCGACCCTGCCGACCGACAACGCCACGGCCGGGTACACCCCGCTCATCTACGTCTCGTTCTACAACGGCTCCACGACCACGCTCACCTTCGGCTCGACCACGCCCACGGTCAGCGTCACGGACAGCGCCGGTTTCGGCGGCGCGACGACGTGCGAGCTGGACGTCTACTCGAAGAACGGCGGCTCCGCACTCGCGTGGAACGCCATTGGCGCGAGCGGAAGCGTCTCCGGCAACGCCGTCACGATCGGCCCTGTCTCGTTGGGCGCCGGCAGCACGGTGGACTTCAAACCCGGTCAGCAGATCCTCGCCATCGCCTGCAAGTAGCAGACCCCTGGTGAGGTCGAAGGGCCCCGAGTGATCGGGGCCCTTCACTTCGATTGCACCCGCCGCTTGGTTCAACAGCAACCGCGGTGCAGGTGAACGTGTACGACCTCGACGTTCTTGCGCATGCGCCTGCAACGCCCGCGCGGGAAACGCTCCTCTTCCTCAGCCTCCTCTTCGTCTTCTTCCTCCTCTTCCTCTTCCTGATCTTCGTCGTCTTCTTCGTCCTCACGCGCGATCTCGCGCTTCATGAGAATCAGGAGTCCGTTCTCCGCCGGCACCATACCCACGGCCTCCCAGCCGTCGGCGCCGGCAGCGACCAGGTCGCTCGCATCACTTGCCCATGCAGTCACGAACCGGTATTCAAATTGCTCGCTCATGGATGTACTCTACCCTCGATCCGAGAAAAGCGCGCGAAGGCCATTGCAAGTCCGCGCGCCGGCGGCGCAAACCATGAAAGCGCTAGCTGCGCGGCTTGGCTACCAGGCTCGGCGTCTCTCTGAGCAGATGCGCCATGGTGTTGACGCTGTTGGCGATGGTGTCGGCTTGATCGGCGACGAACGCCGCCGTGTGCAGCTCGGGGTGCACCGCCGCCGCGCGTGCCAGCGCGCGCTGATCGCCGCGCAGGTTCGGCAGCGCCTGCTCCGGCGGCGTCCCCGCGCGCAGGGCTGAGGCCAGCCAAACCATCGCCGCGCCCACGTGCTCCACGAACGTGCGCAGGGCGGCGAGATCGGGCATCGGCGCGGCGCTCTCCGCGTGCGCCTCCAGCGCGAGCCCCGCGTAGACGAAGCGGTGCGAGTTGACCAGGAGCGCCACGAAGACGTCGCTCTCGTCGCGGCGCCGAAACGGCTCGGCCCGTAGCCGGTCCAGCGAGGCTTCCGCATTGGAGCGGGCAAGGCGGGCCGCGCGCCGGCAAGCCTCCAAGGTCGCCGCATCCGCCTTGGCCGGATCCACGTACCGCGTCATCACCGCGGCGAAATAACGGCGGTAGGCATCGAGCATCTGGGCCAGCACCATCGGCGTCTGCTCGCGCTCGCGCGTGGGCCACGCGGCGTAGGCCACCAAGGCCAGGGAGCCGCCCAGGAGCGTGTTGACGCCGCGCTCCGCCATGGTGGCGCCGGCGCCCTCGCCCGCCAGCGCCAGCAGAAAGACCACCAGCGCCGTGATGGCCGTGACGGTGAGCATGTAGTTGCCGGGCCCGATGGTGCGGATGAACGCGGTCAGCAGGGCGATCAGCACCACGTGCCCTGCCACGCTGCCGGAGATGACCACGGCGAAGGCCGTTGCCAGCGCCAAGCCCAGCAGCGTGCCGACCTCGCGCGCGATGCCGCGCGCCAGCGTGCCGGCGAAGTCGGGCTTGAGGACGATGGCGGCGGTCATGGCCACCCAATAGCCGTGCTGGAGGTGGAGCGCGTAGGCCGCGCCGGCGGCGGCGCCCAGCGTGAGCGCCATGCGCACCGCGTGGCGGAACGACGTGGAGCGGAACGTGAGATTGGCGCCGAGGGTCGCCAGCGACGCGCGCAGGCGCGAGAGCACGTCGTCGGGGGCGCTCTCTCCGGCGAACGCGGCCTGAGCGACGTACTCCTCCGACGAGGCGATGCGCGCCACGGCGCGCAGCTGCCCCGCCAGCGCGTCGCCGCGCGCGATCAGCTCGCGCACGGCCGTGGCGGCCGCCGGCTCCAGCGCCGGCTGGGCCTCCAACGCCGAGCGCAACGGATCCAGCGCGCGCTCCGCCGCGCGCGACGATCCCACGTTGCGCACGGGCAGGCGCTCGCGCTCCAGGCGATCCGCCAACACGGTCAGCGTGGTCTGGGCGGCGCGCAAGAGCCGGGCAACGCCCGCCGCTGCCGGCGCGCTGAGGCGCTCGTCGCGCAGCTGCATCACGCGCTCGCGCAGCAGGCCCAGCGCCAACAGCTCCACCCTGATGCGCTCGGCCTGATCGAAGAGCGCGCGCAGGGTCTCCAGCGTTCGGCTGCCGCTACGGCCGTTGCCGTAGAGCACGTCGCGCGCTTGCGCGAACGGGTCGCCCAGCGGCGGGGCAACGGAGACGCCCGTGGGCGCGGCGGCGTACTCCGCCAACCGCCGGAAGACCGCCGCCAGGCGCGCCCGCTCCAGGCGCAGGCGCCGCAGCGGCCAGGGCGCCAGCGCCAGCAGCGTCTGGAAGAGGCCGCCCGCGCAGATCAGCGCGGCTTGCACCGGCGCCTGGCGCGGATCGATGCCGAGGCCCCCCATCACGATCAGCAGGACCACGTTGGTCAGGCCGATCTGCGTGGCCGCGGGACCCAGCGCCACCAACAGGCCGGCGGCAAAGCCCCACGCGGCGACGAGCAGGAGCACCGGCCACCCGAAGGCTCCTCCGTACACGCCCACCAGCACTGAGACGGCGGCTGTGAGCGTGGCCAGGAGCATGGTGGCGCCCTTGACGCGATAGGGCACCGGCTGATCGGAGAAGGCGACGTTGAGGGCGCCGATGCTCACCGTGAGGCCGGCCAGCGGATACCCCGCGGCCATGCCCCAAGCCAGCGGCAAGGCGACGCCCACCGCGTTGCGGATGCCGGTGGCATACGAGATCTGCGTGCGGTCGAGCCGAACCAGCGCGCCGAGGTATGTGCGCCAGGCCGGCTCAGCTTGGTTGCGGATCACGACTCCGTACGGTTCGCGCTATCGCTCTGCGACTCCGCCGAGCCCGTGAGAGAGCGGTTCCGTCGACATGCGCGCCCTACGTCAGCGCGGAGAACGGAGAGTATCCGATGATTTCCCGGCCGTTCCACTCCAGGGCGATGTGTTGAGCGAGCCGGTACCGCGACAAGACCGGTGGGCGAAAGACCGCGACGCATTCTCCTCCGCGGTGGCGAACGCTGCGATACGCGATGCCGTACGAGCCGGCGAGCTTCAATTCCCGTCCGAGCTGCTGCGCGGCCCGATATCTCTCCGGGTCAGGATCGTAGACCGCTGCCCAGTCCTCGGGATTCGTCAAGAGATCGTGGAGCTCGCCGTTGACGTCGGCAACATGATCGCGCAGAGGCACTCTCAGCGGCGGCTCGCCGGTCGCGGCGTAGAAGCGCGCACGATGGAACACGACCTCATGGACCGCCGTTTCGAGTGCGCGCGCGGCGTAATAGATGCCGTATGTTCCGTCCGAAAAGCGGCTCGGATACCGAGACGGGTGGATGAACGCCTCGAGCATCTGCGGGTCCGTGGCCGGTCGAAGGTCTTCGTCTGCAACGTTGGCCAGGGTGCCGAGCCGCTGGACGTCGGCGCTGTACGCAAAGCTCTTGAGCATGAGCGCCGTGTCGAGATCGCCGGTTATCGGCCGGAGGAGCGAGGAGAGTCGATGGCATTCCGGCCACGCGACCGTCGCCGTCCGTGGCGCTACCCCCACGGAGCAATCTGCGCGTCGAGATAGCGCCGTACGTCGACGATCGCTGGAAGGTGCCCGGAGCGCATCACATCGAGCGCCGTTCGGCCTCCGAGAGCCGCGTTGCCCCGCTTGACCCACGAATCGGCCCGCTCGGGGGCCATGGAGAACAACGCGTGCAGATTGTCGCGAATGGCGACGAGGTTACCGATACGCTCCAGGGTGTCGATGGAGAGGCGCGGCCGGTGCCGGCCCGACGTCCAATCGGCGTAGGTGCTCGCTGAGACGCCCCCGAGGAGAATTCGGCGCTCCTCTTGGGTCAATCCCCACGCTTGGGCCAC
>DATLUD010000015.1:0-61064 GCA_035533275.1 Candidatus Dormiibacterota bacterium | reverse complement strand
TCACCCAAAGCCCGCCGGACTTCACGGCGGGCTTTCTTCATGTCCGCGCCAACGACGCGCGTGCAAGGAGCCGGCGGCGTTTGGGCGCAAGAGAGGGGCCGCAATGACGAGCGAGCGGATTCCACTCCACCGGCGTGCGCCGCTCACGCGCTTCTCGGAGCGGGCGGCCAACTACGCCCTCCACCGCCCCACCTATCCCGCGGCGGCGATCGACGCCGTGCTCGCGGGCCTAGGCGATCCGCGCGCGCTGCGCGTGGCGGACATCGGCGCCGGAACCGGTATCGCGGCGCGCCTCTTGGGCGACCGCGGCATGCGGGTCGACGCCGTCGAGCCGAACGAGGCGATGCGCCGTGCCGCGGCGGAGCATCCGCGGGTCGTCTACCGCGAGGGAACGGCGGAGCGCACGGGTCTGGATGGCCGCTCCGTGGACCTCGTCACCGCGTTCCAGGCCTATCACTGGTTCGATCCGGAGTCGGCGCATCGCGAGTTCGCGCGCATCCTGGCGCCGCGAGGCCGCGTGGCGATCGTCTGGAACCTCCGCGACGAGAGCGACTCCTTCACGCACGCCTACGGCGAGCTGATCCGCGCGGCCGCGGCCGACAAGGATGTCGAGAGCCGCCACGGCGCCGTCGAGCCCTTGCGGGCCTCGCCGCTGTTCGCACACGTCCGCACGACGACCGCCCCGCACGGCCAGCGGCTCGACCTGCCGGGGTTGCGCGGGCGCGTCGAGAGCGCCTCGTACGTTCCGCACGCCGGCGAGGCGCGCGATCGCCTTCGCGCGGAGCTCGCGCGGCTGCACGCGCGGTGGGCCGACGCGGGCGGCTTCGTGAGGCTCGTCTATCGAACCGAAGTCACGCTTGCCGAGGCCGAAGTAGGCGGACCCTAGCGGCCATACGGCCCGGGCATCGCTCCCGTGATGCGCACGAGCTCCCGCGGCTCGATCTCGAACACCGCGTGCGGGTGCCCCGCGGCGGCCCAGACGGTCTCGAACTCGAGCAGGCTCTCATCGATGAAGCTCTCGGCGCTCTGCGGATAGCCGATCGGAGCGACGCCGCCGATCGCGTAGCCCGTGACCGCCCGGACCTCATCGGCGCTCGCCTGGCGCAACGGCTCTCCGACGGCGGCGGCCAACGCCTCTACGTCCGCGCGCCGGGAGCCGGAGACGAGCGCGAGCACCGGACGCGCGCTCTGCGTTCCGACGAAGATCAGCGACTTGGCGATGCGGGCGAGTTCGCAGCCGATGGCATCGGCCGCCTCTTGCGCCGTGCGCCCGCGAAACTCGAGCATCACGACCCCGGCCTCGGATCCCAGCGCGCGCAAGGCGCGCTCGACGGATTGAACGCTCGGAGGCAACTGCTGGTCAGGAACCTGTTCCACGACGAGG
Organism: Candidatus Dormiibacterota bacterium; assembly: GCA_035533275.1. GTDB lineage: Bacteria > Vulcanimicrobiota > Vulcanimicrobiia > Vulcanimicrobiales > SCRA01 > SCRA01. Next base: position 59,680 of record DATLUD010000015.1, on the reverse strand, counting down.
GCTCTTCGAGCGCAACGGGAACGCTCCTGGTCAAGCCGCGGCGCGTCGCGCGAAGGAGGAGATCCCGATGTTCAAGGTCGTCATCCTGTATCCCATGCCCAAGGACCCGGCGGAGTTCGACCGCCGCTACGACGGCGAGCACCTGGAGATCGCCGCCCAGATCCCCAATTTGCGCAAGCTGGTAGCGGGGCGGGTGAAGCGGGTCGCCACGGGGAGCGCGGACTACTACCGGTATGCCGAGCTCCACTTTGACGACGAGGCAACGATGGCGGCGGCCCTTGCATCGGAGGCCGGCCAGCGCTCGCGCAACCACGCCAACGAGCTCTCGACGGGGGGCATGCCGGTGCGTCTTATCGTGGAGATCGCCGAGTCGGCATGAAGACGCCGCGGCGCGCGCGCCGGTCTCAAGCGCGTCGTCCTCAAGGCGCTGGGGTGATCGCGGCCTCGAGGGTCTCGGCGTCGGCGTGGTCCTCGAAGCGCTTGAAGTTCTGCGCGAAGAGCGTCGCCAAACGCTTCGCCTGCGCGTCGTAGGCGGCTGCGTCGGCCCACGTGTTCCGCGGATTGAGGAGCTCGGCGGGCACGCCGGGCACGGCCTTGGGAATCGCCAGTCCGAAGAACGGCTCCGTCTGGTACTCCGCCCGCGAGAGGCGTCCGTCGAGGGCGGCCTTGACCATCTCGCGCGTATGCGCGAGCTTCATGCGCTTGCCCACGCCATAGGGACCGCCGCTCCAGCCCGTGTTGATGAGCCAGCACTCGGAGCCGTGCTCTGAGATCTTCTTGCCCAAGAGCTGCGCGTAGACCGTCGGATGGTGCACCATGAACGGGGCGCCGAAGCACGTGCTGAACGTGGCCTCCGGCTCCTTGCCGAGCCCCTTCTCCGTGCCGGCCAGCTTCGAGGTGAACCCGGAGAGGAAGTGATACATCGCCTGGCCGCGCGAGAGGCGCGCGATGGGCGGCAGAACGCCGAACGCGTCGGCCGTGAGGAGGACGACGTTCTTGGGGTGGCCGCCGACGGAGCCGTCGGCCAGGTTCGGATGGTAGGCCAGCGGGTACGCCGAGCGCGTGTTCTCGGTGAAGCGATCATCGTCGAAGTCGAGGCGGCGGCTCTCGTCGTCGAGCACGACGTTCTCGAGCACTGTCGCGAAGTGGTTGGTCGCAGCGTAGATCTCCGGCTCGGCCTCGGCGGAGAGGTGGATCGCCTTGGCGTAGCAGCCGCCCTCGAAGTTGAAGAGCCCATGGTCGCTCCAGCCGGTCTCGTCGTCGCCGATCAACGGGCGCCCCGCGTCTGCCGAGAGCGTGGTCTTACCCGTGCCCGAGAGGCCGAAGAAGATGGCGCTGTCGCCCGCCTTTCCCACGTTCGCCGAGCAGTGCATGGAGAGCACGCCCTTGAGCGGCAACAGGTAGTTCATCAGCGTGAAGACCGACTTCTTGATCTCCCCCGCGTACTCGGTGCCGCCGATGAGCACGATGCGCTTGGCGAAATTGACGAGGATGAACGTCTCAGAGCGCGTGCCGTCACGGGCGGGGTCGGCCTTGAAGCCGGGGACGGCGATCACAGTGAACTGGGCGCTCTCGGCGAGCGCGGCGTCGTCGTCGATGAAGAGGTTGCGCGCGAAGAGCGAGTGCCACGCGTACTCCGTCACGATGCGGACGGGCATGCGGTACTCCGGAGCCGCGCCGACAAAGCACTGCAGCGCGAAGACGTCGCGCCCGCGCAGGTACTCGCAGACGCGCTCGAGGAGGCCGTCGAAGATCTCGGCCGAGATGGGCTGATTGACGTCGCCCCAGTCGATGTGGCGCTCGGATCCGGGCTCCTGGACGAAGAACTTGTCCTTTGGTGCGCGGCCGGTGTGCTTGCCCGTAAGGACCACCAGCGCCCCGCCTTGCGCCGACTTGCCCTCGCCGCGGCGGATGGCCTCTTCGTAGAGCGCCGCCACCGGCAAGTTGACGGCCACGGCGCCCAGGCCGCGCAGGCCCAGCGACTCCAGGTCGGCGCGGACGGCGGTTTTCGAGTCTCCGTGGACGGTCAGCATGCAGGCACTCCCGGACGGTGATGGACGAACGCCTCTCGGGTCGTGAAAGACCCGTTTGCGCAAGGAACACTTACCCGTTTCCCCGCTCCGTGCCTGCTCCGCGTTAGGGCGATAGGACTCCCTTCCTGGAGGGACGAAGCGCCCCTCGCCGCGCCCTCGTCGCGGCGCCTCCGTGTGGAAAGGTGAGTATGGCACAGGCAACTCCGATCACCGTCGCATACGGCGACGGCATCGGCCCCGAGATCATGCAGGCGACGCTCGACATCATCATGGCTGCGGGCGCCGCAATCGCGCCGCAGATCATCGAGATCGGCGAGAAAGTCTTCCAGCGGGGCATTTCGGCCGGCATCGAGCCCTCGGCGTGGGACTCCCTGCGTTCGACCAAGGTGTTCCTGAAGGCACCGATCACGACGCCGCAAGGCGGCGGATTCAAGAGCCTCAACGTCACGACGCGCAAGGTGCTCGGCCTCTACGCCAACGTGCGGCCGTGCGTCTCCTACAGCCCGTTCATCGCCACCAAGCATCCCAACATGGACGTGGTGATCGTGCGCGAGAACGAGGAGGACGTCTACGGCGGCATCGAGCACCGTCAGACGCAGCAGGTCACGCAGTGCCTCAAGCTCATCTCGCGTCCGGGCACCGAGCGCATCGTGCGTTACGCGTTCGAATACGCCGTGCGCCATAACCGCAAGAAAGTCACCTGCTTCACCAAAGACAACATCATGAAGATCACCGATGGACTCTTCCATCGGATCTTCGAGGAGATCGGCGAAGAGTATCCGGAGATCGAGAAGGAGCACTGGATCGTCGACATCGGCGCGGCCAAGCTGGCCGACACGCCCGAGGCGTTCGACGTCATCGTGATGCCGAATCTCTACGGAGACGTCCTCTCCGACGTCGCGGCGCAGATCGCCGGCTCCGTCGGACTCGCGGGCTCCGCGAACATCGGCGAGAACGTCGCCATGTTCGAGGCGATCCACGGCTCGGCCCCGCGCCGCGCCGGGCAGAACCTCGCCAACCCCTCCGGCCTGTTGTTCGGCGCGCTCTTGATGCTCGTGCACATCGGTCAGGCGGACGTCGCGCAGAAGGTTCACAACGCCTGGCTGAAGACGATCGAGGACGGCGTCCACACCTACGACATCTACAAGGACGGCGTCAGCAAGCAGAAGGTCGGGACCAAGGAGTTCGCGCAGGCGGTGATCGCGCGCCTGGGGCAGATGCCGCAGACGCTGAAGCGCGTCACGTACAACACGGAGCCGCAAGCCGCGGCGCGCAAGCCCCGGCCGGCCAAGCCCGCGGAGAAGAAGGAGACCGTCGGCGTCGACGTGTTCCTGGACTGGAACGCCGGCGGACCGAACGACCTAGGTGAGAAGATGAAGGGGCTCGGAGGCGAGGACTTTCATCTCTACATGATCACCAATCGCGGCACGAAGGTGTGGCCAAACGGTTTCCCCGACACGTTCTGCAGCGATCACTGGACCTGCCGCTACCTCGCCAAGGGGGAGGGCAAGCCGGTGGATCACCAGGAGATCGTGGCGTTGCTCGGGCGCATCGCCGCGGCCGGCGTCGAGTTCATCAAGACGGAGAACCTCTGCACCTTCGACGGCAAGAACGGCTTCTCGGCGGCGCAGGGCGAGTAGCGGAGAGGCTAGGAGCATAGTCCGACAGGGCTCCTAGGCCGGGACGCGAGTTCCCCACGAGAGGCGCGCGCGCGCCTCTCGTGCCGCTTCCAAGAGGCGCTCGGCGTCGAATCCCGGCTCGCGCAAGATCGTGAAGTGCCCCATCTTGCGGCGCGCGGCGGCGTGCTTCTTGCCGTAGAGGTGGAGCACCACGCCGGGATCGGCCAGGAGCTCGGGGATGCCGAAGAGGTCGTCGCCGACGCCCGTGCCCAGGATGTTGACCATCACCGCCGTGCTGGTGAGGCGTGGCTGCGGCAGAGGCAGGTCGCAGACGGCGCGCAGCTGGGCGTCGAACTGCGAGAGGTGACAGGCGTCGAAGGTATAGTGCCCGCTGTTGTGCGGCCGCGGCGCGATCTCGTTGACCAGCAGCTCGCCATCGGCCAGCAGGAAGAACTCCACGCAGAAGGTGCCCACGAAATCGAGGCCCACCGCGATCCGCACGGCGATCTCTCTTGCGCGAGCGCGCACGGCCTCGGGCAGGCCCGCGGGGGCGACGGAGAAGGCGAGGATGTTCTCCTCGTGGATGTTGCGCGTGACGGGGTACGTCACCATCGCGCCGCTCTCGCTTCGCGCGCAGATGATGCCCAGCTCCGCGACGAAGGGCACGAAGCGCTCCCAGACCAGCTGGTGCCCCGCCAGCCGCTCGAAGGCGGCCGCGGCCTGCGCCGCGTCGTGCACCACGGCCTGCCCCTTGCCGTCGTAGCCGCCCACCGCCGTTTTTATCACGCCCGGAAAGCCGAAGCGCCGCGCGGCGTCGTCGACGTCGGCGGCGCGCTCGATGGCGACGAAGTCGGCTACGGGGAGCCCGTGTTCGACCAGGAACCGCTTCTCGCGCAGGCGGTGCTGGGTGATGCGCAACGCGTGGCTGCCCGGGCGAATGCGCACGCCCGCGCGCTCGAGCAGCTCCACGGAGCGCACGTCGACGTTCTCAAACTCGTACGTGACCACGTCGCTGATCTCACCCAGCCGCCGCACGGCCTCGAGGTCGCCGTAGGCGGCGATGACCTCGTCGTCGGCCACTTGGCCCGCGGGAGAGCCGGGCGTGGGGTCGAGCACCGCGACGCGGTAGCCCATGCGCTTGGCTTCGAGAGCGAGCATCCGCCCCAGCTGGCCGCCGCCGAGGATCCCGACGGTCGCCGGAGGGACGATAGGGTTCACGCGCCGCCCTCGACGTCGGGGAGCGCCACGGCATCCTCCGCCATGCGCTGGCCGTGGGCCTCCAGGAGATCCGCCAGCTCGGGGTACGCCGTGGAGAGGATGCGCAGGGCCAGCAGGGCGGCGTTCTTGGCGTTGCCGATGGCGACGGTCGCCACGGGGACGCCGCCGGGCATCTGCACGATTGAGAGCAGCGAGTCCAAGCCGTTCAACGCGCTCGACTTGACCGGGACGCCGATGACGGGCAGCGTCGTCTTCGCGGCCGTCATGCCGGGAAGATGGGCGGCGCCGCCGGCGCCCGCGATGATGACGGCCAAGCCGCGCTCGCGCGCCGTCGACGCGTAGTCGAACATCAAGTCGGGCGTCCGGTGGGCGGAGACGATGCGCATCTCGTAGGAGACGCCGAACTCCTCGAGTACGGCGGCGGCGGCCTCCATCGTGGGAAAGTCGGAGCGGCTGCCCATGATGATGCCCACCAGCGGGCGATCCGTCGGTAACGTCGAGCTCATATCGCGCCCCTTCTACGACCAGGCCGGAGCCCGCGCCTGTCGTCTCGAAGCCGTGAGCCATGCCCGAGCTCTTCACGGTGGTCTCGACGGACGAAGCCTTCGAGCGTCTCCGCGCCCACCTCGCGTGGACAGTGCGGCCGGCCGAGGTGCCGCTGGGGCTGGCGCTGGGGCGCACGTTGGCGCGCGACGTGATCGCCGGCGAGCCGCTGCCGCCGTTCGCGCGCAGCGCCATGGACGGCTACGCCGTTCGTGCGCGCGACACGCTGGGGGCCTCCGAGAGCTCGCCCGTCTACCTGCGGCTGGCCGGGGAGGCGGAGATGGGGAGCATCCCGGCGTTCTCGGTGGCGCCGGGGACGTGCGCGCGCATCCATACGGGGGCGGCGCTCCCCGCAGGCGCCGACGCCGTGGTGATGGTGGAGGAGACCAATCTCGTCGGCGCCGCGGAGGTGGAGGTGAGCGCCTCGGTTGCCCCCGGCGAGGACGTGATCCAGCTGGGTGAGGACGTCGTGGCGGGGGAGCGCGCGCTGGAGGCGGGGCGGCGACTGCGTCCCGTGGACATCGGCGCGCTGGCGGCCCTGGGCGTGGTGGACGTGCCCGTGGCGCAGATGCCGCGCGTGGCCGTCCTCTCCACGGGGGACGAGCTGGTGGCGCCTGGGGAGCGCACGCGCCCCGGCGAGATCCGCGACGTCAACGGACCGATGCTCTGCGCCATGCTCGAGCGCGCCGGTGCCGCGGCGCGCCACCACGGGATCGTCCCCGACGACGAGGAGCGGTTGGTCGAGGCCGCGCGTGCCGCGCTGGACGCCTCGGACGCGCTCGTGGTCACCGCCGGCTCCTCGGTGAGCGCGCGTGACGTCACGGCCCGTGCCCTGGCGTGCCTGGGGAGCCCTGGCATCTTACTGCACGGCATCGCCGTGAAGCCCGGCAAACCGACGATCGTGGCCTGTTGCGACGGCAAGCCGGTCTTCGGGTTGCCGGGGAACCCCGTCTCCGCCGCCGTCGTGGCTTGGCGGCTGCTGCTTCCGACGGTTCGCCTGCTCCTCGGCGAGACGGTACCCCACGGTGGCTTGGCTCCCGCGCCGCGGACCGCGCGCTTGACGCAGAATGTGCCCTCGCGCAGCGGACGCGAGGACTTCGTCGCCGTGAGGCTGGTTCAAGCGGACGACGGAGAGGTGCTCGCGGAGCCCGCGTTCGCGAAATCCAACCTCGTCTTCTCGCTCTCGCGCACGGACGGCCTGGTGCGTGTGCCCAGGGACTCCGGCGGGCTGCGCGCCGGCGAGCGTGCTGAGGTCTTCACGTGGTGAGCGGAGGCGAGCGCCGCCTCTACCTGGACGACGCCCCGCTCGAGGAGGTGCGCGCGCGCTTCGACGATCTGCTCGCGCGCTTGGGCTACGACCGCCCGCTGCCGGGAGAGAGCGTCGACCTCGCCGCGGCGCTCGATCGCGTCGCGGCGGCGCACGTGCCCGCGCGCCTCTCGTCGCCGCACTATCACGCCTGCGCGATGGACGGCATCGCGCTCGCCGCCGCGAGCACGGCGGGGGCCAGCGAGCGGGCTCCCGTGCGCCTGCGGCTCGGCACCGACGCCTTCCCGGTGGACACGGGCGATCCGCTCCCCGAGGGCTGCGATGCCGTGGTCATGGCCGAAGTCGTGGAGGAGCTTCCCGGCGGCGACGTCGCGTTGCGCAGTCCGGTGGCACCCTGGGAGCACATCCGTCCCATCGGCGAGGATCTGGTGGCCAGCGAACTTGTGGTGGCCGCCGGCGATCGCCTGCGCCCCGTCGATCTCGCCGCGTTGGCCGGCGCCGGCGTCACTCGGATCGCCGTCGTGCGGCGTCCGCGCGTGGAGATCATCACCACCGGGAGCGAGCTGGTCTCCCCCGCGACGGACCGCCCCGCGCCTGGGGCGGTCATCGACTCCAACGGCGTGCTGCTCGCCGCCGGCGTCGAGGCGTGGGGCGGCGTGGCCGCCGTGGTGCCGCGCATCCCCGACGACCTCGAGTTGCTCACGGCGGCCTTCGACGCCGCGCTGGAGCGCGCCGACGTCGTGGTGCTCAATGCCGGATCGAGCGCCGGCCGCGAGGATTTCACCGCGAGGGTGCTCGCGAGCCGCGGAGAGGTGGTGGCCCACGGCGTCGCCATCCGCCCCGGGCATCCGCTGATCCTCGGCACGGCGCGCGGCAAGCCCGTGCTCGGGATCCCGGGGTACCCCGTAAGCGCGGCGCTCTGCGCGGAGCTCTTCTTGCGCCCGCTGGTCGAGCGCCTGGGCGGACGGCGCGAGGCGGCGCAGGCGCGCGCGGAGGTGCGCCTGGCGCGCAAGCTGTTCTCTCCGCTGGGCGAGGAGGAGTACGTGCGCGCGGTCGCCGCTCCGATCGACGGCGTGCTGACGGCTCTCCCGCTCAAGCGCGGCGCCGCCGTGATCACCTCGCTCTCGCGCGCCAACTGCCTGATCGTCTCTCCGCGCGCAAGCGAGGGCTACCACGAGGGCGACCGCGCTTCGGCGATCCTCCTGCGCTCACGCGAGCGCATTGAGCGCACGCTGCTCGCGGCTGGCTCGCACGACGTCGCGCTCGACGCGCTCGCCGCCTCGCTGCGCCTGCGCGGCTTCGACCTCGTGTCGTCGAACGTGGGGTCGATCGCCGGCCTCGTGGCACTCAAGCGCCGGGCATGCCACCTCGCCGGAACCCACGTGCTCGACCCGGCGCGCGGAACGTACAACGACGCCGCCGTCGCGCGCTACTGCGCGGGCGAGCGCGTGGCGCTCGTGGGCTTCGTCGATCGCGTCCAAGGTCTCATCGTCCCCGCGGGCAACCCGCTGCGCCTGGCGTCGATCGCCGACGTGGCCCGCGTGCGGGCGCGCTTCGTCAACCGCCAGCGCGACTCCGGAACGCGCATCCTGCTCGACTGGCTCCTGGCGCAGGCGGGGCTCGAGCCCTCGGCGATCGACGGCTACGAGCGGGTCGAGTTCACGCACACGGCCGTTGCCGCGCTGGTGGCCAACGGCGCGGCCGACTGCGGCCTGGGCATCTTGGCCGCGGCGCGGGCGCTGGAGTGCGGCTTCGTGCCGCTCGCCGACGAGCGGTACGAGCTGGCGACGTTCGATTCGCGCTTGGAGGAGCCGGCGATGCAGGCGCTCCTGGACGAGCTGCGCTCCGCAGAGTTGCGGCGCACCATCAACGGGCTCGGCGGCTACCGCACCGAGCGCATGGGTGAGATCCGCGCGCCCTCCGCGACCGGCTGAGCGTCAGTTGCGTGCGCGCGAGTAGTGCCGAAAGTCGACGCGCTCGAGCGTGACGAGGCCTTCGGTGACCATCTCCTCCACGTGCGGGAGGACGCTCTCGATGCGCTCGTCGCTGTCCACGACCTCGATCAGGATCGGCAGGTTCGGCATGAGGGCGAAGACGCTGGAGACGTGGAGCTCGCCGTGGGCGCCGAACCCCTCGACTCCGCGAAAGACGGTGGCGCCGGAGACGCCGTGCTTGCGCAGCATCTCGACGATCGCCGTGTGGAGAGGCTGACCGTGCCAGCGGTCGCCTTCGTCCACGAAGATGCGCAGCAGTCTCCCGCTGCCTTCCGTCCTCATGCCGTGTCCTCGCGGGGAGCGGCCGCGCCGCTCACGCGCGGCGCGCGAACATCTCTATTCGCTCGCTGGTGACCAACCCCTCGGTGAGCAGCTCGTCGAGGACCTCGAAGAGCGCGGCCACGCGCTCCTCCGCCTCCACGATCTCGATGAGGATGGGCAGGTTCTGCGAGAGCTCGAAGATGCGGGCGGTGAGCCTGCCGCTGCGCGGCCCGAAGCCGTCGATCCCCTTGAATACCACGCAGCCGGCGAAGCCGTCGCGCCGCAGGCGCTCGACGATCGCCTGATAGAGCGGCTCCGCACCATGCCGCTCGCTCTCCGTGAGGTAGATGCGCACCAGTCGCGCCGCGCTCATCGTGCGATCTCCACGAGGCGCGCCACCACGAGGCCGAGGTACGCGGCGGCCAGTCCGCCCCCGAGGCTTGCCATCGTGTAGACGAACGAGGCGACCACGGCGCGCTCGCCCACCAGGGCCAGCGCCTCGTTGGTGAACGTCGAGAAGGTCGTATAGCCGCCCACAAAGCCGACGGTCAGCAGCACGCGCGCGAGAGGGTTGAGGGTGATCACGCGGGTCGTCGAGAGCTCCGCGATCACGGCGAGGATGAAGCTTCCCGTGACGTTGATGAGCAAGGTCCCCCATGGAAAGCCCGGCCCGGCGCGCTCGGTGACGAGCACCGAGACGACGTAGCGCAGCATGGAGCCTAACGCGCCGCCGATGCCGACGGCGAGGATGAACGAGAGTCGCAGGTTCACGTGCGGCTTGGTCTCTCCTGACTATGCGATGCGTCCGTTTCGTGACGGTTGGGGCGCCGTCGAAAGACGGCGCCCCTCGGAATCTGCGGCCCCCCTTCGTTAAGAAGCGGCGACCGCTCCCCCCATCGGGGCCGTCTTCTGCGGCGGCCGGACGACGAGCGGCAGAACGATGGTGATCAGCAGCATGATCGCGATCGGGACCAGCGCGCCGTGATACGAGCCGGTCAGGTCGCGGATGCGGCCGCCGAAGAGCGGCCCGGCCAGGCCGCCGACGCCCCAGGCGGTGATGATCCAGCCGTAGTTGACGCCCATGAACTTCGTGCCGAAGTAGTCGGCGTTGAACGACGGCATCGTGCCGAAGCCGCCGCCGTAGCACAGCAGCACGATGGAGAAGAGGGTGGCGAAGGCCGTCGCCGAGTGGACGACGTCGAGGGTCAGGAAGACCACGACCTGCACGGAGTAGATGCAGACGTAGGCCCAGCGGCGCCCGATCCGGTCGCTGACGGCACCCCAGAAGAAGCGTCCGAGGCCGTTGAAGACGGAGATCAGGCCGACGAGACCCGCCGCCTGTCCGGCCGTCATGCCCGCGAGCTCAACGCCCATCGGCGCCGCCTGAGCGATGACGAAGATGCCGGCCGTGACGTTGAGAAAGAGCATCAGCCAGAGCACGTAGAACTGCCACGTGCCGAACATCTCGCTCGGCGTGTAGCTGTACTGCGCGGCGGAGCCGGTGCCCGCGGCCGGCGCCGTCCACCCCGGTACCGCGTATCCCTCGGGCGGATTCTTGAGGATCGAGGCCGCGATCCCGCCGATCACCAGATAGATGATCCCCGCGAAGAGGAACGTGTGGAACACGCCCACGTTCCTGATGAGCGGCTCCAGGATCGGCTTGGCGAAGACGAACGCGCCCAGACCAAAGCCCATCACGACGAAGCCGCTGGCGAAGCCGCGCTTGTCCGGGAACCACTTGGTGACCATGGCAATCGGCGTGATGTATGCCATGCCGTTGCCCAGGCCACCGATCACGCCGAAGGTGAGGTAGAGCCAGGGCGCACCCAGCGAGCCCGTTCCCAAGCCAGCCAAGATGTTGCCGATCCCCCACAGGAGCACGCCGACCAGCGTGACGGTGTGCGGACCGACGCGGTCCTGCCAGCGGCCGCCGATCACGGCGCCGATTCCGAGGAAGAAGATCGCGAGCGCGAAGGCCCACGAGACCGTCGTGACATCCCAGTTGGTTGCCGCGATGAGGGGCTTGACGAAGACGCTCCACGCGTAGACGGTGCCGATCGTGAGCATGACGACCGCTCCGGAGATCGCCATGACCCATCGATTCGGTGTGGCGGTTGAGGTTGCCATCTGTCTCCTCCGTATCATTCCGGGTGACGAAGTGCGGCTCGCGGGTCATCGGCCGAGGCCCTGCCCGCTGCGATCAGGGACCTTCGCAAGACAAAGCCGCCGTAGAGCGTGAGCCCCGCGGCGACCAGCGTCTTGACGACGTTGCGCTTCCCGGCATGGCCGGGCTTGGTGAAGAGGCTGGCAAGGTTGAGGAGCGCCGGCACGGCGATTCCTCCGATCAGCGTGCTCCCCCGGAGCCGGTCGCCGATCGCCCCGCCGAAGAGCGCCTTGCCTGCGCTTTCGGCGGAAGATGCATAGTCGACGAGGAGGGCGCCTTCCGCCAACGCGGCGACGAACTCCACGCGCTCGAGCTTGTTGATGGTGCTCGGCGAGCCGCCGGTCACGGCCAGGATCGCCGCCTGCGCTGCGCACGACGTGGCGATCGCGGAGCAGACGAAGATCGCCGGAATCTGACGGCGGCCGGCGTTCCACACCGGGATGGCGGTCGCCGAGATGAGCACGCCCGTGTACGAGCCGGTGAAGGAGGCCGCCAGGACGTGGAAGAGGTTGCGCGCGCCGCGGGGCAGGGCGCCGCCGAGGAACCACGGCACGCGCCCGCGCCCGGCTGTCTCCTCGAGCGCCGCGATCGCCGAGAAGCCGGAGAAGGCGATGAGCGACCACACGCCAACCGACATCGGCGACTTGAGCTTGAGGATCCGCGTCATGTTGAGGAAACGCTCCGGCCGGCCCAGGTCCTTGATCAGGAAGACGGGGCTGGCCGCGGCGCCCAAGAACGCGAGCCAGCGGCCGATGCGTACCACGGCGCGGTCGTGCTCGTCGCCGAAGGTGTCGGCCGCCGCGGCGAGCAGCGCGTTCCCGCTCATCAGTCCGCCGACGTAGAAGTACCAGATGATCTCCCAGCGCCAGTGCGCCTTGCGCAGCACGGGGTGCTGGTCGTACGAGTGCTGCTCGCGGCCGATTCCGCCGTCGCCGCGCGCCAAGCTGGCCGCGACGGCGTCGGGCGTGATCTGCGAGGGGTTCTGCCGCGCAGCGTCGGTCAAGGTCAACGGCTCCTGAATGCCTGCATGGCCACGATCGCCAACGCCGCCGTCGCCAGGAAGCCGCTGAGGTAGGCCACGGGCTGGTACGTGGACGGCAGCACGGGGGCCGGAGGCAGGTTGAAGACCTCCGGGCGGTCGGTGATCAGGAAGAACGCATTGAGGTCTCCCACGGAGGTGGTCTCGTCCACGCCGTAGAGGCGTGCCGGGACGTTGCGGGCCAGCAGCTCCTCCGTGCGCCGGCGCGCGCGCTCCTTGAGCTCCTCCACGGGGCCGAACTGGATCGAGTCGGTGGGGCATGCCTTGGCGCAGGCCGGCTCCAGACCGTCCTTCTGGCGGTCGTAGCAGAGCGTGCACTTCTGCGCAACGCCGCGGTTGGGCTCCACGGCGATGACGCCGAACGGACAGGATGGCACGCAGTAGCCGCAGCCGTTGCAGACGTCGGGCTGGACGTAGACGGCACCGAACTCGTTGCGGACGATGGCGCCCGTGGGGCACGCCTCCAGGCAGCCGGCGTGGGTGCAGTGCTTGCAGACGTCGGAGAGCATCAGCCAGCGCGACTCGCTCGGGTTGAGACGGTCGAACTGCTCGACGAATTGCACGTGACGCCAGGTCGTCGCCGAGAGCGGCCCGGTGTTGTCGTACGAGTTTCCCGAGAGGGCGTAACCGTCGGCGGGCAGCTCGTTCCACTGCTTGCACGCGGCCTCGCACGCCTTGCAGCCGATGCAGAGGGTGGCATCGGTGAAGAGGCCCCACTCGCTCATGGTCCCTCCTCTGCGCGGCTTGCGGCCAGGCGCGCGGCGGCCGTCACGACCGCGGGCGGCACGACGCCCGCTTGCGTGGACTCCGCCGAGGTTGCGGCCACGGCCCCCGGCCGAGAGGGGCTTCCCATGGGATTGCGCTGCCCCTGGGGGACGTCGTCGTCGGCGGCGTACGCGTGCGCGGCGTTGCGCCGCCCGGGGCGGACGTTGCACGTGAACGCCTTGCCCTCGTGGATGGAGACGTTGGGGTCGGCCACGAGCGGCGGGAGGATATTGGGCGTGTCGCCGGTCGCGACGCCCTGAAAGCCGAAGTGCCACGGCAAGCCGATCTGGTGGACGTAACGTCCCTCGCCCAAGCGCAGCGGCTGCATCCGCCCCGTGACGAGCGCCTTGGCCTCCACTTCGCCGCGCGCCGTCTCGATGGTCATCCATGCGCCGTTGCGAATGCCGCGCTCGACGGCCAGCTCCGGCGAGATCTCGCAGAAGAGCTCGGGCTGGAGCTCCGCCAGCCATGGCAGCCAGCGCGTCATCGCCCCTGCCGTCTGGTGCTCCGTCAAGCGGTAGGTGGTGATCACGTACGGATAGCGCGGATCGCCGACCTCGTGATACGGATTGTCGCGCCGGCACCACTCCTTGAGCACGGGGTTGACCTGCGCTTTGGGATAGAGCGCGTTGGGAACGGGGGACTCGCGGGGCTCGTAGTGCGTGGGCAGCGGGGCGTCGCAGGCGCCGGTCGCCGCGAAGAGCTGCGCTACGCCGTCAGCGTTCATGATGAACGGCGAGGCGCCGTCGTGGGCGTCGATGCCGAAGCCGCCAGGCTCCGCGGGCGTGGTGGGCGCCTTGTCGGCGGGGAAGTCGGGGACGTCGTAGCCGGTCCACGCGCCGCGCTCCGCGTCCCACCAGACGTACTTCTTACGCTCGCTCCACGGCTTGCCCGCGGGATCGGCGGAGGCGCGATTGTACAACAGGCGCCGGTTCGCCGGCCACGCCCAAGCCCATTCGGGCGAGACCCAGTCGTCGCCGCGGCGCCGGCGGGTGAGGTTCTCGCCCGCGCCGGGATACATGCCGGCGTAGATCCAGCAGCCGCAGGCCGTCGAGCCGTCGTCGCAGCACTGGGCGAAGCCCGCGAGCTGCGTCCCCGCGGCGACGTCGTAGCCGTTCATCTCGCGCATCACCGCCTCGACGTCGGGCTCGCCCAGACGCCGCTCGCGCGCGTCGTGATGCTCGTAGTCCCAGGTCATGTCGAGGATCGGGCGGTCCCGCCGCGCCGAGGACTCCGCGTAGAGCCCCTTGAGGCGCTTGCCGAGCTGATAGACGAAGCCCAGGTCGCTGCGGCACTCGTCCGGCGGATCGACGGCCTTCTCGTGGAACTGCACCAGGCGCATCGTGTTGGTGAGCGTCCCCGCCTTCTCGGCGATGGCCGCTGCGGGGATGAAGAAGACCTCGGTCGGGATCTGCTTGGGATCAACCCCGGGACGCTTCCAGAACGCCGCCGACTCCGTCTCGAAGTTGTCGCGTACCACCAGCCAATCGAGCTTGGCCATCGCGTTACGCTGGAACTCCGCGTTCGGGCCGCCGACGGCCGGGTTCTGCCCGAACAGGAAGAGTCCGCGTACCGTGCCGTCCTTCATCGCGACGAACATCGGCAGGTGCGAATGGTCGCCGGTGTTCTTGGGTAGGTAGTCGAAGGCCCAGTCGTTCTCGCGCGTGGCGGCCTGACCGTACCACGCCTTCATGAACGAGACGGCGTACTTGGGGAAGTTGTTCCACCAGCCCGTGCGCGGGGTGTTGTTCCGGCACCACGTCGCGAAGTCGACGTCACCGCGCTCTAGGCTCGGTGCCTCGAGATAGCCCGGGAGCAGATCGTAGAGCGTGGCGTTGTCCGTCGAGCCCTGGATGGAGGCGTGATCGCCCAGGGCCAGGATCCCGCCGCCGGGGCGCCCGATGTTGCCCAGCAGCGATTGAAGAATGCCGCCGGCGCGAACGTTCTGCACGCCCACGGTGTGCTGGGTCCACCCCATCGCGTAGCAGAACACGGCGGTCCGCTCGCGGCCGCTGTTCTCGCACAGCAGCTCGGCAACGCGCAGGAACTGCTCCTGCGGCGTTCCGCAGATGCGCTCGACCATCTCCGGCGTGTAGCGCCGGTAGTGACGGCGCACGAGGTTCAGCACGCAGCGCGGGTGCCGCAGCGTGTCGTCGCGCTTGGGGCGCGCCGGCTCGTGCTCGCCGCCGCTCTCGACCTCGTAGCCCCACGTGGAGAGGTCGTACGTGCCCTTCTCGGGGTCGAGGCCGCTGAAGATGCCCTCGAGGTCCTCGCTGTCGCGATACTCGTCGTTGACGACGAAGGCCGCGTTGGTGTAGCGGAGGACGTACTCCTTGAAATAGCGCTCGTGCTCCAGCACGTAATTGATCAGCCCGCCCAGGAAGGCGATATCCGTACCGGAGCGCAGCGGCACGTGCAGATCGGCCAGGGCGCTGGTGCGCGTGAAGCGCGGGTCCACGTGCACCACCATGGCCCCCTTGGCTTGCGCCGCCGTCACGAAGCGGAAGCCCACCGGATGGGACTCCGCGAAGTTGGAGCCTTGGATGACGATCAGGTCAGCGTGCTGGAGGTCCATCAGGAACGTGGCGGCCCCGCCGCGGCCGAAGGAGGTGCCGAGACCAGGCACCGTCGAGCTGTGTGACATTCGCGCCTGGTTCTCGACGAAGGGCACGCCGAGGCTCCGGAAGAGCTTGGCGATGAGGTAGTTCTCCTCGTTGTCCAGCGTCGCGCCGCCGAGGGAGGCGATCGCCATCGTCCGGTTGACGCGCCGTCCCCGCTCGTCGACTTCTTGGAACGTCGCTTCGCGTGTCTCCCGCACGCGGCGAGCGATGCTCGCCATGGCCCACTCCAGGGAAACCTCCTGCCACTCCGTTGCGCCCGGGGCGCGGTACTTGCAGGTGGTCCAGCGCTCGGGGTTCACGTGGAGCTGGTAGGTGGCCGCTCCCTTGGCGCAGAGGGTTCCACCGTTGATGGGCGAGGCGGGGTTACCCTCGATGTCGACGATCGTGTTGCCGCGGTGATAGACCAGTGTCGCGCAGCCAACCGCGCAGTAGGGGCAGATGCCGGGCGTGGCCTTGGCGTCGGCGTTCCGGGAACGCAACGCGCGCGAGCGCGCGCTCAGCGGGTTGGGAAGGATACCTACCTGCTCCCGCACCGTTTGGGCGGCGCGATCGAAAAGCACTTGCAGCCCGGCTCCGAAAGCGGGCGTCTTCGGCTTGGCGGCCATCTCCAACGTGCCCCCGGCTTGCGTAAACGCAAAGGTCTCCGCGAAAGAGAGTTCGCGGTTGCGAAATCATCCCTTGCTCTCCACGTGAAAACCTCGATATTGCCCGAATACGCTGCACGATGTTCTCGCGTGGCGGAACGACTAGCAGGGGTTCTTCCGCACCCTGACTAGCGGCCAGGAGCGGGCGACCGCGATCACCAAGGAGTCGGCGTGCGGCTCGAGCTCTTCGGCATGGCCCGCCACCTGGTGGGCACGGCGGCCCTTGAGGTTCCGGTGACCTCGCCGGTGACCGTGGGCCGGCTCTTGCGCGAGGCCGCCCGGGCGGCCCCCCAGCTCGTGGGGAGCGTGCTCGAGGCCGACGGCACCCCGATCGCGCCCAACTACCTCCTCCTCGACGGCCGTCGTGCCGCGGAGCCCGGGGCGACCGTCCGCGAGAGCGACCGTCCTTGCCTCCTCGTGCTCGCATCGGGGGGCTAGACGCACGTGATGGCGGAGATGCCGCGAGACCTCTTGGAGATCGACCTCGCTGCGCGCACGTGGCGCCGCGGGCCGCTCCCCGACGCCATGCTCCGCGTGGCTCCGGGAGGCGCCGCCTTGGCCGTTCGCCTCCTAGACGACGAGGTGAGCGGAGCGCTCGACCCGCTGGGACCGGAGAATCCACTGGTCTTCGCCGCCGGCCCCTTTGCCGGCTCGCCGGTGCCCGCGGCCACGAAGCACGCCTTGGCGACGATCTCGCCGCTCACGGGATTGGTGAACGACACGCTCTCGTCCAGCCATTGGTCGGCTGCCCTGCGCCGTCTGGGGCTGGCGGCCCTCGTCGTCCGTGGCCGCGCCGACGCGCCCACGGTGCTGGTGATCGGAGAGCGCGGCGTCGAGTTCCCCGACGCGAGCGGTCTCCTCGGACGCTCGGCCGCCGAGACGGCGCGGGCGCTGCGCGAACGCCTCGGCGATCGTCGCACGCGCGTGAGCGCCATCGGGCCGGCGGGGGAGCGCCTGGCGCGCTTTGCGGCGGTGGAGAACGACGGGCGGCAGGCCGGGCGCGGTGGTGCGGGCGCCGTCTTCGGCGCGAAGGGTCTCAAGGCCATCGCGCTGCGCGGCGGAGAAGCGGTCCCCGTGGCGGATCCCGAGCGCGTGGCGGAGCTTGCCGGGCGCCTGCGGGAGCGCGCGCTGGGCCCCGAGACCGCGAAATACCGGACGTTGGGGACAGCCGCCAACATGCGCGTCCTGAACCGCATGGGCCTCTTGCCGACGCGCAACTTCACGGCGGCCGCGTTCGAAGGGACGGAGCGCGTCACGCCGGAACGGGCGCGTGAGTCACCCGAGGCGTTCGTCGAGTACCGCGCGGGCTGCGCCAACTGCCCGGTGCAGTGCGAGCATCGCTACGTTCGCCGGGGCGGCGACCCGCGGCGCGCCGCGGCCAGCGAGTACGAGTCGGCGTGGGCCTTCGGGCCGAACTGCGGCATCGACGATCTCGACGCCGTGCTCGACGCGATCGAGCGGTGCGACCGGTACGGCTTGGACACCATCTCCACCGGCGGTGCCATCGCGTGGACCATGGAGTGCGTCGAGCGCGGGCTCCTCACGCCGGAGCGGGTGGGCGCCGACGCGCGCTTCGGGAACGCCGCCGCGATGCTCACGTTGGTCGACGCCATCGCGGCCGGCGAGGGCTTCGGCGCGTTGCTCGGACAGGGCGTGCGCGCCGCCGCCACGGAGGTTGGCGGCGGCAGCGACGCCTTCGCGATGCACTGCAAGGGACTGGAGATGCCCGGCTACGAGCCTCGCGGCCTTCCGACGTACGCGCTGGGTCTGGCCGTCTGCACGCGCGGCGCCTGCCATAATCGGGCCGCGACCTACGACTTGGACCTGCGGCGTCCGGATGCCACGCTGAGCATCGAGGAGCGCGCGCAAGCATGCATCGACCAGGAGGACTACGCCTCCGCCTGGGACACGCTGCTGCTCTGCAAGTTCGTGCGCGACTGTTTCGACGACTTTTGGAACGAGGGAGCGGAGCTGCTCGCCGCCGGTATCGGCGGGGCCTGGGATGCCGCTCGGCTGCGCGCCACGGCGCGCGAGACGTGGGCCCGCAAGCGTGCGATCAACGCCCGCCTGGGATGGACGCCGCAAGACGACGTGCTGCCCGAGCGCCTCTACGCGGAGCCGTTGCGCGGCGGACCGGCGGCGGGGCTGCGCGTCGATCGCGAGACGCTTGCGCGGTTGAAGGAGGCGTACGAGCGCCGCCGTGCGGCGCCGTGGTCAGCGGCGCGCGAGCTCGAGGAGAGCCCCGGCGCGCGTTAGCTCGCCTCTCAGCCGCCGCATCCACTCCCGGCTCCGCGCCATGCGGGTGAAGTCGACGTGGTCGTCGATCGAAACGGCGGCCGCGACCCCCGCTGCCTCGCCTTCCTCGATGGTCGTGGGGATGATCCGAGCGCTGCCGGCGGCCACGTGCGTCGCCGAGATCGCCGGTCCGGCCACGAGGAGATTGGAGAAGCCGTAGGGGACCATGGTGCGGAACGGCAAGCCGTAGACGTGGCGGACCGGCGCGTACGCGGGCTCCTCGCCCACGTAGCTGGGATGGGTGTCCAGCGGGTATGAGGCCAACCCGATGGTGTCGTACGGGATGAGGCCGCGCCAGATGTCCTGCGCGGTGAGCATGTAGAGCCCGAGCACGTGGCGCGTCTCTCGGATGTAGAGCTCGTCGGCGAACGCGGCCAGGCGGGCGTGCGCGAAGCCCGGCACGCGCGCGCGCAGGAAGCCCATCAGGTGGCGGATCTCGGCCTGGGCGATATCCATGCCCTCGGAGACGGACTCGGGATTCCGCCCGTCGATGCCGGTGACGTCGACGGCGTTGACGGTGACGCGGCCGCTGGGCTCGCGGCCAAGGTTGAGATCGCGCACCAGCACCTGGGGGTTGAGCGGGCGGTAGAGCCGCATCAGCTTGCCGTAGCCCCAGATCTTCCGTCCGCTGACGCCGCCGGCCCCGTAGCGCAACCCGTCGTACGAGCGCGAGGCTAGGCCCCAGTCGACTCCGTCGACGGCGAACATCAGGGTGACGGCCTGCATCTTGGTGTCGAGACCCGTGTCTTGCCGGCCGACGTCGTAGCGGGCCCCGGCCATCGCGGCGGCCTCGGCGTCGTCCGTGGCATCGATCACGACGGGGGCGGTCACCCCGAAGTGGACGCCGTAGCGGCGATCGACGAAGGTGACCGCCGTGACCCGCCGGTCGAGCGGAGTCCCCGTGGCCGCCGCGCTCACGGGTGCCGTCATCAGGTGCAGCGTGATCTGCGGGTACGCCTCGACCATGCGCAGGAAGAGCGTCTCGGCGGTCTGGGGGTCGAAGCTCTCACCGAGACGATCGTAGATCTCGCGGAAGATGCCGCCCTCGATGCGCTGACCGTCGGGGCCCATGTTGAGATCCCACTGGTCCATCATCCCGCCCGTCAGGAGGCCGCCCAAGTACGGACGCTGGCAGACCAGCTGGACGCGCAGCCCCCGCCGGGCGGCCGCGACCGCCGCCGCGACGCCGGCGGGCGTCCCGCCGATCACCAGCACCTGCGTCGCGATGACCGGCACACCGTCGGGGAGCTCGCGCGCGGCGGGCGCGGCCGCGGCGGGGCGGGCAACTCCCAGAGCGGGAAGCAGCAAGAGAAGAGCGGCGGCAAAGATGGCGGAGCTTCGTCGGAGCATCTGCGTCATGTAACGTGGTGATCGGCCGCCGCGTTGCAGCCCACAACCCGCACCACGCGAATCGCCGATCGGCGTTCAGATTCCAGCGCCGCGAAGCGGCCAGGGCATGCCTCTCGGAGCGCCCCTCAAGAGGCACACACGACGTGGGCCGACGAGTGGCCCCAAGAGAGGCATACCCCGGCCGCTTCGTGGCGCCGGGATCGAAGATCAGCGATTCAACACCCTAGACCGCGATCTCGCGCTGGAAGAGCACCTTGGTCGGGTCGATCAGGTGCTTGGCGATTCCGAGCTTCTCGTGCGGCACGCCGAGCGCGAGCGCCACGAGCTGCGGCAAGTGGAAGATCGGGAGGTCGGTGCGTCCCCAGCGCTGGGCGGCGTCCTGCTGATAGCCGTCCAAGGCCAGGTGGCAGAGCGGGCACGGGGTGAGCACCGCCTCGGCGCCCTCGTCCTTGGCCATGCGCATGTTCTGACCGACCATGTTGGCGGCGACGCCGTCCTTCTCCAGCTGGATGTGGAAGCCGCAGCAGCGCGTCTTGCCGGCGTAGTCCACGGCCTCGCCGCCGATCGCCTCGATGAGGTCCTCGAGCGAGTGCGGGTTACGGGCCGATTCCCAGCCGTTGACCTCCTCGGGCCGGATGATGTGGCAGCCGTAGAATGGCGCCACCTTGAGGCCGCGCAGAGGGTTGACGACCATTGCCGCGAGCTTGTCGAGGCCGATGTCGTCGATCAGCACCCAGAGCAGGTGCCGCACGCGCACGGTGCCGTTGTACTTCTTGCCGAACTTGGCCAGCACGGCATTGGCTCCGTCCATGAGATGCTGGTCCTCGAGCATCTCCTTGTTGGCGGCCCGCATGTGACCCGTGCAGGTGGAGCAGATGGTCACGACGTCGTCGAGGCCCATCTCCTCGGCCTGCGCGTAGGTGCGGGCGTTGAGGACGCGAGCGACGTCGCGGTGCGTGTCGTTGAGGACGGAGGCGCCGCAGCACGACGCCGCCTTCAGCTCCACCAGCTCGATGCCCAGCTTCTCCGCCAGGATCAGGGTCGAGTTGTAGAGCTCCTTGCACGACTCTTTGGCCACGCAGCCGGGGAAGAACCCGTACTTGCGCATCTGCGTCGACTTCGAGGTCGCGGTGGTGTCGAGGGCGATCGTACTCATCTAGCGTACCGGTGCCTCCATGGTGTCGAAGACCTGCCGGATCTCGTCGACCTGCGGCACGGGCTTGAGGAACGGCGGCGGCAGCTTGCCCTTGAGCGCCATGCGGATGCCCAGCGGAGCCACCTTGAGCAGGCCCTTGATGTTGAAGCGTCCGACGGTGCCCTGGATGACCTCGGTCTCGGCGAGCATGCCGGTCTTCTTGATGGTCTCCGCGACCACCAAGGCGTGACGGGCGCCGCGCGAGTTGGTCATGCCCGCCTCGATGGTCGAGCGCCGCGTCGCCGCGATGTGGTCCTGCGGGTCGACGTGCTTGGGGCAGTACGAGCACGCGTAGCAGTGGGCGCAGAGCCAGAGGTAGTCGTCGTTGATCTGCGCCAGGCGCTCGTTGCGCTTGGCGTCCCGCACGTCCTCGATGAACCGGTAGGCGTACGAGATCGCCGCCGGTCCGGCGAACGACGGGTCCACGCTGACCACGGGGCAGAGCGAGTAGCACGTGGCGCACATCACGCAGTTGGCCACGGCCACCAGCTTGTGCATGTCCTCCGGGCTCACGCGCCGCTCGCGCTCGAAGCTCTCGTCCGGCTCCGCCGGCTGGAGCCACGGCTTGAGGCGGCTGTACTTCTCCCAGAAGGGATCCATGTGGACCACGAGGTCCTTCATGACGTCGAAGTTCGGCATCGGCGAGACCCGGACGGTGGTGCCGTCGCCGGCCTCTTCCATCGTGCTCGAGCACTGGGTCTTGCAGGCCAGTCCCACGGTGCCGTTGATGTTCATGGCGCAGGAGCCGCAGATGGCGGAGCGGCAGGAGCGGCGGAACGAGAGCGAGCCGTCGACGTCGTCCTTGATCTGGTGGAGTGCGTCGAGGACCGTGGAATGCTCGGGAACGTCGACCTCGACGTCCTGATAATGAGGCGGCTCTTCCTTCTTGGCCTCGTCGTACCGGTAGAGCTTGAAGTGTACCTTCACTTAATAGGTCCTCACCTGCGGTTCGTACGTGGTGATCGTCACCTTGCGCGAGTAGTCGAGCTTCGGCTCGGCCTTGCCCTCTTGCCGGTGCGCAAGCGTGTGCACGAGCCACTTCTCGTCGTCACGCTCGGGGAAGTCGGTGCGCGTGTGGGCGCCGCGCGACTCCGTGCGGTTGAGCGCCGAGTGGGCGACGGCTTGCGAGATCTGCACCATGAACTCGAGCTCGAGCGCCCCCACGAGATCGGTGTTGAACGTGTCGCCCTTGTCGTCGATGACGATGCTCTGGTTCGCCTGCCAGACCTGGCCGAGGACGTTGCAGGCCTCATCGAGCCCCGCCTTGTCGCGGAAGATGAACGCGTTCTTGGAGAGCGTCTCGTTCATCCGGCGCCGCACGTGCGCCACCCGCTCGCCGCTCGTGCGCTCCTTGAGCTGTTTGACCCAGCCGGCGCGCTCTTGGCGCCTGCCGTCGCTCGGGTCGATCGCCGGCACGCCCTTGATGTAGCTCAAGGCGTGCTTGGCGGCGCGCGCGCCGAAGACGATCGTCTCGAGCAGCGAGTTGCCGCCCAGGCGGTTCGCGCCGTGAACGGAGACGCTGGCGCACTCGCCGGCGGCGTAGACGCCGGGAACGCGCGTCTCGCCGTGGATGTACGTCTCGACGCCGCCCATGGAGTAGTGCATGCCCGGCAGGATCGGGATCGGCTCCTCGATGGCGTCCTTCCCGGTCGCGTCGAGCGCCAGCTCGCGGATCTGCGGCAGCCGCTCGAGGATCTTCTCGCGGCCGAGATGGCGCACGTCGAGCATGACGCAGCCGTCGACGCCGCGTCCCTCGAGGATCTCCGTCCACTCCGCGCGCGAGACGACGTCGCGGGAGGCGAGCTCGCCCTTGTT
Source organism: Candidatus Dormiibacterota bacterium (assembly GCA_035533275.1). GTDB lineage: Bacteria > Vulcanimicrobiota > Vulcanimicrobiia > Vulcanimicrobiales > SCRA01 > SCRA01. The sequence goes on along the minus strand of DATLUD010000015.1, from coordinate 36,857 downwards.
CGGGGCGTACTTGAACATGAAGCGCTCGCCTTGCGCGTTGATGAGGTAGCCGCCCTCACCGCGGGCCCCCTCGGTCATCAGCACGCCGTTCTCTTTCAGCGTGGTCGGGTGGAACTGGAGGAACTCCATGTCCATCAGCGGGATGCCGGCGGCGTATGCGATCGCCATGCCGTCGCCCGTCGAGGCGTAGGCGTTGGTGGTCTTCGCGAAGGTGCGCCCCAGACCGCCGGTGGCGAAGATCGTTGCCTTGGCGCCGATGGTCACCAACTCGCCGTTGCGGATGTTGAGCGCCACGAGGCCCTTGCCGATCCCGTCCTCGACGATGAGGTCGGTGGCGAAGAACTCCTCGTAGACGGTGACGTTGTGCTTCTCGAGCTGCTCCCAAAGCGTGTGCAGGATGACGAGGCCCGTGACGTCGGCGGAGTAGCAGGTGCGCGGCGCGCCGGCGCCGCCGAAGGGGCGTTGCGCGATGCGGCCGTCCGGCAGGCGGGAGAAGATGCAGCCCTTGTGCTCGAGCCAGACGATCTGCTTGGGCGCATCCTCGCACATGGCCGCGGCGGCGTCCTGGTCGGCCAGGTAGTCGGAGCCTTTGACGGTGTCGAACGTGTGGCGCTCGGTGGTGTCTTCCTCGCGGTTGCCCAGCGCGGCATTGATGCCTCCTTGGGCCGCTCCGGAGTGGCTACGGACCGGATGCATCTTCGAGACGACCGCGACGTCGGCGCCGCCCTCGGCGGCCTCCACCGCGGCGCGCATTCCCGCGAGCCCGCCTCCGACCACGACGATATCGTGCTTGATCAAATCCTGCTCATCCTCCCCGGGCCGCCCGGCACGCGATGGCGGCCGCGGCACGTGCGCAACGACTCCCAGTCGTCTGCGGACAGGTGGCGGATCCGTGGCTACGCGCTCGGTGGACCATGTTGTGCAGCGCCGTTCATTGTACCATAGGCTCCCGCGACGTTTTCCGACGAAAGTCGCATGCCCCTGGCGTCAATGAACCGTTGCGCCGGGCCGGCGCCGTGTACCTCTACCCAAGCGCGGACTCCTTCCGCCCGGCGGCGACGGGAGCCGCCACCGCATAGCGGCCCTTCCCGGCGACTTTGGCCCGGTAGAGTGCCTTGTCGGCCGCGACGAAGAGCGACTGAGCGTCGGCGGCGTGCGCCGGGTAGACGGCGAGGCCGGCGCTCGCTCCGATGCCGGCATCCGCGAGGGCGCCTAGGATCCGTTCGACGGCGCAGCGCCCGGCGGCCTCGGCCGTCTGGGACATCACGATGACGAACTCGTCGCCGGCGTAGCGGGCCACCAGATCGCTCTCGCGGGCCGTCCGCCGCAGGGTCTCGGCAAAATGGCAGAGGGCCGCGTCGCCTGCGGCGTGGCCCAGGGTGTCGTTGATGCGCTTGAGGCCGTCGAGATCGAAGATCACGAAGGCCAGGGCCTGGTCGTGGCGCTTGGCGAGCGCCAGCTCCTGCTTGATCTGATCCTGGAGGCGGCGGGCGTTGGCAAGACCCGTCAGATGGTCGACCATCGCCAGCCGCTTCGTCTCTTGGAAGAGGCGCGCCGTCTCGATGGCCATGGCGGCCTGCGCCGCGAAATTCAACAAGAGGCGCACCGCGGCGTCGGAGATCGGACCGCGGTCGGAGCCGTCGACGTAGAGCACCCCGCGCACGCTCTCGCGAGCGACCAGCGGGACCAGGCAGTAGGGGTTCTCGGGATCGCCGCCGACGGCGAGCTGGGCCTCCCCCGCGGCCACGGCGGGCAGGGCTGCGGCGGCCTCGGGAACCAGCGGCTCCATGCGCTCGACCGGAACGATCGCGCCGTCGGCGCGGTTGACCATGCGCGGGCGCACGGCGCCGTCTTCCAGATCGTAGAGAACGACGCGGCCGAAGCCCAGGGCCTCGCGGATGCCGCGCATCACCGTGGAGAGGATGTCGTCCAGCTCGAGGGTCGAGTTGATGGTCGAGAAGACCTGTTGGAGGATGAAGAGCTCGTCGTTCTGGCGCGCAAGCTCGTCGCACTCCGCCTCCACCTCGGCAAGGCGACGCCTTACGAGCTCCAACTCGCGTTGCAGCTCGCGCTCGCGGGAGACGGGCGAATTGCTCAGCGGCGCACCTCCATCCGGGGGAGCCGAACCGAGACCTCTCTTCGTGCCCGCGGCGGGCGGCGCCTCCGCAACCGGCGCGGGGTCGGCGCCTCCCTTCCAGGGGCATCCCTTCCATCCGTGGTAGTGAAGGCGCCGTGAGCTTCGTCCACCTCCACGTCCACAGCGAGTACTCCCTGCTCGACGGCGCCTGCCGGATCGAGGACCTCTGCGACCGCACCGTCGACGCGGGGGCCCCCGGCATCGCGCTGACCGACCACGGCGTGATGTTCGGGGCGATGGAGTTCTACTACGCGGCCAAAGATCGCGGCATCGTGCCGATCATCGGCTGCGAGGCGTACATCGCCCCGCGCGGGCGCAAGGACCGCTCCGTGCGCGACGAGGCCCACGTGACGCTGCTGGCGGCCGACCACACCGGGTACCGTAACCTCGTCACCCTGATCTCGCTGGGCTTCCTGGAAGGGTACTACTACAAGCCGCGCATCGACTTGGACGTTCTGGAGAAGCACAACGACGGCCTCATCGTGCTCTCGGGGTGCATGAGCGGCCTGGTGGCCGCGCCGCTGCTCAAGAACGACCGGCCCACGGCGCTCAAGAACGCCGAGATCTACCGGCAGATCTTCGGCGACCGCTTCTACATCGAGGTGATGCGTCACGGCATGCCGGAGGAGGACGCGATCAACCGCGGACTCGTCTCGATCGCGCGCGAGCTGAACGTTCCGCTGGTGGCCACCAACGACTCGCACTATCTCAACCGCACCGACGCGCCGGCCCACGACGTGCTGCTCTGCATCGGCACGGGTAAGATGGTCTCCGACACCCAGCGGCTGAAGTTCTTCTCCGACGAGTTCTACGTGAAGACGCCCGCGGAGATGCGCGAGCTCTTCGCCGACCTCCCCGATGCCTGCGACAACACGGTCGAGATCGCCAAGCGCATCGACATCCGGATCCCCGAGAAGGTCTTCCACCTTCCGGTCTACCCGGTGCCCGATCCGGAAAAGACGCCCGAGGCATACCTGCGCGAGCTCTGCGAAGCCGGCCTGACGGAGCGCTACGGCGCGCAGCGCGCCCAGGGCGAACCGGAGCTGCGGGAGCGGCTGGACTACGAGCTCTCCGTCATCAACACGATGGGCTTCGCCTCGTACTTCCTGATCGTCTGGGACTTCATCAAGTATGCGCGCGACCACGGCATTCCCGTGGGTCCGGGGCGCGGCTCGGCGGCGGGGTCGATCGTCTCGTACTGCCTGCACATCTCCAACGTCGACCCGATCCGGTTCAAGCTGCTCTTCGAGCGTTTCCTCAACCCGGACCGCATCTCGATGCCCGACATCGACACCGACTTCTGCGTCGAGCGGCGCGACGAAGTCATCCGCTACGTCGAGGAGAAGTACGGCAAGGAGCGGGTCGCGCAGATCGTCACCTTCGGCACGATGCTCGCTCGCGCGGCGGTGCGCGACGCGGGACGCGCGCTGGGCGTGCCGCTCCCGGACGTCGACAAGGTGGCCAAGCTCATCCCCAGCGGTCCGGGCGGACTCTCGATCGCGCAGTCCCTGGAGCAGATCCCCGAACTGCGGATGCTCTACGACAACAGCCCGCAAGTGCGCCACCTGCTGGACACGGCGCGCTCGATCGAGGGTCTGGCGCGCCACGCCTCCACGCACGCCGCGGGGGTGGTGATCGGCAAGGAGCCGCTCACGCAGTACGCGCCGCTGATCAAGCTGGGGGAGAGCGACGTCAACACGCAGTACTCGATGGGCTGGGTCGAGAAGATCGGCCTGCTCAAGATGGACTTCTTGGGCCTGCGCAACCTGACGGTCATGCAGAACGCGGTGGAGGAGATCCGCCGCACGGTCGATCCCGCCTTCGAGCTGGAGACGGTCCCGCTCGACGACGCCAGGACCTTCGCGCTGCTCTCCCAGGGGCGGACCACCGGCGTCTTCCAGTTCGAGTCCGACGGCATGCGCCGGTATCTGGTCGACCTGCAGCCCACGAGCCTGGACGACCTGGTGGCGATGAACGCGCTCTATCGTCCCGGCCCGATGGACTGGATCCCCGACTTCATCGCGGGCAAGCATGGGCGCAAGAAGCCCAGCTACCTGCACCCCAGGCTCGAGCCGATCCTCGCCGAGACCTACGGCGTGGCGGTCTATCAGGAGCAGGTGATGCAGATCGCGCGCGAGCTGGCGGGCTTCACGCTGGGGCAGGCCGACGAGTTGCGCAAGGTCATGGGGAAGAAGCAGGTCGACAAGGTCCCCGTCTATCGCAAGAAGTTCGTCGACGGCTGCGTGGCCAACGGCATCGACGAGGCGCTGGCGGAGAGGATCTTCGGCTTCATCGAGCCGTTCGCCGGCTACGGCTTCAACAAGTCGCACAGCGTCTGCTACGGCCTCATCGCCTACCAGACGGCATACCTGAAGGCCAACTATCCCCAGCAGTACATGGCCGCGCTGGCCTCCTCGATGCGCGACAAGACCGAGAAGCTGGTGGAGTACATCGAGGAGTCGCGGACGCTGGGTATCGACGTGCTCCCGCCCGACGTCAACACCTCGCAGTCCGACTTCTCGGCCGACGGCGCCGCGATCCGCTTCGGCCTCTCGGCGATCAAGGGCGTGGGCGAGGGAGCGGTGCGGGCGATCATCGCGGCGCGCGAGAGCGGCGGGGCGTTCGCCGACGTCTTCGACCTAACGGCGCGCGTGGACACCAAGCAGCTCAACAAGCGCGTGCTCGAGGCGATGGTCAAGGCCGGTGCGCTCGACTCGCTGCCGGGCAACCGCGCGCAGCAGCTCGATGCGGTGGAGGATGCGCTGGCGGCGGCGGGGCGCGCGGCGCGGGACCGCGAGCTGGGCCAGGCCTCGCTCTTCGGGGGGCTTGGCGCCGACGACGCGGCGGGGCCCGCGGTCGCGCACGCCCTGCGCGAGCTCCCGCCGCCGCCGCAAGCCGAGGCCTTGGCGTGGGAGAAGGAGCACCTGGGGCTCTACCTCTCGGGGCATCCGCTGGCCGAGGCGGCTTCCTTGCTGTACGCGCGCACGGGGCGCTCCATTCGCGACCTGCAGCGGGCCTCCGACGACGAGCTGGTGAGTGTGGGCGGGATCGTGGTGGAGATGCGCAAGGTGCTGACCAAGCACCAGCAGCAGATGCTCATCGCGCGCCTCGAGGACACCACGGGGTCGGTGGAGGTGGTGGTCTTTCCCAAGGTCTATCCGCTGGTGCAGCAGCACTTCGAGCGCGATCGCGTGCTGATCGTGAAGGGGCGGCTGCGCATCCGCGAGGCCCGCGGGGCGGCGGCCGCCGCCGCCGTGGAGGGCGAAGACGAGGCGGCGCCGATGGAGGTGACGATCCACGTCAACGAGGCGGCGCCCTTCGACTACGACGCCGCGGCACGGAGCGCGCGCGGGTGGCACCTGAGCGTGGCCAGCAAGGCCCAGATCGACCGCCTGCACGCGCTGGCCGCCGAGTGGCCCGGCGAGGTGCCGCTGGTGCTCCATCACGGCGCGCGCTCGAAGCGTCTCCCCGGAGGCATCAGCGGCGCTCCCCAGATACGCACGGAATTGGAACGCATCTTCGGCGCCGAGGCGATGCGGGAGGGCGACGTGAACGACGGAGGCTTGTCGACGCCATGAGACTGCCCGCAGGAACGCGCGACTGGCTTCCGGGCGAGTTCGCTGCCAAGCGCTCGCTCGAGGCGGCGCTACGCGGCGTCTTCGTCCGATTCGGCTACCAAGAGGCGGCCACGCCGGGCTTCGAGCGCGTCGACGTGATCGAGGCCGGCCTGGGCAAGGCGCTGGCCGAGGAGAGCTTCCGCTTCAGCGACCGGCGGGGCACGAACCTGGCCCTGCGTCCGGAGATGACCACGCCGATCGCGCGCTTGGTCTCGACGCGGCTGCGCGGCGCGCCGATGCCGCTGCGCCTCTGCTACGTGGCCCCCGTCTACCGCTACGAGGAGCCGCAGGAGGGGCGCATGCGCGAGTTCACGCAGGCCGGCGTGGAGCTCATCGGCAACGCCTCCGTGGAAGCCGACGTCGAGATCATGTTGAGCGCCCTCGAGGCCCTCGATGCCGCTGGCCTCCCCGACGCGCGCATCGACGTGAATCACGTGGCGATCGTCGAGGCGGTGCTGCGCGAGGTGGGCCTCTCGCCCGACGAGGAGCACCAGGTGAAAGGTCTCCTGGGCCGGCGCAACCTCGTGGCCCTGCGCGCCTTCTGCGCGCGCCACGGCGGCCCAAAGGTGCAGGTGCTGCCGGAGCTCGCCCTCCTGCGCGGCGGAGTGGAGGTGCTGGACCGGCTGCTGCGCCACGTCCCGCATCCGCGCGTCGACGGCGGAATCGCGCGCCTGCGCGCGATCCTCTCGCGTGCCGAGAGCCTCTCCATGGGGCACCGCATCTCGATCGACTTCGCGCTCCTGCGCGACTTCGAGTACTACACGGGCCTGGTCTTCGAGGCGTACGTGCCGGAGCTGGGCTTCTCGCTGCTGGGCGGCGGGCGCTACGACGGCCTGCTCGGGAACTTCGGGTTTCCGGCGCCGGCCGTGGGCTGGACCAGTGGCGTGGAGCGTCTGCTGATCGCGCTCGAGCGGCGGGGCGGGCTGCCCGCGGCCGCCGCCGCCCCCGCGGAATACCTGGTGGCCGCGGGAGACGATCGGCTGGCCCGCTCGCTGCGCGAGCACGGCGCACGCGTGGCGAGATCGCTCGACGGAGCCGACGAGGGCGAGTTGCTGGCGCAGGCGCAAGCGCACGGCATCCCGTGCGTGGTGGCCGGGGGCATCTGCATCCAGGTGGCGGACGGCTCGCGCCGCCCCATCGCCGACGTGCTCGGCGGCGAGGTGCCGGCATGAGTCTGACCGTGGCCGTTCCCAAGGGAGCGCTCTACGAGGAGTCGCGGGAGCGTCTGGCGCGCGCGGGTCTGCACCTGCCGGCGGACGTGGGACGCAAGCTCGTGGTCGACGACCCGGAGAGCGGGGCGCGCTTCTTGCTCCTGCGCCCCAGCGACGTGCCCACGTACGTGGAGTTCGGGGCCGCCGACTGTGGGATCGTGGGCGCCGACGTGCTCTGGGAGACGGAGCGCAGCGTCTCCGAGCTCGCCGACCTGGGCTTCGGCTTCTGCCGGCTGGTGGTGGCGGGACCCGCGAAGTCGGGCTTCCACCTGGGACGCCCGCTGCCGACGTTCTGCCGCGTCGCCAGCAAGTTCGTGCGCTCGGCGGAGGCGTACTTCGCCGAACGCGACCTCCCCGTCCAGGTGATTCCGCTCCACGGCAGCGTGGAGATCTCGCCGGTGGTGGGGTTGGCGGATCTCATCGTCGACTTGGTGGCCACGGGTCGCACCTTGGCCGAACATGACTTGGTGATCGTGGACGAAATCGCCCCCTCGACGGCGCGCTTCGTGGTGAACCCCGTGCGCTTCCGTGCGAAGTACAACGACGTGACCGCCCTGCTGGAGCGACTGCAATGCGGCGAGTGAGCGCGGCGCGGGCCGCGGAGGCCGGGCTCTACGCCCGCGGCTGGGAGGCTCCGGCCGAGACGGTTGCGGCCGTGCGGGCGATCGTCGACGACGTGCGCACGCGGGGTGACGAGGCGCTGGCCGAGTACGCACGGCGCTTCGACGGCGTCGAGCTCGCCGGCGGGTCGCGCGTGGAGGTGCCTCCGTACGAGAAGGCGCGCGCGCTGGTTTCCCCCGAGGTGGCCGCGGCCTTCGAGCTCGCCCGCGAGCGCATCCTCGCCTTCCACGAGCGCCAGCGCGTGGGCTCGCACTTGGAGCCCGAGAGCGACGGCACGGTGAGCGGCTGGCTCGTCGAGCCGCTCGAGCGCGTGGGCCTCTACGTTCCCGGCGGCTCGGCCGTCCTCTCGTCGTCGGTGCTGATGAACTCCATCCCGGCGTACGTGGCAGGCGTGCGGGAGATCGTCCTCTGCTCTCCGCCCGACCGGCGGGGCCGGGTCAGCGACGCCGTGCTCTTCGCGTGCGCGCTCTGTCCGTGGGTGAGCGAGGTGCACGCCATCGGGGGTGCGCAGGCCATTGCCGCGATGGCCTACGGCACGCCGTCCATCGCCCCGGTGGAGAAGATCGTGGGCCCCGGCAACGTCTACGTGACGGAGGCCAAGCGTCAGGTGTACGGCACGGTGGGCATCGACAGCCTCGCCGGTCCCTCCGAGGTGCTCGTCGTCGCCGACGCGCGCGCGCGTCCCGAGTTCGTGGCCGGGGAGCTCCTTGCCCAAGCCGAGCACGACGCGCGTGCCCGCGTGGTGGCGGCCTCGCCGTCGCGCGAGCTGCTGGACCGCGTGCAGGCCCTGCTCGAAGGCGGCTTCGCGCGCGAGACGGGGCGCGACGAGATCCTCGAGGCCTCCTTGCGCGACGGCACGTGGCTCGTGGACTGCGCCGACCTCGACGAGGCGGTGGAGGTGGCCAACCGCTTCGCTCCCGAGCATCTGAGCGTGCAGACTGCGGACCCGTGGCGCTTGATCGGACGCTTCCGCAACGCGGGCGCCATCTTCGTCGGCGACTGGACGCCGGTGGCGGCCGGCGACTACCTCGCCGGCTCCAACCACGTGCTGCCCACCAGCGGCGCCGCGCGCTACGCCTCGGGCCTGCGGGTGGCCGATTTCTCGCGCACGGTCTCCGTGGTCGCGTACAGCCGCGAGCGGATGGCGCACGATGCCGCCCCGCTGGCCGCGCTGGCTGATTTCGAGGGCCTGCGCGCCCACGCGCGCTCGGCGCGCATCCGAGCAGCCGAAGGGAGCCAGTCGTGATCACCGCGCCTCCGTATGTCAAGCCGCCGCAGCTCATCGCCATCGACGTCGACGGAACGCTCGTCGATCATCGCCTGGAGATCGGCGAGCCGGAGCGCCAGGCTATCGGCGCGGTCAGGGAGGCGGGGAGCCGCGTGATCCTGTTCACGGGGCGCATGTTCTCGGCCACGGTGCGCTTCGCCGACGAGCTGGGCCTCGCGGGCCCGCTGGTCTGCTATCAGGGTGCAGCCTGCTACGACGTGCGCACCCGGCACCTGCTCTGGGAGGAGCCCGTGGGCGCCGAGGACGCGCGCGCGATCGTCCAGCAGGTGCTGGCCGACGGCTTCCATGCGCAGGCGTACTTCGACGACCGGCTCTACATCCAGAGCGTCAACGAGTGGTCGCGCATCTACACCGACCTGGCGCGCGTGGAGCCCGTGCTGGTTCCCTCGCTTGCCGATGCCTGCACGCGTGCGTCCACCAAGATCGTCGCGGTGGGTCCCCCCGAGCGAATGGCCGGCTATGCGCGCGAGTTGACGGATCGCTATCCCGAGCTCTATGTGACGCGCAGCCAACCCGAGTTCGTCGAGGTGCTCAACCGCGCGGCAAACAAGGGCAACGCGCTGCGGCGCGTCTCGCGCGACTTGGCCGTCGACCCCACGTCCACCATGGCGATCGGCGACTCGTGGAACGACGTTCCCCTCCTCGACGCCGTGGCGTTCGGCGTGGCGATGGGCTCGGCTCCGCCGGAGCTGCGCGACCGCGCCGCCGCGGTAGTGCCGGCGGTCTCGGAGCACGGCGTGAGTCACGCCTTGCGCGCGTACGCCCTGCCGTGAAACGGCTTCGTCGCCGCAAGCCGTCGTTGGGGGCGAGGCTGAAGGCGGGGTCGCTGGTGCTGGCGGTCCTGGCAGCCTTGGCCGCCTACGGCGGGTACCGACTCGCCGAGTGGCCGGGCTTTCGCCTCTCGCGCGTCGTGGTCAGCGGCAACGTGCGCGTGCCAAGCGAGCAGATCGTGGCGGCGGCGGCCGTTCCCGACGACCGCAACCTGTGGTTCGTTCGCCTCGCGGCGGCGCAGCGGCGCGTCGCCGCGATTCCATGGATCGCGACGGCACGCCTGGTGCGGGTCCCGCCGTCGACCCTGCGCATCGAGGTGACCGAGCGGACGCCTGTTGCGACGGTGCCGGCCGGCGCTGCGGAGGGAACGCCCGGTTATGCGCTGGTCGACGCCACGGGGCGCGTGCTGGAGCGGGACGAGCGGCCGCGGTGGCGGCAACCGCTCGTTCTGGGAGCCTCGCGCACGAGCGGAGACTTCCCGCGGATCGTGGCGGACCTCAAGACGCTCGCCGACGCCGGCGTGCGGGTGCGCGAGCTCGACGTCACGCCGCTTGGCGAACTCGTCGCCGTGACGTATAGTAAGTTGAGGCTCGATTTCGGCGACGACGCCGACCTGACGCGGAAAGCGAGTCTCGTGAACCCCATCATCGCTCGACTCGGACGTCGAGTCTCCGGCGTCGCCGCGCTGGATCTCCGCGCTCCGAGAACGCCCGTGGTCGTCTATCGATAACTATGGCTTCTCTCGTCACCGCTCCGTCGAATGCCGAACGTCCCGCCGCGGCGCACCTGCGCCTCTCGTGGCAGCTCTCGCTTGCCGTCGTGGGCGTCGTCCTCGGCATCACCATCGCGCTGCTCTTCCGCACGCAGGCCAGCCAAGGCTTTCCCTTGGCCCAGCAGAGCACGGGAACGCTGGCAGCGCTCCTCAAGCAGCAAGACGAAGTGAACGACCGGCTGCGCGCCACCATCGCGGTCCAGCGCACGGAACTCGACCGGTACGAGCACCAGGCGGCCGCGGGACGCTCGCTCTCGCGGGTGGCGCAGAGCGAGCTGCGCCGTTTCAAGATGGCCGCCGGACTGGTCCCGTTGGCGGGGCCGGGGGTGGTGGTCACCCTCAACGACTCGACGCAGCCCCCCACCAGCCTTGCCGACGCGCAGTACAAGCTGGTCCATGACTACAACCTGCGCGAGATCGTCAACGAGCTCTGGGCATCCGGGGCGGAGGCCATCGCGATCAACGGCCAGCGCTACGTCGCCGACACGCCGATCCGCTGCGTCGGTCCCGTGATCCTCGTCAACGAGCAGCGCGTCGCTCCGCCGTACCGCGTGGTCGCCATCGGGCCGGGGCAGACGATGGAGTCGGCGCTCCAGATGCCCGGCGGCGTGATCGACGCGATGGGCCCGCAGATCGCCAGCGGCGTGCGCGTGCGCATGGCCATGGAGCAGGTGCTGCGCGTGCCGGCAATTCCCGCGCTTCCGACCTATCGCTACGCCAAGGCCGCGCAGTAGGAGCCGCTCGGAGTATGCGATTGGCGTTGAGCTTGCTGCTGCCCGTCGTCGGGGTAGCGATCGGGGTCTGGCTGGGCTTCGCGCTCCCCGGGCAAGTGCCCAACGCGTACGTGAAGTACCTGGGCGTGGCGTTGCTGGCCGCCTTCGACTCGGCGCTGGGAGGGCTGCGCGCCGGCCTCGAGGACACCTACGACCCGGTGGTGTTCTTCTCGGGATTTCTCACCAACACGGTCTTGGCGGGTCTGCTCACCTACGTGGGCGACCGCCTCGGCGTGGAGCTTTACCTGGCGGCCGTCATTGTCTTCGGCGCCCGCATCTTCAACAACATCGCCATCGTCCGCCGCATCCTCATCGGCCGCTTGCGCCGCGCCCGCTAAGGAATCTCCGCTGTAGGTCGTCCCTGCGTTGCGGGAGGCGGTGTGTGCCTCCCTCGGGGCCGCTCGTCGCAGCACATCCATGTGCCGCTCCTGCTCGCGCCGCATCGGGCCTCTCGACCTCCCGTCTCCGGCCCGATGTCGGAGCGCCACTCCGGAGGCGCACACCAGCCTCTTGGCGCGTTGCTGCCCGCGTACATCAGAGATCCATTGGAGAGATCGGGTATACGGAGAGGGCGCGGGCGTCTTGCGCGCCCGCGCGCACACGCATCGAGGAGAGAAACGAGATGGCCAAAGTTCTGCTCGTGACGGGCGACGCCGCGGAGTCGCTCGAGGTGATGTATCCCTATCAGAGGATGCTGGAGGAGGGCTACACGGTCAAGATCGCGGCCCCCACGGCCAAGCGCCTCCAATTCGTGGTGCACGACTTCGTCGAAGGCTTCGACACGTACACGGAAAAGCTCGGCTACACATGGCCGGCGGACGTGGCCTTCAAGGACGTGCGCCCCGAGGAGTACGACGCATTGATCATCCCCGGCGGCCGCGCCCCCGAGTACATCCGCATGGATCCCGACGCGCGGCGCATCGTGCGCCACTTCGCGGAGACCAACAAGCCCATCGCGGCCATCTGCCACGCGGCCCAGCTTCTCGCCGCGGCCGACGTGCTGAGCGGCCGGCGCGCGGCGTGCTATCCGGCCGTGAGCCCCGAGCTCACCAAGGCCGGCGGAACGTTCGTGGACGACGCGGCCGTGGTGGACGGCGAGATCGTCTCGGCGCGCGCGTGGCCCGACCACCCGCAGTGGATGCGCGCCTTCGTGAAGCTGCTGCGCGAGCGCGTGCCCGCCGGGGTGTAGGGAACCTCCGACCAACGCTCGGGTCGACGGGCCCAGCGTACGGGGCATGCCCCGCCCGCTGGGCTTAGCGGTTCGGTTCGCGCCGAGGCCAGAGGTTCCGGCGGCGAGGAGGACTAGTCGTTGCGGCGGGAGCCGCTGGAGTTGGCGAAGAGCTGCAGCAGCGCGACGAAGATGTTCACGAAGTCCAGGAAGATCGAGAGCGCGAGCGTGACGGCGGTGTCGTACGGCGCCGCCGCGCGCACGCGCCCGAAATCGACCAGCGTGACCACGGCGAAGATGATCAGCACCAGCCATGCGTACGTGGTCGGCTGGACGAAGTGGAAGAAGGCGCTCGCGATGCCGATGGCCACCAGCGCGATCAAGGCGCCGAACGCTAGGCCCGAGAGACGCCGGAAGTCGAAGGTCGAGGTGTAGACCAGCGCCCCGAGGAGGCCCATGCCCACGCCCGCCGTCAGCGCGGCCTCGGCCACCTGCGCTTGTCCGATGATGGCCGTGTAGCGCGCGATGATCGGGCCCAGCCAGACGCCGTCGGCGACGGCGAAGAGGTAGAAGAGTCCCAGCGAGAGCGAGGGGTTGGCCCTCGTCGCCGAGACGGCGAAGATCAACGCGAAGGCGCCGATCAGCGAGCCGAAGTAGACCAAGGGCGGCGGCGCCGGGACGGCATAGGCCGTGATCCCGGCGATGGCCAGGGCCCCGGCGGTGATGACCAGGACCTGACCCAGGAGCGAGCGGGTCCGGACGGCGGCGGCGCGAGCGGTGTCGTACATCATCGTAGCCTAAGATACCCCCATTTCGCCATCGAGTTTCAGCGTCGCCCGCTTGGTCCCCGCCCGTCTCGGAAGCCACAATATCTTGGGGAAGCGGCCCAACCAGTCCCCTACATTTCGTGGTTTTCCACCGTCTGTCCACAAGGGAGTCCCCCCGCGGCAAGGAATGAACCGCCCATCACGACCAGCCATGGCCGGCGAGGAGAGCGGACGCGCGGATGCCCAGACAGGAGACGATAGCCGGGCTCGACGTAGGGACAACCAAGACCTGCGTCGTCGTGGCGTCGTTGGGCCCCGAGGGACTCGAGATCATCGGCGTCGGAGAGGCGCCCAGCGCCGGCCTCCGCAAGGGCGTGGTCACGGACCTCGACCAGACGGTCAAGTCGATCGAGGCCGCCTGCGAGAAGGCCGAGCGGATGGCAGGGGTGCAGATTACCGACGTGTACGTGGGCGTCACGGGCGAGCACGTGCGCAGCCTCAACAGCCACGGCGTGGTGGCCGTCTCCGGCGAGGACCGCGAGGTCGCCCGGAACGATGTCGCCCGCGTGGTGGACGCCTCCAAGATCATCGACCTGGACTCGAGCCGCCAGATTCTGCACGCGCTGCCGCGCTTCTACGCCATCGACGGTCAGGACGGCGTGATGGACCCGATCGGCATGGCGGGGCAGCGGCTCGAGGTCGAGACGCACATCGTCACGGCCGGCACCACGTTCTTGACCAATGTCCTCAAGTGCGTCCGGCGCGCGGGCCTCGAGGCGCGCGGCGTGGTCTTCGAGCCCCTGGCGAGCTGCGCGGCCACGTTGCTGCCCGAAGAGAAGCACGTCGGCGTGATCTTGCTGGACATCGGCGGCGGGACCACCGACGTGGCCGTCTACGCCGGCGGCGGCGTGGTGCACTCGGCGGCGATCCCCGTGGGCGGGAACATTCTCACCAACGACATCGCCGTGGGTCTGCGGACCACGCTGGCCGAGGCCGAGCAGATCAAGCGCATGTACGGCACGGCGTCCACGGCGCGCAGCGAGCGCGACGAGGCGCCCATCGAGGTGAAGACGCTCGACGGGCGCGCCACGCGCTCGGCCACGGTGGGCGAGCTGCGCTCCATCATCGGTCCGCGGGTACAGGAGCTCTTCCGCCTGATCAAGCGCGAGCTGGTCGAGCACGCCCCGCGCGACCTCATCATCAGCGAAGTGGTGCTCACCGGCGGGGGAGCGCTGCTCCCCGACCTCGACGCGGCGGCGCAGGAGTTCTTCGGTTTGCCGGCGCGCGTGGGCGTACCCCAGAACGTCGGCGGGCTCACGGAGACGGTGCGCAACCCCACCTATGCCACCGCGGTCGGATTGGTGATCTTCGGCCCGAACTCGGAACATGCGCCGCGCGCCTCGCGGCGCAGCGCCTCGGGACTCTTTGGTCGTCTCTCGAGCTGGCTCTCGGACCTGTGGTCGTGAGAGAGCAGCTCCCGCTCATCAAACTCACTTCGGAGGAATCGATGGCTGAAAGCAAGCGTTACGTCCCCGAGCATGCCGCGGCGATCAAGGTGATCGGGCTTGGCGGCGGCGGCTCCAACGCGGTCAACCGCATGATCGACGCCGGTCTGTTGGGCGTCGAGTTCTTCGCCATCAACACCGATGTTCAGGCGCTCAAGAACTGCCGCACGGAGAACCGAATTCAGATCGGCAGCGGCTTGACGCGCGGCCTCGGCGCCGGCGCCAACCCCGAAACGGGGCGACAGGCCGCCGAGGAATCGCGCGAGGACCTGGCGATGGTGATCGACGGCTCGGACCTCGTCTTCATCACCGCGGGGATGGGCGGCGGCACCGGCTCCGGCGCGGCGCCCGTGGCGGCGGAGATCGCACGGGAGTCGGGGGCGCTGACGATCGCGGTGGTGACCAAGCCGTTCGCCTTCGAGGGGCGCAAGCGCATGCAGGTGGCCGAGCGCTCGATCGCCGAGCTCGAGAGCAAGGTCGACACGCTGATCACCATCCCCAACGAGCGCCTGCTGCAGATCATCGAGAAGCGCACGCCGTTGCAGGAGGCGTTCGGTCACGCCGACGACATCCTGCGCCAGGGCATCCAGGGCATCAGCGACCTCATCACCCAGCCGGGCTTGATCAACCTGGACTTCGCGGACGTGAAGGCGATCATGACCGATGCCGGCTCGGCGATGATGGGCATCGGCATTGGCTCCGGCGAGCATCGCGCCGCCGACGCCGCGCAGAAGGCCATCGCCTCGCCCCTGCTGGAGACCACGATCGAGGGCGCGCGCGGCGTGATCTTCAACATCACGGGCGGCCCGGATCTCTCGATGTACGAGGTGAACGAGGCGGCCGAGATGATCTCGCGCGCGGCCGACTCCGAGGCGCAGATCATCTTCGGCGCGACGATCGATCCGAGCCTGGGCGAGCGGGTGCGCATCACGGTGCTGGCGGCCGGCTTCGGCTCGCGCGTGCGCCGCAACGGCGTCGCCTTCAGCGCGGGAGAGACCCCGTTCGAGAAGATCGCTCCGCTCAACATGGACGACATCGAAGTTCCGGCCTTCTTGAGATACCGGAGCTAAGCGCCGCAGCGCGTCTAGCGATCGGGCGGACGGGCACTCACCGCGCGTGAGCAACCCCGCCGCCCGTTGCCGTTCTGGCGCACGCGCTCCCTTCGCCGTCGCCGCGCTCGCGCTCGTCACCGCCATGGCGTTGGCGGATCTGGGCCGCTGCCTCTGGTCGGCGCGGCTGCTCGCGATGGAGCTGAGCCGCGAACGCGCGGCCATCGTCGTTGCCCGCGCGGCGGTCGCAGATCCGTTGCCGTTGCGGCGCCGTCGCGATCGGCTCCGCGCCACGCTCGTCCATGGCGCGCACGGCGGTGCCGGCGCGTGGCTGGACGAGGTGGAGTCCGCGGCGCGGCGCCATCGGCTGGCCATGCTGGCCGTCGACCCCATCGCCGGCGAGAGTGGCATGCGAGCCGTGCCCAGCGGCTTCGTACGGCGCGCGGCCGAGGTGCGCTTGCGCGGCGACTGGTTCGCGCTGGCCGCGTGGGTCCGCGATCTCTCCCACGTTCCGGGAACGGTGACCGTCGAGCGCATCGCGCTGGAACCCGCGCGCGATCTCCACGATCGCTCCCTCGATGCGCGCGTCGTCATCGCCTTCTATCTGCCAGCCGACCTTCAGAGGCGCTCGTGAGAAAGTCCTTGCGCACGTTCGTCGCCTTTGCTCCGGGGTGCGCCCTGCTCGCCGCGGCGTTGCTCCTGGGGAGCCGGAGCGTGCCGCTCCCGGCGGGGGCTGCCCCGGGGCGTGCGGCGCTCCATCTCGCGCGCCGCGCGGCGGAGCCGGCCCGGTACGCGGAGCCGCTCCTGCGCCGCGATCCCTTCGCGCCGCCGGCAGGAATCCGCGTCTCCGATGAGCGGCTCGCCCCGGCCCCTGCCGCCGCGTCGAGCGCGGCCCCCGCACCGTTGCCGATCGTGCGCGCGCTGGTGACCGGAGCGCGGCGCATGGCCCTGCTCGACGCCGGCGGCACGGCGCGGGTCGCCGGGGTCGGGGAGCGCATCGGCGCGTGGCGCGTGGAGTCGATCGACGACGACGGGGTGGTGCTCGCGCGCGATCCCCATGCCGCGGGCCCGGCGCCGGCGCGCGTGCGGCTCGGCGTGGAGCAGGGACGGTGAGGCGGGCCCTCGCCGGGGCGGTCTCGCTGGTGCTCTGCGCGTGGCCGTGGCTCGCGTGCGGCGCCGGCGCGGCGCGCGCGGCGACGCCGGTGGACCTCGACGTGCGCGACGCTGAGGTCGTCGACGTGCTGCGGCTGCTGGCCGTCGAATCCGGCGTCAACTTGGTGGCCGATGCCAGCGCGGCGCACGTGCGGGTGACGCTGCGCCTGCACGGCGTGAGCTTCGAACGCGCGCTGGAGACCGTGGTGCGCGCCGGCGGGCTGGCGATCCAACGGGACGAGGGCGTGATCGTGGTGGGCGCGGCCGAGCGCATGAACCGCGCCTACGGCGGCGCCGGGGGCGGCGTGGAGACCGCGGTGCTGCGCTTGGAGAACGCGCGGCCGGCGGAGGTGGCGTCGGACCTGCGAGCCGCGCTGCCGCTGGGCACGGTGGTGGTGCCGGACGCGCGGAGCGGATCCGTGGTGGTGGAGGGCGAGCGCGGCGTGGTGGAGCGCGCGCGGCGTCTTGCCGAGGCGCTCGACGTCGCGGTGATCGGGGGCGGCGGCGCGCTCGGCACGCCGGTCGCGATCGCCTTGCGCAACGTGCGTCCGACGGAGGTGCTGGCGCAGCTCAAGGGCATCCTGCCAGACGGTACGTACCTGGCCGACGACCGGCAGAACGCGCTGATCGTCTCCGGCGGGCCGCAGCTGGTGCGCCGGGCCCGCGCCCTGCTGGCCGCCCTCGACGTGCCGGCTCCGCAGGTGACCTTCGACGTGCGCGTCCTCGACGTCACTCCGCGGGATTCCACGAGCAGCAGGGGTGTGCTCTGGGGCTCGCTCTCGGGAACGGCGTTCGCGCCGGGGCAGATCGACCTCTCCACGGCCAACGGGCGCGCCTTCACGGCCGCGGGGGCGCTGCTCGACGCGCGCATCGGCGAGCTGATCTCGACCTCGCAGGCGCGCGTGCTGGCCGAGCCCAAGATCACCACGCTCAACAACCGCGAGGCCTCGCTGCTGGTGGGAGAAACCTATCCGCTCACGCAGATCGACCTGCGCACCGGACAGGTCCACGTGCAGTATCTCGACGTCGGCGTCAAGCTCCGGCTCACGCCCACGATCGGCGCCGACGGCTCCATCGTGGCCGAGCTCCATCCGGAGTACAGCACCGTGATCGGAACTGCGGGCGTCGGCGCCTATCCCGTGATCGGTAACCGCAAGCTGGACGCGGTTTTGCGGGTGCGCCAGGGCGAAGCCATCGTGCTGGGCGGCATGCTCGAGGAGATCGACGCGGAGACCGTTTCGAAAGTCCCCGTCCTCGGCGACGTCCCCGTCTTCGGCGGACTCTTTCGCAGCCGCAGCGAGCATCACCGGCGCGACGAGGTCGTCTTCGTGATCACGCCCCGCCTCTCGTCGCCCTAACAGGGTGCGGAAGAACCCCTGCTAAGGGGCGCCGCTCGCCGGCGCCAGCCGGGGATTGCGCGCCGGTGCGTCGAACCATGGGCCGTGCAGTTTGAAGAGTTCTGGCCTCGATATCTCCGTGCGCACGCGAGCCCCAGCACGCGGGCCATCCACGTCGCCGGCACGCTCGCCGGCGTCGGCCTGGCGGTCGCGGGCGTCGCCACGCGCCGCCCGGCGCTGCTGGCGGCCGCCCTGGTGGCCGGCTACGGACCCGCTTGGCTCTCGCACCTGCTGATCGAGCGTAACCGGCCCGAGACGTTCAGCGAGCCGCTCCTCTCGTTCCAGGCCGACTTCGCGATGGTGGGGCATCTGATGCGCGGCACGCTCGGACGCGAGCTGGACGACGCTCTCGGTAAGGCGGGGTCGGCGGCCGGCCTTGGGCCGGCCGCCTCCGCCGACGGAACCCGGTAAAGGGAAAGCATGTTTCGTTACATCACCGCGGGCGAGTCGCACGGCCCCGCGCTCGTGGGCATCCTCGACGGCATCCCAGCGGGACTGCGCCTCGAGGTCGAGCGGATCGACGCGGCGCTGGCGCGGCGGCAGGGCGGCTACGGACGAGGCGGCCGCATGAAGATCGAGCGCGACGCGGTGGAGTTTCTCGCCGGCCTGCGCGGCGGCGTCACGCTCGGCTCGCCCCTATGCGTCATGGTGCGCAACCGCGACTTCGAGAACGTGCGCGCGCTGATGGATCCGTTGACGGGCAGCGGCCAGGCCATCACCAACCCGCGCCCGGGGCATGCCGACTTCGCGGGCGCGCTCAAGTACCGCCACCGCGACCTGCGCAACGTGCTCGAGCGCGCCAGCGCCCGCGAGACGGCGTTGCGGGTGGCGTTGGGAGCGATCTGCGCCCAACTGCTCGAGCAGTTCGGCGTGCGCATCTCGTCGTATGTGACGCGCATCGGCGCCGTCGAGGCGCCGGTCTTCGACATCTTTCCCGATCCGCGGGCCGTCGACGCCTCGGAGGTTCGCTGTCCCGACGAGGAGACCAGCGCGCGGATGGTCGCCGCCATCGACGCCGCCAAGTCCGCCGGTGACACCTTGGGCGGGCAGTTCGAGGTGCGCGTCACCGGGATGCCCGTGGGCATCGGCTCCAACCGCCAGCCCGCGGAACGGCTCGACGGCGTCATCGCCGGCAGCGTGATGGCGATGCAGACGGTGCGCGCGGTTGAGATCGGCGCGGGCGCGGCGATCGCTTCCACGCCGGGATCGCAGGCGCACGACGTCTTCGCCATCGACGAGGGACAGCTGGTGCGCGGCTCCAACCGTGCGGGCGGCATCGAGGGAGGCATGTCGAACGGGCAGGATATCCTCGTGCGCGTCTCCGTCAAGCCGATTCCCACGCTCATGCGAGCGTTGCCGTCCGTCAACCTGCACGAGGGCGAGCGCGCCCCCGCCGCGATCGTCCGCAGCGATGTCTGCGTGGTGCCCGCCGGGTCGATCGTCGGCGAGGCGATGGTGGCGCTGGCGCTGGCCGGACCCTTCCTCGACAAGTACGGGTGCGACTCGCTGGAAGAGGTCCTCGACAACTTCCGCCGTTCGCAGGAGGCCGCCGGGCGGCTCTTCCCCAACGTCGTTATCTCGTGAAGCCGCTGGTGCTCGTCGGCTTCATGTGCGCCGGAAAGACGACGGTCGGGCGCTTGAGCGCGGAGCGCCTGGCCATTCCGTTCGTCGACACCGACGAGGAGATCGAGCGTCTGCACGCGCCGATCGAGGAGCTCTTCGCCTCGCGCGGAGAGCGCGAGTTCCGCCGCATCGAGCGCGAGGTGGTCGACGCGGCGCTCCGGCGCGATGGCGTGGTGGCCCTCGGCGGCGGCGCGTTCGCCCAGCCGGGGGCCGCCGATGAGATCCTCGCGCGCGGTCGCGTGGCCTGGCTGCGCGTGAGCCCCGAGCGCGTGTTGCAGCGTGCCGGCGACCGGGTGCGTCCGCTGCTGGGCCCCGCGCCGGCGCGCGAGCGCGTCGAGGAGCTGCTGGCGCAGCGCGAGCCGCTCTACGCGCGCGCGCACCTGACGGTCGACGCCGACGACGACGCCGAGCGCATCGCGGCGCGGCTGGTCGCGTGGTATGCGGGCGAGGGCGAGCGATGAGGGACGATCACGGAGGCGAGCTGGGGTATCCGGTCGTCGTCGCGGCCGGGGCGATCGAGAGCGTGGGCGCCATCGCCGTGCGCGCGGGCGCCACGCGTGCCGTGGTCCTCTGCGACGCCAACGTGGAGCAGCACGCGCGCCGCGTCGCGGCGAGCCTGCCTGCCGGAACCCCCATGCGCTCGTTCGCCTTGGGCGAGGAGCGCAAGAACCTCGCGACGCTCGCCGAGGTCTACGAGGCGCTGGCCGCGCTCGAAGCCGATCGCACGACGCTCGTGGTGGGCGTCGGGGGAGGGGTGGCGGGCGATCTCTTCGGCTTCGCCGCCGCGACGTACATGCGCGGCGTGCCGTTCCTCAACGTCGCGACCTCGCTCGTGGCCATGGTGGACGCCGCCGTCGGCGGGAAGACCGCCGTCGATCTGCCGGCGGGGAAGAACCTGGCCGGCGCCTTCGCCGATCCCATCGCGGTGGTCGCCGACGTCGAGACGCTCGCCACGCTGCCGGAGGCGCAGATGCGCGAGGGCCTGGGCGAGATGATCAAGCACGCGATGCTCGACGGAGAGGCGGCCTTTGCGGAGCTCGAGCGCTGGGCGGCGGAGCCCTTCGAGCGTTGGCCATGGGCGCGCCTGGTCGGAGCCAACGTCGCGGTGAAGGCGGCGGTGGTGGCCGGCGATCGCACGGAGCGCGGCGACCGCGAACGCCTCAACCTCGGCCACACGTTCGCGCACGCGTTCGAGCGCGCCGCGGAGTATCGCATCTCGCATGGCAATGCGGTGGCGGTCGGCTTGCGCGCCGCCGGCCTCGCGGCGCGGCAGTGGGGCCCGTGGCGAGAGGGCGATCAGCGCCGGCTGGTGAGCCTGTTGGAGCGGCTCGGCTTGCCCACGTCGTTGCCGGGCCTCGGCGTCGACGAGATCCTCTCGGCGATGCGGATGGACAAGAAGCGTCGCGCCGGGCGCTTGCGCTTCGTGCTCCCTCGCGCGCTCGGCGACGTGGTCTGCGGCGTCGAGCTCGATGACGCCGTCGTGCGCGAGGCGGTGGAGCGCTGCACGCGGTAGACGTCCTCGTCGACGTGCGCACCAGCCGCTTCGACCGCCGGCTGACGTACGCGCTTGGCGATGCGGAGTCCGTCGCCGTCGGCGAGGTCGTCCGCGTTCCGCTGGGGACGCGCACCGTCTACGGCTATGTCCTGGGCCCCGCGCCCGCGGACGCGGAGGGCGGGCGCCCGCTCAAGGCGTTGACGCGCACGGAGGCGCCGCGGGCCTTCGACGAGGAGGGCCTGGCGCTCGCGGAGTTCGTGGCCGACCGCTACCTCTGCACCCTGGGCGAAGCGTTGACCGCCGTCACGTTCGCGGGAGCCGTTCCGCGCGCGGTGGACCGCCTCTACCGCACGTGCGAGCGTCCGCGCCCCGAGCACTACCCCAGCGTCCCGGTGCGTCTGCTGCGCCTGATCTGGGAGGAGCTGGGCGACGGCTGGACGCCCCGGCGCTTGCTGCGGCACCCCGAGGCGCGGCGCGTGGCTGACGCTCCGCGCCTGCTCGAATACGTGCAGACGCTGCAGCGCAGCGGCGATCTCGCGCGCCGCCGCACGCTGGGTCATCAGAGCGTGCGCGCGCGCCGGGAGCGGTGGCTGCGCGCCGGTCCCGCGGCGCCGCGCGGCCCCAAGGCCGCCGGATTGCGCGCGCTCGTGGAGGAGCGCGGCGAGTTGCCGCGCGCGGAGGCGGTGCTCGCCGGCTTCTCGGCGGACGTGATCGCGCGGGCGGCGGCGGCGGGGGCCGTCGTGGAGGAAGAGCGTGAGGCGGCGGTGCGCGGCACGGGGGGCGGCGGCGGCGCGCCCTCTCCCGTGACGCCGAACGGCGACCAGCGGCGCTCGATCGCGGCGATCGTCGCGGGCCTGGACGCCGGCCGCGGAGAGTACTTGCTCTACGGCGTGACGGGCTCGGGAAAGACGCTGGTCTACCTGGAGGCGATCGCGGAGACGCTGCGGCGCGGGCGGCGCGCGATCGTGCTGGTCCCGGAGATCTCCCTCACCCCGCAGACGGCGGCGCGCTTCGAGGGGCGCTTCGGATCGCGCGTGGCAGTCTTTCACAGCGCGCTCTCCGACCGCGAGCGCTTCGATGCCTGGCAGGCGTGCCGGCGGGGAGAGGTCGACGTGGTGGTGGGCGCGCGATCGGCCATCTTCGCGCCGCTCGACCGCGTGGGCCTCATCGCCGTGGACGAGGAGCACGAGAGCAGCTACAAGCAGGACACGACGCCGCGTTACGTGACCGCCGACGTGGCGCGCGAGCGCGCGCGGCGCAGCGGCGCGGTACTGGTCCTCGGCAGCGCCACGCCCTCGCTGGAGCGCTGGCACGACGCCCAGTCGGGGCGCACGGGGCTGCTGCGTCTGCCCGAGCGCGCCAGCGGCCTGCCGTTGCCGAGCACGCGCGTGATCGACATGGCCGAGGAGCTGCGCAGCGGCAACCGCCGGATCTTCTCGACCGTGCTGCTGCAGGCGCTCGAGGCGCGGCTGCTGGCGGGGGAGAAGAGCGTGCTCTTCGTCAACCGCCGCGGCTCCGCGGGCTTCATGCTCTGCCGGACCTGCGGCTGGGTCCCCGAATGCCTGCGCTGCAGCGTCTCGCTCGCCTTGCACAAGGCCGAAGGGCTGCTGCGCTGTCACTACTGCGACTATCAGGCGCCGGTGCCGTCGCGCTGCGGCGCCTGCGGCAGCGAGGCCTTTCGCGAGTTCGGCGTGGGCACCCAACGGGTGGAGGAGGAGGTCGGCCGGATCTTTCCCGCGGCGCGCGTACTGCGCATGGACTCGGACACCACGACGCGCGTGGGGGATCACGCGCGGATCCTGCAAGCCTTCGAGCGAGAGGGCGACGTGCTGGTGGGCACGCAGATGATCGCCAAGGGCCTCGACTATCCGCAGGTGACGCTGGTAGGCGTGGTTGCCGCCGACGTGGGGCTCCACCGTCAGGATTTCCGCGCCGCGGAGCGCACCTTCTCGCTCTTGGTGCAGGTGGCGGGACGCAGCGGGCGCGCGCGCCCGGGCGAGGTGGTGGTGCAGACCTACGTCCCGAGTCATCCGGCGGTTGTCATGGCCGTCGCCCAGGACTACGAAGCGTTCGCGGCGCGCGAGCTGGCGGAGCGGGAGGCGCTGCGCTATCCGCCGTTCCGGCACCTGGTCTATCTGGGGGTCATCGGGCGCAGCCGCGCGCACGTGCAGCGCACGGCGCGTCAGTATGCCGAGCGGCTGCGGCGCTCGGAGCTCGGCGAGGTCTTGGGGCCGGCCCCCTATCCGATCGAGCGGCTCAACGAGGAGTGGCGCTGGAGACTCGCCTGCAAGACCGATCGCCCGGAGGCGCTTCGGGCCTTCATTCGCGAGCGGATTCTCACGTTTGCGCGCACCGACCGCAACGCGCGCGTCGCCGTCAATGTGGACCCGTGAGGATGGCGGGAAAATAAGAAGAAGGCCGCCTAGTGAGCGGCGGCCCTGCGAACGGCGCGCGCGAGGCGCGATTTCTTGCGTGCGGCCTTGTTGGGGTGAATGATCCCCTTGCCGGCGGCCTTGTCGAAGGCCGACTCGACGCCGCGTTGGACGGAGACATCGGTCGCCGCCGTCAGGGCCCTCTTGTAGAGGGTCTTCAGACGCGTCTTGGACGAGAGATTGCGCACCCGGCGCTTCTCAGACTGGCGGACCCACTTGATGGCGGCTTTGATATTCGGCACGAAGTACTCCTGCGGAAAGACCGGAGAAGGATACCACACGATCGGCCCGCAGGTCAATCGCTCCAGAGGGTACCCGTGGACTGCTCGACAGCCTTGCGGTAGCTGGCGTACCGGAGGGGGGCCACGTCGCCGGCGGCGACGGCCGCCCTGACGGCGCAGTCCGGCTCCACGAGATGACGGCAATCCGGGAAGCGGCAGCGTCCCAGGTAGGGCGCGAGGTCGCGAAAGCACGCGGCCAGCTCCCCGGGGTCCAGGTCGGCCAAGGAGAACTCGCGCACGCCCGGGGTGTCGATCAGGAACCCGTGCCCAAGGTAGGCCAGGCGCGCGCTGGTGGTGGTCTGGCGCCCGCGCCCGGTGCGTTCGTTGACCTCGCCGACGCGGGCGCCGCGGTCGGCTCCCAGGGCCCGAAAGAGGGAGGACTTGCCCACGCCGCTCTGCCCCAGCATGAGCGCGCGATGCCCGGCGACGTGCTCGGCGAGCTCCGGGATGCCGCGGTGGTCGACCACGCTGAGGACCACCACGTCATACCCGAGGCGTTCGCGGTACAGGGCGAGCGCGGCGTCGATCACCTCGGGCGCGGCCAGATCCGCCTTGGTCAGCGCCACCAGCGGCGCGATGCCCTGATGCTCGGCGAAGGCTAGGCAGCGGTCGACGAACCCATAGCGCAGGTCCGGGCGCGCGAGCGCCGCCACGATCACCAGCACGTCGACGTTGGCCGCCATGATCTTTCGCTCGCCGCTGCCGGTGATGCGGGCGATCGCGCGCTGGCGCGGCCGGATCTCGACGATGATGCCCTCGCCTTCGGCGCCGGGGCTCGGTCGCACGAGCACGCTGTCGCCTACCACGGGAAGCTCCGCCAGCGAGGGATAGTCGCAGAGCAGGAGTCTGCCGTCCGACTCGGCGGCGACCCACGCGCGGTTGCGTCCGCGCGAGACGACGACGCCCGGTTCCGCGGGGCCGGCGTCGCGCAGGGTGTGGTGCTTGCTCTGCCTCATCCGCCGGCGGCGTTCGTGACGGCGCGGGCATGCGCCTCTCCAAGGGACGTCGCACCGTCGGCGGGGAAGATGCCCGCGCAATGGAGCCGTTGACGGGAGTCTGCGCGGAGCGGGTGTGCGACCGGGGCCAGCGTGATGCAATCGCCGCGCTGTGCGAGCGCAGCGGCGGCGCATTGCGCGCATGGCGCGTGGCGCCTTCCTACAGCCGGACGTTCGCCGTCGTGGCCGGCGCGTTCGACGAACGCGCCGCCGCGGAGCTGCTGGGCTGCGAACTCGTCCTCGACCGTCCTCCGGCGCTCTACGTGGCTCTCGAGCCGCGCGACGACGGCGGCCTTGCGGCGGTGGAGGCGGCGCTGGCCGGACGCGGGGCCCCCGCCGGCGTGAGCGCCCGGCGCCACGGACGGGCGCTGGTGCTGCGCCTGAACGCCGACCGCACGCCCGTGACGCTCGTGCGCGAGCTGGTCGACATCGAGCTGGCGCCGCGCGGCATCGGCTGCGCGTTCCGGCTGCTCTCGCCCGTCGACCTGCCCACGGTGGCGCGCCTGGCCGCCGACGGCCTGGGCGCCGAGATCTCCGCCGCGGACGTGCTGGAGGCGCGCCTCTGATGCCGCACCTTCCGGCTTGGGTGCTCGCGGCGCTGGACGTGCTGGCCACGAGCGTCCTCATCTACTATTTGCTGCTGCTGATTCGAGGAACGCGCGCCGTTCAGATCATGCTCGGATTGCTGACGCTGGTGGCGGTGATGGCGATCGCGAACATGCTGGAGCTCGTCGTCTTGAAGACGCTGCTGCAGTACCTGGTCCTGGGCACGGCCTTCACGTTGCCGATCGTCTTTCAGCCGGAGCTGCGCCGCGCGCTGGAGCGCATCGGGCGCGGCGAGTTCTTTCACGTGCCTCAAGGCGAGGCCGCGGTGGGCGTCGACCTCGACGGCGTGGTCGAGGCGCTGGTGCGCGCCGCCATCATCCTCTCGCGCAGCGAGATCGGGGCGCTGGTGGTGGTGGAGCAGCAGAGCGGCCTCCAGGAATTCGTGGAGAGCGGGACGCGGCTCGATGCCAAGCTCACGCCGGAGCTCCTGCTCACGATCTTCACGCCGCGCGCGCCGCTGCACGACGGCGCGGTGATCGTGCGCGGCGATCGCATCGTGGCCGCGGGCTGCTTTCTTCCGCTGACGGAGACGATGTGGCTGGACCGGCGGCTGGGAACGCGCCACCGCGCGGCGATCGGGCTCACGGAGCAGACCGACGCCGTGGCGCTGGTGGTCTCCGAAGAGACGGGCAACATCGCCGTTGCGCGAAGCGGCCGGCTCTCGCGCGAGCTGGCGGACGAAGAGCGGCTGCGCAAGGTGCTGCGCGCCTGTCTGCACGCGACCGGGCCGTCGCGCTATCGCATGGAGGGCGTCGTGGCGGCGTTGCGGCAGCGTCTGCGCGTCGAGCGCGGGGCGCAGGATCGCGCCTCCGCGCGCGAGAGACGGCGGGGATGATCGCGGGCTTCTTTCAGCGCAACCTCGGGCTCAAGGCGCTCTCGCTGACGCTCGCGCTGTTGGCGTGGGCCTATCTCACGTACGGCGCCAATCCGCGCGTGCGCGCCGGCGTCGCGCAGCAGGTCGAGGTTCCCGTCGTGCTGCGCGACGTGGCCCCGGGCCTCGTGGCCGAGCCCGTGGCGCCGGCGGTGACGGCGCTGGTCTCCGGCGACCGCGGACCGTTCGGCTCGCTCTCCGCGCGGGAGTTCGCCGCCGTCGTCGACGTGCGCGGGCGCGGTCCCGGAACCTACAGCGTGGTGCCGCGCATCGTCGGGCCGAAGGACGTCGACGTCGAGAGGGTCCGGCCCGCGTCGGTCGTCGTCACCATCGATCGCGTGGTGACGCGGCGCTTGCCCGTGTACGTCCAGTATAGCGGCAAGCCCGCGCAGGGCTCGACGCTCGGCGGGGCCAAGGTCGCTCCGGCGACGGTGACGGTGCGCGGCTCCGCCGCCGCGGTGGGTCGCGTCGCGGCGATTGCCGCCGATGTTCCGACGGATCGCGCCGCGGCCGGCTTCGACGCGTTGTTGGCGCCGGTGGCGCTGGACGTCAAAGGGCGCCGGGTCACCGATCTGGTCATCGCGCCCAATCTGGTGCACGTGACGGTCACCAAGGCCGGGTCTTGATGCGTGAAGAGGGAGAAGACGACGGACGGCATGGAGTGGGTGGCATGAGGATCTTCGGAACCGACGGCGTGCGCGGCGTTGCCAACGCCGACTTGACCCCGGAGCTGGCGTTCCGCGTGGGGCGCGCGGCGGCCGTGGTGCTGGCGCACGAGGTCTCGCCGGAGCGGCCGATCGTGGTGGGGCGGGATACGCGCGTCTCGGGTCCCATGCTCGAGGCCGCGCTCACGGCGGGCATCTGCTCGGCTGGGCGCGACGTGCTGGGCGTGGGGATTCTGCCGACGCCGGCCGTCGCGTTGATCACGCACTCCATCGAAGCCGCCGCCGGAGCGATGATCTCCGCCTCGCACAACCCCATCGAGGACAACGGCATCAAGCTCTTCGGCGGCGACGGCTTCAAGCTCTCCGACGCGCTGGAGCAAGAGATCGAGCGCGTCATCGCCGACGACGGCGGTCCTCGCCCCACCGGCTTGGGCGTGGGGAGCGTGAAGGCTGCGCTGGGGCTGCAGAGCCGCTACCTCGTCCACCTGGTGGAGCACGGGCGTGCGCTGCGCGGCCTGGAGGTGGTGGTGGATTGCGCCTTCGGCGCGGCGTACGCCGTGGGCCCCGAGGCCCTGCGCCGTTTGGGCGCGACCGTCCACGCCATCAATGGCGAGCCCGACGGCTCGCGCATCAACGTGGCCTGCGGCGCGACGCATCTGGAGCCGCTGATCGCTGAAGTCGCGCGCCGTCCGGGCAGCGTGGGGGTCGCCTTCGACGGCGACGCCGACCGCGCGCTCTTCGTGGACGAGGAGGGACGCACGGTCAACGGCGATCAGATCTTGGCGATGCTCGCCGCGGAGATGCAGCGCGACGGCGAGCTGCCGGGAGGGACCGTGGTGGCCACCGTGATGTCCAACGTCGGCTTGGAGCACGCCCTGCGCGACCTGGGTCTGCGCCTCGAGCGCGCGGCCGTGGGCGATCGCTACGTGCTCGAGCGCATGCAGGCGGGAGGGCACCCGCTGGGCGGCGAGCAGTCGGGGCACGTCATCGACCTGCGGCGCAACACGACGGGGGACGGGCTCATGACGGCGGTCTCGGTCTTCTCGGCGATGGTGCGCGCGGGGGCGCGTCTGGCGGACCTGGCCTCGCATGTGAAGACCTATCCGCAGGTGCTGGTCAACGTGAAGACACGGCGCAAGGACCTGGTGGAGCACCGCGCGGTGCGCGAGCGGATCGCGGCGGTCGAGAGCGCCCTGGGCGACGAGGGGCGCGTCCTGGTGCGGCCGAGCGGAACCGAGCCGCTTCTGAGGGTGATGGTGGAGGGGCCCGATCGGGGCGCCGTCGTTCGCATGGCCGAGGAGATCGCCGAGGCGATCCGCGCCGCCGGCGGCGAGGCGTGAGGGGGCAGGAAGGAAAGGGCGCCGACTCGAGGCGAATCCAGCCGGCGGCAAGGCGGGGGCATGGTCCCCGTTCGAGCCTGACGTATGTTTGCTCGCCTGTCCCCTCAGGGGGAGTAGGCTCGTCAGAACACCGAGTCCGGGCCGGCCCAACCGGCGCGGAGCGGGGGAACCGTTTTCTGGGGTGAACGCGCGCAAGCGCCAGGGCGATCTTTCCGCCCGAACCCGTCAGCTAACCCCGTAGGTGTGGAAAGAAGGTTGGTTTGCGGTCTTTCATACTAGCCGGCGCGCTCGTCTGCGCGCTCGCGACTCCGGCGTTGGCGCAACCCCGCGTCCACCAGGTTCTGCCGGGAGAGACCCTCTCCTCGATCGCTCGTCACTCCCACGTCTCCACGGACGATCTCGCCCGCTTCAACGGACTCGAAGGCGGCCGCGCCGTGACTCTGAAGCCGGGGCAGAAGCTCTTGCTCCAAGACGATCCGAAGGCCGCCGTGGTGGCCCGCATACCCTCGGCGCCCATCGAGGGGGCCGACGTGGCGCAGTGGGTCGACGACGGGCCGGCAGCGTCGGCCAAGGCCGGCGAGAAGCACGACGGCTTCGTGGGCTCGCTCTTCAAGCGCTCCGCCGCCTTTGCCAGCGAGGTCTCGCACGCGGCGCTCAGCTTCCTGGGCGTGCCGTACGTGTGGGGCGGCACCACCGCCTCCGGCTTCGACTGCTCCGGCTACGTGCAGCACGTCTTCGCGATGATCGGCGTCCACTTGCCGCGCACCGCCGACGAGCAGTACCTGGTGGGCCAGCGCGTGGCGGCCGGTCATCTCCAACCCGGCGACCTCGTCTTCTTTCAGACCTACGCGCCCGGCGCGTCGCACGTTGGCATCTACCTGGGCCACGGAAAGTTCGTCCACAGCTCCAGCCACGGCGTCATGGTCTCGAGCCTCTCCAACTCCTATTGGGCCAACCGCTACTTGGGAGCCAAGCGGGTCGCCTCCGCGCGCAATCTCCACGGGTGATCGATCCCCGCGGGCGGTAGACGCGCCGCGCGAGTCGAACACCGGGGCGATGGACTATCTGGAGCCCACGCCTGAAGAGCGGCAGCGCGCCGCCAACGCGTATGCCTGCTGGCTTCTCGCTCTTCCGGAGCTCGCCGCGACCGCGCGGCCGGGCTCCGCGTGGTTTCGGGGGCACGTGCGCCAAGCGGTCCTCTTGGGTCTCATCGAGGCGCTGGTGCTCGTGATCGTGCTCGCCGCGCCGGCCATCCTGATCGGCGTGATGCTCGCCCTGCGCGTCCCGCTCGGCACCACGGCCACCGTGTGGATCTACGCCGTAGGGTTCGTCGCCGACGTCGTGGTCTTCGTGCTGGAGGTGACGCTCGGCTTCGCGCTGGCGGCGCGCGCGGCGCGCGGCGAGCGATTCCGCATCGCCTTCCTTCCGCGCCGACGCGCTCAATAGCTCTCGCGGTACTCGCTGGGCGTCACGCCGACGGCCGCCTTGAACTGCCGCGAGAAGGCGCTGTGGTCGTAGAAGCCGCACGCGTGCGCGATCTCCGCGACGGGCATCGCGGTGGTCGCCAGCAGCCGCGTCGCCGCGTCGATCCGCGTCTTGCCGATGAGCTGCCCGACGGTGATCTCAAAGATGGCTTTGATGTGGCGCTCCAGGCGCGCAGCGGAGAGCGAGGCGATGCGCGCCAGCTCCTCCACGCGCAGAGGCTCGGCGAAGTGGGCGCGGATGTGGTCCACGGCTTTCGCGATCTCCGCATAGATGGAGTCGTCGGCGCCGGGCTCGCGCAGATCCTTGGAGATGCCGGTCATCCCGACCACGGTGCCGTCGCCGCCGTGGAGCGGGAGCTTGTTGGTGATGCACCACCCGGGGCTGCGATCCTTGTAGAGGTGCAGCTCGAGCTTGTCGGTGATCTCCATGCCGGAGTCGAGAACCATGCGGTCCTGCTCGGCGTAGCCGGCGGCGAGATGGTGCGGGAAGACGTCGAACGTCGTCTTCCCGATCAGCTGGTCCTTGTGCTTGAGGCCGCAACGCTCGGCAAGCGTACGGTTCACCACGACGTATTGACCCCGGAGGTTCTTGACGAAAAAGACGATGTCCGGCGTGCGGTCGAAGATCGCCTCGGCCACCAGGGGCGAGGCGAGGCGGCTGAAGAGCTCCTCTCGCAACCGGTCGGTCGACATGTCGAGAGTACCGTAGCAGTCCCAGCGCCGCGCCGCAAGCTCCCCGGCCCCGCTGTGCGGAAACGGCCGCGGCCGCGCGGAGAAATCGCCAAGACGGACGCGGCGCCGTTGCGCTACGCTCAGAGGCGCGATGGAGCAGCGAGCGGATCGTCTCACCGTGGTCGATTCACATACCGGGGGCGAGCCGACGCGCGTCGTGATCGCCGGCGGCCCGGACCTGGGGCGCGGCTCGATGGCCTCGCGGCTGGCGCTCTTTCGCGAGCGGTTCGACCACGTGCGCTCGGCGGTGGTGAACGAGCCGCGCGGATCGGATCCCGTCGTCGGCGCCCTGCTCTGCGAGCCCAGCGACCCCTCCTGCGCAGCGGGGGTGATCTTTTTCAACAACGTCGGGTACTTGGGAATGTGCGGCCACGGCACGATCGGCTTGATCGTCACGCTGGCGCATGTGGGGCGGATCTCCCCCGGCGTGCACCGCATCGAGACGCCGGTCGGAGTGGTGAGCGCGCGCCTGCGCGGCGACGGCGCCGTGAGCGTGGCGAACGTGGCGAGCTATCGCACCGCCGCGGGCGTCCGGATCGAGGTGCCGGGCCACGGCGAGGTCACCGGTGACGTGGCCTACGGAGGCAACTGGTTCTTTCTGGTCGAGGGGCATGGCCGCGAGCTGCGCTTCGAGCGTGTCGAGGAGCTGACGGAGTACGCGTGGGCGATTCGCCGCGCGTTGGAGGCGCGAGGCATCGGCGGCGAAAACGGTGAGCTCATCGATCACGTGGAGCTCTTCGCCCCCTCGCCCACCCCCGGCGTCGACAGCCGCAGCTTCGTGCTCTGTCCGGGCAAAGCGTACGACCGTTCGCCGTGCGGCACCGGGACGAGCGCGAAGCTGGCCTGCCTCCACGCGGACGGGAAGCTCGCGCCGGGAGCCGTCTGGCGTCAGGAGAGCATCGTCGGCAGTCTCTTCGAGGCGTCGTTCGAGGTGCGCTACGGCGTGGTGCATCCCTCCATCACGGGGACGGCTTATGTGACGGCCGAGAGCACGCTGATCCTCGACGAGCGCGACCCGTTTCGCTGGGGCATCCGGGCGTGACGGATCGCGCCGAGGTGCTGATCGTCGGCGCCGGCATCGTGGGCGCGGCGTGCGCCGCGGCCTGCGCGCGCGAGGGGCTGCGCGTCACCGTGGTGGAGGGCGATCTCGCTCCCGGCATGGGCGCCACCGCCGCGGGCATGGGGCACCTGGTGGTGATGGACGACTCGGAGGCGCAATTCGCGCTGACGAGCGTCTCGGCGCGCCTGTGGTCGGCCCTCGCGCCAAGCCTGCCGGACGACTGCGAGGCGGCCCGCTGCGGAACCGTGTGGGTGGCCGCCGACGAGGAAGAGCTCGACGCCGCCGCCGCCAAGGAGCGGTACTATCGCGCGCGCGGGCGCGAGGCGCGCGTCCTCGACGCGCGCGGGCTCTACGCGCTCGAGCCCAACCTCCGCCCGGGACTGACGGGAGGACTCCTGGTGCCGGA
This sequence comes from Candidatus Dormiibacterota bacterium, assembly GCA_035533275.1. Taxonomy (GTDB): domain Bacteria; phylum Vulcanimicrobiota; class Vulcanimicrobiia; order Vulcanimicrobiales; family SCRA01; genus SCRA01. The sequence goes on along the minus strand of DATLUD010000015.1, from coordinate 4,639 downwards.
CGACGCCTTGCTCTACCCGCCGCGCGCCGCCGCGGCGCTGCTCGACCGGGCCGTAGCGGCCGGGGCGCGGGTGGTCTACGGCCGCCGGGCCGTGGCGCTGGGCGATGGCGGGGTGCATCTCGACGACGCCACGGTGGCGCGCGCCGAGCGCGTCGTCGTGGCCAGCGGGGCGAGCGTGAGCGAGCTGCTGCCGGAGCTGCCCGTGCGGCCGCGCAAGGGCCATCTGGCGATCACGGAACGCTATCCCGGCGTGGTGCGCCATCAGGTGGTCGAGCTCGGCTATCTCAAGAGCGCGCACGGCGCGGAGCGCGAGTCGGTGGCCTTCAACGTGCAGCCGCGTCCCACGGGGCAACTGCTGATCGGCTCCTCGCGCCAGTACGACGTCGCCGATGCTGCCGTCGACGCCGCAATCGCGCGGCGCATGCTCGCGCGCGCGGCGGCATACATACCGGCGCTGCGAGGGCTCGATGCCTTGCGTCTGTGGGCGGGACACCGGGCCGCGACGCCCGACGGCTTGCCGTACGTGGGCCCGTGCCCGGGGCGTGAGGGCGTGATCGTCGCGGCGGGCCACGAGGGGCTGGGCATCACCACCTCGACCGGCACCGCGGAGCTGGTCGTCGATCACCTGCTCGGGCGGCGCGGCGAGCTCGATCCCGCTCCGTATCTCCCGTCGCGCGCGCGCATCGGTGCGGCGCGTGCGTGAGATCGTGGCGCTCAGCGTGAACGGTCGCCGCGTGGAGGTAGCCGCCGGGAGCACGGTGCTGGCGGCGGCAGCCCTGGCCGGGAAGATGGCGTTGCGCCGCTCGCCCGCAGGTCAGCCGCGCGGAGCCCTATGCGGCATGGGAGTCTGCTTCGAGTGCCGCGTCACGATCGACGGCGTGGCGCACCGGCGCGCGTGTCAGACGCTCTGCGCCGAGGGCATGGAGGTGCGCACGGATGGGTGAGCGCCGCGCCGAGGTCGTGGTGGTGGGAGCCGGACCCGCGGGCATGACGGCGGCGACGCGCGCGGCGGAGTGCGGGTGCCGGGTGCTGCTGATCGACGACAATCCGGAGGTCGGCGGGCAGATCTGGCGCGGCGACGGCCGGCGCGTGGAGCATCCGTCGATCGCCGTGGCCCGCGCCCGGCGCGTCGTCGACGCTCCGGACGCCGGGACGCTTCTCGTGGAAGGTCCGGAGGGGTGCGAGTTGGTGGGCTATGAGCGCCTCGTGCTGTGCACGGGGGCGCGCGAGCGCTTTCTGCCGTTTCCGGGTTGGACGCTGCCGAACGTGACCGGGGCGGGCGGTTTGCAGGCGATGGCCAAGGGCGGCCTGCCGATCGCGGACAAGCGCGTGGTGGTGGCCGGCAGCGGTCCGCTGCTGCTGGCCGCGGCGGCGTATCTGCACGCGCACGGGGCGGGCGTCGCGCTGATCGCCGAACAGACTACGTGGCCCCGCTTGGCGTGGTTCGCCACCCACGTGGCACGCAGCGCGGAGAAGCGGCGCCAGGCGCTGGAACTGCGCCAAGCGCTCGCGGGCGTGCCTCTGCTCGCCGGCGCGTGGCCGGTGGAAGCGCACGGCGATGAGCGGGTGACCTCGGTGACGCTGCGTACCCCGCGCGGCCGGCGCACCGTGGCGTGCGACTACCTCGCTTGCGGGTTCGGCTTGATCCCCAACGTGGAGCTCGCGCGACGGTTGGGCTGCCAAACGCGCGCAGGCGCCGTCGTCGTCGACGATCTGCAGGAGACCAGCGTGCGCGGCGTCTTCGCCGCGGGTGAGGCCACGGGCATCGGCGGCCTCGATCTCTCGCTCGTGGAAGGCGAGATCGCCGGGTACGCCGCGGCGGGACGCGGGCGCGAAGCGCGGGCGCTGCGTCCGCGCCGCGCCCGCGCGCAACGGTTCGCGGCGGCGTTGGAGCGCGCGTTCGCCTTGCGCGCCGAGCTCAAGATGCTTCCCGACGCGCAGACCACGATCTGCCGTTGCGAGGACGTCCGGTTCGAGCAGCTCGCATGCCAGCCGTCGCGGCGCGCCGCCAAGCTGCACACGCGGTGCGGCATGGGTGCCTGTCAAGGGCGCATCTGCGGCGGCGCCGCCGACTTCCTCTTCGGCTGGGGCGACGAGCGGTCGCGGCCGCCCGTCTTTCCGACCCGCATCGAGACACTCATCGCATCTGAACGAGGTACGTCATGAAGGTCAACTGGCAAGGGGTGCTCCCCGCCATCACCACGCCGTTCGACGCCGATCTGCGCGTCGATCACGCGTTTCTCGCCAAGCACTGCGCCTGGCTCGTCGACAACGGCTGCGGACCGGTCGTGCCGCTGGGCTCCCTGGGCGAGAGCGCCACGCTGACCTATGACGAGAAGCTCGCCGTCGTCGAGACGCTCGTGGCCGCGGTCGGTGACCGCGTCGCCGTGGTTCCGGGCATCGCGGCGCTCGGCACCGCCGAGGCGGTGCGCCTGGCCCGGCGCCTGGCGGAGCTGGGGGCGGGGGGGCTGATGGTGCTTCCGCCGTACGTCTACAGCAGCGACTGGCGAGAGATGAAGGCGCACATGTCGGCGGTGATCTCCGCCACGCGCTTGCCGTGCATGCTCTACAACAATCCGGTGGCATATAAAACGGACTTCCTGCCCGAGCAGATCGCGGAGCTCGCCGCCGAGCACGCCAACCTTGAGTCCGTCAAGGAGTCGAGCACCGACGTGCGGCGCGTGACGGCGATCCGCGCGCTCATCGGCGACCGCCTGCAGCTGCTCATGGGCGTGGACGACGCCATCGTCGAAGGGATCGCCGCGGGCGCGGTCGGATGGATCGCGGGCCTGGTGAGCGCCTTCCCCGCCGAATCGGTGGCGCTCTACGAGCACGCGATGGCGGGCCGCGCGCAGGAGGCGTTCGCGCTGTACCGCTGGTTCTTGCCTCTGCTGCGCATGGACATCGTGCCGAAGTTCGTGCAACTCATCAAGCTGGTCCAGCAGGAGGTCGGCATGGGCAGCGCGCGCGTGCGCCCGCCGCGCTTGGAGCTGGAAGGCGCGGAGCTGGACGCGGCACGGGCCGTGATCCGCTCGGCGTTGGCGACGCGGCCGGACGTGCGGGGGGCGCATGCCGCGCAGCGCTGAGCGCGTCTACGGCGTCGATCCCTCGACCGGTGAGCGTCTGGAGCCGGGTTACGCGGTAGCGACGCCGAGCGAGATCGACGCGGCGCTGAGCGCGGCGCTCGAGGCCTTTGCGGTGCTCGGACGCAGCGGCGGCGGCGTGCGCGCAGATCTGTTGCGGCGCGTCGCGGCGGGCGTCGAGGCGCGCGGCGAGGCGATCGTGCGGCAGGCGATGCGCGAGACGGCGCTCCCTGAGGCGCGCCTGCGCGGCGAGCTCGCGCGGACCGCACACCAGCTGCGCCTCTTCGCCGAGGTGGCCGAGGAGGGGTCGTGGGTCGATGCGCGCATCGACCTCCCCGATCCGCGGCGCGCTCCCGTGCCCAAGCCGGATCTGCGCTCGATGCGGCGTCCGCGCGGTCCGGTGGCCGTCTTCGGCGCCAGCAACTTTCCGCTGGCGTTCTCGGTGGCCGGGGGCGACACGGCCAGCGCGCTGGCCGGCGGCAATCCGGTGATCGTGAAGGCGCATCCCGCGCATCCGGGGACGTCGGCCTTGGTCGGCGATGCCGTTTCCGAGGCTGTCGCCGCAGCGGGTCTGCCGGGCGGCGTCTTTGCGCTGCTCTTCGACGACGCCATCGGCGTGGGGCTCGCGCTCGTGCGCGACCCGCGGGTGGCGGCCGTCGGCTTCACGGGCTCGCGGCGCGCCGGGCGCGCGCTCATCGCGGAGGCCGCGGAGCGCGCGGAGCCCATCCCCGTCTTCGCCGAGATGAGCAGCGTCAATCCCGTCTTTGTCTTGCAGAGCGCGGCGCGCGAGCGCGGCGCGCGCATCGCCGCCGGCCTGCACGCCTCGTTCACCGCGGGCGTCGGGCAGTTCTGCACGTGCCCCGGCATCGTCTTCGTCCCCGTCGGCTCCGAGGGCGATGCGCTGGTGGCGGAGCTCGCGCGCCTGACCGCGGCGACGCCCGCCGGGACCATGCTCACCGTCGGCATCGCTGGAGCCTACCGCGCCGGTGTGGCGCGCGTGAGCGACGCCGGCGCCCGCGAGGTCGCGCACGGAGCGCCCGGCGAACCGGCGCAAGGGATCGCGGAGGTCTTCGAGACCAGCGCCGAGGAGCTCTTGGCCAATCCGGCGCTCGTGCAGGAGGTCTTCGGTCCGGCCACCGTGGTCGCGCGCTACGGGGATCGCGAGGAACTGCTGGTCTTCGCGCGCACCATGGAAGGGAACCTCACGGCGACGCTGCACGCGAACGGCGACGATTTGAGCGTTCATGCCGCTCTGCTTGACGCGCTCGAGAGGCGCGTGGGCCGGCTCGTCCTCAACGGCTTTCCGACCGGAGTCGAGGTCTCTCACGCGATGGTCCACGGCGGACCCTATCCCGCTACCTCCGACGGTGCGAGCACGTCCGTTGGCACGCGGGCCATCGAGCGCTTCACGCGTCTGGTCTGCTACCAGGACTTTCCCGACGCGGCGCTGCCGCCGGAGCTGCAAGACGAAAATCCACGCGGCATCCTGCGGATGGTCGACGGGCTGCGCACCATGGATCCCGTGAGAAGCGACCGGTGAGCGCGCGCGGAGGAGC
>DATLUD010000014.1:0-6189 GCA_035533275.1 Candidatus Dormiibacterota bacterium | reverse complement strand
GTCCCGAGCGCGGATACCGGGGTGCCGCAGCGCTAGGCGCACGTCTTTGAGGTGGCGCCGTGGCGCCTACGCGGGCATCTCCTTGGGCTTGTCGGCGTAGACCAGCGTCGGTTCCTCGGCCTTCTCGACGACGTCCTTGTTGATCACGCACTTCTTGACGCCCGTCATCGACGGCAGATCGTACATGATGTCGAGCATGATCTCTTCGAGGATCGAGCGCAGACCGCGCGCTCCGGTCTTGCGCGACTGCGCCTTGATGGCGACAGCGATCAGCGCGTCCTTGGTGAAGGCCAGCTCGACGCCGTCCATCCCGAAGATCTTCTGGTATTGACGCACCAGCGCGTTGCGCGGCTCGACCAAGATGCGGCGCAGAGCCAGCTCGTCGAGCGCGTCGAGCGTCACGACGATGGGCAGGCGGCCGATGAACTCGGGGATCAGGCCGAACTTGAGCAGATCCTCCGGCATCAATTGCTGGAGCAGGCGGCCGATGCGCTCCTCCTTCTTCGACTCCGGCTGGGCGCGGAAGCCCAGCGCGTTGGAGGCCACGCGGCCCTCGATGATCTTGTCGAGGCCGTCGAAGGCGCCGCCGCAGATGAAGAGGACGTTGGTGGTGTCGATCTGGATGAACTCTTGGTGCGGGTGCTTGCGCCCGCCCTGCGGCGGCACGTTGGCCGTCGTACCCTCCAGGATCTTTAGGAGCGCCTGCTGGACGCCCTCACCGGAGACGTCGCGTGTGATCGAGGGGTTCTCGCTCTTGCGGGCGATCTTGTCGATCTCGTCGATGTAGACGATGCCCTTCTCGGCGCGCTTGACGTCGTAGTCGGCGGCCTGAATGAGCTTGAGGAGGATGTTCTCCACGTCCTCGCCCACGTAGCCCGCCTCGGTGAGGCTGGTGGCGTCGGCCATGGCCAGCGGCACGTCCAGGATCTTGGCGAGCGTCTGGGCGAGGTAGGTCTTGCCGGAGCCCGTGGGGCCGACCAGCAGGATGTTTGACTTCTGCAGCTCCACGTCATCGCTGCTGGCGCCGGCGTTGACGCGCTTGTAGTGGTTGTAGACGGCAACCGCCAGCGACTTCTTGGCCCGCTCCTGGCCGATCACATACTGATTGAGGATGTGATCGATCTCTTTGGGCTTCGGAATGTTCCGGAGACGGAGGTTCTCGTCGACGTTCTTGTAGAGCTCCTCTTCGATGATCTCGTTGCAGAGCTCGATGCACTCGTCGCAGATGTAGACGCCGGGGCCGGCGATCAGCTTGCGAACTTGCTCCTGCGACTTCCCGCAGAAGCTGCATTTGAGCTGGCCCTTTTCGTCTCCGAATCGAAACATGGGATACCCCGTTTGCCGCTACGTCGATCCGCTTACGGCGACGACTGCGTGAGCGGTGAGACGATGCGCTGTTCCTTCGTGACCACCGAGTCGATGATGCCGTAGTCCTTCGCTTCGCCGGCGGTCATGAAGTAGTCGCGTTCGATGTCCTGAAGCACTTTGTCGAGGCCCTGCCCCGTCGTCTCCTGATAGATTTCGGCGAGTTTGCGGCGCGTCGCCACCAACTCGCGGGCGTGGATTTCGACGTCCGTGGCCTGCCCCCCCACCTGCTGGACCCAGGGCTGGTGGATGAGGATCTTGCTGCTGGGGAGCGCCATGCGCTTTCCCTTGGCCCCGCCCGTCAGGAGGACGGACGCCGCGGAGGCGGCCATCCCGGCGCAGATGGTGGCGACGTCCGGCTTGATGATCTGCATGGTGTCGTAGATCGCCAGGCCGGCGGTCACGCTGCCGCCGGGGCTATTGATGTAAAGGTCGATGTCACGGTCGGCGTCCTCGCGCTCGAGGAAGAGCAACTGGGCGATCACGAGGTTCGCCAGGGTATCGTCGATGGGGCCGCCGACGAAGACGATCCGCTCCTTGAGCAGACGTGAATAGATGTCGAACGCCCGTTCCCCGCGGGCACTCTGCTCGACGACCATCGGGACAAGATGACCCATTGTGCTCCGTTCCTTCTTCTTTACTTGGCGAGCGACGTGCGCTTGCGCGGCGGTCCCGGCCGGCGTGCTAGGGCTCAAGAACCCGCTCCGGACCCCGCGGTTGCGTGGCCGCGGCGGGGGCTTGGTGTCCCTAGCCGGCCGAGGACGAGGCACGCCGCGGCGAGACCTTGGCGTGCTCCAAGAGGAGCTCGATGGTCTTGCTGCGGCGCACGCCGTCGATCAGCGCCGAGACGTTGTGACGCAGCATCTCGAGGATGCGCTCCTTCGGCTGGCCATACTGTTCGGCGAGGTTGCGAATCTCGGCGTCCACCTCGGCCGTGGTTACCTCGACGTTCTCGGCCTTGGCGATGGCCTCGATCAGGAGCGTGGTCTTGACCCGCTGCTCGGCCTCCTTGCGGACCTCCTCGCGGATCTCTTTTTCGCTCTTCTCGCGCTCCGTCAGGTAGTCGTCCCACGAGCGGCCCATCTGGCGGACGTAGGACTTGGTGTCCTCGAGGAGGCTCTCCACCTCGCCATCGACGAGCACGGGGGGCAACGGGAACTCGTGCTGCTCCACAAGGATGCCCAGGAGCTGGTTGGAGAGCTCCTTCTTCACCTTGGCCTCCGCCACGCTGCGCAGGCGGTTGCGGATGTCCTCCTTGAGCGCCTCGAGGGTGGTGCTGTTGGAGACGGACTCGGCGAAGGCATCGTCGAGTTCAGGGGGGCGCGCTTCCTTCACCTCGTGGACCGTGATCGTGAAGATCGCCGTCTTGCCTGCCAGGTCTTCCTTGCCGTAGTCGGAGGGGAAGGTGGCTTGAACTTCCTTGGTCTCCCCGGGCGTCATGCCCACGAAGCCCTCGGCGAAGCCCGGGACGAAGCGTTCGACATCGATCTCGAGGGTCTGGTTCTCCCCGCTGCCGCCCTCGAAGGCGACGCCGTCGATCGTGCCGACGAAATCGGCGGTGACGATGTCACCTAGTCGGACGGGGCGGTCGACGGGGACGACCTCGGCGACCTGCCGGCGGAGGGCCTCCAGCGTCCGGTCGACCTCGCTTTCCTCGACGGTGGCCTCCGGGGCCTCGAGATCGAGTCCCTTGTACGCGCCGAGCGCGATCGCCGGCCGAACGAAGACCGTCGCCTTGAGGCGCAGCGCGCCGTCGTGTTCCCCTTCCTTGGCCGGGAGAAACTCCATCTGCGGGCGGTCCACCGGGTCGAGGTCGTGCTCCTTGAGCGCCATGGTGTAGGCGCTGGGCACCACATCTTCCATGGCCCGGTCGTGGATCTCCGCGTGACCGTAGTGCTGTTCGAAGATGCGGCGCGGGATGCGCCCCGGCCGGAATCCCGGAATCCGGGCGCCTTTGACCAAGCGACGGAAGGCGCGCTCTTCGGCCGCCTCCAGCATCTCCTTCGGTATCTCGATCTCGAGTTCGACGCACGTCGGGTCGATCTGTCTTAGAGTCGCGCTCACTCGGGCTACGGATCCTCCCCTTTTATGGAAGAGCCACGGATTTCTTTGATGCGAGGCAGACTCCTCGCGAACAATGGAGAGGGCGGACCCGCTGGGGCCCGCCCTCTTTCGAGAGACTGGAGCGGAAGACGAGATTTGAACTCGCGACCCTCGCCTTGGCAAGGCGATGCTCTACCGCTGAGCTACTTCCGCGCGTCGCCTGAACGGCGCCTCTGCGTCGCTAGGATTGGTGGGCAAGCAGAGGCTCGAACTCTGACGGGTTGCCCCACTGGAACCTAAATCCAGCGCGTCTACCAATTCCGCCACTTGCCCGTGGCTACGACTCGAGACTCGAAGAATACTACCAAACGAGCGAAGCGCCGTCAAGCGAGCCGAAGACGAGACGAGGCGAGTCGTTCGACTCGCCTCGTAAGAGTGGTGCACCGCCAGGGACTCGAACCCCGAACCAAGTGATTAAGAGTCACCTGCTCTACCATTGAGCTAGCGGTGCGCACGTGAGAGAGTATCATACCGAAACCCACGTCTGCAACCCCTGCGCCGAGCGGGCTCTGCGCCCTCTGGGACTCGAACCCAGGACCCACGGCTTAAAAGGCCGGTGCTCTACCGACTGAGCTAAGGGCGCGCGGGCCGGCTCGGGTGAGATTGAGAAGATTCCGCTGAGGGCGAGGTGGGGTGAATGAGGGGACTTGAACCCCCGGCCTCCGGTGCCACAGACCGGCGCTCTAACCAACTGAGCTACATTCACCGCGAAGCGCCGGAAGTAGTGTACCCGGCTCCCGCGTGGCTGTCAACCAATGTCCCCGACGCGACCGCCGCGGTCGCAAGCGAAAGCACCAACTCGTGCGGCAAGACGCCGGCCGCGCGCGCCACGTCGTCGAGCGGCCGTCGCGGGCCGAGGATCTCCACGGCTTCGCTCGGGCGTGCCGTGCCGACGCAGGTGAGAAACTGCATTCCCATGGCCACCACCCGCACGTCGGTCGTCGCGGTGGCGACGGTCGGTGATGCCGCGACGAACGCCCGCGGCATCCCGTCGGCGTAGCCGAAGCGGGCAGTCACGAGGCGGTCTCCTTCGCGCGTGGTGTACGCGGCCCCGTAGCCGACCCCGACGCCGGCCTCGATTTCCTCGACGCGCTCGATCGGACACCGCACTTCGAGCGCCTGGCTCAAACTCGGAGCCCGACGCCCCGCCGCCCCCATGGTCGAGCCGAAGAGCCCGATCCCGATTCGCACCGCCCCACCGGGCGGCGCGCCGTCGAACCACAGCGTCGGCGCGGTCGAGGCGACGTGGTGGTCCGCTACGTGCAGTCCCGCGGTGCGCATCGCGTCCTGCGCGCGCTGGAACGCCGCCGCTTGCGCCTTCGACTCCGGCTCCCCGGAGAGGTGCGTCCACGCCTCGACGATCTCGATCGCGCGCCCGCCGACGATCTCCCGCGCCAGCTCTGCGGCATCATCGGGGGCCACGCCGACCCACCCCGCGACGCTCCGGATCGCCAGTTGCGCCCGCACGCGGACGCCCAGCGTCGAGGCCACGCGCTCGAGCGCGCGGACGTCGGCCGGAGAGCCGATGGACGGCTCGACGCCGAGTGCCACGGCCTCGTCCACGTGCTGCTCCGGAAGCGCGGCGATGCAGATGATTCTGCGCGGCGAGCATGCGCGAACGGAGCGCGCTTCCTCGAGGCTCGTGACGCACCACGCGTCGACGCGATCGTCCAAGGCGCCGACTGCCCGCGCGGTGCCGATCCCGTAGGCGTCGGCCTTGACGACGGCGTAGAGGCGCCGGCCGCCGGCGAACGCCCGCCAGGCATCGGCGTTGTGACGCAACGCGGAGAGGTTGACGATCACCGCAACAGTCTCCCCTGGAGTTGCCCCGGGACCCGCACTCGGCTATGATAACGCGGAACGTGCGCCCGTAGCTCAACCGGACAGAGCACGCGCCTTCTAAGCGCGGGGTTGTGAGTTCGAGTCTCACCGGGCGCGCATGCCACGCGAGTGGTCGGGGCGACAGGATTTGAATCTGCCGGCCCTCGCGTCCTATAGATACCCGTCGCGCCTCTTCGCCCCATTCCACGCGGTTTCCAGAAGGCTGTCACGGCCTCCCGCGTCCTCTCCCGGCTCCTCAATTCTCTTCCGGGGGCTGCAATCGGGCTTACATTGGGACGCCCTCTCGCATCACGCACGCCGTGGCTATTCCTTTGGTGCAAAAGCCGCGCGACGGGCCTTGGTCGGCTTCTGCATCGTTCGCCCATCCGGTGCGCTCCTAGGGCTTGTACGCGCGTCGAGGTTGCAGGCGTGAAGCTGACGCCACACGCCGTCACCGCGCGCCTCTTGCGGCACCGCGCGCGCCTCGACCGCGTCGCATCATCCCTCACAACCGAAGAGATATCCGAAGCCGAAACGCTGCTGCACCGCGCCGAGCGCGCCTACCTCGACCGCGGTCCCCGAAGCCGCTGGCGGCTCTACTACATGGCGAGCGTCGCCATCGTCACCGACGCCCTGCGCGCGATCGCACGCGGGAAGCGCCCCGAGCAGGCGAAGCGCCGCAAGCGTACCGGGGGCCTCTACCGACCGGCGAGTGACGCCGACCTTGCGCTGGTCCTGCGGAACGTCGCCTGGGCGGTGCAGCGCCTGGAGCGCGCGGTCGCCCACGTCGATCGGAACCTGGCGCAACAGGTGATCACGTTCTGCGAGGGGATGCAGCTTAACGTGCCCCGGATCGCGGAGCGCGGCGCCTGGTTTCTCCGAACCGCCGCAGTCGAGCTC
>DATLUD010000013.1:0-34428 GCA_035533275.1 Candidatus Dormiibacterota bacterium | reverse complement strand
ATGGTCGGCGGGGCCTGCACCGGCGCAGGAGAGGTATCCTCCCAGAGGACGCTGCCGGAGTTTCTGAGGGCCGCGAACCTTCCCGTGCCGTCGTTAGTGAGTGAGCCGCCGCCGACGTAGATCCGGCTGCCATCCCAGGCGGGCGATGAGATCGATCCGCTGGTCTCGGGACAGCACGATGCCGCAGAGAGCTGGTACTTCCACATCAGGATCCCGCTCGACGCGTCGAGGCCGTAGACCCACCCGCTTTTCGACGCCGCGACGATCACGCCGCCCGCGTCGACCGGCGTCGAGCCGAAGTCGAGGTCGGAGTTCGAGCCGTTGAGCGCTTCGGACGACGTGAACATCCACCGGCGCTGACCCGTTTGCGCGCTCAGCGCCAGGATGGCGTCGCCTTCGCCGGGGTCCGGGGAGGCGCACGGGTTCCCCGTCGTCGCGACCACATCGCCCAAGTGGTCCACGTTCGCCGCGGCCCAAACTCCGTCGCCCGAGCCGAAGACCGGCGTGGTGTCGTGTCGCCAGAGCACGGCTCCCGTGGCCGGATTGACGGCGATCACGGCGCCGGCCGAGCATGGGGGCTCCGCTTGATTCGCAAGGCCGATGACTGCTTCGCCGGGGCTGACCGGAGCGGCGGCGGAATACCCGGAGTACGAGGTCCCCCAGTCCTTCTCCCAGGCCAGCCTCCCCGTCGCGGCGTCCAACGCATAGGTCGCCGCGCCATAGTACGCCGTGGAGCTGATGACCAGCGTTCCGATGATGGTGGGCCCCGAGAAAAGCTTGTAGCCCTCCGGACTCGTGAACGACCAGCGGATAGCGCCGCTGGTGGCGTCCACCGCGTCGAGCGTGTTCAGGCTCGGCACGATGACCAGGTTTCCGGCAACGGCCGGCGTCCCATATGCGGGGCTGCCGAGATCGGCCGCCCATGCCTGCTGGAGCGTCGAGACGTTCGCTGCGGTGACGGCGCTCGAGGCGGCGCCGGTGTTCGAAGGCCCCCTCCACCACGCCCAGGCTGCCCATCCTGTTCCCGAACCGGACGGTACCACGGAGCTCGAATTCCCACCGCCGCATGCGGAGAGCGCGAGGAGTAAGAGACCCGACATGATGACCCGCGAGTTCGCCATGTCACCGGGGATTCGCCGTGGGCACGCCCCTTCCATCGTCGCCGGTGAGAACGCGAACGGGTGACGACGAGAAACGGAGGTGGTCGCGCTGTAGAGGTCCCTCCACTCGATGCGAGAACGGGCCTAGGAGTAGCCACGGCGCCGAAATGGAGGCTGCTGCATTGGGTGATCAGGCGCGAATCAATCGAGGTCTCAAGCTGCGAGTTGCATCGGGACTAGCGCGCGCGGCGCGAGCCCTGCCCATTCGTGCGCCGCGGTCGGGCGATAAGGAAATCTTCTCGCGAGAGATCGAAGCGCGAGCCATGAAGCTCTATGACAACCTCTACCGGCCATACTGCCCGTTTTCGGGCAAAGTCGTCGCGGAGATTGGCGCCGGGCCATACGCATTGCGTTACTACCTACGGCAACAGCCGGCCAGATATCTTGCGGTCAACCTAGGCTTCTCAGAAGAATATCCAACCGAGTTGCCTCTGGAGCTCATCAGAAGCACCGCTGACTCGATACCGATTGACGACGAGTCTGTCGACGTCGTGATCTCAGAGAACTGTTTCGAGCACCTCGTCAACTACCGCGCCATGATCGGCGAGATGCACCGGATCTTGAAACCCGGCGGCATGCTGGCGACGCAGTTCTCGCCGCTCTTCTATAGCCCTTATGGAGCCCATTTCCACGACACCTCGATGCTGCCGTGGATTCACTTTTTCTTCGATGAGGAGACGCTGAGAGATCTCATCGAGGAGTTGTCACCTTCGAGCGAGACGTTTGATTACAATTGGGAGCAATATCGCAGCTTGAACCGCCTTCGACCCTCGGACTTCGTACGTCCCTTCCAGGATGGCAGTTGGGACATCCGACGGCTCGAAGCGTTCCCTTTCCGCTGGTCCCTTCGCGCCTCCGATCCGATTCGCTCGCTTCTCACCCACGGGCTCCGCGTCGTGGCCGCGCGCCGCTGACCGCGCCAGAAAGAACGGCAATCTCTACGCCAACGGCGAGCAGGTTTGGCAGTACGCGCTGGGTCCCGTGCCGGCTACGGTAGCATCGCCACGTCGGCTAAAGACGGATCGAACGTCGTCACGCAAAGCGGCGCCTTGAGCGATCCCACGCAGAACGCCGTGCCCGGGAGCAAGCTCTACGACGTGGGCGTCGACGGAGGGCTGCGCTGGAGCGCTGGGCCGTTCCAACAGGAGGAGTTCTCGTCCCCTGCCATCACGGCCGATGTCGTGGTGGTGGGCATCGACGACGACCTCCAGGTCCGCAGCCTCCAGAGCGGCGCGCTCCTCTGGTCCTACGACACCGGGAGTCCCGTCTACGCCTCGCCGGCGGTGGTCCCCAGCGGCGTCTACATCGCCTCGACCGGCGGGCGCGTGCTCGCGTTTGGCCTGGGTGCTGCCGAGGGCGCCCAGACCGCGATCGTGCGCCGCGTGGGCGGCGTCTCGCGTGCCGCGCCGCCCTGGCATCCTTGGAGAGGCGGAAACGAAGTCTCCTATTCGAGCGAGCCTCGTCTATGACCGTATATTAGGCCAAAAGGTTCCCCGCCTCGATTGTGAACCTCATTCGCAAGTTAGCCTAGGCGTTGGGTCGCCGGGGCGTAGCGCGACTTACCGCGACAAGCGATCCGAGTACGATATCGCGGCTCTCACGCCGTCTCGATCGTGACGATCGTATCGCCCTCTTGCACCATGTCAGCCTCATTGACATGGATCTCCTTGACGGTCCCCGGCTCGGGAGCGGTGACCTGGAGTTCCATCTTCATGGACTCCATGATCACGAGCACGTCATCAGCATTGACACGGTCGCCGACGCTCGATGTAATCTTCCAGATTGACCCGGCAATATCGGCCTTCACGGGAACGAGAGCCAAGGTGTCCTCCTCATGGTCGGTCAGATGCTCGCGAGAATACCGTGCGAGTCAATGAAACCAGTATCGTATTGTCCCGACGCGAAGCTCGGATGTCGAGCTATCGCTAGAAGGACGGGAATATTCGTCTTGATGCCATCAATGCGCGTTTGATTGAGGGCCTCTATCATTCGCCGACGCGCATCGGCTCGTGCCTCACCCCAGACGATGACCTTCGCGAGCATCGGATCGTAGTACGGCGTCACCGTATAGCCGGCCTCTACACCATGATCGACACGTACATGGTCAAGCTCCGGCCAGGCGATATTTTCAATCGTACCGGGTGAGGGCAAGAGGCGCTTCGGGTCCTCAGCGTAGATCCTGCATTCGATCGCATGCCCCCGCGCCGCTGGTGCGGCATCGAATGAGAGCGGCTCGCCGGCCGCGACGCGCAACTGCTCCGCAACCAGGTCCACCCCAGTGATCATCTCGGTCACCGGATGCTCTACCTGAAGGCGCGTGTTCATCTCCATGAAATAGAACTCACCTTGCTCATCGACAATGAACTCGAGGGTTCCAGCATTGACGTAATTGATGGCCTCCGCACCGATGACCGCCGCCTCTTCCATGCGCCGGCGCAGTTCCGGCGTGACGGCCGGCGAAAGCGCTTCCTCGATGACCTTTTGGTGGCGGCGTTGGATCGAGCACTCTCGCTCATGGAGGGCTAAGACGTGGCCACGAGCATCGCCGATGACTTGGATCTCGATGTGGCGCGGGCGCTCGATGTACTTCTCGATGTACACCGTGCCGTCTCCGAAGTAGCGCTCCGCCACCCGGCGACAACTCTCGAGTGCTCCGGCCAGAGCAATGCTCTGCCTCACGACTTGCATCCCGATACCCCCGCCGCCGCCGGACGCCTTGACCAGCACGGGGTAGCCAAGCTCCTCTGCAAGCGTGTGAGCCGCCTGAGGGTCGTCGCAGGGGGAGAGCGCGCCCGGGACGATCGGCACGCCCGCCTCGCGCATGAGTTGCCGGGCCCCCAGCTTCGAGCCCATGGCGCGGATAGCCGCCGGCGCGGGGCCGATGAAGGTTAGTCCCGCTGCCTCGCATGTCTCCGCAAACTCCGCCTTCTCAGAAAGCATCCCGTACCCCGGATGGATCGCCTCGGCCCCGGAGGCGCGGGCCGCATCGAGCAGAGCCTCCACATGCAAGTAGCTCTGCGTGATCGGTCCCGGGCCGAGCCGGTATGCCTCGTCCGCCTCCCTCACATGGGGGGCGTCGATGTCGGCATCTGAATAGACCGCAACCGAGGCGATCCCGAGCGCGCGAAGCGTCCGCATGACTCTCCGGGCGATCTCCCCGCGGTTCGCGACCAGCACCTTTCTGAACACGGAGCGCTCCAGTTTCAGATTGACAACCCGCGCCACAATGTGGTACCAACGAGTTGTGAATGACGTCATACGTATTACACGCGTTCGCAATGATACCTCCAAACTCAGCGACCGTGTGGTCGTTGAGCTCCAGCGGCAGATCTTGTCGGGGGAGCTTCCGTTCGGCGGGCGAGTTCCGACCGAGGTGGAGCTCTGCGAGATGTTCGAGGTGAGCCGTACCGTCATTCGGGACGCCTTGCGGACGCTCACTGCCATCGGCCTCATCGAAGTCCAGCATGGGCGTGGGATACGCGTGACGCATCCGAACGACAAGTCGGCCGGCGCCGCGCTCGCGATCCTGCTCCTGCGCTCGAACCTCACCGTCGGCGAAGTCCTTGAGGCGCGCGGTCTCGTCGAGACCGAGATCTGCGCTCAAGCGGCCCGCTACGCTACGACGGAAGACGTGAGCCGGCTAGAGCAGAGGCTCGGGGCCTTCCGGTCGGCCGTTGAGCAAGGAAACGTCGAACAGGCCTTCGAGGAGCATTTGAGCTTCCACGCCGCACTCTACGACTCCATCCACGTTCCTGCCCTGGCCCTCATGCTTCGACCGATGATCGAGGTCATTCTCCTGAGCTCGCTTCCCCCCGTGCTCGACGAGCCACGCATGTGGGAGGTCGAAGCGCACGAGCACATTCTCGATGCAGTGCGGTCACGCGACGAGCAGCGGCTCCGCGCAGCCTTACAAGAGCACTTCCTCGAGATGGAGTCGGCATCGTATCGGGAGTACCGTTCGCAGACGCTCGCGGATTCCGAGGCCGTTCGGCACCTCATCGCCCGGATCAACGACCACCCTGTACACCACGGGAGAGACAACCTTGTCCATTGACGACTCGTCATCCGCGACTGTGACTTCGAGAACAGCTCAACTCCTAGATCGGCGCAAGAAGGCAATCCCTCGCGGTGTTGGTCACATGACCAAGATCGTTGCGGATCATGCGGAGGGCTCGTACCTGGTCGACGTTGACGGAAGGCGCTTCATCGACTTCTCTGGCGGGATCGGAACGCTCAACATCGGTCATCGTCACCCCGCCGTGATGACGCGCATTCGGGAGCAGCTCGACAAGCTCCACCACGTGGCAATCGGTGTCGCCCTCACGGAGCCATACATCGAGGTCGCGGAGCGTCTCTTGCCTTTGGTCCCGATACGTGGGGACAAGAAGGCGATTCTCCTGAACAGCGGTGCCGAGGCAGTCGAAAATGCCATTAAGATCGCTCGCGCCTACACGAAGCGGCGCGGCATCGTGTGTTTCGAGGGGGCATTCCACGGGCGCACTCTGATGACCATGACGCTGAGCAGCAAAGCGAATCCGTATAAGACCGGGTTTGGTTCATTCGCTCCGGACGTCTACCGCGTGCCGTACGCCTACTGCTACCGCTGCTCTCACGCCGACACCCCTGATCGCTGTCCGCTCCACGCGGCGGAGCCCCTGCAGCGCCTCTTCTCCGTCGAAGTCGATCCTAGCGAGGTCGCCGCCGTCATCGTCGAGCCCGTTCAAGGCGAAGGCGGCTTCGTCGTCCCTCCGCCCGAGTTCTTGCGCGCGGTTCAGTCCATTTGCAGAAGCCATGGCGTGCTGCTGATCGCCGACGAGATTCAGACGGGCTTCGGACGTACCGGCAAGATGTTCGCGTGCGAGTCCGTCGGGATCGAACCAGACCTGCTGTGCATCGGGAAGTCGCTTGCCGACGGCTTGCCGCTCAGCGCCGTCGTCGGCCGCGCGGAGGTCATGGACGGCCCCATTCCCGGCAGCCTTGGTGGAACGTACACGGGCAATCCCATCTCGTGCGCAGCGGCGCTCGGCGTGTTGGATGCCTTCGAGACCGAGGGGATCCTCGACAGCGCTCAGCGCCTCGGCAATGCCATTCGGGCGCACTTCAGCGCCCTTCAACAGAAGTATGCTCTCATCGGCGATGTTCGCACCCTTGGTGCCATGGGAGCTATCGAACTCGTCCGCTCGCGCAAGGGACGCGAGCCGGCGAAAGATGAGACCCAGGCTGTGCTCGAGTACTGCCACGCGCATGGCCTCCTCCTCATCAAAGCAGGTATGTGGGACAACGTCATCCGGGTGTTGATGCCGCTGAATATCCCCGACAAGGCGCTCGAGGACGGATTCACAATCCTCGATAACGCCCTCGCTAACGTTCATCTTCATAACTCGCATCACGAACGCGTCTAACCACGCTAGAGGGGTACCAGGATGTTACGGAGGGTCGTTTCCCTACTCGTAGCCGTTCCTTTCTTGACGGCTATGCTCATCGCCACACCATCACCCCGTCCCGCAGCTGCGGCAGATGCTAGTTCCTGGACGTTCCCGGCCGGATTCGTCTATGCGAATGGCAAGACCAAGGACGGCATATACCACCCGATTCCCGTCAGTCAAGTCACCAAACACTGGAAAGTCTGCGTGCTCTTTCCTCACATGAAGGACTCGTATTGGCTCGCCGCAGACTACGGCGTGGTCGCCGAGTCGCAGCGCGATCATCTGGCAATGCAACTGTTCCAGGCCGGTGGATACACCAACCTCGCAACCCAACTCAACCAGATGGACGCCTGTATCGCTCAGCACTACAACGCGATCGTGCTCGGCGCCATCAGTGCCAAGGGCGTCGCGGCAGAGGTCGACAAAGCAGTCGCTCACGGCATACCGGTCATCGACTTCGTCAACGGCGTTGATGACCCCAAGGTTTCCGCTCACGCCCTCGTCAGCTTCTACGATCTCGCCCATACCACCGGAGAGTACATCATCAAGCACTCGAACGGCAAAGCCGTCAACGTAGGCTACTTTCCCGGGCCTCAGGGCGCGGGTTGGTCGGACGACGCAGTGCGGGGATTTGACGATGCCATCAAGGGCAGCAACGTCCATGTTGCCGTTACGCGGCGCGGTGACACCGGCGAGAATATCCAGCTGAATCTCATCCAGAATGCCCTGCAGGCGTACTCGAACATCAATGCGCTTGTCGGCGTCGATATCGCCGCACAGGCAGCTGCTGTCGCCGTCCGGAATCTCAGCCTCCAGGGAAAGGTCAAGGTCTACGCCTTCGATATTATTCCGCCGGTCTACCAAGACATCGTGGATGGCAGCGCGGTCGGGTCGCCGACCGACTTCACGGTGATCCAAGGGCGTATGGCGATCGACGAGGCGGTCCGTTTGCTCGAGCACAAGGCTCTCGAGGGCAATGCGAAGCGCGTCGGTCCGATCCCGAAGATGGTCACGGCTGAGAACATCAAGCAGATTCCTTGGAACGACATGTTCGCTCCGAAGAACTTCAAGGCCACCTATACCGTCCAACCGTAAGGAACTGTATTGGACGCAGTAGCAGGACATCTCGACGAGCGCGGTGCCCCCATCATCTCGCTCGTCGAGATCACGAAGCGGTTTGAAGGCGTTGTCGCTCTCGACGGCGTGTCGCTCGACGTCGCAGCCGGAGAAGTCGTCGTGGTGTTGGGCGAAAACGGTGCCGGAAAGTCGACACTCGTCAACGTCATGATTGGCGCCCTCCAGCCAAACGAGGGGACCATCTACGTGCGCGGTCAAAGGGTCTCTCACCAAGACCCCGCGGCCGCACGCCGCCAAGGCGTCAACGCCGTCTTGCAGGATTTCAGCCTCGCGCCATCCCTCAGCGTGGCTGACAACCTGTTCCTTGGACGGGAGCCGATGCGCCTCTTCATTCGCGACCGAGCTCGCGCGCGCCGCGACGGGCGCGAGGCAATGCAGATGCTGGGAGTCAATATCGACGTCGATACGCCGGTATTGTTCCTCAGT
The DNA here is from genome assembly GCA_035533275.1 of Candidatus Dormiibacterota bacterium. Lineage (GTDB taxonomy): Bacteria > Vulcanimicrobiota > Vulcanimicrobiia > Vulcanimicrobiales > SCRA01 > SCRA01. Next base: position 26,279 of record DATLUD010000013.1, on the reverse strand, counting down.
CGAGCTGAACAACAGATGGTGGAAATCGTCAAGGCGCTGTGTGGGCGGCCAGGCGCCTTGATCCTCGACGAGCCGACCGCGACGCTCACCGGGGAGGAGACGCGTCGGCTCTTTGAGATCGTCACGCGACTCAAGAGCGAAGGCTGGGGGGTGCTTTACATCACCCACCGCATGGAGGAGGTCCAGCGGCTCGGCGATCGCGTCGTGGTCCTTCGGGACGGTCGCCATATCTCTACGTATCGCGTTGCGAACGTGTCTGAGGCGCGCCTCATCCAAGACATGGTCGGCCGTCCCTTGAGCGCCCTCTACCCGGCCAAGGTGAGCGCCACGACGAATGCGCCTCCGGTGCTGCGGGTCGACAATCTCACGAGCAAGGACAGGAAGATTCGCGGCGTCTCGCTCGAGGTACGCCCCGGAGAAATCGTGGGGATCGCCGGGCTCGTACGGTCCGGATGCTCGGAGGTAGCGCGAGCCTGCTTTGGATTGATCGAGCTCGACCAGGGATTCATCGAAATTGCCGGGCGCAGGGTCGAGAAGCCCGATCCGAGGAAGATGTTGCACCTGGGCCTTGTCTACTTGCCGCAGGATCGGCGGGGCGAGGCGCTCGCCCTCTCTCGGACGATCGAAGAGAATGTTGCGCTCGAGGCCCTCGGCGAGCGGCGGTACAGCCCCTTCGGTCTGGTCAATCATGCGGCGGTCCACGAGGCCGTCGGCGCGATCACGGAGCGCCTAGACGTCCGGCCGCGCAACATTCACCAGCCGGTCGTGAGTCTCTCGGGTGGGAACCAGCAAAAGGTCGTGCTCGGCCGAGCGCTCACACGACCGCGCTCGGTCTACGTGTTCGACGAACCAACGGCGGGTGTCGATGTCGGTGCGCGGCAAGCCATCTACCATCATATGCACGAGATCTGCAAGGCCGGCGCCGGCATTCTCTTCTCCTCGTCAGATCTGGAAGAGATCGTGCACCTCTCGTCTCGAGTCTACGTCATGCACGAAGGCCGAATCCAGACCGAGCTGCACGGCGATGAGATCAACGAGGAAGCGGTGGTAAGCTACTCATTTGGCCGGGACTCGGCGAACAGGGGAACGCTCCGTGCAAGCAACTGACTCGAGAAACAATCCCGTCGTGCAACTCGGGGACGGCCTTCGGAATATCTTCGCAAAGACCGGCGCGCTGCCGTTCTTGCTCGTGATCCTGGTCGTCGTCTTCCAGTTGGCGAACAGCCGCTTTCTGGGACGACAGAACATGGTGGACATGCTTCACGAGGGCGTGTTCCTGGCCTTGGCATCGCTTGGTCAGATGTTCATCCTCGTATCGGGGGGCTTCGACCTCTCGATCGGCTCGAACATCGCCCTTACTAGCATTTCCAGTGCGTCGGTGATGGCCGCAGTCTATGGCGCTCACCCGGGAGCCGCTGGCCTTGCGATCGCTGCGGGCGCAGCAACAGCCGTCGTTGTGGGATTGGTCGTCGGCCTGGTCAACGGTGTGGGCGTCGCCGTGCTCGGCGTCAACCCATTCATCGTTACCCTCGCGACAGCTAGTGCTTTCCAAGGCATCACCTTGTTGATCAGTCAAGGCCAAGAGGTCGGAGGACTGCCCAATGCCTTCATCATGGGCGTTGGCTCCGGTTCGTGGCTCGGCCTCCCGATCGCCGGTTGGGTCACGCTGCCCCTCGTCCTCGGGCTCTACGTGCTCCTGGCGTGGTCGCGGTACGGAAGGTACATCTTCGCCATCGGCTCAAATGCGGCCGCGGCGCGTGTGGCTGGGGTTCGCGTCGGCCTGCAGGTCCTGGCGACCTATGTGATCTGCGCTGTTGCAACTGCCATAGCCGGGTTCCTCCTCACGGCCCGCGTCTCGGCCGGCGAGCCGTTGCTGGGCGCTGAGTATACCCTGCAGAGCATAACGGCTGCCGTCATCGGGGGGGCATCCCTCCGCGGTGGACAGGGCAGCATCGGCGGCACGCTCCTCGGCGTTGTATTCGTGATCTTTCTCGCCGACGGCATGGACCTCATGCGCCTCGGCTCCAACCACGAGATGATCGCGTTGGGGCTCGCGCTCATCTTCGCCGTCGTCGCGGACAGACAACGCGCCAAGGCCGTCGCCGCGGGATACCAGAAGCGCCTGATTTCTCAGTCCGATCCTGCGACGGAGGGCTAACGTGGAAGAAGCATCCCAAGCCTGCGTCATCGAGCGACGTCCGGCCGCCGGAGGCAAGCCAAGCGTCACCTACCGTTACGCCGGTGACCGCTATCTTCTCGCCGAGTATGGCGAGATGGACTTCGACCTCACGCTGAACTTCATTGTTCAGGCTGTGGACGGCGCGCTTCAACGAACCCCGTTCGAAGGCCTCATCGAGGCGGCACCCGGCTTCCGATCCATTCTCGTATCCTATGAGCCGCGCTTGTGCCGGCTTCCCGACCTCATCGAGCACCTCGACCGCATCTACGACGGCATCCCGGACGAGAAGTCCCTCGTGATCCCAAGCCGGCGCATTTACCTGCCGATCGCGTTCGACGACAGCCAGACGCGAGAGGCGGTCACGCGGTACGCGCAGCTGATTCGGGCCGATGCTCCAAACGTCGAGGGGGGGACGAACGTCGACTACACGGTGCGGTACAACGGCTTCTCCGACCGCGAGGAGCTCTATGCCGCAGTGCTCGGTGCGGAGCTCTGGACCGCATTCATCGGGTTCTTCCCGGGATTGCCCTTCATGTTTCCGCTCGATCCGCTGCGCTTCATCTTCGTCCCGAAGTACAATCCCACGCGCACATGGACGCCTGAGGGCGCCGTGGGCATCGGAGGCCCATGCTACTCCATCTACCCGGTCGAATCTCCCGGAGGTTACCAGCTCATCGGGCGGACCCTCCCGATCTACGACCTACGGCAGCGAAACAGCGCCTTCAAGTCGGATCCCATCTTGGTGCGACCAGCCGACCGCATCGTCTTTCATCGAGTCTCGGAGCAGGAGTTGCTCGACGGATTTGCAGACGTGCACGCGGACCGCTACCAGTATCACATCGAGGACGCGCCGTTCGACGTGAGTGCCTATCTGGCCTATTTGGAGCGCATTCGTCCCGAGGCCGAGGCGTGGCGGCACGCGCGTGAGGAAGCGGCACAGCGGACGCCAGTGGCCTAGTTTGGCGCATGACGAGCGAGGAATCATGACCATGAGCAGCGCGCGGGATCGCAGTCTGGAGATTCTCGAGGCTGGGATCCATTCAACGGTGCAGGACTTCCCGGGACGTCGCGGATATCAAGCGCGGGGATTCTTCCCTGCGGGCCCCATGGACGCATTCGCACTTCGCGCAGCGAACCTCTTGGTCGCAAACGACGAAGGCGCAGCGGGCATTGAGATCACGCTTGGAAAGTTCGCCGTACGCTTCACCTGCGAGACCACGGCCGCGTTGACCGGGGCTGCCGTCGACGCTACGCTCAACGGTGAGCCGCTCAGCTTGTGGGAGACAGTTCACGTCGCTGCGGGTGACGAGCTGCGCATCGGGATGGCGAAGGGGCCGGGCTTCCGCGTCTACCTGGCGGTCGCGGGCGGCGTCGACGTGCCGCTGGTCCTGGGATCCCGCGCGACATACACGATGGGGGCGCTCGGCGGTCTCGACGGGCGCCCCTTGAAGAAGGGGGACCACCTCTCCCTGCTTCCCTCGACGAAGGCGCCTCGGCGGTACCGATTCGAAGCCGACGCCGTTCCCCACTACAGCCGCGAGTGGGAAATCGAGGTGATGCGCGGACCACAGGCAGATCCGGATTTTCTGACGCCGGAGGACCTCTCCACGTTCTTCGCATCTCCTTGGAGCGTCGGTCATAACTCTAATCGTGTCGGCGTGCGCCTCGGGACAACGCATTTCACTTGGGCGCGCAAGACGGGTGGCGTCGCCGGAGGACACCCGTCCAACATCCTCGATAACGGGTATCCGCTTGGCGGAATCAACTTGAACGGCGATACGCCGGTCATCCTTGGTCCCGACGGACCGACCGCCGGGGGATTCGTGGTCATCGCCACCGTCGTCAGCGGCGCGCTTTGGAAACTCGGTCAACTACGGCCCGGTAGTGACGCGATCCGATTCAAGGAGGTTGACTACGCTACAGCAGCCTCTTTGGCGCGAGATCTCGAGGCAAGGCTTTCCGGCGAGCACCTGGTGGAGATATAGACCATGATCAAGATGGATATTAACGTCGACATGGGCGAGGGCTTTGGGCGGTGGACGCTAGGCGACGATGAGGCGCTCATGCCCTACATTTCCTCGGCGAACATCGCCTGCGGGTTTCATGCGGGTGACCCGAGAATCATGCGGCGGACCGTTAGCGCAGCGGTGCGCCACGGGCTCGACATCGGCGCGCACGTCGCACTTCCGGATCTCCTTGGGTTCGGTCGCCGCCGAATGGCGCTCTCTCCGGAAGAGGTGCGCGACTACTGTACCTATCAGATTGGGGCGCTCTGGGCGTTCGTGAAGAGCGAAGGTGGGACGCTGTCGTACGTCAAGCCCCACGGCTCGCTCTATGCGATGATCAACGAGGATCCGGCGATGGCGTCCGCTCTCGCCGAAGGTCTCGCGGGCATCGATCCCGACCTCATCCTTCTGCTGCTCACCCGAAATACCGAAGCTGTGGTCGCGCGCCACGGCATCCGCCTCATCGCCGAGGGATTCGTCGATCTGGACTACGATGCCAAAGGCAACCTCATCATCGAGCGAGTGAAGACCGCGCGGGATCCGGTTGACGTCGCGACGCGCGCGTTGCGGATCGCAACGGAGCACAAGATACGAACGATCGAAGGGACCGATCTGAGCGTGGACACGCCGACCATCTGCATTCATGGCGATGCTCCAAACGCACTCGATGTCGTAAGCGCGACACGCCGCCGCTTCGACGAAGCGGGCATTTCGCTCATGCCTATTCGCCGTATTCTCGCATCGCGCTCGCCGGAGCAGCCCGTGGCATGAGGCACGCCGGCAATGCGACCGTGGCCGGTCACGAGAACGCCCTGACGTTCCTCACATCGGTGCCCCCTGGCATGCTCATCGGCGGGAGCTGGGTCGCTGCGACGTCCGGCACCACGATGGCCGTCGAAGACCCGGCGACGGGAGAGGTCATCGCCTCGGTACCCGATGCCTCCCCACGGGATGCGGCCGAGGCCGCTCGTCACGTCGTCGAAGCTCAGCGAACCTGGAGCTCCACGTCTCCCGAAGAACGCAGTGAGATCCTGCGGCGGGCGTTCGAGCGGATGACGGAAAGGGCGGAGGAACTCGCGTGCCTCGTCACGCTCGAGAACGGAAAGCCGCTGGCTGAAGCGCGCGCGGAAGTCGCCTACGCCGCCGAGTTCTTTCGCTGGTTCAGCCATCAGGCCGTCGCACCCGGCGGAGACTTTGGACGACCGCCGAGCGGCTCGGGGCGTATTCTGGTCATGCGACAGCCCGTCGGTCCGGCGCTGCTCATCACGCCCTGGAACTTCCCGCTCGCGATGCTGACCCGCAAGATCGGCCCGGCCATCGCCGCAGGCTGCACGATGATCGTCAAGCCGGCACCCGAGACGCCGCTGAGCGCCCTCGTGCTCGGTTCCCTGCTGATCTCGGTCGGTCTCCCGGCCGAGACCCTCAGCATCATCACGACCTCTCACGCGGACACGGTGGTCGAAGCGATCCTCAAGGAGCCCGGAATCCGTAAGATCAGCTTCACCGGCTCGACGGAGGTTGGACGCCTCCTCCTCCATCGTGCCGCGGATCGAGTGCTGCGGACGTCAATGGAGCTCGGCGGGAACGCGCCGTTTATCGTCTTTTCCGATGCAGACCTGGAACTCGCTGTTGAAGGGGCGATGGTCGCGAAGATGCGCAACGGCGGGGAGTCCTGCATCGCAGCGAATCGCATGTACGTCCAGAGGTCCGTCGCTGCGGAATTCTCCAGTCGTCTTGCGGATCGGATGCGGCGGCTGCGCGTGGGTCATGGGCTCGACGCCGACGTCGAGGTTGGGCCGCTCATCAATGCCGAAGGCAAGGCCAAAGTGGAAGCTCTCGTCGACGATATGCTGCATCGCGGAGGGTCTTTGCTAGTGGGAGGTACACGCATGACCGGCAAAGGATACTTCTTCGCACCAACGGTCATCACGGACGTCCCCCCGCAGAGTCGCGTACTCCATGAAGAGATCTTCGGGCCGGTCGCGCCTATCATCAGCTTCGACGATGAGGCCGAGGCGATCGCGTTGGCGAACGCTACGCCTTTCGGCCTCGCCGCATATGCCTTCACGCGAGACCTCGGACGCGCGATGCGCGTTTCAGAATCGCTCGAGGCCGGGATGGTCGGCATCAATACCGGCCTCATCTCGACGCCCGCCGCACCCTTCGGAGGGAGCAAGCAGAGCGGCTTGGGCCGCGAAGGCGGAGACCAAGGGATGTCCGAGTACCTCGAGACCAAATACGTTCGCGTCAACTGGTAATAGGAGAAAGCCGCATGTCGCGCATCTTGTCCATGGCCCAAGCCCGGTGGCGACCCGACACGACCGCCCTCGTAATCAGCGGCTCACTCGTGATGGCGCTCTCCGCCCATATCGCGGTGCGCGTGCCCTTCAGCCCTGTGCCGATCACCGGTCAGACTCTTGCCCTTCCCTTGATCGTCGCCGTTCTCGGCAGGAACCGCGCGGTCATGGCGATCTTCCTGTACCTCGCAGAAGGAGCTAGCGGATTGCCCGTCTTTGCCCCTGGCGGCATCGGTCCGTTCACGCTGATCGGCCCTACCGCCGGTTACCTCTGGGGCTTTCTCGGCGCGGCGTGGCTCCTTGGCACGCTCTTTGAGCTCGGGCTCGTCGAGAACGTTCTGGGGCGCCTGCTCTCCATCGCGCTCTCAGACGCCGTGGTCTTCGCATTAGGTGCCGTATGGCTCGCGCACTTCGTGGGCATCGACCGCGCATTCGCGCTAGGTGTCACGCCATTTTTGGTTGGCGATGCGCTCAAGGTCGGGATCGCGACGCTCACGGCGCCGGCGGCTTTCCGCGTTACGGCGATTTTCCCGCGCCACTAGCGTCCTGGCCCTCACGCGCAAAGTCGTTGATGGCAGCTGCGAGCAGGGCGAGCTTCCTCCCCTTCTGCCCCTGCGTCCAGTCGCTCGAGTGCGGCGTCATGATGACGTTGTCGAGCGTCTGGAAGGGGCAGTGCGCTGGAAGCATCGGCTCGGAGGCAAGATCCGGTGGGTACTGATACCACACGTCGAGTGCAGCACCCGCGATGCGATGATCCCGCAGCGCCGCGAAGAGATCGCGCTCGACGCAGATCGCGCCGCGGGATACGTTGACGAGATGGGCCGTGGGCTTCATAAGCTCAAGCCTCCTGGCATCGATCAGTCCTCGCGTCAACGAGGAGAGCTCGCAGCAGATCACGACTGCATCTGCAGATGCCACGAGCGCGTCGATGTCGGAAGGATTGGCGATGCTGCCGAGTGCGGCAATACCCTCGGACTCGGCGTCGAGGCGCTCAGGGTGCATCGTCACGGTGCGTGCACGCACAGAGAAGCCGTGCAGCCGTTTTAGCACTTCGCGGCCGATCCGTCCGAAGCCAATGAAACCCACCGTCGACCCATAGAGCTCGCCAACCCAGGCGTCAGGGCGGTTGTTGCTAAACAGCCAATTGCCGGCACGAAGACCACGATCCGCAATCAGGAACTGCTGTCGCAATGCGATCAGTCCGCCTACGACGTACTCCGCGATCGGAATCTCATGCCCTCCGCCGTTGACCACTCGGGCGCCAGCTGGGAGCAGGCTACGATTGATGCGATCTGTGCCGGCATTCGGGCATACCAATAGCCGCAACGCCGGGGTCGCGCCCGCGAGAGTCTCATCGTATGACTTCGACACAACAACGTCAGCGTCTTTAAGCTCCGGATCCTGCCTTGCCGACGCTTCTGAGTCCATCGGCACATAGACAATGTCGTCATGGAGAAGGGCCCCGAGTTCATCGCCCCAGAGCGGCTCGAGATTCACGACTTTCACAGCATCACGCTATCGCTTCGCACGACTGCACAATCGCGGATTTTGCCTTACGTAACCGTCGCTCCTCTCGTGCGTCTCGCCAACGTTCGTTCCGCACCCGCGCGATTGCAGGTCAGCTCAGCGCTCCAAGACGGATCGCTGACGAGCCCCGGCCACTTGAAATCCGGCCACTCATGGCCACGCGAAACGCGGCCAATCAGGGCGGGGCAGTCACAGGAGATTCTACTTGAGTAGAGCTACGATAGGGCATGTGGTCGAATGTTGCGTCCTAGCAAGCGTGTCGCTCGGCGCGGTGACGGCCGTGGACGCCGTGACCAGCGCGGTGCTCTGGTCCATGTTGGCGAGTGCGTGGAAAGGCAGCGGATCGGTGAGAACAGAGCCGCGGAGCTCCGCCCGGGTGCGACGCCGGCACGGCGGCCGCGTTCTCGTTGACTTCGGGCTCGCCGCTGTGGGCGTTGGAGACGGCGCATCCAGGTCACGTACATGGAGTCCGTCATCGCCTTGGCTGGCTCTGCCGGGGCCTTCAGCTGCGAGGCCGGCGAGCTCGGCTTCTTCACGGGCAAGGACGGCATTCTCTACGCGATCGATCTCGCCAATGGCGGCAGTATCCGCTGGGCTTCGTCCCGGGCTACGGCAGCATCGCGACGCCCGCCACCGACAGGTCGAACGTCGTCACGCAAAGCGGCGCTTTGAGCGATCCCACGCAGAACGCCGTTCCCGGGAGCAAGCTCTACGACGTGGGTGTCGACGGAGCCCTGCGCTCTCCAGGTCCGCAGCCTCCAGAGCGGCGCGCTCCTCTGGTCCTACGACACCGGGAGTCCCGTCTACGCCTCGCCGGCGGTGGTCCCGACCGGCGGGCGCGTGCTCGCGTTTGGCCTGGCATCCTTGGGAGGGCGGCGGCTAGGTATTGGCGCCGATACGGCTCCGAAATTCCATGGATTGGACAAAGGTCTTTCCCGACCCAATGACGGCCAGCGTCGTGGTCGATCGCCTCGTCCATTATGGCATCGTCTTTGAGTTCAGCGGCGAGAGCCACCGCTTGCGAACGCGTCAAGCCGCAGGGAGATCCCGGAAGGGCACCTAACCAGGCGGCGGGGTCATTTTAATCGCGCCAGTGGGGGTCAGGGTAATCCCGCCGTTGCCACACTTTTCCGGACGTTACCCGATTTATGTATAGCGAACTCTCCGTTAAAGATGTCGATCGCCTGCCTAGGAAACCTGCGTGCGATCATCTGCCCGATCACATGGAATGCACCCAGATGCCGACCCGTGTAGGAGAGCGTGATGTGGTTTGATCGCTTTGCCCGTGCTGCCAACCGCTTCTCCGCCAGCGCCCTCGCAACCGCGCTTGTCGCGGGCCTTATCGTCGTATGGGCACTGACGGGTCCGCATTTTCGCTTTTCCAATACGTGGCAGCTCGTGATGAATACCCTGAGCTCGATCATCACGTTTCTCATGGTGTTTATCATCGCTAACGCCCAGAAGCGCGACACCGATGCGCTGAACTTGAAGCTCGATCTCCTTATCGCGGCAAACCCGGCGATGAGCAACAAGGCCGTCGGCATCGAATCGGCTTCGAGAGAGGACATCTTAGAAGTGCAAGCCGAGATCGCGGCCAATGTTCGCCAAGATCCGGATTCTCCGATGAATGGCACTCCCTAGCCGCCTCGTGAGCGTTTTGCCCGAGCTCCCGCCGGGTAAAGTCGACGCAACCCCATCCCTGCGACCTACGAGGAGATGCCACAGTGAGCAAGGATCCCCTGGACAAGGCGGCCGATGCTATCAAACGTACCGTTGATGATGCGAAGGACAAGCTGCACGAAGTACAGCACAAGGCCGCCGCCGATGCGGAAAAGTCGCATCGGGACACTGAAGGCGACAAAATGACCGCCAGCGAGAAGGTAGGCTCCGCGGTGAGCGAGGCCAAGAACCGTGTGCAAGCGGAAATCGACCGCGCGAAGCGCAAGGCTCGCGAGCATACCTAGATCACGGTATGTCGGGTCGGATACTGGGGCTACATCGGGACGTTGACGCCAAACTGCATCACGCGGTCCGCCGGAAGGCCTAGCGCATCGATGCGCGAGTGCGCGTTGCGCAACATCCAGACGTAGAGAAGCCGCTGCCATGCGGGCAGTCGATGCCCGCAGTGCTTCGGATCGATGCTCGGCGCGGGCAAGTAGTACGTGACGGTTGCGAGGTCCAGATCCGGCCTGGACTCCTTGAGGCGCCGCATGACTTCGTCGATTCGCTCATGCTGCATGAACCCGTAGCGCGCATGGACGCGAACGAGATGGGGCGAGAGTGATTCGACCTCGACTCTATCGGACTCGGCGACGTACGGGCGGCCTACGTTCGCCATGGTCAGGAGCACGACCGCGTTGAGGGCCAGATGCTCCGTGATCCACCAGTTGTGCAGGGCGGCGGGAATACCCCGTGGATCCGATGTGAAGAAGACGGCGGTTCCCTCGACGGAGGCGTGCGTGCCCGCGCTCTTGAGGAAGTCCTCCACGGGTATGCTCTGCGCCTGCAGAAAGGTCATCAGCCGCATTCGGCCGCGATTCCAGGTCGTGAACAGGGTGAAGAGCACGGTGGCCACGACGAGAGGGAACCATCCTCCCGCAGGAACCTTCGAGAGATTTCCGACGAAGAAGGGCACGTCCCAAAGGAGGAACAGACTCACGATGGCGATGGTCGAGGCCAGGGGCCAGCGAAAGCGGCGATGCGTCAAGGCAGCATACGTGATGGTGGTCGCCAGCATCGTGACCGATACGGCCAGGCCGTACGCGCCGGCTAACGCGGCTGAAGAGCGAAACGTGACCACCAGCGCGATGCAGCCGATCGCAAGGAAAACGTTCACTGCAGGCACGTAGATCTGGCCGATCCGCCGTTTCGAGGTGTGGACGGTCCAAAAGCGCGGCGCAAGCCCAAGTTGCGTCGCCTGGTGCGTCAGCGAGAACGCTCCGGAGATCAGCGACTGCGAGGCGATGACGGTCGCCGCGGTGGAGAGGAGCACCATGGGCACGACCAACCCCGACGGATAGAGCGCGTAGAAGGCGCTGTCCACGCTGCTCGGCGCGACGAGCGTATGCGCTCCTTGGCCAAGATAGTTGAGGAGGAGCGCCGGAAAGACGGCCGCATACCAGGCAGCCGTGATCGGTGCGCGGCCGAAGTGCGCGAGATCGGCATACAGCGCCTCCGCCCCGGTCACGCACAGGACGACGGCGCCGAAGATGAGCGCGCCGCGAAGACCGTGGTGGATGAAGAACGCCACGCCGTAGGCTGGAGAGACTGCGGCGAGAACCGCCGGATGCCGGGAGACGGCGACGGCGCCCGCGACGCCGATCGCGAGAAACCACAGCAGCATGACCGGCCCGAAGAGTTTCCCCACGCGCCCGGTTCCCCTTGGCTGGAGCATGAACAGCCCGGCGAGCACGGCGACCGACATGGGCACGATGAACGGCTGCGCCGTCTTCGTCCACACGCCCAATCCCTCGATCGCGGAAATGACGGAGATCGCCGGGGTGATGATTCCATCCCCATACAGCGCGGCCGCTCCGAAGAGCGCGATCATGGCGATCGCTCCGAGGGCGACCGGCATGCCGTTGCCCTCGGGGCTGCCAGCGACGCGAGCCAGGAGGGCCAGGATGCCACCTTCGCCATCGTAGTCCGCGCGGAGCATGAAGGTCACGTACTTCACGCAGACGACTGCGATGAGCGCCCAGATGATCAGCGAGAGGATGCCGAGAACATTTTGCGGAGTAGCGCGGAAGTCGTACGAGAAGCACTGCGCGTACGCATAGAGTGGGCTCGTCCCGATGTCGCCGAAGACGACGCCTAAGGCGGCCAGAGCGAGCGGACCGAGGGATCGCCGTGTGCTGCTACTCCCCACGATCCAGCGGTACCCATGCTCGCCGAGGGGGAATCATGACGAATCCCCAACGCTGCGCGCCACCTCGATGAGCGCAAGCACGGCCGGAGACCGTTCGCCGGTGCGCGATGCGATGGCCGGCGGCCGCGTGCTCGCGTTTGGCCTTGGTGCTGGCGAGGATGCCCAGACCGCGATCGTGCGCCGCGTGGGCGGCGTCTCGCGGGCCGCGCCGCCCTGGCATCCTTGGGTTGATCGTAACTAAGCTGCCCCCGCTAGCGCGCACCGCCGGCACTTGAAGGCGGAATGGGTCGCCGCGTGATATGGTATTGACGTTATATGGCTCGCATGCTATATCATCGGCGTGTGGGCGGTGGAGATGCTCGAGGTCTTCTAGGCCTGGTACGACGAGCTCAGCGCCGAGGAGCAAGAGTCGGTCGACTTCTCGGTGGGACTCCTCGAGCAGGCCGGGCCAAGTTTGGGACGCCCCCACGTTGATACCCTGCGGCAATCCGACTGCTCCTTGGCGGGGATAAGACCGGGGATGACCGCTGGTACGAGAAAAGTGTCCCCGTCGCCGATAGGCTCTACCGGGAGCACCTTCGGTCCCTGGAGAGTGACTAGCATGCCCAAGAACTTTCGCGATCGACACTCGAAGCTGACCCCGGAGGCGCGCCAGCGGGTGGAGGAGCGCGTGCAGCGCGAGGTGGCGTCTATGCGCCTCGGAGAGCTACGGCGCGCGCTTGCCCTCTCGCAGCAGACGGTCGCCGATATCCTTGGCATGGACCAGCCGTCGATCTCACGCTTGGAGCATCAAACGGACGCGCTGATCAGCACGCTCGGGCGCTATGTCGAAGCCATGGGGGGCCAGCTCGAGATCCTGGTGCGCTTCCCCGACCGGGAAGAGCCCGTCGAGATCACGCAATTCTTCGAACCCGAAGCCAAGTCAGCCGAGCTTCGAAAGGCACATGCAGCGACAGCGCGGCTGTAGCGTCGCGGATGTCGGCGAGGTCGCCTTGGTCGACTTCTTCACGGGCAAGGACGGTAATCTTAACGCGATCGATCTCGCCACCGACCAGTGGCGAGGGTGTCAAGACCGCGATCGTGCGCCGCGTCGGCGGCGTCTCGCGGGCCGCGCCGCCCTGGCATCCTTGGGTTGATCGTAACTATGCACTTGGCGTCATCCACTCGCGACAAGGAGCGGCCCGTGCTGATCGTCTTGAGCGATTACGCCTGTTAAGGCCAGGAGACGTTGGTGGTGGCGCCGATGCGCAGCAAGTCACCCCCATTTCTCGCTCTATCCGTCATTGACGGGTCCGGCAATGCCGTAGTATAGTTCATCTTGAGGTGATTGACGACGACGACTTTGATGGCTTCGAGTGGGACGAGGCCAAGAATGCCGCGATATTCGCTGAGCGTGGCATCAGCCTCGAGGCCGCTGCGCGCATGACTACGGCGAACAGCGATACAGCGTGACCGGCATGGTCGACGGCGTCGCCATCACCGTCGTGTGGACGCCACGAGGACGCAACCGCCGGCTCATAACCGCGTGGCCCGCAACAAATCGAGAGAAGCGTGAATTCAATGAGTACCATGAAGCGAACGAGCAAGGAAATTCGAGAGAGCAAGGGCGGGATTGACGTAGCCAAGGTCCGGGCCGCAACCGAAGAGCAGATTGCTCGCTGGAAGCGAGAGGAAGGCATCGACGACGGCGCCCTTGGACCCGCACGTTTCGTCGTTCCGACAATCGATGTGCGCGAGCTACGAGAGCGTCTCCAACTTTCGCAAGAAGAGTTTGCGAAGCAGTTCCGGCTCTCTTTGCGGACGATCCAGGAATGGGAGCAGCACCGGCGCGAGCCATCCGAGCCCGCGCGCGTTTTGCTCTATGCGATCGCACGAGCCCCCAAGGTAATCGCTAGAGCCCTGCACTAGGGTTTAGCCCACCCCCCGCCGATGGCGAAGAGGGCACCGCCCTCGCCAACGGCCAGCGGGTCTGGCAGTACCGACGTCGTGGTGGTCGGCATTGACGACGACCTCCAGGTCCGCAGCCTCCAGAGCGGCGCGCTGCTCTGGTCCTACGATACGGGGAGTCCCGTCTACGCTTCGCCGGCGGTGGTCCCCAGCGGCGTCTACATCGCCTCGACCGGCGGGCGCGTGCTCGCGTTTGGCCTGGGTGCTGCCGAGGGTGTCAAGACCGCGATCGTGCGCCGCGTGGGCGGCATCTCGCGGGCCGCGCCGCCCTGGCATCCTTGGAGAGGCGGCGGCTAGGTATTGGCGCCGATACAGCTCCGAAGTTCCTCGGTCGAGCGCCCGCGGCCAGCCTGTTGCTTTGCGCATCGGGGAAACTTTGGCGACGACTATTGACATATCGTTTAAGGAAAATGATATAACAATAATAGCTCGCCCATCATTCGTATGGGGCGGGCCTTCGGTCCATCTCGCGGGGATACGATGAGCCTTTCTCGCTCCTCCGGCGTGCCGCTGTACGTCCAGATCAAGGACGACATCGAGCGCAAGATCCGATCCGGTGAGTGGGCTCCCCATGCCCAGGTGCCCCCCGAGAGCACGCTGCAACTGAGCTACGGCGTCAGCCGCATCACGGTCCAACAGGCGATCCGCGCCCTCGCGAATCGCGGCCTGCTGGCGCGCTACCCGGGTCGCGGCACGTTCGTGACCGGCGCCCCGGCAGAAGAGAACCTCTTGCAGTTCATCAACTTCGTCAAGGACCGCCACGCCATCGAGGGGGCGCACCGCGTCATTGCTTCGTCCGTCAGTACCGTCGAGGGACCGGAGCGGGATCTGCTGCAGCTCGGGCACCGTGATCCCGCGATCCTCCTGTCTCGGCTCAAGCTCGACGCGGCCGAGCACCCCGTCGCCCTCGAGCGCTCCCTCGTCCCCTTCGAGCGGGCGCCGTACTTGCTGAAAGAGCCGCTCGAGACGCTCAACATCTACCACTACCTTCGCACGCACGGCGTCACCTTGGCGGAAGCCAAGCTCTACGTGACGCCCCACGCGCTGGAGCCCGACGAGGCACGGCAGCTCGAGCTGCAGCCGGGTGCCGCAGTCTTTCGCTGGGAGCGTCTCACGTACGACGACCAGGGGCGCCCTGTCGAAACGTCCACGTTCATCATCCGCGGCGACGTCCGCAAGTTCTACGTCCAGTTTTCGATGGATCGCGACGGCGCCGCCGCACGGCGCCAGGAAGGAGAGACGACTCCATGAGGCATCGCATCGCCCGCCCCGTTCTCCTGACGATGGTGGCCGCGCTCGCGGCGAGCACACTCGGTCTTCCAGCGCCAGGCCTCGCCGCCGAGCCCACGGTCGTGGTCGCGGGATATGGGGGCAGCTTTCAGAAGGGCATTGAAACCTCGGTCATCCCGGATTTCGAGAAGGCCTACCATTGTCACGTCAACTACGTGACCGGCGCATCGACCGACACGCTCGCGAAGCTCCAGGCCGAGCGCTCCGCGCCCCAGATCGACGTCGCCATCATCGACGACGGACCGCAGGCGCAGGCTCGCCAGCTGGGTCTCATCGCGCCCCTCGACCCGAAGCTCGTCACCAACCTCGCCGACGTCTACCCGATCGCGCGCCTGCAGGGGGACCTCGGCGTCGGTCTCGGCATCGTCGCCACCGGCCTGGTCTACAACACGAAGTATTTCGCGGAGCATCATTGGAAACCGCTGGAGTCCTGGAAAGACCTGGCCAATCCCGAGCTCAACGGCAAGCTGGTGCTGCCCTCGATCACCAACACCTACGGCGTGCATCTCTTGGTGATGGAGGCGCGCGCGAACGGCGGCAGCGTCACCGATATCGAGCCGGGCTTCGCGTTCATGAAGAAGATCGCGCCGATGGCGGTCAACTTCGACAAGACGGCCGACGTCTCGAACTACTTCCTCCAGGGCAGCGCAGTCGCATCGGCGTGGTCCAACGCCCGCGCGAACATCTTGAAGAGCCAGGGCTTCCCCATCGAGTTCGTCTATCCGAAGGAGGGCGCGGTGGCCCTCATGAGCACCGTCAACGTGGTGAAGAACGCCCCGAACCCGCAGTTGGCACAAGAGTTCGTGAACTACCTGCTTGCCGCCAAGACCCAGGAGATGATCGCGCAGACGGTGTTCTTCGGGCCCACGAATCGCACCGCCACGTTGCCGCCAAAGGCCCAGGCGATGGTGGTCTACGGCCCCGCGCAGATCGCCAAGCTGGTGAAGATGAACTGGACCCTCATCAACCAGCAACGCGCGGCCTGGACCAACCGCTGGGAACGCGAGATCGAGAGCCGCTGAGGGAGGCGGGGCCACGATGAGTCATCTCTCGCTCCAGGGCATCGTCAAGCGCTACGCCGGGCGCACGGTGGTCGACGGCGTGGATCTTGCCGTCGAGCGGAGCGAGCTGATGTGCATCCTGGGTCCGTCGGGGTGCGGGAAGACGACGCTGCTCGGCATCGTCGCCGGGTTCGTCGAGTTGGATGCGGGGGAGATCGTGGTGGCCGGCCGGAGCATCGGCCGCGTCCCGCCTCACCGCCGCAACATGGGCATGGTCTTTCAGAACTATGCCCTCTTCCCGCACCTCACCGTCGAGGACAACGTGGCCTTCGGCTTGCGCCTGCGGCGCGCGTCCACGCTGGAGATCCGCCGCCGGGTCGCAGCCGCTCTGGCCCTGACGCGCCTGGGCGGCTTCGAGCGCAGATACCCGCATCAGCTTTCGGGAGGCCAGCAGCAGCGCGTGGCGATGGCGCGCGTCTTGGCGATCGAGCCCGACGTCTTGCTCTTGGACGAGCCGTTCAGCAACCTCGATGCCAAGCTCCGGCGCGAGATGCGCGACGAGGTCCGCCGCATCCAGAAGACGACGGGGATCACCACGATCTTCGTCACGCACGATCAGGAGGAGGCGCTGGCGATCTCGGACCGCGTGGCGGTCATGCGGGACGGGCGCATCGAGCAGATCGACGACTGCCGTTCCATCTACGAGCGGCCACGAACGCCTTTCGTGGCGAGCTTCATGGGCGAAAGCAATCGCCTCGGAGGAATCGTGGAGGCGGTTGACGGTGACCGCGCCATGTTGCGGTGTTCGGGCGACGTTCGTGCCAGCGGCCTCGCCCCTCACCCGCCGCTGTCCCTCGGGCAGGAGGCCTTGCTCTTCGTGCGCCCGGAGCGCGTGCTCATCGCGCCCGCTGGCGGGAGCACCGCGAGCGACGTCGTCCTCACGGGCACGATCGAGGGGCTCATGTATCTGGGCGCTCGCACGCGGATCGCCGTACGGACCC
This sequence comes from Candidatus Dormiibacterota bacterium, assembly GCA_035533275.1. Classification (GTDB taxonomy): domain Bacteria; phylum Vulcanimicrobiota; class Vulcanimicrobiia; order Vulcanimicrobiales; family SCRA01; genus SCRA01. The sequence continues at coordinate 9,163 of DATLUD010000013.1, read as the reverse complement.
CCGTTGGTCCCTTCAACGTCGAGGCGTCCGATCTCCCCGACCACGCGATGGAGGTCGGTCGTCAGATCACGATCGGTTGGCAGAGCCGTCACGCCGTGGTCTTCCCCGCCGAGGGCGCGCCGTGAGCCGGCGCCGGCAGTTGGCGGGCTGGCTGCTTCTGTTGGCACCGCTCGCCTATCTGTGCATCTTCCTGGTCGTTCCGCTCGCGCTGCTGCTCGTGACCAGCCTGCACCCGTACAGCGCCACCCACGGCGTGGGGCCGGGCTGGACGCTGGAGAACTACCGCGCGTTCCTGACGAGCCGCTTCGATCTCGGGGTGCTCTTCGAGACCCTGAAGATCTCGCTCGTCACGACGCTCTGCTGCCTGGTGCTCGGGTATCCCGTGGCCTTCTACCTCTCGCAGAGCAGTGGACGCCGGCGGCGTGTGATCACGCTCCTGCTGCTCTCCCCGCTCCTGGTGAGCATGGTCATCCGCGCGTATGGCTGGGTCATCGTGCTGGGAAGCACCGGACCCATCGCCGGACTCTTTCGCGCGCTAGGCCTCCACGCGCCGGTCATGCTCTACAACGAGTTCGCCGTCGTGCTCGGGATGGTGCACGTGCTCCTCGCCTACATGGTCATCGCCATTTCCGCCAGCCTCGATGCCATCGATGTCGGCGTGGTGCGCGCCGCGCGCAACCTGGGTGCCAGCCCGTGGCAGGCATTCCGGCGCGTCGTGCTTCCGCTGAGCGCCCCCGGCGTGCTCGCCGGCTCCGTCATCGTCTTCAGCATCACGTCCAGCTCGTTCGTGACGCCGGCGATCTTGGGAGGCTCGCGCGTCAAGCTGATGTCCTACCTCACCTACGACAACGTCACCTCGGTGCTGAACTGGCCCTTCGGGTCGGCCATCGGCTTCATCCTGATCGCGGTGACGACGGGCATCCTGCTGCTCTACGGAACCCTCGCGCGCCGCGGAGCCCCCGAGGCGATCTTCCAGTGAGGTCTCGATTCGGCCAGCGCCTGCTCGGCGCGTACGTCACCCTGATCCTGCTCTTCCTGTTCACCCCGACGGTCGTCATCGTGCTGGCGTCGCTGACCAGGACGCAGTTCATCGTCTTTCCACCGCGCGGGCTGACCCTGCACTGGTACGCCGCGCTCTTGCAGCACCGGGACTTCCTCTCCTCGCTCGGGCTCAGCATGGTCGTCGCGCTGGGCACGGCGCTGGTGGCCACCACGCTGGGCACCCTCGGCGCCTTCGCGCTCGCCAGATACCGGCTCCGCGGACGCGAGCTGGTGCAGCAGCTGTTCAATGCCCCGTTGCTGATCCCGTCGGTGGTGCTCGGCGTTGCCCTGCTGCAATGGTACACGCACATCCACCTTGCGGCCAGCGTGGCCGCGCTCGTCATCGGGCACGTGGTCTTGAGCCTGCCGTTCGTCGTGCGGCTGGTCTCCGCCAGTCTTGCCGGCTACGATCGCACGCTCGAGCGCGCGGCGGCGAATCTCGGCGCGAACGCCTGGCAGGTGTTCTTCCGCCTCACTCTGCCCCTGATCCGCGCGGGCGTGATCGCCGGCGCGCTCTTCTCCTTCGTCACGTCGTTCGATGACCTCACCGTGGCGCTCTTCGTGGTCAGCACGAACGTCGTGACGCTCCCTGTCCGGATCTTCACCTACATGCAATTCAACTATGACCCCACGATCACGTCGATCTCCACCGTCATGGTCATCCTGACGCTTGGAGCCATGCTCTTGATGGAGCGGGTGCTCGGCATGTCCCGCATCTTCGGTGTCGCCGATGCCGAGTGAGGTGCGCTTCACCTTTGAGGGGCAGCGCCTCTCGGCGACGCCCGGCACCACGATCGCCGTGGCGCTCGATGCGGCCGGCATCGTCAAGCTCAGCGTGAGCCGCAACAAGCACCGGCCGCGCGGGGCGTTCTGCGGGATGGGCTGGTGCAGCGCGTGCACGGTGCTGGTCGACGGCGAGCGGCGGGTGGCGGCCTGCTTGACGCCGGTGGTCGAGGGGATGGAGGTTCGGCGCATCGATGGTTGAGCGGACGGTGGATGTTCTCGTCGTCGGCGGCGGGGCGGCGGGCATGGCGGCCGCCGCCGCGGTGGGCCGCGCGGCGCCCAGCGTCATGCTCTGCGACGAGGGCCCAATGCTCGGCGGGCGCGCGCCTGTGGGTGTGGAGATCCGGCTTTCCACCGCCGTGGTCGATATCGACTCGGATCGTCGGGTGATCGCTTACGGGCCACACGGGCTGGAGCGCATCGTTGCCCGCGCGATCGTGCTGGCCGTTGGCGCGCGCGATGAGGCGGTGCTCTTCGAGGGCTGGACCCTGCCCGGCGTGATGACCGCGGATGCGATGCGGGTCGTCGCCATCCCGGCGGGTGCGCTCGCCGCACGACGGGTCGTCGTCGTCGGCGTCGGGACCGAGGCGCGACTCGCCGCGGACCAGGCGGCCCGCGCCGGCGCCGGCGCCGTCAGGCTCGTGGCCGCGGGCGCGATCGAGGCCGCCTTTGGATCCGAGCGGGTGGAGCGCGTCGCGATCGTGGGCGATGAGGGCGAGCGCGAGGAGCTGCCGGCGGAGGTGGTCGTGCTCGCCGCGTCGCGCGCTCCCGCGCTCGAGGCGGCGCAACTGGCCGGCGCGCGGTTCCTCTACGTGGCGCCGCTCGGCGGCTGGGTGCCCGTCTACGGGCACGACCTGCAGGCCACCGTGCCGGGCATCTTCGTCGCCGGTGGCGCGGCGGGCGTCGATGCGCCGGCCGCGAGTGAGCTCACGGGGCGCATCGCGGCGCGAGGTGCCCTTGCCACGCTCGAGGGCGGCGGCGACGGCGGCGCGATCGATCGGCTCTGGACGAGTCTCGAGGCGCACTCAACGCCGGAGAAGATGGCGGCACGCGCCTTGCTCCAACGTGCGAAGACCGACTCCGCGCTGGCGACGGAGGGTAACACCTGGAGCCGGGAGGGGACAGCCACGGGGAGCGCGCGCGCGCCGGTGATCCGGGACCGCGCTCGCGGGATCGAGCCGTGGACCGTCGTCTGCCCATGCGAGGACGTGACCGTGGCGGAGGTGCGCGAGTGCGTGGAGCAGGGAGCGCGCAGTCCCGACGACGTCAAGCGCATGACGCGCTGCGGCATGGGGGCCTGCCAATGGCGCGTCTGCCGCCCGCTCGTGGCCGCGGAGATGTCGCGCGCGCTCGGCGTGCCGCTCGACGCCATCCCGCTCCCCAACGTCCGCTTCCCGTTGCGTCCGATTCCGCTGGGGGCGCTCGCTGAGGGGGCGGGCGAACCGGAGGGCGGCATCGTGCGCTCCGTGCTCAGCGAGGTCGAGTGAGATGGCGATGAGCCAGCGAGAGAAGGTCGACGCGGAGATCGCCATCCTGGGCGCGGGCGTGGTCGGCAACACGATCGCGTTCCATCTCGCCGAGCGCGGCGCCGACGTCGTGGTGACCGACCGCAATTTTCCGCTCTCCGGCACCTCGGGGTCGACCCAAGCGTGGGTGTGGGTCCACACGAAGACGCCGGCGTCGTACGCGCAGTTCAGCGAGCTCAGCGCCGAGCTCTACCCCACGCTGGTGCGGCGCATCGGCGACGTCGAGTACTACCGCACGGGCGGGCTCGCGCCGATCTTCAACGAGGCAGGGCTCGAGCACGCGGCTCGCTTCGTCGAGCGCTACCGGGAGCAGGGGCTCGATGTACAGCTGCTCGACCGTGAGGAGGTGCTTGCGCGCGAGCCGCGCCTCTCGCCGCGCGTCCTGGGGGCGACGTACAGCCCCATCGACGGCAACGTGAACCCTCTTCGGCTCGTCGACGCCTACCGCCGCGCCGCGGCTAAGCACGGCGCGCGCTTCGTCTTCCACAACCCCGTGCGCTCGATCGAGCGCGGCGCCGGCGTCTTCGTGCTGCAGGGTGATCGCGCGGAGATTCGGGCTCGGCGGCTGGTGCTCGCCGGCGGACCGTGGTCCCGCGAAGTCGGCGCCATGGTCGAGGTCGACGTCCCGGTCGATCCGTTGCGCGGACAGATCCTCATCACCGAGCCGCTTCCGCCGATGCTGAAGCTGACGCTGAGCGGCCTTCGGCAGACCGCCAACGGCGAGATGCTGATCGGTTACTCCAAGGAGAACGCCGGCTTCGATCGCCGGACGACCCCGGAGGTGCTGGCGCTGACCGCGGCGATGGCGCTGCGCTATCTGCCGGCGCTCGCAGGTGCCCGCCTCATGCGCGCCTTCGCGGGGATCCGTGCCATGCCCGAGGACGAGTTGCCGATCCTCGGGGCGGTTCCGGGACGCCCCGGTCTCTACGTTGCCGCGATGCATAGCGGCATCACGCTCTCGCCGCTGGTCGGGACGTTGATGGCCGAGCTGCTGCTCGACGGAGAGACGTCGGCCGATATCGCGCCCTACGCCATCCAACGCTTCGCGCGCGTTTAGCGCCCTCTCGCCGGCGGCGCGAATGAGCTTTGCGCCAGGGGTTGACATCGCCTCGAATCCGCGCAGACGGGCATTGCGCGCTCTGAGTGCAGGAGCGTTGACATCAGGAAACGCGCGGTGAGATACTCGAGACACGCACGGGAGCAGATGAGTGCCCCGGACCGAGACGTGAGCGAAGCCGAGGTCGAAGCAACGATTCGCTACGACGAAACATGCGTCCCCGGCGATGCGCGGCGGCGCTACCACGCTTGCCGTAGGCATACTTGGGCGGTAAAGCAATCTTTACAGAACGTTGCCATGCGGCGGGTTGGATGGTCGACAGCTCGGGGTAAGCTACCGATAAGCGTGGCAGAGTCTCTTTGCCGGCAAGGAGTATGAGCATGGGCCCCAGCTATATACGGGCGGCGCTGGCGGCATCCGCCATCGCGTGCATGTTGGCCTTGGCCGCGCCGGCTGCCGCTCAGTACGTCAACGTCAATGACGACATCACGGACATGGCGCGGCGAGCGCTGTCGCAAGATGCCCTGCAATCGCACGGGGCGGGTGCGAACGGGAACACGCCGGAGGTGGATCTGCGGCTCGCCTTCCCTAGCGCGCAGACCGGCCTCGACAACATCATGACGGTGCTGCTCGAGCCGCTGGACGGCGGCGCGCACCAGTGCGAGTCGATCGCCGTCAAGAACGGCACCGAGGTCATCTCGGCGACCTTCATCCCCAAGAAGGACGTTCGTCCAGGCCACGTCTACGACGTGGTCGTCAGCGACTCGATGGGCGACAAGTACGCCGTCGGCCGCATTCGCGTCGGCGCGGGAAGCCCGCAGGCGTACACGATCAACGCGCCGCTGCTGACCCCAAGCTCGCCGAGATATACAGGGCCATCGACCACCAGCGCCGACTCCGCGGCGGCGCCGGCCGCGCGCACGAATGACATGGCTTCGTTTGGGCAGGCCATTCAATCCCAGGCGGTCCAAGCCCCGATGCTGGGGCTGAGCGGAGCCACCGTCACGCCGCGGCTGCTCGCGCTCGCAGGCGCCAAGACGCGCTCGTTCCACGGCGTGATCGTCGCCGAGGTTGAGAAAGGCGGCATTGCCGGAGGATCCGGCATCCGCGCAGGCGACGTCATCTTCGGCGTGGACGGTCACCCCTGCGCCTCGATCCAGCAGCTCGTCTCGGTCACCCAAGACCAGCAAGCCCCCGCGAAGGCGATCGACATCGCCTTCTTGCGCAGCGAGGCGAACGGCCCCGCGGTGCATCACGTGAAGGTCCCGTCCGCCAGACTGCTCGCCCTCGTGGGCGCGATGCAATCCCAGGCCGTTGCGGTTCCCGCGCTGGGGCTGCGGGGCGTCACCATCACGCCGGCGCTGCTCGCCCTCGGCGGAGCCCCCGCGAAGTCGTTCAAGGGCGTGGGCGTCTTCGACGTCCAAGACGGCAGCCTCGCCCAGCGCTCCGGCCTCAGCGAAGGCGACATCATCGTCGACGTCGATGGTCAGCCGTGCGCCACGGTGCAGCAGCTGATCTCGTGGACGCGGCGCGTTGCCGGCCAGGGCCAGCCGCTGGACCTCACCGTCGCGAGACACGACGCGGCGGGGGAGCTCCACACCCGGCACGTCTCGATCGCCCTCGACGGCGGCTCCTAGACCGTCCCCTTGCCTCGGCGAGCTATCAGGCCCCCGAGGTGGCGTGCTGCCATGCCGCCCCGGCACGCTTGGTCGATAACAAGCAGGCGCCCGCCCCAGCCAGCCCTAACCTACGGGTTGCATAATTTAGGGTTTCGCATTAACCTTTAATTATGGCGCGCTATGAAGACCGTTTCTGGGAGCCGACCGGCGGGTTGCTCGGCTTGCCCCGCCGCGACCGCCGAGGGGGCACGTACCGGGTCTACATTCCGGACAAGCTAGCCGGCCGCACCTTCCTCTTCGGTGGCGAGCAGGCGGCAGATGTCGCAGACGCCGAGCGCGCCATCGCGGCACTGGATACGTCGTCGGCGACGCTGGCGGACACGGAGGCTCTGGCGCGGTTGCTCCTGCGAGCCGAGTCGGTAGCGTCATCGCACATCGAGGGTCTGGTGGTCGGCCCGCGCCGCTTGCTCAAGGCTGACGCTGCGATGCAGGTGGGCGAGGAGCAGGCGGACGTGACGGCCGCGGAAGTTCTGGCGAACATCGACGCAATGACGTACGCAATTCAGCTGCTCCGCGAGAAGAAGGAGATCACGCCCAGCGTACTGCTCGAGACGCACCGCCGATTGCTTGCCCCGACGCCGCTCGCCCCGCACGGAGGCCAGGTGCGAACCACGCAAAACTGGATAGGCGGCAGCAATTACAATCCATGCTCAGCCGCCTTCGTGCCGCCCCCGCCCGAGCTCGTGCAGGCTCTCTTGTCCGATCTCTGCGACTTCTGCAGTGCCGATTCGTTACCGGCCGTTGCGCAAGCGGCTATCGCCCACGCGCAGTTCGAGACGATTCATCCGTTCGCTGACGGCAACGGCCGAGTGGGCCGCGCGCTGATCCACCTGATCTTCCGCCGACGGGGCCTCACGATGACCGTCACTCCGCCCGTCTCGCTCGTGCTGGCCACCCGTGCACAAGACTACATTGAAGGCCTGAACGCGACACGGTACGTCGGCGACCCTCATTCACCTGAGGCCGTTGCTGGTTTGAACCGTTGGGTAGGGACCTTCGCCGCGGCATGCACCCGCGCAACGCAGGACGCGAGCGCGTTCGAGAGCCGCATCCGGGAGATCCAGGAAGTCTGGCGTAGCCGATTGGGGCCGACGCGGGCCGATGCGGCGGCATTGAAGCTTATTGCTGCATTGCCTGGCACGCCGGTTACCACGCTAGCCGCGGCCGCCAAGACCATCAGCCGCAGCTTGCCAAGCACGATGGAGGGGATGAAACGGCTCGTAAGAGCCGGAATCGTGTCGCCGCTTTATGTTGGGCGGCAACGACGCCAGGTCTTCGAAGCGCGCGAAGTGATCGAGGCGTTCACGTCCCTGGAGCGGCAGCTGGCCTCTTCGCTGGGCGACACGAGAATAGAACCGCCGACACGCCCGGTTCCGGCGCGTCGAAAGACGCGCTGACCGCCGGTTGTAAAGCGATCTTTACGGAGCCTTGGCGCGTTGCGGCGCCGGATGGTCAGCCGCTCGGGGTAAGCTACCGATAAGCCTGGCAAGAACGTCTGCGCAGGCAAGGAGTATGAGCATGGGCCCGAGCTATCTGCGTGCGGCGCTTGCCGCTCTGGGTCTCGCGTGCATGCTGGCCGCGCCGGCTGCCGCGCAGTATGTCAACGTCAACGACGATCTCTCGGCCATGGCGCGCCGCTCCCTCTCGCAGGACGCCTTGCAGTCGCATAACGGCGCGGGGGGCGGCGGCAACGGGCCCGAGGTCGATCTGCAAATCGTCTTTCCTACCGCGCAGACCGGCATCTCCAACATCATGGTGACGATGCTCGAGCCACTCGACGCGGGCGCGCACGAGTGCGAGGCGATCGCCGTCAAGAACGGCACCAACGTCATCTCGGCGAGTTTCATCCCGAAGAAGGACGTGCGTCCAGGGCACGTTTATGATGTCGTCGTCAGCGACTCGATGGGCGACAAGTACGCCGTCGGCCGCATTCGCGTCGGCGCGGGGAGCCCGCAGGCGTACAGGATCAACGCGCCGCTGCTGACGCCGAGCTCGCCGACCTATGCGCCGCCGAAGATCTCGGCCTACAGCCCCGCGCCGTCGGCTCAAGCGCAGCCAGCGCAGGCTCAGACGACGGCCACGGATCCGTTCGCGCGCGCCGTGTTCTCCCAAGCGGTTCCGGCGCCGTTGTTGGGGCTGCGCGGCACCACCGTCACGCCGCAGCTGCTGGCGCTGGCGGGCGCCAAGAGTCGCTCGTTCCGCGGCGTCGTCGTGTCCGATGTGGAGAACGGCGGCCTTGCCGCGCGCGCCGGCCTCCGGCCCGGCGACGTGATCTATGCCGCCGGCGGCCGCCCCTGCGCCTCGATGCAGCAGCTCATCGCCGTGACCCAAGACCCGCGCGGGCCCGCGCAGGCGATCGATCTCACCTTCTTGCGCAGCCAGGGCAACGGGCGCACCGCTGTGCTTCATGCGAAGGTGCCGTCGGCAAGGATGGTTTCGCTGGCGGAGGCTTTGCTGTCCGCATCGGTGCCGGTCCCGAGCTTGGGGATGCGGGGCGTCACCGTCACCCCCTCGCTGCTTGCGCTCGCCGGCGCGCAGACGCGATCGTTCCAGGGCGTGGGCGTCTTCGACGTCGCGCGCGGCAGCCTCGCGCAGCGTGCCGGCCTCGGCGGAGGCGACTTCGTCGTCGCCGTCGATGGTCGGCGGTGCGCCACGGTGCAGCAGCTGATCGCGCTGACGGGGCAACTTGGCGGACAGGGCCAGCCCGTGGACCTCACCGTCGTGCGGCATAATCCGGCTGGGGGCCTTCAGGCCCGCCACGTGGAGATCGCTTTCGCGCCCGCGCCCATAGCGATGACGCCGTACTCGCCGCCGTCCGTCGGTCCTGGACTCGTGCAGCCCACGACGGGTCCCGGGTTTGTGCCGCCTAGTGTAGGCCCCGGGCTCGTGCAACCCACTACTGGCCCGGGGCTTGTTCAACCCACCGATGGGCCAGGCTACATCCCGCCGGGCACCGGCGGCACCGTGGCCCCCGCCCCGCCGGCGAATGCACCGCACACGCCTGCGCCGCCTATGAACCCGCCCGCCACTCCGACTCCTCCCGCGACTAATCCGCCTGCGAATCCCGTCGCGGGCCC